>CAUVQR010000001.1:0-560559 GCA_963554165.1 uncultured Candidatus Saccharibacteria bacterium | reverse complement strand
ACCTGACAAGGAATTTCGCTACCTTAGGACGGTTATAGTTACCGCCGCCGTTCACTGGGGCTTCAGTTCGCACCGTAAAGCACTCCCCTTAACCTTCCAGCACCGGGCAGGAGTCACCCCCTATACATCCACTTTCGTGTTGGCAGAGAGCTGTGTTTTTGATAAACAGTTCCGTGGGCTCTTTTGCTGCGGCCCCCACATCGCTAGATGTGTTGAGCTTCAGTTCCAAAGCTTGGTTCTATCTCAAGAAGAATTGATGTATTAAAGATACTCTTTAACCACACCTTATAGAGCTATGAAACTGACAACATATCCACCGAAGTGGGGGCAGACCTTATTCCGAAGTTACGGTCGCTGTATTGCCGAGTTCCTTAGCGAAGGTTCTCTCGTAAGCCTGAGTCTACTCGACTCGAGCACCTGTGTTGGTTTGCGGTACGGGCGGCATATACCACGCGTATGTCTACTTTTCTTGCCAGCGCCTTCTCCAGAATCGTCACCCAAAAGGGTAACTTTCACTCCCTTCGCGTTCCCGCGAGGTTGGACGGATAAACCATGAATCCGCTCCGGATATCTCGCCGTGAATAGCATACAAATATATACCGGTTCAGGAATATTAACCTGATGTCCATCGCCTACGCTCTGCGCCTCGGCTTAGGCCCGACTAACCCTGAGATGATTACCATGGCTCAGGAAACCTTGCTCTTACGGCCGAGAGGATTCTCACCTCTCTTATGGTTACTCATTCCAGCATTCTCACTTCCTACCGCTCCACAATACTTTACAATACTGCTTCACTGCTGATAGGAACGCTCCTCTACCACTGTATGCAAAGCATACAATCCATGTCTTCGGTATTACGTTTAGCCCCGTTACATTTTCCACGCAAGATCTCTTGACTAGTGAGCTGTTACGCACTCTTTAAATGAATGGCTGCTTCTAAGCCAACATCCTAGCTGTTTAAGAAATCTCACCTTGTTTCCCACTTAACGTAAATTTAGGGACCTTAGACGATGGTCTGGGCTGTTTCCCTTTTGAGCGACGAACTTAGCTCCGCCGTTCTAACTGCCATGATTCCACAGTCGGTATTCGTAGTTTGTTAAGGGTGGGTACCGTTGCCAGCCCCAGTCCTTTACAGAGCTCTACCCCCGACTGCTACCACATGACGCCAGTCCTAAAACTGTTTCGAGGAGAACCAGCTATCTCCGAGTTCGATTGGCATTTCACCGCTAACCACAAGTCATCCAAGCACTTTGCAGCGTACCCTGGTTCGGCCCTCCACGACGTGTTACCGTCGCTTCAGCCTGCTCATGGTTAGGTCACCCGGTTTCGGGTCTAATCCCGTGCACTCATTCGCCCTATTCAGGCTCGCTTTCACTGTGGCTCCGCCAATTGGCTTAACCTTGCGCACGAAATTAACTCGCTGGATCGTTCTACAAAAAGCACGCCGTCACCGGACAAGCCGGCTCCGACTCCTTGTAGGCACACAATTTCAGGATCTATTTCACTCCCCTCCCGGGGTTCTTTTCACCTTTCCATCACTGTACTAGTTCGCTATCGATCGTATATTATATTTAGCCTTGGCTGGTGGTCCAGCCGGATTCAATCAGGGTTTCTCGTGCCCCGACCTACTCGAAACACCATACATAAGGTCAGCGTTGTTTTCGCATACGCGGCTTTCACGCTCTTTGACCAAGTATTCAAACTTGTTCTGCTAACCACGCCGATTTTTTACCTTACCTACCGGTGATAGCCAGTAGTCGCAAACCAGATAGCTCGATTCAGAAGAATCAAGTGCTCTGGCTTGGTCATATGATATTTCACAACCCCTTTTAAGTATTCGTCTATCAACTTATTTGCCTAAATAAATAGGCAAAAACTTAAAAGGTTTGGGCTGTTGCGATTTCGCTCGCCACTACTTTCGCAATAGTTATTTACTCTCTTTTCCTCATCCTACTAAGATGTTTCAGTTCAGATGGTTCCCGCTCGCGTGCCTATGTATTCAGCACGTGGCAACATGACATGACTCATGCTAGGTTTCCCCATTCGGAAATCTCCGGATCACAGCTTGTTGACAGCTACCCGAAGCTTATCGCAGTCTTCCACGTCCTTCATCGGTAATATACGTCTAGGCATCCATTGTGTGCCCTTGAGTACCTTTTTATGCATTGACTTAACTAGCAATTGGTATAGACCAACTGATAGTGCCGTCAATCGTTATTTTCTTACATCACTAAATTGTTAAACTGCATGTGTCTCGTTGTAAGCACACACCTGCGAACACCGTTGGTATGATGTCTGTCTGCCTGTGCTCAAACTCGCAACTTTGTCTATTCTACCACTTGGGCTACCCTGTGTAAAGTAGCTTTTCGTTGTAGTTTTGGCAATGATTATTGTACCCACTCCATCATTACCCTCTTGCCAGAGGTTCGTTGCCGAACATGCGCTCACTGGACTTAAGTTTACACGAATCATCAGCATTTGGCAAGGCTTTTTTGGGCAATTTTTGCAAAAAATATTATTCTTGATGAGTGCTTGCTCGATTGCATCTTGCGATCAGAGGTGGAGGCAGTGGCAGCGGCTTTTTGCGGTGCAGTGCGGAGGGTTGTTGGTTGCAAGACACATTGCTGTTGCTCGCTACTACTATTTCTCTTGGCGGTACTGAGCGCTCAATGAGCAGCTGTTTTTAGCGCAACAATAGCTTAAGTGACATATCTCGATTACCTCTCGCGCCTTTCTCTACATCTCACTCAATAGTTCAATAGGATGTTGATGTCTGTTATTATGCTAGCTACTTCTCAACTCTAACACTGGGAAAGCCCCTTATCATAGAGTGTCTACATAGAGGAAGCGACCCTTCGATACCCATCAACAAATATTACTCATAAAAAACACCCGCTCATACATGAACGGGCGATCCTTGTACAACTGGATTTGTGACACACTCCAAAGGGTTCGTATACGGAGCTTGTGGTGGGCGCTGAGGGACTCGAACCCCCGACCCTCTCGGTGTAAACGAGATGCTCTAGCCAACTGAGCTAAGCGCCCGCATGCTGTGATGCCACATTGCTTATCTGGTGGGCGATGGAGGACTTGAACCACCGACCTCGTCATTATCAGTGACGCGCTCTAACCAGCTGAGCTAATCGCCCCTATACCATCAAGCAAAAAATTGGTGGAGTGGGATGGACGTAAGCCCATACCACCCCATGCGAATGGTGGAGATACAGGGACTCAAACCCTGGACCCCCTGCTTGCAAAGCAGGTGCTCTAATCAACTGAGCTATATCCCCGCGTTCGTTCGCGCACTCTGTCGCTGAACCTGTTCCATATTAGCATAGATTTTTCGCCAGTACAAGAGTATACTAGATATTATGCAATATACATTTAGTTGGGAATCGTTCTTCATCGGTACGCTCATCTTGATCGTTGGTGGTTGCATTGTTGTGTGGCACCGCCAGCTGTCAGATATGTTTAGCGATGACATCGGCAGCTACAGCCGCTACCAGATGTGGGGGTTGATCGGCTGCGGGCTCGGTCTGCTTGTCATGACCAACCTGCATGATATGATCCTGCGAGCGTTTCTTGGGCTGTTCTTTCACTTTAGCTAGAGAACCTCGCTGAGAGGCGATGAGGAGTGCTATGGCACTCCTTTTTGGTTACTAGTGTCTTTTGCTCTGTCCTATCGTAGAATAATATTCGTTTAGCCTATTCTTCTTATGATATATAGCTTATTCGTATCTAGATATCCGAGGAACTATACTCATAGTAATCATCTTTTATCTGTAACAGATCGAGGACTCATACAAAGAGCGATAAACAATAACTCAACCGTCACAACACCTCGCGAGAGTGACTAATCACATAAGACAGTCGCCCACTATCAGTAATGAACGTTGTTGATACCACATCATTCACTTTTATCAAGGTATTGTTGTATTATCTTCTCTTACAAAAAATAGCCCAGCAATCTGGGCTATCCCTTAACAACTTAGTTGTGCAATCCTCATCTCGTCACTTTGATGTAAGCTTTGTCTCACCCCGAAGGGTTACTATAAATATGTAAGCTCAGCATATTTACGAGACCGACCTAGCTCTGATAGTGATTACTCAACTATCAGGCATTCATACTCCCTAGAAAGGAGGTAATCCATCCGCACCTTCCGGTACGGATACCTTGTTACGACTTAACCCCAATCATGCCCCCCACCTTAGGCCGACGAATCGGACTTCGGGTGTTGGTCACTTTCATGGTTTGACGGGCGGTGTGTACAAGACCCGGGAACGTATTCACCGCAGCTTGCTGATCTGCGATTACTAGCGATTCCGACTTCATGGAGGCGAGTTTCAGCCTCCAATCCGAACTGAGACTAGCTTTGATGCGATTTGCTCCACCTTGCGGCTTCGCTGCGCATTGTACTAGCCATTGTATCGTGTTTCTAGCCCAGGACGTAAGGGCAATACTGACCTGACATCATCCCCTCCTTCCTCCCCGTTACCGGGGCAGTCCAACTAGAAAAATCCAACTAGTTGCAAGGGTTGCGCTCGTTGATGGACTTAACCAAACATCTCACGACACGAGCTGACGACGGCCATGCATCACCTGTCACAGGGTTCCAAAAGGCACAAATTGGTTTCCCAAAAATTCCCTGGATGTCAAGCCCTGGTAAGGTTCTTCGTTTATCATCGAATTAAAGAACACGATCCACCGCTTGTGCGGGTCCCCGTCAATTCCTTTATGTTTTAGCCTTGCGGCCGTACTCCACAGGCGGGATACTTAACGCGTTAGCTTCGCTACTGAAGGGGTCGATACCTCCAACAGCTAGTATCCATCGTTTACGGCGTGGACTACCCGGGTATCTAATCCGGTTCGCTCCCCACGCTTTCGTGCCTTAGCGTCAGAAATGGTCTAGTCACCTGCCTACGCCATTGGTGTTCCTTCTTATATCTACGGATTTCACTCCTACACAAGAAATTCCAGTGACCTCTACCACTCTCGAGTTTGCCAGTTCGAATAATAGTCTGTATGGTTGAGCCACCAGGTTTCACTATTCGCTTAACAAACCGCCTACGCAACTCTTTACGCCCAGTCACTCCGGATAACGCTCGGATCCTACGTATGACCGCGGCTGCTGGCACGTAGTTAGCCGATCCTTATTCATAAGTTACCGTCATATTCCTCACTTATAAAAGCAGTTTACAACCCGAAGGCCTTCATCCTGCACGCGGCGTTGCTCCATCAGGCTTTCGCCCATTGTGGAAGATTCCTCACTGCTGCCTCCCGTAGGAGTCTGGGCCGTGTCTCAGTCCCAGTCTGGCTGATCATCCTCTCAGACCAGCTACGGATCGTCGGCTTGGTGAGCCTTTACCTCACCAACTACCTAATCCGACGCGGGCCACTCCCAAAGCGGATAAATCCTTTAATCCGAAGATCATATGCGGTATTAGCTACCCTTTCGGGCAGTTATCCCTCACTTTGGGGCATGTTCCCACGCGTTACTCAGCCGTCCGCCGCTCGCCGCCAAGTAGTAAACTACTCGCGCTGCCGCTCGACTTGCATGTGTTAGGCACGCCGCCAGCGTTCATCCTGAGCCAGGATCAAACTCTCCATAAAAAGAAAAGATGTACTTTTCATAAAAGATGCTTCCCTGTTGGGAAGCGTCTATAACTCAAAAATAGACTGACGATGATTATTGCACAACTAAATTGTTAAGATACAAAACGTCTCGTTGTTGGCCCTTGTTTTCGTTCCCTCAACCAGACTGAAACCATCATAGCGTATTTTTTGCGGATGGTCAACACTTTTTTGCGATTATTTTGTCGCAAAAAATACAACTACGCCCACAAGCACGCCAAGCAGCGACCCAACGAAGATCTCGAGTGGTGTGTGCCCCTGCGCAGCCCGCGGCAATGTGACGTCGACCCCAGTCTTCTTGATAACTTGCTGAATAGCAATACCCTGCTCGCCTGATGAGCGCCGCACCTTGACAGCATCGTAGCAAATAATCAACACGAGTAGTGTCGTGACACCAACAAGCGGTGACTGCAACCCCTGCTGCAGCACCAGCACTGTCCAGACAGACAATGATGTAGCGGCATGCGAGCTCGGCATGCCACCAGAGATGAAGAGCTGGTGGGTGAAGTCCAGCACCTTGCCTTTGGCGTGGGCAATTGCAAACTTAATGACGTGAGCAATTGCCCAGCTGATGGCGATGGCCACAATATATGGCGAGAGGTACCATGGCATAGTTATGCCTCCTTATCCTCGTCTTTTTCGCGCACAATGCCGATCGATGAGACAGTATCCCCCTTGGCGAGGCGCATCACGCGCACGCCCTGGGTAGTGCGACCAAGGGTTGGGATGTCGTGGAGTGCCACACGGATGGTTTGGCCATTTTGGCTAATGAGGAGTGCCTCGGTGGCATCGGGCTCAAGAGTTTGCACAGCGATAATCGGCCCAGTCTTGGCAGTGACAACCGCTGCCTTGATGCCGACGCCACCCCGCTTGTGGCAGGGGAAGTTGGCCGCTTTGGTAATCTTGCCGTAACCGTTTTGGCTAATGACGAGCAATTGCTGGTCGCTACTGGTGACGATGTCCATCCCCACCACCGTATCATCGGGGCGGAGGCGCACACCGCGCACGCCACGAGCAACCCGGCCCATTGGCCGGCACTCTGTCTCACTAAAGCGTACGGCCTGGCCAGCTGATGTTGAGATTATTACATCATTGTCGCCATTGGTCTGCTTAATCCAGCGTAGCTCATCACCATCGTCGAGTTTGATAGTAATGAGACCATTCGTACGGATGTTGGCGTAGTCTCGTAATGTTGTCTTTTTCACAGTACCCTTGGTTGTCGCCATAAAGAGGTAGCCATCATCACTTGCATCTTTCGCGTGGTTGATAATTGATGTAATTTTCTCTTCAGGCTGGAGCTGGAGCAAGTTGACCGCCGCAACGCCCTTAGCCGCGAGGCTGGCAGCAGGCACTTCGTACGCCTTGAGGCGGAAGACTCGACCCTTGTTGGTAAAGAAGAGCAGCCAGTCATGGGTGTTGGCCGGAATAAGCTGGTCAATGCCATCTTCTTCCTTAGTAGACATGCCACGCTTGCCCTTACCACCTCTGTTTTGGCGGCGGTATTCGCTCACTAGAGTGCGCTTGATGTAATTCTCTGCTGTGAGAATAACAACGGTCTCTTCCTCAGGGATGAGCTCTTCGTCGCTGAATTTGCCTAGCTCGTGGTCGATGATCTTGGTGCGGCGCTCGTCACCGTACTTCTCCTTCATCTCGAGCAGCTCCTCTTTGATGAGGCGCAGAATCTCATTCTCATCGGCCAGGATAGCCTCGAGCTGCTTGATGAGCTCGTGCAGATAGCGCAGCTCGTCTTCGATCTCTTGGCGATCAAGGCCAGTCAGCTTGCGCAGCTGCATGGCAAGAATCGCCTTACCCTGGATCTCGCTGAGCGCAAAACGCTCCATCAACCCCTGCAAAGCATCGTTGTAGTTCTTACTTGCTCGGATTAGTTTAACGACCTCATCGATGTTATCAAGCGCGATCTTGAGCCCCTCAAGAATATGAGCTCGTGCCTTCGCCTTCTTGAGCTCATACTCGGTGCGGCGGCGCACCACAATGCGCCGATGCGTGATAAATTCACCGAGAATATCATGCAAGCCAAGTACCCGTGGCTGGAGCCGCATCGCGTTCTCGCTACTCGGCACAAGAGCAAGCATGTTGTAGTGGAAGTTAGTCTGCAGCGCGGTGAGCTTGTAGAGCTGGTTGAGCACCTTCTTGGGATAGGCATCCTTTTTGAGGTCGATAACAACACGCACATTACCCCGAGCCGACTCATCGCGCAAGTCGCTGATAGAAGTGAGCTTTTTCTCGTGGACGAGGTCGGCAATCTTCTCAATCAGTGTTGCTTTATTCACACCATAGGGCATTTCTGTGATGACGATACGGTAGCGCCCGCGCTTCTTCGTTTCCTCAATAGCTGCCACGGCGCGCATCGTCACGCTACCGCGACCAGTGGCGTAGGCTTGGCGCATTGGCGTGCCACCGTAGACCACGGCACCAGTTGGAAAGTCTGGCCCTTTAATGTGCTGCATGAGGTCATCCAGCGTGGCATCAGGGTTGTTGATAAGCTCGACTGTTGCATCGACCACCTCACCAAGATTGTGGGTAGGGATATTTGTCGCCATACCAACGGCAATACCAACCTGGCCGTTCAGTAGTAGATTAGGCAGCTTGGCCGGCAAGACGGTCGGCTCTTGGCGAGTAGCATCATAGGTGTCGCGGAATGGGACGGTTTCTTTATCGATATCTGCCAGGAGTGCCTCCGACACACGCGTCATTTTTGCCTCGGTGTAGCGCATTGCAGCAGGCGGGTCGCCGTCCATCGAGCCAAAGTTCCCCTGCCCCTGTACCAGTGGGTAGCGCTCAACCCAGTCTTGAGCCATACGCACCATGGCATCGTAGATAGAGCTATCGCCGTGTGGGTGGTACTTACCCATCACCTCACCAACGATCTGAGCACTCTTGATCGTCTTGGATGTCGGGCCGATGCCCATTTTGTCCATCACATAGACGATGCGACGGTGGACAGGCTTCATGCCATCACGCACATCAGGCAGAGCGCGGTCAACAATGACCGACATCGAATAGCGCAGGAAGTTATCCTCCATCACGTCCTCGACGGTACGGACCTCCACACTGCGCGAGTGGCTCTGGTCAGGTATGGTAGCTGGGGTGGTTGGTTGGTTATCTTCTGGCTGCATTGTATGTTCCTCGTTCATAGATTAGATATCAAGCTCCTCTAGGCTGACCTTTGCAGCGTTGGCCTGGATGAAGTTCTTGCGTACGCTTACTTCGTTGCCCATTAGCTTGGTGAAGATTGCGTCGGCACGCTCGGCATCCTCCAACTGGACTTGCACGAGCACGCGGTGCTCGGGGTTCATCGTCGTCTCCCACAACTGGTCAGCATCCATCTCACCGAGACCCTTGTAACGCTGCAGAGCGGACTCACTCAGGCCAGCTTGTTTGATGCGGGGCTCGCTTGGGTCTATCTCTACCCCACGAGCCTTGCGCGCTGCAATCTGCTCGTCGTAGTAGGCCTCGAGAGCTTCTTCGTTGTAAATATATTCTTGCTTGTTGCCCGAGAGACGGAGCTTAAATAGAGGTGGCTTGGCCAAATAAATATGCCCTGCTTCCACAACTGGCTGCATGTAACGGAAGAAGAAGGTCATGAGCAGTGTGGCAATGTGGCTGCCGTCGACATCCGCATCGGTCATGATGATAATACGGTTATAGCGCAGCCCCTTGATGTCAAAGGTGTCACCAATCCCCACGCCCATACCCTTGATGAGGCTGAGGATCTCACGGTTAGCGTACATTTTGTCGAGGCGGGCACGCTCGGTGTTAAGCACCTTACCACGCAGCGGCAAGATAGCCTGAGTACGGCTGTCGCGCCCAGTCTTGGCCGAGCCACCAGCTGAGTCACCCTCCACGATGTAGAGCTCACACTCTTCGGGGTTTTTGCTGGAGCAGTCGGCCAGCTTGCCTGGCAGGCTGGCGCCATCGAGCGCCCCTTTGCGGATCACGGTATCGCGCGCTGCTCGGGCAGCCTTGCGAGCTCGGGCAGCCAGCGTTGCCTTGCCAACAATCTTCTTAGCCACCGCCGGATTTTCTTCTAGATAGTACGAGAAATACTCGCTCATTACTTGGTCAACGTAACGCCGCACCTCGGGGTTACCAAGCTTATTCTTGGTTTGGCCCTCAAACTGCGGGTCGGGCAGCTTAACGAGGATAACAGCAGTAAGCCCCTCGCGGATGTCATCGCCCGAGAGGTTGTCATCCTTCTCCTTGAGGAGACCATTCTTGCGCGCATAGTCATTGATGACGCGGGTCATCGCTGCGCGAAAGCCCACCAGGTGCGTTCCACCATCAGGGGTGAGCACGTTGTTAGCGAAAGGTCGGACGGTTTCGACGTAGGTATCGTTGTATTGCACCGCCACCTCGATCATCGAGTCTTCGACTTGCTTTTCCACATAAAAGACATCGTCGCTCAGCACATCTTTACCAACGTTAAGGTTCTTGACATAACTGCGAATTCCTCCCTCGAAATAAAAGGCCTGGCGCTGCTTGGTGCGCTCATCATACACAGTGGTGTAGACGCCTTTCGTGAGGTAGGCTTGGTGGCGAAGGTAGTGTACCACCCACTTATAGTCGAAGTCGACTGTCTCTTTAAAGATGGTCGGATCGGGATAGAAGATAATCGTTGTACCGTCAGGCCGGTCGGTTTTGCCCTTATTCTTGAGCGGTACAGTAGTATGGCCACGCTCAAATTCAATCCGATAGAGGCGTCCTTTGCGCACTACCTCTGCAACGAGGCGGTTTGATAGCGCATTAACCACGCTCGAGCCCACACCGTGCAAACCAGACGACACCTTGTAGCCACCGCCACCAAACTTACCACCAGCATGCAGCACCGTCAGTACTGTCTCGAGTGTACTCAGGCCAGTCTTGGGGTGCTTGTCTACCGGGATACCACGCCCGTTGTCGGTCACCATCAAGCCACCATCGGCCAAGATACGCACATCGACGCGCGAGGCATAGCCCGCAATCGCTTCATCGATGGAGTTATCAGCAATCTCCTTGATCAAATGGTGCACGCCATCGTAGCCCGTGCTACCGATATACATCCCTGGGCGCTTGCGGACTGGCTCGAGACCCTCGAGCACCTGAATTTGCGAACCGTCATACGATCCATTATCTACTTGTTTGTTCATTCATTTCCCTCACTATTAGGTCATTCGGGTTACATTACACGCACCTTATTGTATCATAATCACCGAGGCAGCGAAAATAACAGGGGTGGAGAGAGTGATTTAAATCACTAGAACTCACCTTCTTTGTATCAGCTCCACCCCCATCACTTCATCCGATGGAGCGTGAGATAAAGCAGAAGCCCTAAGATTCAGACTACTCATACTTACTTGTCGCAACAAGGATGAAGCCAGCGACAGCCATCACTGGTGATACGACAAACCACGCGATGCCGGCATATATCACGATCGACGCCACCATCCCCATCGCCAGTAGCGTTGGTTCATTGAGAAGAGTTTTCAAAACATGCCAATGTGCACTAAGAAAGTCAGCCACACCAAAAAGCATCGACACAAGCATACCATACAGCGCCATCATCGGTACAGCTGCTGCAAGCATCAGCCAGAGGCCAGTCTTGCGCTTCATCATTTGATTGAGCGTCGTATCATCTACATCGCTACGTTTTGCTGGTATCGCTGGCTGCATACCCAGCAATACATACCAGAGGTAGAGCGAACCAACGAAGCTCGGTATGTTGCTCATGAGAACTGTTGTATTATTAACTACTAATCCTACAGGTGTGTGCAGTACACCACCACTGAGCCAACCCACAATAAACAGCGCCCCATTCACTAGCAACAAGCCAAGTGCTCCAATCCTCTGCCAGTATCGATCGGTGCGGTGCGACTGCCGCAGTGTGATGACGCTCTGCGCTAGTATACTCGCACTCCAAGCGGCGAGTAGCCAGCCAAGCACCTGCTCCACCCCTGTCAGGCTCGCTAGCACCCCGCCCTGCAGACATACGATGGCTGCATTGGCAATCATCCCCACCCCACCAGCAATCACCCACGCCTCAAGCAATGGGCGGCGCGGCGGCGCAGACACATCAGATGTGTCTGTGTGGCTATGCTGTTTTGCGGTAGTTGTAGCGATGGATTGCTCTGGCATGGGATGGTTCTCCTCTGTTAGACGGTGGTTTTAGTGCTTGGTTATTCGCGCTGGCTGTTTGCCACAAGCACCATACCAATGATGAGCATGACGATACATGGCACAATCAAGATCATGCCAGCAATCATAAAGAGAAGGTGAATCATGCCCAAAAACGATAGTATTGACGTAAAGATCGTAGTACCTCGGCTTGTGCTACTCATCAGCATCAACGTCCCTGAAAACTGCGCAAGAGCCGGAAGCACAAATGCCGTCACAATCAGCCAGAGACCGATACGTCGACGCCGCATCAAACGAGCATATGTTGTAGCGGGCACATCAGGTGCAGTGCGCGGCGCGATTGTCCGCTTCGTACAGAGTAATAAGTACCAGAGATAGATGGAGCCAAACACAGCAATGACGGTACTTACCTGCATGACTGTACTGTTTATCCATATAACCGCCTTTTGCCCGGGGCTCACAAAGAACAAATTGTATAGCCATTCGCTTATGATGAGTGCGGCTGGGTTACCCGCCACTAGGAGCAAGGCAAGGAAGCGCTGTATATAATGATCTGTCCGGTGGAGCTGCATCAGCGTGCTGATCCCCTGCACCACCAAGCTCACGCTCCACATGAGGATGAGCCAACCAGATACCCGCTCTGGTGGTGTGCGGTTCACCTGCCCCACCATCAGTGCACCATAGAAGCTCACCAGCGCAGCATACATCAGCATTCCTGCTGCTCCCGCTGCAATAAACGCTTCGAGCACCGGTCGGCGGCGGGCTGTTGCGTACGTAACAGAGGTGGATGATGGGGATTGTCCGTTTGTTTGGCTGGGTGATGTATTATCTACGACAGCTTGTGATGAGCTGCTTGGTTGTGTGCTAGGTGATGGAACAGAGGTCGTATCTACCTTTGTTGTTTTCTTCGCAACGGTTCGTGACTGTTGTGATTTTTGCTTGGTGCGCTGTGTGGCACGCCTCTTTGGAGATGATGTCGCTTGTGTCTCTGGCGCGGTGGGCGCTGCTGGGGTTGATTTTTTTCGTGGCATAGAACCGTCCTCCTCTGCCTAGTATACGCGCCTCATCACCGTTTTGCCACATAAAAACATGCAATTGCCTCAAAAGCAAAAACCAGTGCCAGCTCGTACCAGCCACCACGCCCCACCGAGCGCGCCCCAATCAGTA
Source organism: uncultured Candidatus Saccharibacteria bacterium (assembly GCA_963554165.1). GTDB lineage: Bacteria > Patescibacteriota > Saccharimonadia > Saccharimonadales > Saccharimonadaceae > Saccharimonas. Next base: position 547,628 of record CAUVQR010000001.1, on the reverse strand, counting down.
GCACTGGTGCCAGCGCCAGCACCGAGCCAAAATAATAACAGCGCCGAAAGCTCAGCGTCACCGCTCGCCGCTGCGCCTCGGGCAGCCAACGCCGCAGCGCCGCTGCAATACCCGCCAGCAGGTACGTTAGCAACCCCAGCATTACCACATAGCACAGCACAAAGACCAGCACGATCCCCAGGGGGTGAATCGTCGCTGGTGTGGTGGTCTGCAGCACAATCGCTAGCAGCACCGCCGCAGCTATGCTCATACTCGCAAGCAGGATTCTTCGAGACATATCTATCACTATACCAAGCAATCCGCCTGGTGAGAAGCCCGAGCAGCCGCACAAAGCAACGCGCTTGCAGCGTCCTCATAGATAAAAAATTAGGACGCCCGGCAGCCACTACGGGCTAGAGGTGCTCCACAGTGTGGAGCATGAGTGGTGTGCCTCTGGCATGCGCCGTATAGAACGAGGCCACCACGCGTCGACGCCAACGATGACAAAAGTACTTCTATTGGGGGGTACTCTATATAGTATTGGCGGAGCGCAGGCAGTGCCAAAGCTCAGCGCTGTGCCGCGCTCTGCCGCTGCCTGGTGTACGCCAATGGCGATGCTATGTTGGGTTAATAGTAGGGTAAGCTTTTCCGTTTTATTTTTCTTGGGTATTTGTGTTTGTCAAAGCTTACTTCTACGTTAGCACAAGCGGTATGGTAAGTCAATCAGTTTGGGCTCTATGCTGCAAAACTTTGGCAGCGCTTGCATCATCTCACGACAGCGCTATACATCGCACCAATATACAAGCATAGGCATTATTGTCATCATGCGAACTATCGCAAAACATTATCTCGCCACCTCCTTTCTCACCCACGCGAACATTGGCGGCTTGCCCATCTCTCGCACCTCTGTACTTTTGAGAGTTGTGCACAGGCATTTTTGTTGTATATATTGCAATAATTTTTTGTTCGTTTTTGGCTCTGTACTGTATGTGACCCCTGTTATACTCCATTACTCGTGTTGTGTTTATAACACAAGTTTTGGGCAATGTGTGGTCGGTCTGGGTATATGTTCGATGTGGTATTTTTTACGCAAAAATATTGCCAAAAATCGTTGACACAAGCGGTTTTCTCCCATATCATAAGGGTAGCTTCTGAATAAAAAAATTATGCAGAGGCCAAAAATAAACAATATACGAAAACTCCACATCCAAAAACAACCACTACTCGCAGGTGGTTGTTTTTTTTGGTGAGAAGGGCTCGGCTAGTAGGTGGCTTGTGGCGATACTTCGCAGCAGTGTTTGTGGTTTGTACGTATGCAGCCTCTTGGATTGTGGTGCAATAAAAAATCGCCCACGCTTGGTGAGCAATCATCTCCTCTATGGTGGAGCTGCCGGGTACTGCCCCCGGGTCCGCTTGGTGTCCTCGTATTCGTCTACGAACATAGGTTTGTTTGCGTGTTTGACAACGCGAGGCCGATCAGAAACAAACCAAAAATACAGCCTATCGTTGCGCGGTATATGTCCTCTCCTCGTGCCGCTGCCACCAGGAGAGCAAGCAACATAGCTATGACACTACAAGGTGCCCTGTTGCCATGCACCTCATAGCGATCGCCAGACTAAGCGGCGAGTGCAACCGCGGTGGTCTTGGAAGATGCGAAGATCTCCTCAACACTGCGGAGTGCTGCTGCAACTTTACTTTTTGCAGTTATATCTATGCGTGTCGTGCATATCCGATTCGCAGAATACAATGACAAAGTCCAAACGTCGAACGCTATATCAGCCCCACGTCTGCACATATTATAGCACGGTTTTGCTCATGTATCCTCACTCGAGCGCTTGAGCGTCAAGTTTGGCCTATCACCGCACAAGAACATGTTCTAGAAAGCCAGTGATTTTATTTCCCTGGCAGCATCCTTTTCGTTGCCTATGTTTGTATGGACAGTGAGCTATGTCCTTATATATTCTCACGCTCATCCTCCACACACCCCTCCTCCGGAATAAAAACAATTTGCACAGACCCCACCAATATGCTTAACTATAGACAGCATGAACAAAGTCGCAAAAATCAGGTCGGTTGCGCCCGTAGGGTTCGCTGGCCATATGATTGACGTCGAGAGCGACATGACGAAGGGCCTGCCCGCCCTGCAGATCGTTGGCCTGGGCAACAAAGCCATCGACGAAGCACGCGAACGAGTGCGCAGTGCCATCACCAACTCCCTGCTAGAATATCCAGCCCAGCGCATCACCATCAACCTCGCGCCGGCCGAGCTACCCAAAGACGGCACACACTACGACCTGCCGATTGCCCTCGCCCTCCTGACCAGCAGCGGCCAGCTCCGGCCCGAGCAAGTGGCTGGAGCAGTCTTTGCTGGCGAGCTGGCGCTTGACGGCACGCTCCGCCCGATCAAAGGTGCCATTACCATTGCCGAAGCGGCTCGTGATAACAATTACAACACTGTCTATTTGCCTGTGGATAATCTCGCCCAAGCTTCGCTTGTATCAGGGGTAACGCTCTATGGTGTGCCAGATCTTACAACACTCTTCCTCCATCTCAAGGGCGAAAAACCACTGCCAATCTATCAGCCATCACTCACTGATGATAAACCAACAACACCCGCGTCATCACCCCTACTCGACGATATCTACGGCCAAGCCCAAGCCAAGCGTGCCCTCACCATTGCTGCAGCGGGTCACCACAACATCCTCTTCACTGGGCCGCCCGGCACTGGCAAGTCGATGCTTGCCAAGACGCTGCCCAGCCTCTTACCACCCCTGACTCTAGATGAACAGCTGGCCGTGACGAAGCTGCACGGCCTGGCGGGCCTATCGCTCGACCAAAGCGTCCAAGCGCGGCCATTTCGTGCGCCGCACCACACAGCGAGCCGCGCATCGCTGATTGGTGGTGGGTCGGTGCCACAGCCTGGCGAGGTGAGCTTGGCCCACCTGGGCGTGCTCTTCCTTGATGAACTACCCGAATATCCGCGCACAACACTTGAGGTATTGCGCCAGCCGCTGGAGGATACCACAGTGACGGTCACCCGGGCACGCGGGCGTGCCACCTACCCAGCCGATTTTATGCTGGTGGCCACCATGAACCCCTGCCCCTGTGGCTATTACGGCGACCCAACGCATGCATGTACCTGCAGTAGTACGCAGATCATCGCCTACCAGAAACGCCTGTCTGGGCCGCTGATGGATCGGATTGATATGATCATCCCCGTCAATCGCATCCCAAACGAGCAACTGCTCTCACACCGTGCCACCACCGATCACGAGCAGCGCCATGCGATAGCCGCCATCTCCACTGCCATCCGCGCTCAAGCCACCCGCTATGGTGGCAGCGCTATGCGCAATAGCCGCCTCAGCTCAGCCCAGGTGCGGCGCTCTATTCCACTCTCATCAGAGGTCAAGCAATTCCTCGATGCCGCCAGCACCAAGCTTGCTCTGAGCCCACGTGGTTACTTCAAGGTCATCAAGGTAGCCCAGACCATTGCCGATCTTGACGAAGCGCCGCGCATCACCATTGCTCACATCTCCGAGGCGTTGCAATATCGACAACCAGCGCCAGTCAAGGCGTTGTAAAAATATCGTCGTGTATTTTACATCGTTCTCTACCTCTGTATTTTTCATACATCAGCGAGAACTTGGCAATTAAGTATGATTCACAACATTTGACAAACCCCTCACCAGCCAGCCATACTAGAGCCATGCAAGCAAACTACTCCGACCAACCCCTCCACCACCCTACTCCGGGCCAGTCAGCGATCTTCCTCGCTGGCCCCACACCACGCTTCGATGAAGCGTCGCAGCAGCTCATCTCTGCGTCGTGGCGGCCCGAGGCAGTACGAATCTTTGCAGCGCTGGGCTACGAGGGAATCGTCTATGCACCAGAGAATCACGATGCCTCGCCCCAGCGCGAGCTCGACCTCCTCAAGCAGGCACGCTGGGAGTGGGAAGCGCTCGACGCAGCAACGGTGGTACTCTTCTGGGTACCACGAGTAATCGACCGGTCGCTACCCACACTGGGTATGCCTGCCTTTACCACCAATGTAGAATTTGGTCTTCATATCGGCAAGAACCCAGCCAAGGTCGTCTACGGCCATCCAGAGAGCGCACCCAAGACGCGCTACCTCGACGCACTCTACACCGAGCACACTGGGCGGCAGCCAGGCGCAACACTCGAAGAGACAATCACGCAGGCAATTGCCTGTGCTCGGGCGCTGCAAGCGCAGGACAATTAGCCGCTCATCTCTTCACCACGTATCGTTTTCCGCATTCACCCTCTCTACATTCCCATCCGATGGAGGTGAGACTCCTTATCAATAATCTCGCAAAGACAAGGAGTTCTCACACTCGTAGCACCCCACCTATAGCGTCTACCAACGAGCAATCACCGCAAAAAATCACCAAACTGCAGCATATTTTATTTGCCTTTTGCTGCGACATCTGGTAAACTTTTGGGGAGTCAATTCGTTTTAAGCTCAAGCAAAGGAGAGCACAATCAAATCAACCACCCGCATCAACGAAGCCATCCGCGCACGCGAGTTGCGCGTCATTGGCGAAAGCGGCGAACAACTTGGCATCATGAGTCGGCAAGCAGCACTGGATAAGGCGCGGCAAGCTGGCGTAGACTTGGTGGAGTTTTCGCCCAATGCTAACCCACCCGTTGTGAAGATCATCGATTGGGGCAAATATCAGTACCAAAAGATGAAGGAGCAGCAGCGCAATAGGCGAAGCAATAAAGCCAATGAGCTCAAGCAGATGCGTTTTGGTCTAAAGATTGGCGCTAATGATCTTGAAATCAAGCTACGCAAGATTCGCAAATTCCTGGCTGAGGGGCACAAGGTCAAGGTTTTGATCTTTTTCCGTGGCCGCGAGATGGCGCATCGTGAGCTTGGCTATAACCTGATTAGCCAGGTTGTCTCCGCCCTTGAGGACGAAGCGATTGTCGAGCAAAAACCACTGATGGCTGGGCGCAACCTCAGCATCGTAATAAGGAGTAAGTAATGCCAAAACTCAAGACCCACAAGGGCACTGCTAAGCGCATTAAGCTAACCAGTACCGGCAAACTGACCCGTCGGCGTGCCTTCGGGAACCACATGCTCTCCAAGAAGAGTAAATCGCGCAAGCGCAATATCAACACCCCTGCTACCATCACTGGTGGTATGGCCAAAAATGCTAAACGAGCCTTAGGAGTCTAACATATGCGCGTCAAACGAGGAACAACCGCCCACGCTCGCCACGCCAAGATGCTGCGAGCTGCCAAAGGAATGCAACACAATCGCACTCGGAGCTTCCGCCTTGCCAAGCAAGGGGTAATCCGTGCCCTGCAATATGCCTACCGCGACCGTCGCAACCGCAAGCGCGACCTACGCCAGTTGTGGATCACTCGCATCAACGCTGCTGCCAGGCAAAATGGTACCACCTATGGCCGCCTGATCGCTGATATCAAGGCTGCTGGTGTGGCGCTCGACCGCAAGGTCCTCGCCGAGCTCGCCGTCAACGAGCCACAGGCTTTTGCAGCTGTCGTAAAGCACGTCACCCGCAAGTAGTGTAGCAATTTATACGACGTTGTGAAGAATACACACCTCTGTAACAGGGGTGTTGTATTTATTTGTAGATGAGCAACCACTCAATGGGACATAACATCTCGCCTGTGTTACCTCATCCCATCAACCTCCTCAGTGCGTCGAAGATGTTTCGGTCAGATGAATCACAGAGCCTATCCGTCCCCACAGTTGCTGGCCTTCTAGAATATTTTCTTGTTCGGCGAGGAGGTTGCAAGAAAATAACAAAGCTCCAAAGTTGGAGCTAACACATCATACCATAAAGCAGCCTATCGATAAGCCGGGTTCTGTCGTGGATGATCATCTATCTAGTTTGCAAATTGCTCTGCAAATCGAGCGGTTAGCGATAGCCACAAGCGGATCACTCATCCGTGGCTATCTCCTTGCAGCCGACAGGGTTTACCTCCGCGGCATGTCACCATGCAGCGCTGTGAGCTCTTACCTCACTCCTTTCACCCTTACCCCGCTACTCAAGCGCTACTGCGCGCAAGCATTGGTGTTGCGGAGCGGTATCGTTTCTGTGGCACTTTCCCTAGGGTTGCCCCCGGTCGCCGTTAGCGACTGTCGTATCCTGTGCTGCCCGGACTTTCCTCTTGCCAAGTAGCAAGCGATCATCTAATAGACTGCCTCCCTATTATAGCATAAGGGATTTATAGTAAGTGGGTGTTAAAACCTTCATCTTCAGTGCAGGGCCCTCTTCATCACTTCATCTGATGGAGTGTGCTAATCGGTTGTAATAACCAATTAGCAGCTCTGGCGTCAAGAGGTTGATACTCGGGGAGTATCGACCCTTATAGCGTTCTATCGGAGGGAGTGATGAAGAGGAACCGTGTGATACTCTTAGCCTTCGACCATCAAAAAATCCCAGACTCACCCCAGGCGCTTGATATTCCCCTGCATGATGCAAGGTGGGTTTCCTCATCCATACCCACGGGTATGGTGAATGTTGGAATCCCTATCATATGATGTTAGGAAAATCATACACGCCCGATATTTGTCTGGGACATTCTTAGTATACCACAGAATAGTAGGCGGCGTCACGTTTGCAGCATCAAGAGCGGCACGCTTCCCTGCTTCGCATCATACAAGCCGATGTTTGCTAACTATAATCTCTTGTATTAGAGCGATAGAGACATCAAAACAAATGACAGATGTTCTATCTCATCTACTGAACTATGAGTGCAGATAAGCTATTGCCACTCAGCTCTCATCAAGCTCGCTTATTTCCGAGCCCCACGCAACCCCCCTTTTTTAAAGCAAATCCTAACCAAGCGACACGCCAAACACCAGCGAGAAAAGCTGCAAGATACCCCTGATAGCTGCCATCATCACATTGCCAATAGCCGAGCTACCGACCAATACCAACACAAAGACCAGCATCACGCCGTACTGCTCCACCACCTCCATGCCGCGGCGCACAAACTCCGGCGCCAAAGCATACAGCACACGCGAACCATCTAGCGGTGGGATTGGCAGCATATTAAAGACAAAGAAGCCAAGATTCACACTCACCGCCGTCGCAAGCAGCGGCTGCACTGCTGGCCCAGCGATCGTCGCATATAGGCCAAAGCAGATGAAGGCAATGACGAAGTTTGTCAGTGGTCCAGCGAGCCCCACCAGCGCTGCACCCCATTCGTCACCACGCACTCGCTCGGGGTTGTACGGTACTGGCTTGGCCCCACCAAACACTGGTAGGCCCAGCAATGCCAAGCTCAGCGGCAAAATGATGGTCAAGAACGGATCGATATGGTGCACCGGGTTGAGCGTCAAGCGCCCCTGCTCCTTAGCCGTATTATCGCCCAGCCAGTACGCCACAAAGCCATGCATCGCCTCGTGCAGCGTCATTGAGATAAGAATAACAACAAGGACGATAATGAGGTGAGCGATATCAATATGCATTTCTTTATTGTACCACATTGCCTACCCACCTTGACATTGCCTCCGTGGCAGCGTATACTAATACAGATTGTAATAATATAAGTTATAAGTGGAATAAGAATATGGCAGCACGATGTGAACTGACTGGCAAGGGTAAGCAATTCGGCAACAATGTGAGCTTCTCGTTGCGACGCACCAAGCGAGTCTTCAAACCAAACCTTCAGAAAAAGACCTTCGTTGTCGATGGGCAAAAGATTACTATGGTTCTCTCAACCAAGGCGATCCGTACCCTCAAGAAGAAAGGCCTGCTTGCCAGCGCCAAGACAAAGGCCAAGGCTGCGGCGTAGTCGCCTAGAGCAAACGATAACTGTAAAAATATCCCCCTTCTACAGGGGGTATTTTGGTGGTTACTTCGCTTTATCTAACTCAGCAATTGTCGCGAGCACGCCAGCGAACTGCCGAGCAAACTCTGGCCGCAGCACCAGGACACGCTGGGTGCCAACCGCTTCGCTCGTGACAATGCCTGCTTCGCGCAGGACTTTGCAGTGGTGCGAGACAGTCGAGAGTGAGAGATTATGATCGATCTGGCTGCAGCCCAGCCGCCCCTCCGCAGCCAAGCGGCGGACAATCCGCAGCCGCAGCGGGTCGGACAGGGCGGCAAAGACATGTTCTGGTGCGAGTGCGTCAGTTGGGGTGTTTTGTTGGGATGTCATTTCCTTTGTATTGTCTCATACCTGCTGGTCATTGCCAAGGCAAGCACTACTACGCCGGCCGCTATGAGCGGAATGGCCTGCGCTGGCTGGCTACTAATAATCGCACCGCCCAGCATACCACCAAAGCCTTGACCAATGTAAATACTGGATGAATTGAGTGAAAGATTCAACTGAGCCCGTTCTGGAGCAAGCGCAATGATGCGGTATTGCTGAGCAATCGTGGCAGTCCAAGCACTAGCCGTCCATAATAGCACACTACTACCAACGAGACCAAGCGCACCTGGCGTCCCAGCCGCCACACCAAGCAAAGCAAGCGCCAACGCAAAGGCAAGCATTGCCCAGCGGGCCAGCCAAATGTGGGCAAAACGATCAGTCAGCCAGCCGCCCAGCACACCACCCAACAGCGAGCCCACACCAAAGATGAGCAAAATCCAGCTAAAGTATTCGTGCAGACCCGCCTGCTGTACCACTGCACTCAGATACGAAATCACGCTGGTGCCAGCGACAAATATCACTACTGTTATCAATAACGTCAGTGCAACCTGACGATTAGCCAGGCCTGCTACTAATGTGCGAATCGTTGGTACCTGCTGCGCTGGCTGCGCCTCACGTGCCCGAATGCCCAGCACAATGCCGCACAACACCAGCACCGTAGCCACCGCCATTGCCCAAAACAGCGCGTGGTAGCCATAGCGCTCCCCCATAACCGAGCCTAGCGGCACAGCGAGCACCGTTGCCATCGTCATGCCTGTTGTAACGACGGAGATTGCCTTGCCACGATGCTTGGCTGGAGCAAGGCTAGTCGCCAAGGCCATTGCCGTTGGCATCATCATGGCTGAGCCCCATGCTGCCATCACTCGGGCTGCCATCATCCACACAAATGACGATGCAAGCGCTGCTACTACATTACCAATTGCAAATATCGTCAGTGCTAGCACCAAGGTCGACCGCCGATTGCGCCGCCCCATCACCATGCCACACAGTGGTGCCGCCAGTGCATACACCCACGCAAACACCGTCACCAAGAGGCCGGTCTGCCCCAGCGACACCCCAAGTTGCTGTGCCACCTGTGGCAATACCGCTGCCAGCATGAAGCCATCCGCTCCAATAACAAAGGCTCCTAGCGCTAGCACCGCAATCTTACCCCACGGTGTGGTTGATTGTTGTTCCATAAAACCATTCCTTTCTTCGATATAAATCGAAATAATAGTGGTATTTCGAAGTGTATCGAATTTAGTGCGCTGTGTCAAATCGACCACATTATGACAATGATTTCACTATGAATCTCACAAATCCTCATCACTGTCTCGCACTCATTTCTTGAGAAAACTATAGGGACTGGCCCCATCTTGCCCATCAACCCACCAACACTCGTGCTGGCTACAACTAATATTCATACCCCACCAGATAAAGCAGCGAGAAAAAGCAGAGTAAAGGTATATCATAAAAAACCAGCCTCTTCTATGAGGCTGGTTGCGCTTGGGGTATATAAATCCTAGCTTCGAGCTAACTCAAACACCGTCAGCACTTCGGGCAGGTTACTCGCTGTTTTGATCTTGAGCTTGGGTTTTTGCTCGACTGGTGCACCGAGCTCCTTCTCAAAGACCTCCACTGTGTCTTGCGGTACTTCGTAATGCAACGCACTATCAGCATAGTGGACGGGCACCACCACCCGTGGCTCGATCTTGCGAATAATGGCAGCGGCGCTCGTCGCATCCAACGTATAGCCATAGCCACCCACTGGAATAACGACAATGTCGATCACCCCCAGTGCCTCGAGCTGAGCGTCAGTAAGCTCTGGCGCGATATTACCAATCACCGCAATGCGAACATCGCCACACTCAATGCGATATACCGTAGAGAGTTGCTCACTCTCTGGCGTGTCGATGTGGCGCGTGGCTGCAATGCCGCGGATGGTGTAATCGCCCACTTCATACTCACCAGGCTGGTCGATGATAAGGCGTGCCTCGGGATTAGCTACTGCAAAGCGCTCTTCGGTCGCAAGCTCTACTGTGTCCTTTGTCTTAGCGTCCTTCAGGCCGAGCAGCGATAGCTTGGGGTCAACTGCGAGCGTGGTTTTCTTCGTCGCAATGATGACTGTGTTGCCGCCTTTGTATTCGATATCAAGCATGATTCTCTCCTTCGTCTTCTTTTAATATATTATCAACGTCTACCAATACGGTATGCTTGTTGGTCAGAATGGTGGTAATAAAGCGGTCGCGCACGCTCAGCCGATAATAGAACTCGTCGTAGCTCAGGATGCTATACGTCAGCTCGCGCCCCTCTTGCCGCTCGATAACTGCCACTACGCTGCGCACCTTAGCAGCCGAGAGGTTACCCACCAGCAGCAGGTCGATCGTACTGGCCGAGCCCTTCACTAGCGCCCCTGCCGCAATTGCCACACGTAGGCGTGGTAGCTGCATAATCGCATCTTGCCAAGCGGGCCGGTAGCCCGACTTATTCTTGGCTGGAGCGATTTTTTGATCAGCAAAGATAACGCGCAGCGGCGGATAATATTCGTACTGCTGGTTTACTTCGTAGTACAATTTGTTATCCACGCTGTCGCTCGTAATGATCCCCACCTCCAGCATATTGAGCAGCTCGCGGCGCACCGAATTAATTTGCTCATTAATCAGCCGCGTAATCTCGCGCACATAAAATGCCTTTCCTGGATTGTTCAAGAAAAGGTGGAGCAACTTCACACGAGTTTTTGATCCAAACAGTGCATCTATCATTACGGTCACCAACTAGATTTATGGTATCACATCTGGTGCGCTTGCGCGAGCACCTCACCAAGGTACGTCTCGGCATCCTCCAGGCCGCACCATATGATGTCTGGGTTGCGCCGCAGCCAGGTCATTTGCCGCTTGGCCAGGCGCCAGTCTGCTGTGCAAAATGCCGCTTTGGCTTGCTCAAGCGTATACTCGCCCTGTTGTAATTTATGTATAATTGGGTAGATATTCCCTGTCATTGCTTCACTGTCCCAGCCGTATTGGGCTGCTAAGTCCGTTGCTTCTTGCACAACACCATGTGCAAAAAGCTGCTCTGTCCGCTCAGCAATACGCTCACGCAGGACATCACGCGGTGTTGCAATACCTACAACCCATGTATTTTTATCAACATGCGCTGACCTCTGTAACTGTTGTCCTTCTCGCACTATTGTATTAATGACATGCCTTTTGTTGTATTTATTATTGGGTAATTCTATGTTGTGCACTCGACAATGTTCGTGCAAAGTTTCTATAGAATAGCCCTGTAACTGCTGCATAAGCTTTTTGTTCACCATCGGAAATTGAAATTTATACAACACTGCATCGACATACAAGCCCGTCCCACCAACAAGAAACGGGATGCGCCCACGCTGGCGAATAGCCGCAATTTGTCGATTAGCATAGCGCTGGAAATCCACTACCGTGAAGCGCTGGCCTGGCTCCACCAAGTCTAGCCCCCAGTGTGGCACAAGGGCTTGTTCGTGCGGCGAGGGCTTGGCAGTGCCAATATCCATGCCCTTGTAGATGGTGCGCGAATCGGCGGAAATAATCTCACCACCGTACTGCCTCGCAAGGCGAATCGCTAAGCTAGTCTTACCGCTAGCAGTCGGCCCAACGATGGCAATAAGCGGCAGAGCAGTGGATACGAGAGGTGGTGTGTTATTTTTTGTGAGCATGCGAGCTACCTTTCAGATTATTATGTGGCGCAGCAAGTGGCCGCCAGCGACGCTGTGCAAAATCAATCACACGGTACGAATCATCACACTGAATCCCATCATGCTCGAGCAATTGCCGTTGTACCGCCTGCCCACCCGGAAAGCCAACCGCAAGGCCTCCCTTGCAATTAACAAGTCTATGCCACGGCAATTCCTCCGGCCCACCATGGGCAATCTCCCCCACTCGCCGTGCGGCGTATGGGTGGCCAGCAAAAGCTGCCAAGTCGCCATAGGTTGTCACTGTATCATCCGGCAGCTGTGCCATCAGCTCGTAGACGGCATCACGCAGGCTCATCACTGGCAAGTCGCTCAATTGCCACCTCCACTTCGTACCAATTTGTGCAGCGCACCACCCCAGCTGGCAATGTTGCGGCTTGGTTCCAGGCATAATCGCCAAAGAGCAGTGCGTTGCGGCCATGTGCTGCCACCGCTTGGCAGTGCTTGAGCTGGTCGTCGATCAGCACATCGGCATTAATCTGCACCACCAACTCTGCCTTGGTGGCAAGGTGCGAACCATCCGTCAGCTCATCCCAAATGCCCGAGAAGTAGACTGATGTACTGGCGAAGATACCCGGAAAATGCTCGTCGATCCAGGCCATTGTATCGCTTTTCACTCGCAAGTGACGTGATGTCGCAATCATCAAGTGATGCTGCTGTGCCAAGCGCTCCAGTACCTCCAGCGCGCCGCCAATGTGTCCATAGCCCGTACCGAGGCCAGCATCCATCAGCTCGGCACTGCGCCGCTTCACTTCAGCATTATCCACCTGCCACATCTTGGCCCAATGCTCATCGTAGTCATCAACTGTCAGGTTCGTCCCCCAGCGCTGGTTGCTAAAGGCGACGATGCCAGCGGCATTCTCCGCCAGCACGTCGTCGACATCTACAGCAATGCGCAGGCGACGCATTAGCTCAGCCCCTCTAGGTACGCCGCTAGCTCATCTAGCGGCACTGTTGTCTCGCCCTGCTGGGTACGTACACTTACCTGGCGGTTGGCTTTGTCGCGTGGGCCAACGATAATCTGCACCGGAATTTTTACAACAGTAGCTTCGCGGATCTTTTTACCGAGCGATTCATTGCGCATATCTGTTGTATATCTTACCTCGTTGTATTTTATAGGACGCATCAGTACCACTGTTTTGAGCACCGATGTGATTTCATCAACATAGTCTTCTACGGTGTTGTTAATTGTGAGAATACGAACTTGCTCGGGCGCGATCCAGAAGGGGAACCACCCCGCTGTGTGCTCAATAAAGACGCTCAGGAAGCGCTCAACCGAGCCCAGCAGCGCGCTGTGAATCATCACTGGCCGAGCCATGTCACCCGCTTCATCGGTATATTCGAGGCCAAAGCGCTCGGGCTGGACGAAGTCGAGCTGCACCGTCGCCACCTGGTGCTCGCGGCCAATCGCATCCGTCGCCATGAAGTCGATCTTCGGCCCATAAAAGGCCGCTTCGCCCTCCTGTTCGAAGTAGTCCAGTTGCTTAGCCATCACAGCTGCCTTGAGCTGAGCCTGGGCCGATTGCCACAATTCTGGTGCCCCAAGGTAGCCCTCACCCTCATCGCGATAACTCAGGCGGACACGCAGCTTCATCCCAACAATGTGGTACAGCTCCTCAGCACAGGCCAGTAAATTACTCATCTCCTGCTCGATCTGATCTGGCCGGCAAAACACATGGCTATCATCCTGCGTCAGTGAGCGCACCCGACTCAAGCCGCCCAGCTCGCCAGTTTTTTCGTCGCGATAGTCGGTCGTCGTCTCTAGGTAGCGCACAGGCATATCGCGGTAGCTCCGTGGCTGACTAGCAAAAATCTGCGTGTGATGCGGGCAGTTCATAGGCTTGAGAGCCATCTTGTCGCTCGTCTCTTGACTCGTCACAAGGAAGAGTTCATCACCAAACTTCGCCCAGTGCCCACTCGTCTCATACAAATCTTTCTTGGTAATGTGCGGCGTCCAGACTTTGGCAAAGCCGTATTTCTCACGCAGCTGGTTAGAGAGCTGCGCTGCTTTATCGCGCAAGATCGTGCCACGCGGTGTAAAGAGTGGCAAGCCCACCCCCACCAGTGGTGACATTGTGTAGAGGTCGAGTTCTTTGCCAAGCTTACGGTGGTCGCGCTTTTTGGCTTCTTCGCGCATCTGTAGGTAGCTATCAAGCTCCGCTTGCGTTGCAAAGGCCACACCATAGAGCCGCTGCATCTGCGGCCGGGTCTCGTCGCCTCGCCAGTATGCACCAGCCACGCGCAGCAACTTGAAGGCCCCCACCTTACCTGTACTCTCCACGTGCCCACCACGGCACAGATCGGTGTAATCGCCCTGAGAGTAGAGTGATACCGTCTTTACCTTACTCTCACCTTCTGCGGCGCTACCAAGGGCCTCTCCAGCCAATTCTTTGGCAATGGTCGTCCCCGAGCGCTTCAGGTCATTGAGCAACTCAACTTTATATGGCTGATCTGTTTCCTTCGCCCAAGCAATCGCCTCATCTACTGGCACATCGCGGTGCGTAAAGGGCAGATCGCGGGCAATAATGCGTCGCATCTCCTTCTCGATTTTGCCAAAATCTGCCTCAGATATCGTCACATCACCAAGGTCAATGTCATAATAGAACCCCTGCTCGATAGCGGGCCCCACGCCAAACTTCGCCTGTGGCCACAAATGCTGGACGGCTTGCGCCATGATGTGCGCCAAGCTATGGCGCATTGCTTGCTGCTCGTTATTCATTGCTTTGTTTGCTCATCAACTTCTCCGCTGCACACTGGCAGTCAAAAGCCAACTCGCTCCTCCTTGTATATAAATTATTTTGATAAAAATAAAAACATGCGTCTTGGCACGGATATACTCCATCCGACCAATCTCGCATGTCTCGGGCCGCTTGCACGCAAACGGCGGTTCCACCGGACTTCTTGGCGTTTACCGCCAAGCACTCATGACGCAACGTTCTCGCACATCACGACAACCCACGAAGCTCGGAAGGCTGGTGAGGCCCCGTCAGCACTTACCGTCTATTGTATAACGAGAGTGGGGGTGGGTGCAAATAGTGTCAGCCTCAACCTCTCCCAACTACTTCGGTCTCACGGCAAACCCATCGCGCAAGAAAATATCTGGAGGCCAGTGGCTGTGGGGGCGGATAAGCTCTGTGATTCATCTGGCCGGAACATTTTCGGTGTGATGGGTTTGTTGTGAGGGCGAAGATGATAAGTTTGCACGTTCAGGTATGTGTCCCATGTACCCTTGCCCTCCCCTGCATCTTCTGCTACAATACACGTGTCGGGCGATTAGCTCATTTGGCTAGAGCGCTTCATTGACGTTGAAGAGGTGAGAGGTTCGAATCCTCTATTGCCCACCATTTCGGTCTATTTGCCAGTGCACCATGTCGGTCTGTAAGGTGCACTGGCGCGAAAGCACTTACTACTATAGTAAGTGCTTTTTGTTATAGCAAAGCCTGGTAACATTACTTCGCTACCAGCTCACACCACAAACTTGCAAAACGCAAGCCTTGATGCTACGCTAAAGGCATGACACGAACAGCTCACAAACGCTCAGCCTGCCCCATTAGCTACAGCCTCGACCTTTTTGGCGACAAATGGACACTCCTCATCATGCGCGATGTGCTGCTCTTTGGGCGCTGCTACTTTCGCGAATTCGCACGCGATGAGCGCATTGCGAGCAACATTTTGGCCGATCGCTTAGCGCGGTTAGAATCGGCTGGCTTGCTTGATAAGCAGCGCGATCCACTCCAAGGCAATCAATACATTTATAGCCCAACAGACAGCAGCTGGCAGCTCTTGCCGCTGCTCGTCGAATTGCTCTTTTGGGGCGCCTGCGCCGACCCACACACAGCTGTGAGCGACGACTATCGCACTACCATTGCCCACGAAAAAGATTTGCTCAAACAAGAAATCATGCTTGCCGCAAAAACCGGCACCTTCGTCGATTACTACCACAATACCATGGGTATACAGAGGTAGATCCTCTCACAAAAAATGATATATGGCAGAAATATCATAGTACATTTTGGTTGCAAATTGCAAGTGATATACCCTACTTGGTACAGCTGCTTCTCCTTATAATCTTACCCGCCTCACTCCCGAAGATTACTATTTTATGAATCGCAGCAAAAAATATTCATATAATAGTATGTCAGGCAGTCGCATATCATTCGCCCATAAGCATCCCACCATCCTCGTATTTGATTCTCACTACGAGCCCTTAATTCATCGCATCACTTGTATATTACAAGCAAGATAGTAAGCTACATTACAATCTATTTGTAGATTAATTATGAACACAATACACACATATTCACGCACTACCTTACACTTACCTAGCTCATCCGCACAGCCTGAGGGGCGGCTTACATCCTGATCAAACTCACGTATCAGCCACACAATATAACGCACATGCTTATCAATACTATGCACTATATAGCACCCGCATCCAACAGCCTAGTGCCGCATACGCCTCTCTCCATTTTTTCTCATAAAGCATGGTAACTAATTTGCCTACCAACTCTCAACTCTACAGCAGGAAGTAACCAGCAGAGAGACACTTGCCCCACTACTTTCAAGAATGAAGCAAAAACCAGTGCTAATAAATGAAAAACGGTACATATATTCATACTACGGTTATACTCACCATCCCTGTATAATTGAGAACTCTTTCATTTCAAGCCATCGTACCTTTCGAAACGTACCCCAACCGAGCGATCCATTATCCTTTTAGAGTACTTATCCTCCCCTATAGCGCAACTTCAACAGGACACATCTGTAGCTCTTTGGCTAATATTCATCCACACCAGGCTATTAGTTATCCACATTGCACATGGCCATTTTACTGCTCATCATATGCGTGTGGTGATATAATGCATACATAGTTCTCATTTGTATTTTGGTATTTTTGTAGCATAATAGTTATTTCAATAACATGACCTCTGTAAAATTCCATTAGAACACTAGAAACTTCACCGGAAATAACTTTCATATTCGCTCCACCAAAAGGGATCCTCCTACTATAGAAAGAGGTTATGGAGTCCATGACTTACCTATACACTTAGCCTCTCTATCCATCTCTTACCTGAGACAAACAAGATAGATCAGGAAGTGAGCGACGCCCAGATAAACTCATTGCACCCAAAGGAGAGGATTGATCATACCTTGTTACTATGAACCCTACTAGCCACCCATTCATAGTGCTATAGTCAAAGCAGCTCTACTCCGAGTCAGCAAACCAGCTATCTCAATAGCATCAATAGCACTTGTGCTAGCCCCTTGGTGCATATCAATTGGCAGCACACTCTCATATTGCCAGTAAATCACTCCCCTTAGCGCCAAAATCTAGCCTTCTCCTCGAACACCACCCTCTCCTTTCTCACCCTTCGATAGAACATAAAATCTGCCGCGAAGTCCTGCTATAGCCCCACCTTAAGAGCGACTATTATGACTCTCTCACCAGAAAAAGGTGTTAGTTTGGGGCTTTACTCCAACCCACACCAACATAATAACCGGTCATTCTCTGGCCGGTTATAAAGCTAGTTTACTTTCGCACAAAAGCGTACAGGCATTATTCTTTCTTACGCTGCTTTTTGGCGGCTTTTTGGGCTTGTTTGGCGGCTTTAGCGCGGTCACGTGAGCCAGTAGTGGCCTTGACGGTTACATCAAATTTATCGAGATAGCGGCCAAACGCCAGGTGCGTCTGCGCATTAAAGGCACCAATTGCACTAAAGCAAATGGATGTGACGGGCATAAGGATCCACTGCGCCACCATAGCAAAGCTGCGCCGACGCTTGTAGCGCTCGGGCCGTGGCGGCAACATCTTGAGCATCAAGAAGACAGTGATAAAGATACCAATCATTGCAAAGCGCTGCAAATTGCTAATCACCTCGGGCAGCATGTGTACCGCATAGCTGCGCGATGATTCTTGGTTGATCAACAGTGGCACCCACCCACCAAAGGTTACCAAAAAGGCCATCACTGCCAGCGTAACGTGCCCATCAAGTAAGCGCATGAAGCGGGCAAACACTTCAGCAAACGGTACATTGCGCCGCCGCGTAAAGGTACGTATTGCCACATATGGGATGTCCGATGCGCCATAGCTCCAACGCCGGAGCTGCTTAAACTGTGCCACCACTGTCCCCCAGAAGGTGTTGTCCATCACGGCATCTTGGTAGATAGGCACATGGATAGGCAAAACGCTATAGTCTCCCGCAAAGTAGAAGTAACTGCGCCAGTACTGGTGGCCATCTTCCACAATGCTGCGTGTACTCCAGAAATTCATCTCCACCAGAGCGTCCATTGGCTGTGAGTGCGAGGCAAAGTTGCGCAGTGTGTGGGGGCGCATACTGCTGATGATCGTCCAGAAGGAGTTACCCGTCGCAATCACCCGCATCGGCGCTGGGGCATCCCAGATGTTACCGAAGTATAGTGCAATCGGCTGGTACGACAGACGCTTGCGCTCGGGGTGAACGATATATTCATACGCCACGTAGTCGAAGTATGATGGATACGGGCGGTTGTCGCTGTCGAGCGTGGTGATCATCACATCACTGTAGGTAATCCCCTGCTCGTCGCAATAGCGCTGGAGCTGCTTACCGGCATAGGTGATGTTACCACCCTTACCAATCACCTCATCGGGCATATCCTTGGGGTGCATGATAGTCTGGAAGGTGAAGAATACATCGCCATACTCCTGCTGGAGGCGAGCAGCTGTGCGGGCAATATCCACCCCACCACGCTCCTCGTAGGCAAGAACGAGGATGATCTGTTTGTTGTTGTACGTTGTGTTCTTGACCGACTCGATGGTAGGCTGCAAGACGTCATACGACTCGTTGTACGCCGCCACAATCACCGCCTGGTAGAGCTGCGATGGCCGCGGGAAGCTGGCTGGGTCGGCCGCCATAAGGCGGAGATTCTCGCGATGCTCTTGGGCGTGGAACTCACGTTGATGCCGCTTCGGTAGTGGCTGCTGCTGAATGGCAGCATAGCTCGCTACTGGGTCTTCGAGCTGCTCCAGGCGCTGCCGCCAATCGACCATCTGCGCCTTCTCTAGCTGGTGGTGGCCTGTCAGTGTGCGGTAGGCAATGCCAACCGAGCGGACAATCACACTCATCACCAAGACAAGAAGATAGATAGACGCCCACAGTGGATTAACCAAAGACAAAATGATGAACAAAATCAGCATCCCATAGCTGAGGAATGCTGGGAGAATTTCAAATAATCGGTAGAGGAGAGTGCGCTTGCCCATGGGCAGCTCGAGATCGTTGTGGTTCATTTATCGATACGCCAGGTGCATTACTGCTAATCCATACGAGGCAGCAACCAGCAGCACCAATACTGCTGCTGCCCCCATAAAAAGCGCTGTCTGGCGGCGCTGCAGGCTATACAGCTTAACCATCAGGCCAATGTGCACCACCATTACCAGCGCACCAAACAACACAAAACTGAGCAAATAATACCAATAACTCTTATAAAAATGCGCCTCACCAAAGGCGGTGTAGCGCACATAAACCTGCACATCGCGCACCTGCAGCGTAAAGCCCATCACCAGCATATAGATGATGCCTGCAACAAACACACCAATCAGCGCCGCAAAGAATGGCCGATCGGCTGCGATCGTGCGGAGAGGGGTGCGCAGAAAATCCTTCTTCTCTTTGGTCATAAACAAATGGAGCCGCTGACCGGACTCGAACCGGTGACCTACGCTTTACGAAAGCGCCGCTCTACCAACTGAGCTACAGCGGCATCACCGCTATATTATACTAGAGGCGAGGCGAAAATGGAAGGCAGCGCGGCGGGGATAGCCTGTAGAGGCTACCTCACTGCAGGGTGATGAATTATTGTGAGAGGGTTGTGGCTGAGGGTACGATGGCGGCGCTCTCCTCTCCACTCTCCTATCTGCTTGGTGGATGGCCTTCGTATGAGTCCTGATCTGATCATTATGCTGAGGTAATTTCTGTGCTAGCTCAAACTGCGGTAGTGAGTGGCTAGCGATTTTTCTCACAATATGTTCAAGACCGTCGCTCTCCTGGCGCTAGCCCCACCTCTCCATCACTTCATCCGATGGAGTGTGAAAACAGATTGCAATAATCTGTTTTCAGCCCTGACGTCAAGAGGTCGATATCCAGTGAATGTCGACCCTTATAGTGTTCCTGAGGAGGGAGTGTGGAGAGGTAGAGCGTGATACAAGACTACGGCTCTACGATTCCTCTACAAACCTCTTGCGATTTTTGGTAATTGCTGCTACTATTGATCTAGCCTATGCGCTCGTAGTGAAGATGGCCTATCACGTCTCCCTGTCACGGAGAAGATCGCCGGTTCGAATCCGGTCGAGCGCGCCAGTATTGGATGTAATCATACCCTCTTGCAATGCGTCAAGTGGGTGTTTTTATTTAGTGCATGAATAACCCCTGTTGTGGCTCGCATTATCATCTTCACCTCAACCCTCACACATCACAAAAACACCTCTGAGAGAGGTGTTTTTGCAGCAGTCCGATGCCAACGCTTAGCGCGTAAACTTCTCGTGCAACGCATGATACTCGTAGATTTCGTCATCTGAGAACCAGTGATTGATCTCTTGCTCAGCTTCCTCGGGATTGCCCGAAGCATGGATAAGGTTGGGTACACCCTTGTCTTCGTCGTTGGCATAGCCAAAGCTCATGTGCGAGTAGTCGCCGCGGATCGTCCCCATCTCGGCAGCCATTGGCTCGGTTGGGCCCACCAGCTTGCGCACCAGCTTGACAGCCTCTACCCCCTCAAACACCATGGCAATAACTGGCCCCTGCATCATAAAGTCCAGCGTCACCCCAAAGGCGTGCTTGCCACGGCGCGACACCATTTTGCCAATTTCCTCGTAGTGGCGGTAGTAATGATCACGCGTTGGAGCGATCATCTTAACGGCCACAATCTTGAGTCCCACCCGCTCAAAACGGGTCAAAATCTCGCCAACAATGCCCCGCTGCACAGCATCTGGCTTGAAGACGACCAAGGTCTTTTGCACATTATTATTGTTGGGCACCGCTGTTGTTTCGCTCATAAAGCTCCTTATCGTTAGGTTTGCTTGTATTATAGCGTATTGTGAGTGATCGCGAAAATGGAAAGTGCTAGAACTGTGATGTATCGCACCATAGCCTACTGGATCAAAAATGTTCCGGCCAGATTAGACGATAGAGCATACCCGCATACATTATTGCTGGCCTCCAGATATTTTCTTATCCAGTAGGCTACGACGCTGGCTAACAAAGCAATCATATAGTCAAATGTGATAACCCTGCCGACACCTGATGCTCTACCTCTCTATCTATATATTGTGGTATACTATGGCAAATGGCACAGCACTATTATATGCAAGATTTGATCATCGACTTCATCGAATATATGGAGGTGGAGCGTGGCCGATCGTCCAAAACAGCAGAGAACTACAAGCACTACCTCGAGCGCTTCGTTGAGTTTGCTGGTGCTGAATTGACAGTCGATCAGATCACGCCCGAGTTGGTGCGGCGCTACCGCCTCTGGCTCAACCGCTACCAAAGCGTCTATGGCGAGGAGCTGGGCATGCTCACCCAGAGCTACCACCTCATCGCGCTGCGTGGCTTCCTCAACTACCTCTCCAAGCGCGACATCGCCAGTCTCTCGCCGAGCAAGATCGAGCTCCCCAAGACGCACAAGCGGCAAGTCACGTTCCTCCATTATGACGAAGTAGAGCGGATGATCGATGCCGTGCCAAGCGATGGCAAAGAAGCCAACTTGCGCGACAAAGCCATCATCGAGCTGCTCTTCTCCAGTGGTCTGCGCGTCTCGGAGCTTGTCAATCTCAACCGCGACCACATCAACCTCAAGCGCCGCGAGTTCATGGTGCGTGGTAAGGGCCAAAAAGACCGTCCAGTCTTCGTCAGTAGCCGTGCCGCCGAGCAGATCGAGACCTACCTCAGCGCCCGGCATGATTCACTCGACCCGCTTTTCATCAGCTATAGTCGCAACCACGGTGCCACAAACACCAGTGGCGACTTTCGCCGCCTCACGACCCGCAGTGTGCAATCGATGATTGGCAAATATGCCCGCCTTGCTGGCATCACCAAGCACGTTAGCCCCCACACTATGCGCCACAGCTTCGCCACCGACCTATTGATGAACGGTGCCGACCTACGCAGCGTCCAGAGCATGCTCGGCCACAGCAACATCAGCACCACGCAAGTCTACACCCACGTCACCGACCAACACCTGCGCGACATCTTCGAGCAGTTCCATAGTGGGAGAGAACAGGGGTAGATATCCAAATTCAGGATAAAGCTGAGTGCTCTCACGCTCACCCTCCCCACACTCCCTCCTCCGGAACACTATAAGGGTCGATATTCACTGGATATCGACCTCTTGCGCTGGGCTGAAAACAGATTATTACAATCTGTTTTCACACTCCATCGGATGAAGTGATGGGGAGGTAGAGCTAGCGCCAGGAAAGTGGAAATTCTGGTCAGATGCTTTATATATCTTGAGCGAGGATTGATGTCTGCCTACTTAGCTATTAACTGCCAAAAATTTCCTATGTCATACCTATCCATAGTATCTTCATTACCACCACAACGCTATATTCATTCATATGCTAAACGCCCAAAACTGCTCATTCAGCGTGGATGTGATTTTTCGATTTTTCTAGCTTTTTAGCTACAGCAAGGATCCCTACGGATTACACGATGTACCCAGTGGCCCGGCTTCGTCGTTGGTGACATAGAAGTTTTTGCAGAGACTGCCAGTGATGTCGACGCCCTGCTCCGGGAAGGTGAAGCTGCCATTGGTATTGAAGCCGACATTGACGCGGCTTTTGATGCGGCGGAAGATGGTGTCTGCCCGGCCGGTGGAGTCGATTTCGGGCTGGACGGTATCGAACTTCGTCACGCTGCTTGCCCGTTTAAGCGAGATCTTGACTGCTGAGGCTTTATATAGGCTGGTCACGCGCAAGAACGCCACACGCGAGCCCGCTGGCACAGACTCACCTCCGGCCATTTGGAGGACGGCTTGGCAGGCATAGCCACCACCAGTGTAGCGCGCGTTGGAGCACGGCACGGCATTAACGGTCGTCTGAGCACCACTGTCGCTATTGGCGCGCAGGCCAGGGCGTTGGATGGTGAGTGGGTTCGCATTGTCGGTGATGATGCTGGGGCGCAAGAAGTTGGTCGACACCTGGGCGCTATCGAGCTCACTCAGGCTCACACTTGTCTTGGTGGGCAAGACAGCCTGCGCCCGGATAAGAGCTGGCGCGTTGGGGCTCCACTGGTCTTTGCGTGGTAACGAGCGGAGATCACCGGAGGTTGGTGTTTCAATGGAGGCAACTTCGTTGTCGCTGTTTTTCTTGCGCATCCACTCGATCTGCACACTATCAAAGGCATCTGCACCAACCAACGGGATAACAGTCGATTCCCCTTCTGCAAGGTCGAGTTTGACGTCTTCAGTCTTGGCCTCGATCTTGACGCAGGTGTAGGCTTGGTTAAGCGTGCTGCTACCACTACTCGTCTTGATGGTGGTCTCACCACTAACAGACGACACTACACCAGCTGCTGCCACGGTGTTGCACCGCTGCTGCTCAATGGCGCGGCGAGCCCGCTCATTACCCTTGAGAGCCGCACGAATGACACGCTTGCCATCCTCTACTCCAGCGACCGCCGAGTCGTAAGCACTCTGCGAAAGGTCGTTGTTGCTGGCGCGCTGCTGCTCCTGTACCATTAAGCGGATAAAGCTCACTGTTACTACCGTGATCAATACTGTTGAAAACATCACCACAAAGAGCGACACCATACCGGCCTGCCGCTGCTTGTTGCTATGCTGTTGCATCCACCTCATCATCCTACCCCTGTATCAATGTCTCAAAAATATTAATGGCACAGAAGTTGTAATTAGCACTGTCATTCGTGGGCGGTTTGCAGGTCTGGTTGGCAGTATTGATCGTATCTTGCTGGTTGGTGCCAATGACGAAGCGGAGGCGGTAGATAGTGTGTGTGCCTTCGGTTGAGTCGATAACGGGATTGATTTGTAAATCGCGCAGCGCCAAATCCCCCTCGCGTGAGCCCAGCAGCTCCGTTGCTTTGCTAAGAAATACATCGGTCGAGTACGTGCCACGAGCCGTTGGGTTGCAATACTGTGCACCAGCATCAGCCACACGGGCGAGGACAATCATATCGCCGCGCGCATCACCCTGGCGTGTGTCGTTTTGGTAGCGGATGGCACTACCTTGCTGTAGCTTGGCGGCTGGGCTCCACACATACGACATCGTACCAAAGCATAGACGCCCCAACCCACCGCCTTTGTCTGGCGACACATAGCGGATCCCATCCGCTGAGGCCAAGGCATCGCGCCGGAAGGAATCGGCTACATCGCGCCCCGCGAGGTTGATTGATTTGAGCGTCACCCCCTTTGTATACAGACCGATGATCTGCAGCGTGGAGGTCGTAATGGCAATAAGCAGCACTGAGAGGAAGCTCATCGCCAATAGCAGCTCGATGAGAGTGAAGCCTGGCTCTCCGCGCCGTACAGTGTGCTGCGCCAGGCGCTGCGCCTTCTCTCTTTGCATTTTACCTCTGTTAGCGCGCCACATCATACAACCTCGTTACGGTACCAATCGTCATTGGCTTATCGCTCGCCACGGTGGGCCAGCAGGCAGAGACGTACACATCATAGGCGAGATTGGCGTTGGCACCCTCCGCCTTGACAATCTGGACGAAGAGCCCCTGCGCCCGCGGATCGTTGCCAAAGTCTACCTTGCTGTAGGTCGCGGGCTCGGGCTGGTAGCTCGCGTTGGTCGGCTCGAAGAGGCGGATGACCTGCTTACCCGAGGCAGCATCGGCCCGCGGCGCAACAAAGAATGCGCCGCGCCCCCGCAATGTATCTGGCGAAAGGCGGCAGTTGCTCTCAGCTAGCTCGCTCAGTGTAATGGGCGTGGTCGTACCTACCTTGCCTTTGATGGTCTCCCACAGCTGCTGGTTGACCGCCTGCTGAGCAGTCCGAATCAGTAACACCTGCGAGTCGATCTGCTGCCGCACCTGCGTTACCTCCAGCGAGCGCTGCGCCAGCGCCATGCCCTGGTTCATAATCATAAACGCCCCCACAATCACCATACTAAAGAGCACGAAGGCAAACATCACCTCAATGATCGTATCACCCCGCTCGTGGCGACGCCCTAGCATTGGCCTATTCCTCCACCAATCAGCTTCACACTGCTGGCCGAGCTGCCACCCCGAGCAATCACTGCCCCACTAATGCCAGTAAAGACCAATCCATCGGGATCAATACAGAGGTTGGTGTCGCCCTTTTGGGCGTCATTATCAGGCGAGAGAACGGTCATAGGGTTGTCTGTGTTGCCGATGTAGGTCTTGATGGCACCGCTGGAGGGCGAGCGCACGATCAAATACGAGTGGCGTGCACCCTGCCGCAGCGCCGTCTCCCAGGCTAGTTCGTAGGTAGTTGTCTGGCTGGCAGTGTCCGACAAAACAAGGCCAGAGTGAGTCAGCGCCTCATAATCCGTTGCTGCGGTTGAGCCATCGCGCGTGGCATAAATTGTCCGCGCGATGAGGCTTCGGCCATCACGGCCAGTGGTAATAAACCGCCCAATAATGGTGCACTCGCTCGTGCCAGGCACCTGCGGAGTAATACTCTGACTAATGCCGCTAGTGCTGCAACCAAGGTTGCGGTCGTGATCGTTCTGGACATTCACCACCCGGTCGTACTCCCCCTGGAAGAAGCTCACCAGCGAATGGGTGGCATCGCGGTAGCGCTGGGCATTGACTGTTGCACCCACACCTACCATAATCCCAGCTGCCATTGCTCCACTCACCGCCAAAAACAGCATCATCTCAATAATGGTGAACCCTGGCTTCACTGGCATACTCATAACCTCCCTAGTATAGCACAAGCAGCATTAGCAGCACAGGGCGATGAGACGATTCTACAGCCCCAGCGGCAATGCCACCAGCGCGCGCAAGATAGACCCACCAAACAAGAGTGAAATAACGCAGCCAATGATAAGCAACGGCCCAAATGGCACCTGCGAGCGCGTATTGAGCTGGCCCCGCACCAGGCCTGGCAGGACGATGATGCAACCCAGCATGTTGGAGAAAAACAGCGTCATAAAGGCTAGGCGCCAATCACCCAGCAGCAGCGCCAAGCCCACGCAGAGCTTGACATCACCAAAGCCAATCCACGCTCCGCGCGAGATAGCATACAGCCCACCATACAACCCCGCCAGTAGCGCCACCGCCCCCGTGAGCGATACAAGATCAACATCATGCAGCGTCGTCATCCGCACCAGCACGAAGAGTGCGCCCAGTGCCATCAAGCCATAGTTAAGCGGGTCAGGCAGGAGCTGCCACTTGGCGTCATACGCCGCGAGGATCATCAGCACCAAGGCCACCACCACCCACACAGCAAAGAGTAAGCTACTGGCTGGCAATGCCCATGGCCATACCAGATACGACAATGCCAAGCCAACTCCCAACACCAGCTCCATCACCAGCTCGAACCAGCCAATGAAGCGCTGACAATAGCGGCAGCGCCCACCAGTCGACAGCCAGCTCACTACGGGGAGTAGATCATACCACGCCAGCACATGCCCACACTGCAGGCAGCGCGAGCGGTCGTCTCGCAGTGTGCCTTGCAAGAGGACGCGTAGTTGACGCCATTCGTATTTGTCGTAGGGGTGGCCGGTTTGCTTATCAGTCCGCAGTTGCCGCGCACGCACCCGCCACACTTGCGCGCCCGCAAAGCTACCCAGCACTACACCCAGAAGGAGCAGTGCGCCTGCTATCAAGATCGTCATACCTCACTAGTATAGCAAAGATATGCAAGAACGTGCTACATCATCATGCTCTATCGAAGGCCAGTGCAGATACAAGCCAAACCTTCCTCACTATGTAGTGAATTACTGAGCCATACTTGTGACGAAAATGTTCCGGCCAGATAAAACCAAGAGCTTTTCCGCCTGTTTGGTCGCTAGCCTTCTAGAATATTTTCTTACACAAGCACAGCTCAGTAATTCGTGTACTCCATACATAAAAAGAGGCTGGCACTCCTTTGGTACCAGCCATCTTCTTGTGTGTCTTTTGCCCCTACTACGACTCAAGGCAATATGCCACGCCGTTGCCGCCTGCTTCGAGCTTAGTGACCACGACGAATTGCTTCGATGTGCCCTTCTTGAGAGTAGCACCGTCAGAGTTGGTGGCGTCGCAGCGCACACCCTTGACGACGATCGCGCTCTCGGTAGTAGGTGTTACGGTACCATTGCCCGCATTGTCTTGGACGGTGATACTCTCTTTGTCAAGGTTCGAGAGATCGCCCAGATAACCCTTGAGGCCCTTGCTGTCGGGGAACTTCCCACGGTTGTTTGATGTATATTGCGTCACGGCAGCAGCGATGTTTTGCACATCATTCTTGCGTGCTGTGTCGCGCTGACCCCGCTGCAGGGCAGGCAGTGCTACAAAGACCATCAAGAATATCAAGGCGGCAATCGCCAGCACCAGCATCACCTCGATGATGGTAAACCCTTCTTGCTTCGCTTGGTGTTGTTTCATACTTCTCCTTTGTACCAATGTACGAATATGCTTACGTTACTGCTATCATAGCGTAGAATAGCAACGTTGTCTAGGTTTTGTTCGCACGAGATGATAAGCCTATACGGAGAGGTGCAAAGCTGCGCTATGTTGCCGATATTTTGGGTATGATTGCTATCCCCTATTTCTGTGGGACATCAATGTATTCTTGCACTTTGCCGTCGCTTTTTAGCTGCGCGACTTGCTTGGTAAGCTCAGTGAGGGGGATATAGAGGTAGGTGAAACGGATTTTGCTATCGTTCTTCTCGTTTACTTTGACGAAGTAGTAGCCACTGTCGGTCGTGCTCTTGATAGCACTAGAGGGTTTGCCAGGCTCGAGCTTGGCGATCTCACTTACCGCGAGACCGTTGTAACTACTGGCGAGATTGATCAGGCCAGAATCCCCCACCTGCGGTTTGCTGCGGCCACTGCCACCAAGCTGGGTCGCTATTTTGGCAAACTCACCATTGCTGCTCGCCACTAGCCCCGCAGCTTTGCGCTGCAACTCATCGGCCGTTTTATCAATCGCAAAGGCTACTCGGGCCCGCACAATGCTACGCCGTACCGCTTGGCGATAATCCGATGGCGACCAGTTATACATCATGCGCGACGATGCATCATACGTTTCTTGGCTAATCTTGCCATTAGCGGTGTTGCGCTGCTGCTCGATAACGGTATCAATGTCTTGATCGCTCACCGTGATGTTGTACTGGCGTGCCAGCTTGGCGGCGTAGGTATCAACCAGCGCTCGGTTGAGCGACTCGCGCTTGATGTGTTTGAGCTGCTCGCGGCCATCATCACTGTCGATGCGGATCTCATCGTACTTGCCTAGATAATACTTAGATCCCCGATACTGCACGAGGTAGTCGCTATAGCGCACGAGCTCACCATCAATACTGGCTACTGGCACAGGAAAGATCTGCGTCATACGGTAGAGGAGGTTGTTGGAACTCTGGGCAATGTAGAGCTGCTGCCACGCCACTGCCGCCAGCAGTAAGGCTGCTACCAGCGCCACAATGATTGTGTTGATAATCACCCGTCGGCGTGACGTCTGGATAGGGTACTTGAACTTGCGCCCACCAGCCAATATCTCTTCACGGTGTGCTGCCACCGTCTCATTGGTGATACGCTCGAACTTCTTGGGAGTATTGGGATTTGCTGCACTGGCCTCTGTTTTGGTGGGCTTGGCTTTCGCAGACTTACCCTCCTTCTTACTCCCCTGCTTCGGCTTGAGCGCTGTGAGGCGATCTTTCAGGCCAGTGGCTGAGGCGGTTGATGCGGCCTGGGTGCCATAACGGCTGCGTTTGGGTTTTTTGCTTGGTAATTTCATGGTGATACTCCTGCTGCTTGTGCTGCGCGCTCCGCCTCGCTGACGGCATCTTGCAGCTGATTGTAGATCTGCTCGGGATGATCGACATTGCGGATGATGAGATCGCCCACAAATGTTTGGATCACAATCGTACCAAAATGAAACACCTCACCCGAGAATCCTGGTATATTATAGCTGATATTTTGGATTTTTGCCAAACTCAGCTCCACCACATCGGTACCAAAAAATCCTTTTTGCGTCACCTGGCGGATGCGCTGGTCGGTCACAATGTAGTAGGTGTAGCGCCACATTAAAAAGTGATAACAAAAGCCAATAGACCCCAAGACGAGCCCCACCACCGGTAAGAGAAACAGCTCCAATGTGTCTTGCCAGATCAGTGGTGGAATCGCCCCCACCGCCAGCGGCAGCAGCAGCATATAGAACCCCTTGCGCATGGCAATAATATGCCGCCGAAAGACAAACAGCAGCTCCTCACCCTCGCGCTGCCCATTAAATGCCTTGGTCTGTGCCATTACTCCCTGCCTTTTTGTGTGATGATTGTTATGCTTTTCTTGCTGTCCATTGTAGCACGAACTTGACATCGCCCCACAACCCCCGCGTATAATGAGGTCATGCATACTATGCGGAGCATTTGTATATGGTGACGGCTGGGCGATTTATTCATAAATGCCGCACTGCTGCTGGTGCCGGAGCGCCACCAGTGCCACCGCCACACCACCCACCAGCTGCGCCACCACCGCCAAAGGTACCAACGCCAGTGGCTGTCGACCCCACCGAGCCAATCGCAGCACCCGACTGGCGCCGCCGCCTTGGCCATGGCATTGTGCGAGCGCTCTGCATGCTTGCAGCGGGAGCGCTTGGTTGGCTATGCTACCTCTGTTGGACAAGTGGCGGCACACGAGCCATGCCAGCCGACTTTATGGCTTGGGTCGTCTCATTCGCCCTCTTCTCCTCCGCCATTATGTTCGTCGGCGCTGCCTGCAGCCGATGGAAGGATATGTCCGACTGGGTACGATGGGCAGCTGAGGTAGTTGGTGGGTTTGGGGGGTAATAAAAGCCCCACGTTTTTCGTTTCGTCACTCTGCGCTTACCACTACAAGATACTCAAGCAAAACAAAAAACTCGCCGTTACCTTGGCGAGTTTTTGCTATAGCAAGTCAACACACTGAGCAGCGTACTATACAACTATCATACTATTCTTTATTACTGTTGTGCCTGGCCGAGTTTGCAAAAGCAACAACGGCGGCTGCGACATTCAATCTAACGCCAGTATTTGCAGCGATTTCTTGTGACAATCCAACACCATCTCTATTGTCAACTCCTGGCTGATCACAGAGTCTCTTATATTCATCTGCGCCAACTTGATAGAGGGTACCAAGAGACGCTTCATCTAAGCAGCCAGAGACGCCAGCTGCGTCTTCAGTTGGGGTTGGCTCTTGTGGAGGTAGTTCGGTCATGGTTTTGCTCCTGTTGAACTAATATTATAGTGAAATTATACCATATATTGATATATCTAACCTTATCAAAAAATGCACCCATAGCTATATAGCGAGCACAATAACCTCACTACTCATCCAGTGAAATAGACATAAGACATTGTGAAGTCTCGCTCTCTAGGCGTGCGGGCTATAGCTCCACATGAGTATAGACAAAATCCCCGCTCGGCTTGACACACAGGATATCACGCTCGCTGTATCGTGTTGTTGCGGTGCCACCCATTTCATGATTGGGAGCAAACCGTACCACGCAGCGTGCATCTTGGCTTCCCCTCATTTCTGCAAGGGCGCGCTGGATGCCGTGCGGCATGTGACTGTTGGCTGGCTCGTCGGGCCATGTTGTGCTAGTATTGCGCTGCCAATCGGTGCAACGCCGCTGCTCACAATCGGCAAATGGCTGTGTTTGCAGTAGCTCATCCACGTGTGCTACACGGCCTGTAGCTACAGCATCCTTGCGTGTCCGGCCAAGCGACTCGGGGAAGACCGCTGCATACTGCTTTGATACCAGTGGTAGGGATTCATCACTCAGCCGATCGTCAAAGAAATCCGCCCCATTTGGTTGGTGTCCAAAAATCAGAAAACAAAAAATCGCTGCACCAACCAGCACAGTGATAACAGCAAGGCTACTAATCGTGATAATGAGAGCTATATTGGTACGAGGCTTCATGATACTCGTATCATACTCTCTTTTTGTGATGTATGCAACTATAGACTGTAGTATTGGTACACCTCCACACCCTGGTGAAACAGGTCAGAAGCACTCCTTGTACTACAAACTAATAGTAATTTTAAAATAATCTAGCAACAAACTACAGTGTATAATATAACGCATATGACAAAACTTCACCTCCACATCGCCAATGCACACCACACCTTCACCACTGCTGAATGTGCTATTCTTCGTCGCGCAGCCGAGCAGGCTGAGACGTTCATTTCCAGCATATTTGACTATTTCGATTATGAAGTTGATCTCATCATTGCAACACCGTCTTTTCTGCTACCAACGATTGCTGAGGATGGTATATCAGGGCGGACATACCATTCGCGTCTTATCATGCTGTCGATCGACAAGCAGCAGCATGCAATCAACGAGGACTTTGTGTTCGAGACAATCTGCCATGAGCTATCACATTCACTACGTTGGGAAAAGGTTCCAGAGTATGCAAAGACGCTATTCGACGGCATGATACTCGAAGGCCTCGCTGTCGTGCTAGAAGAAGCGGCGATGGCTGCAACCCAGCGCCCGACGAGACAATATTTCCTCAATACCATGCAGCAGACAAGCACAGAAGAGATCAATGGTATGATTGCAACGCTTAAAGATACATTCAACAGCATGGATTACGACTACACTCGCGTATTCTTCACTGGCGATAATACATTACCACGTTGGGCGGGTTACCGACTTGGCTATTATTTCGTCAAGCAATATCTTGAAAAAACGAATCGGACGATTGTACAGGCAACAGAGGATCAGTACCAAACATTTGCAAAGGTATTGTGCAGTTAGTTCGTATACGAGAGTATTGGTACCCCGGATAGGAGTCGAACCTACAACCTTCTCCTTAGGACGGAGCCGCTCTATCCAGTTGAGCTACCAGGGCATGGGTATAGTATAGCATGCTATTTACTCTGAAGTGAACTGTGCCAGACAACAAAAAAGCCGAGGCATGGACACTTATCGGGCCCCGACTGTAGTGCACTCTTATACTATCATAAACGGCTATAGGTAATTGGACTTTCTCTCATGAAATTGTCACAAGATTCAAGAATCTCGCATGGCCCAACAGTCAGAGTAACATCACACCAAACCGAAAATGTTCCGGCCAGAATAGACACAGAGATCGCCCACTTGCTTGATCGCTAGCCTTCTAGAATATTTTCTTGTTTGATGTGATGCCGCTCTGGACCTTAGTAAAGTTTCGCTATTCTGGCTGCAAGCACTACGTTAGCTGCCCCACCAAGCTATATATCGGGAAGAGGATGGCTGCCACCATGCCGCCAGCCACGATGGCGAGGACGACCATCAGTACGGGCTCAATGGCAGTGGAGATGTTGCGGATCTCTTCGTCTAGCTCGTCTTCGTAGACTTGGGCAGTCTTACCCATCATTTCGTCGATCTTACCCGACTGCTCACCAATCTTGATCATCTGCGGCACCATTGGCAAGATGTAATCCTCACGGCTCAGTGAGACAGACAGCGCTCGCCCACCCTTGACCTTCTCGGCAGTCCGGCGGATAGAAGCCTCGATAATCGTATTATTGACCCCTGTCGCGGTAATGTCGAGCATGTCGAGCATAGGCACACCAGTGGCAAGCAGCGTCTGGCCAGTACGGGTAAAGCGCGCCATGTAAAGCTTGCGAAACATACTGCCGACGAAGGGCATATTAAGCTTAAGCGTGTCAAAAGCGCGCGTGCCAGGTCCTGTTTTGGCATATTGGCGGGTGAAGTAGATGGCACCCACCAGCAAGATCAGCTCCGCCCACCAGAAGCTTGCAGTAAACTTCGCCACGGCGATCAGCGCCGCAGTGAGGAATGGCAGCGTCTTGTGCATGTCACTATACAGCTTCTCAACCTGTGGCACCACCACGAGCAGCATAAAGAGCATCACGCCCATGATCACTGCCAGGACGATGGCTGGGTACGTCATGGCACCGCGAATCTTGCTCACCATGGCGGCATCCTTTTCCTGCTGGGAGGCAACCCGCTTGAGCGCTTGATCGAGCGTACCAGAGGCCTCACCTGCAGTCACGAGCGATAGATAGATTTTGTC
This sequence comes from uncultured Candidatus Saccharibacteria bacterium, assembly GCA_963554165.1. Taxonomy (GTDB): domain Bacteria; phylum Patescibacteriota; class Saccharimonadia; order Saccharimonadales; family Saccharimonadaceae; genus Saccharimonas. Next base: position 514,629 of record CAUVQR010000001.1, on the reverse strand, counting down.
GAAGATCTCGGGGTGCTTGCCAAAGGAGTCCGATAGCTGCCGACCACCCTCAACATCGGCAATGATTTCTTGGATAATCTCTTGTAACTTCTTGTTCTCTGTCTGCTCAAGCACCGTACGAAGGCTCTGCGACAGAGGTAGCCCCGCACCGATTAGTGTTGCGAGCTGACGAGTAAAGACCACCTTGTCTTTAGTCGTCACACGGCGCGTCAGGCTGCCAAAGAGCCCACCGCTCTCATCGACTTCTTTGATATCGAGAGGAACGAAGCCTTGCTCAGTCAAAACGCGCGCCGCTGCCATCTCAGACTCGGCCTGGACGATAGATTTGATGATGGTGTCGGTCGCTTTGTCGCGTGCTTCGTAGTTGAACTTTCGCATTGATTATCCTCTCATTAAGCGCTCGAATTCGGTGAGGTCAACCGCAAACTCGCGGGCGCTATCATATGTCACGGTACCACTCTGGACTAGGCTCACCAGTGTGCGATCCATCGTCTGCATACCTTGGTCTGCCCCAGTCTGGATGATGGCATCAAGCTGGTGACTCTTGCCCTCGCGGATGACGTTACGCACTGCTGGGTTGGCTACCAAGACCTCAGCGGCCACCACTCGCCCACCACCGATGGCTGGCACGAGGCGCTGGCTACAGATTGCCATCAAGATATTGGCCAGCTGAGCCCGAATCTGCGGCTGCTGATGCGGCGGGAAGACGTCGATCATGCGATCGATACTCTGTGCTGCACTATTGGTGTGCAAGGTAGCAAACACCAAGTGGCCTGTCTCGGCAATGGTAATGGCAGCACTGATCGTCTCAAGATCGCGCATCTCACCAATCAGCACGACATCTGGGTCTTGGCGTAGACTGGAGCGCAGCGCAGCGCTAAAGGAGTAGGTATCATAGTGCACCTCACGCTGCACGACCACCGAGCGCTTACTCTTGTGAGTGAACTCAATCGGGTCTTCAATGGTGATGATGTGGTGCGACTTCTCAGTGTTGATCTTATCAATCAAAGCAGCCAGCGTAGTAGACTTACCACTACCAGTTGGTCCCGTCACCAGCACCAAGCCGCGTGGGAAGTCAGCGAAGGTCATAACGACGGGCGGCATACCGAGCTCGGTCACAGATTTTATCTCATTCGGGATCAAGCGCAGCGCAGCCGCCAAGTTGCCCCGCTCATGAAAGGCATTCACCCGGAAGCGCCCAAGATTACCAAAGGCGAAGCTAAAGTCGAACTCTTTGTCCTTCATCAGCACCTGCTGCTGGTCTTGGTCGAGAATAGCAAAAACAAGCCGCTCCACCTGTGCTTCGTCTAGTGGGCCAAAGCCCGCCACAGGGGTCAGCGCGCCATCGATGCGCAGCATGGGGGGCAGCCCCACCTGAATATGCAAGTCTGAGGCGCGACGCCGCACCACATCCTCGAGCAGGACTTCTATGCGTAATTCTCTATTTTCCATGGTTGTTGTTGGTTCCTTTCTTATGCTATGTCTGATGTGACACGGTTGACTTCCTCCAGGGTGGTAATCCCTTGCAGCGCCTTGAGGTAGCCATCTTGGCGCATCGTGATCATCCCTTGCTCGATGGCTTTCTTCTGGATCTCGGTACTCGACGCTCGGGCGGTAATGAGCTGCTGGATCTCCTCTGTCACTTCCATCACCTCAAAGAGTCCGGCTCGGCCGCTGTAACCCCGTGGCGTGTTGGCCGTGTCGCGCCCCCGCACCAGGCGATAAGACTTTTGGCCAGCCAATGGCAAGTCAGTATAGCCAAGGTCGGCCGAAATTTTAGCTGCCTCTGCCTTGGTCTTGGGCAAGAGATGCCCCACAGTGCTGAGGATCATCTCTGTCTCGAGCGGGTTCGACCAATAATTCTCGTGCTGGGGCCCAATCCGGCGCACCAGACGCTGGCCAATGATGGTATTAACGGTGCTAGCGATAAGGAATGGCTCGATATGCATATCGAGCAAGCGCGGCAGCACCCCCGCTGCCGAGTTGGTGTGGAGCGTGCTAAAGACAAGGTGGCCCGTCAGTGCCGCCTGGACGGCGAGGTTGGCCGTCTCGTTGTCGCGGATCTCCCCCACCATCACCACATCAGGGTCTTGGCGGAGAATACTGCGCAGACCATTGGCAAAGGTGAGGCCAACGTCACTATTGACCTGGATCTGGTTGACCCCTTCCATTTTGTACTCCACCGGGTCTTCGAGCGTGACGATGTTGATGGTATCGTCCTTAATTTCTTTAATCAGTGCATAGAGGCTGGTCGACTTACCACTACCGGTCGGGCCACTGGTGAGGATCATCCCGTTGGGGCGGTGGATCCCCTGGCGAATCAGCCGGAGGGCGCGCCCAGCATAGCCCATCTGCTCGAGCTCGAAGGATGTGCCAGTCTTATCCAGCAAGCGGATCACCACCTGCTCGCCCCACACCACGGGGCTAATGGCAATACGGAGGTCAACTTCCTTGTCTGCCACCTTCACGGCAAACTGCCCATCCTGCGGGATGCGGTGCTCATCGATCTTCAGCTCAGACAGGATCTTGATCCGGCTTACCAGTGCTGGCTCGATGCTCTTGGGTAGTTGCATAACTTCGCGCAGCACGCCATCGACGCGACAGCGAATCTTGAGCGACTTCTCGAGCGGCTCAATGTGGATATCGCTCGCACGGCTCTTTACGGCGTATTCGAGAATGGTACTGAGAGCGCGGCTAATTGGTGAGTCTTGGACGATTGTCTTGATATCGCCCCGAGCTTCAGCGGCTGCCTCGGCCTGCGACACTTGAGCTGCCACGTTCACGCTACTGAGGTCGGTGCGGTACTGCTCGAGCACATGACGCACCCCAGCCTCCGACGCCATAAAGACCTTGAGTGGGCGCTGGACGCGATTAGCAAGGTAATCGACCGCTTGGACGTTGTTGGCATCAATCATCGCCACCGCCAAGCGGTTCTGCACCTCGGCTAGTGGTACCGCCATGAAACGCTCGGCAATGTCCGACGGCAAAAGCGTGAGGATATCTTGATCGACAATTGTATTAGTGAGATTGACATACGGCACACCCGACACATGGGCAATCGCCCGAGTCAGCAGCTCGTTATCGATCGCCGATTCATCAGTTAGCACAGTCAATAGTGGCCGGCCACTCTCGCGGGCCAGCTTGGTAGCATCATCAAGGCGCTGGCGCGTGATCAGCCCTTCGTCGACGAGGAGTGTGGTGAGTTTTTCTTGCATATCACTTGTCATCAGTGCCACACGCTACCTCTGTTATTTCTGCTGCGATTGCCCAATGATCGTCTCGACCGCTGGGTTGATCGCCTCCTTGTTAAACACTGCGCTGTCTGGTTCATCAATCGTATCCGAGAGCTTCTCGACTGTCTCTACCTTGGTGCCACGCTGCGGCATTTGCAAGAATGGAATGCTACTCGCCACAAAAAACGCCACCACTACTGATATACTAGCGATCAAGATAATCATTGCGATGTCGGTCTTCTTCATGGTTTGATGTCCTTTTTCTTTAGCTCGATGGTTTTGGCTGGTGAGTAATAGGCATGAGCCGAGATCTTCATGGCGACTTTGCTGTCGGTCCGCTCAATGGTCATACGGTCAATCTCAATCACGCGGATGGAGCGCTCGAAGCGCTGCAAAAGCTCGCGCAGAGCGTTGGGGTTACTGGCCGATACCTCCATAGTGAAGTGAATGGACTGCAAGTTGCCATTGCTGGCGGCGGCACCAGTGCTATTTGATGACTCGCTGTCGTCCGTCTGGTCGATATTAAGTGAATCAAGTGACACGCCTGCCACGCCATTGACCAGCTTGGACTGGAGCGAAGCACCCAACGCGAGAGCATTATCCTCCGCTGGCAGAGCATCAAGCACCACCTGGAGCGCCTTCTCATCGTTGTTGATGCGGCTGGCGTTGAGGTGCGAGTTGGTCTCCAGCACCTTTAGCTCACCGCGTAGCTTCTCCACCGCGTCGTTGTTGTTCTTGAGTACGGCAGCGGTGTTATTTTTCTCGCCAAGCACCCGCTCTTTGAAGATAATTTGCTGCACCAAAAACCACGATATCACCAATGCGAAGCCTACAATCACCGAGGCTCCAGCCACCCAGAGGAACATCACTCGGCTGGATTGCTCGATCTGTTGGCGCTTGTGGATGGCGGCGTCTTTTTTGCTCATTTAGTTCTTCTCCTTGTTGGTCGCCTTGGGCGTAAAGAGGCTATCGGGCACATGCAGGCGCGAGTCGGTCACATTGGTGCTGCCGGTTGGGGCTTCAATGCGCAGATTCTTGGAGCTATTAGAGAGAAGCTCCTTGGGGTAGGTAAAGGTCAGCTTGAAGCGCAGCACCTTAGCTCCACTAGCATCCTCGCCATAGCTGGTATCGCTCACGGTCACATCGTCAGCCAGCTTGACGGTCTGGACGCGGTTATCGCCATCAGTGTAGCTCAGCTTGGTGTTGAGGATCATTTTCTTGAGCTTATCCGTTGCCTCAAAGCTGTTGGCTGCCGACCCCTCAATAGAGAGCTTCGTCTCAGACGGATCGAGGCTAACGGTCGACATCTTCACATCATTGGGCGCGGCAGGATTGATGGCACTCAGCACATCGAAGATCCGCGAGTCGATGCTCTTGTCCTTGTGCATCGAGGAGAGCTGCGCTAGTTGGTTTTGGATGGTGACGATCTGGTTGGCATCTTTAACACTACTAATCTTGCCGTATTGGTCTTTGATCTCGTTGTCGGTCAGCCACTCACGGGCACTCTGCGTACCAACATACACCACCAGCAGCGCCACTGCTGCACCAGCGATGATACTCACCAAGATGGAGAGCGATATCACACCATTGCGCATGCGCTGGGCATGCAGGTATTCGCGCTTGACATCAGGGATGAGGTTGATCTCTATCATGCGTCGTTCCTCCGTTTTGCTAGGCCTACTGCTGTGGCAAACTCTGGTGCGACGTTGGCCAATTGCTCTTGGCTCGTCTGCGGCATATGGATACCATGCCAGGGGTTACCAGGGGCAGTTGAGACCTCTACCTTGGCCGCAACATACTCGCTGAGATGTGGAATCATCTCGCCAAAGCCCGTCAGTGTAATGCTCGACACCTGGGCACTGGCGTAGCGCGTCTGGAAGAATTTGATTGATTTAATAAGCTCGCTCGCAAAGTTATCTAGCGCCCCCTCGATGGCACGCACCACCTGCCCATCGAGCTTATCCTCCGCCAGACCAAACTTGAGAATGAATTGCCGAGCTTGGTCCTCCTGAACGCTGAGGTTTTGCACTGCCGACTTGACGAAGCTGCTGACACCAGACGGAATAGTCCGGACGAGGCGCGGCGCTCCACCGTAGATAATGGCAAGGTCGGTCGAGAGTTCACCAATGTCGATCAGCATCACCGCAGCGCCATTTGCCGCTTGCTGCGGCGGCGCAAAGGCCCGCACCATCGCGATTGGGTCGGGCTCGATAGCAATCACATTCAGCCCCAGGCCCTCGATAAACTCCAGCTGATCCTCACTATACCCCTTCGACACACTGCTAATCAGCACCTCTTGCTGGTCGCTTGCGTGGAGCGATGGCCCCAGCAGCACCCAATCTACCTTGGCATCATCCGCCATCGGCACATATTGGTCTATCTGGTATTTCATCGTGGCGCGCAGCTCGGCATCGGAAACTTGCGGCACATCGACCACTGTTGTAAAGGTCTTGTTGGATGGCAGGCCAATCGCAACATTCTTCGTCTTGATGCCACTCTGGCCCACGGCAGTCATAATAACTTCGCCCAGGCGACGGCGCGACTCTGGTGCATCGCTGCTAGTAATACGGCGGTCAACGGGCGCATAGCCATGTGCCACGAGCTCCCACTCGTCACCAGCTGGTGCTAGCTGCAAAACCCGCACGGCATTGGTGCCGATATCGAGTGCAAAGAAATCGCCCGACCCTTTTTGAAACTTCATACTCATCTATTATACATAAGCGACATTGGTTTAGGCAAGGGGGTTGGCGGAAAATATCGATAGTTGACATATCTCTCATTGTCTGATATATATGAGGTTATTATGAAATTCTTTGATCGACTCTCTCGAGAACCAAATATCACCCCCCCCCCCAATGAATTAAGTGATACGCCGCCTGGCGGCCGAGCACGGCGAGCGCTTGCAGCTGCGGCAGATCTACTCGCAGAGGAGCAACGGAGACACGAGGAAGAAATGCTCAAGTTCCAGCGTGAGTCTCTAAGTTCTTGGGAAATGCGCAGGCAATTCCTGGAGCGTTCTGGGGCATACCCTGCATCGCCCGACCTATACGCACTATGGCTCTATGCTTATCTAGAGCAGGGCAACAAGATTACTCATCCAAGAGATTATCCTTTCTCACGCGGACAGCTCAGGAAAGACGAGACGATTACACAGCAATCGCTTGCCTCGATTGGGCCAAGTGGTGCAGTATTTGAGGACGAAGAGATATCATATTACGACCAACGTGTTGTCTGGGTACCAACGAAAAGCTGCGATAAAAACTTTATCCCACCAGGCTATGGCTCCCAATCACTTACTATTATGTATCTACCTGACCTTGTCAATCTAGACACTCGCTCTACTTCTGGTGATAGGCGCCCAGGCTGGGAGTACGGTCACTCGAAACTGCTTACTCTGAAGCTCGACGAGTCATCACCAACTGGCCTTCGCGCCTCAACAAATGACCCAGATGTCATCGAGTCCTATGCCGATATAACCGACATGATTATGGGTCTCACTGGCAACTTTGATCCAGCAGCGATGCGCCAAAAGCTAAAAGATGCCAAGAACCGGCCTGGCCAGGAGTTGAAGCAACTATAACTCACGCTTTGCTATATTGAGTCTGGTATCTTCTACCGCAATAATAGGAGCAGCTTCTAGCCTGCTCCTGTTATAGCCTGTAGCCAATCATCACAGCTAAAACCGTGGTGCGGCCTCTGTTGTGGTGGCGGTGGTGATGGGGAGGTCGTTGTTTTTGTTGTAGCGCGAGCCCCACATAAAGACGTCGGCGCGTTGGTTGAGCACCTCAGCAGCTTCGGCGAGGTTATCCTTCTCAGCACCAAAGGTGCGACGCAGCTGGAGCTGGCGGGCCATGATGGTACCGTTGATGGTGAGCTTTTCTTTGCAGGTCTCGGCGGTGAGGCCATTGAAATACGCACCAACGTGACGGATCTCGTCGCAGGTAGAGATGACTCCCCCGCTGCCACCGGTTGGCTGAGCAATCAGCCAAGCATTGACCTCTTTAACATTATGCCGGACGACGATATTCTTGGCCTTAATGACGAGCTGCGAAAGCTTGGTAGCATCATCGACTGTAGTAGCACCATACTTGAGGTCACCATCAATCGTCACTGTGCCGCTTGCTTCCACCACCAGCGTACTACTACCTGGCAGCGTACCGTGGATGGTGGCATCGCCATTGACGGTACGCACATTGTGGCCAGCAAAGCTTTTGACATCAATCGATGTACCAGCCGCTGTACCCCGGCCAAAGCTTGGCACCTTCACATTGGTTGGTGGTGCCCAGCGGCCAGCTGGCGTAGCGGTATTAGCAAAGGCAAGGCTATCCTTCGAGCGGTCATAATCACCACCATACCCCCGCCGGCCAGATAATACACCACCAGTAGCTGATAGGATTTTGCCGCCATTTTGCGGTGCCATCATGCCATACTCAGCCCAGCTACCATACATGTTACCATCCTTAGCCGTCTTGAGAGTAACGATTTGTGCATCGCCATTGCCACTCGCCGCGCCAATGCCGTTGCCGACGCGCAAGTCGCCACCCCAGATCTGCACCCATGGTAGCTTCGTCACCGTTACGCAGGCGGGCGAGGAAATACGACGCTCATTGCCGTCGGTGTGTTTATAATTATAATCTTTGATAGCAACAATGCGGCAGATCATATCCCCTACCTTGGCATCGGCAGCGTTGATATCTTTGGTGTCATTCAGGCGGGTGTGGCTATCGAGGTATTTTTTGTTCTCACGAAAGGTGGGCTCGTTGGTGCAGTCGATCGGCTGCTTGCCGCGCAGCCAGGTGCACGCTGTGTCACTGCCACTGTAGCTACCCAGAGCATAGGGATAGCCCACTGCCGCCCCACGATCGAAGATGCTGCTTAAGCTGCCAAGGAACTGCTGGCGGTGCTGCCCTCGCACGATAAACTGGTAGGCTGCGGCTTCGCTCTCGCTCCGGTCTTTGTCGAGGCTTGCACCAGTGTTGTGGATAGATTCGTCAATCCGGCTGGGCGCAATATTCCCACCCTCCAGCGTGGCAAGCTTCTTGCCATCAATTGTGGCCGATGGATAGAGCTCAAAGTCTGAGTGCACACTAGCACACGCCGGATCGCTGCGTCGCCACGCTGGGTCACCAGCAATGCCAGGTGACCACGATATCCGTTGACAGAGTGTGCGGCCAACGTCGCTCGTTTGGATACGATAACTCGTGAAGCGGTCAGTCATGCCGCCACTTGGATACACCGTATAAAAGAGCTGTCCAGACTGGCCCGTCACATTGCGCGCGAGGCTATGCCCACCACTGTAATTATTAGCAAAGCCAGTACCATCCATCCCCACGGACACGGTTGCATTGTTGGGACCATTGTTGCGGAGATCATGCGCCCAGTAGATTTGCTCACCCGGAAAGGCTCGGACGGATTTTTGCATATTTTGCGTGCCAGGCCACTGCTTGCCCACATAGCTTTGGCCATTGATCGTCCAGGGTGGGATGCGCCGCGTGATCGTCACCTTCACATCACTCGTACCACAGGCAATATTCTCGCTGGCGGCAAGGGTACGCCCGCCATCAGTCGAGATACAGCTATACAGACCAATCCCCACCGTACGCGACTGCCCCACCGGGATATCAAACTGGCCAATGTCGAGTTGCGCTCGCACTTCACCCCCCTGGCTGGTGTATTGGTTTTGGCCACTGACGCGCCCACGGTACATCACGCTCGACTGGACGTTCTTGATACGGCTATTGCGGTTGTAGTTCCAATTCATGTTGCGGTCGAGGTGCATCGAGCTAATGTCGAAGGGACCCGAGCGGTTACCCGAGTAACCTGAGCCACGAATGACAATATCGACGAGGCCTGTCTGATTGTGGTCGATCGATATACCCGATTTATAATAATCCCGCTCGCCAGGCTGCGAAAACCACACCACTGCACAGGGGCTACCACTGCGGCAGAGCTCAGGCAACTTCGCCTCTACCTCATTGTTGGGCCGAGCTGCCACCAGCCCACCCAGTGCCGCACTCACCCCCACAGCGCACAGCAGCCCCATCAGGCCAGCACGCACCAGTGATTGGCGACAAAAATGTACAAATGTCATGCTTATGATTATAGCAAAGTTAGGGCAATTGTGCACCGTGTTCATGACGCAAGGCAGAGACATCGCCATATATCCTTATATAGCTCATAAGTATCACTAGCTCTCCCTCCCCACCACTTCATCCGATGGAGTGTGAAAACCGGTCGTAATGACCGGTTTTCAGCCCAGCGCAAGAGGTCGATACTTGGGAAGTATCGACCCTTATAGTGTTCCATCGGAGGGAGTGTGGGGAGGGTGAGCGTGAGATAGCGCAGGGCTTATCTTGTGATGAAGCAAAATAGTACACCAATGGCGAAAGAGCCTTACTTTATAAGTATATACACCACAGCACGCTCACCTTCCTCGCATTTTCCCCTTCTCCCCTGCCGATTTCCCCTTTGCGCTGCTATACTATATATATGAGTCTATCTATCGGTATCGTTGGCCTGCCCAATGTTGGCAAGTCGACCCTTTTCAACGCCCTCACCAACAATGATATTTTGGCAGCCAACTACCCCTTTGCCACCATCGAGCCCAACACTGGCATTGTGCCTGTGCCCGATGAGCGTTTAGCAGTGCTGGCTGATATGTACCACGCCGAGAAGGTTGTGCCGGCCACGGTGACCTTTGTCGATATCGCCGGGCTAGTGGCTGGTGCTGCGAGTGGCGAAGGCCTGGGCAATAAGTTCCTCGCTCATATTCGCCAGTGCGATGCAATCGTCCACATCGTCCGCGCCTTTGCAAATGACGACATTGTTCACGTCGATACCACCATCGACCCGCAGCGCGATATCGACATCATCAACACCGAGCTCATGCTGGCAGACATCCAGACTATCGAGACTCGCCTCACCCGCCTCAGCAAAGAAGCCAAGGCCAACCCTAAGGCGCGTAGTACCCTTGAGTATCTGCAGCAGTTGCGCGACGATCTTGCCGCCGGTACCCCTGTTCATCTGAACAAAAATATTATTCATGAAGCAATCGCCGACCTCCACCTCCTCACCGCCAAGCCAGTCATCTACGTCTTTAATGTCGACGAAGCAACCCTTGCCAATGCCGAGGCCAAAGCCCGCCTGGCAGCGCTCGCCCATGGCAGTACAGCGCTCTTCATCTGTGCCACGCTAGAGGACGAGCTCAAGGGGCTGGATGCAAAGGATGCGCTGGAGCTCCTGGCAAGCTATGATGTGCCCGAGGCTGGCTTGACACAATTGATCCGAGCGGCGTACGATACGCTTGGCCTGCAGAGCTATCTCACCGCTGGGCCAAAGGAAGTGCACGCCTGGACGATCCACCAAGGCTGGACGGCACCCCAAGCGGCCGGGGTCATCCACACAGACTTCGAGCGAGGCTTCATTGCGGCGCAGGTGGTGGATTATGACGACCTCGTGGCAGCAGGCTCCGAGGCCAAAGCGCGCGAAGCCGGCAAGATCCGCACCGAAGGCAAAGCCTATGTCATGCAGCCAGGCGATGTGGTGGAATTTCGATTTAATGTAAGCAAGTGATCCTAGCTAGGGGAACATCAGCAAACTCGCCATGAGCTTGTGGCGAGTTTTTGCATGGACTATTGCTATAATCTTCTCAGAAGGTATAGCAAAGAGTACACTGGTGGTATATGTATCATTATATGCGGCGCATTGCCATACCGGTCATACTCGAGGTTATTTTCATCGTCTCGTGTTTTACCCTGCCACGGCACTTGTATGTTTATAGTAATACAGCATTTTTCGTGGCGCTGCTTGGCTATATCATCGCGACAAAAAGTATGAGTATACACCAGTGGTATCGTGCGCTCGCTGGTAGGTGGAGCTTTTGGCGGCAGGTAGTAATCACGCTGGTTTGCGCAGCAGGAGCGTTTGGTGTAACGAGCCTGCTCGAGCAAGCCTTCCCTCACCTCGCCACAGGTGCCATTACAATGCCAGTCAAGACGGCAGGCGAATTGCTACTCTTTGCGCTCTCAACCATCGTTCTCCCCGCCATTGTAGAGGAAACAATTTTTCGCAAGCAAATGATCTGCCTGACTAGTCGCACAGCAATCATCGGCACCACTCTACTGAGTGCTATATTATTTGCCGCAGAGCACTTTGTCGCACCGTGGGGTGTGCTGCTGGGCATGGTGTGGGCACTGCCATTTAGCTTGGCATATGGTATGACGCGCAACGTGTATGTACCAATGACGGCACATGCCATTGCGAGCATACTCATCAATGGGCCGACGGTGGTGATGGCGCTATGTGTTGTGCTACGATGAGCGCGTTGCGTATTTTGCGGTATGTATATATTACGAGCCACAGTATCTGCTTCATCATGCGTTTTTCTCTTATGTCAAAGAATTTCCACAATAACTATATAGTTGACTCTCCAAGACACTCACATTAGCCTATGCTCTGCTGTTTTCAAATCTGTCTATATATAATATATGGCGATACGAGAGGCTACCGCCCTACCCTGCTTTTTTGCAATCGGTAAAACCGCTCTTGATTACCATGCGCGCCCTTCACGCTGCTATCGGCCTTGTCGATAATCACACAGTAGGTGCGCACCCACTGCTCGAAGTCGCGCAGGATGGCACGGCGCACGCTGTCGTTTTTGACGATGCCACTGCGTGTAAGCTGCGCGCGCTGCGCCTCAAACTGCGGCTTGACCATTGCGATGATACTGGTATGTGGACTGCTAATGCGTACTACGTGCGGTAGAATTTTGCGCAGACTAATGAACGATACATCAATGACAATAATGTCTGGTGTGGTGGTCGGCACAAAATCGCGAATGTCGGTTTTTTCATGCAGCTCAATGCGCGGGTCACCACGCAGGCTGGGGTGGAGCTGCTCCGTCCCCACGTCCACTGCATACACCATGCGCGCACCATGCTGCAATGCATAGTCAGTAAAGCCGCCAGTGCTGCTACCAACATCGAGCACGATAGTATTATCAAATGAAATATTGAGCCGCTGCGCTACGCTGGCTAATTTAAGCCCCGCCCGCGACACATAGCGCTCGTACGCCACCAGCTTTATCTGCGTCGACTCATCCACAAACATCCCCGGCTTGTGCGCCACCGCACCATCCACCAATACCTTGCCAAGGCGAATCCAATTCTCGGCCGCTGAGCGTGTTGCTGCTTGGCCACGCGCCACCATTGCTTTGTCTAGTCGTTGTTTTTGCATGTTCTTATTATACTGCACGAGTGGATAGATAGTTAGTTGGTGTGAAGCTAATAGACCTGCTGCATCTTTACACAATGCATGAGGCTATAGAGCATGATAATGATGAGATTGGATGATATTACTGCGTGCGGATATGCTTCTTACTTCCGTCGTTTTTCAAATTTTGATGATGAAGAAATCCGCTTTGTTCTTTGTGCGCTATTGCAGCTTTTATATTAATAACCCACTCAAACTATCGCACACTACAGCGTGCGATTCTTCATGCGCACGCGTCGCTGGAAGCTAGCAGTATGCTCAAGACACAAGACAGCCCAGCAAGACACATAGTATGTATAACAAAAATTGAGTGGACATCGTGATAGCAAAATATCTTGCTCGTATGGCTGTGCCGCATCACCAACGAGCTGCGCATTCATTCTCCCGCAAAAGCGCTATACATAGCAAAACACGATGCCACTGCGGCAGATGCTTCGCATAGCAAGTCCACTCGCCTGAACAAAACGTTGATTTTTGGCAGCATCACATTTTTGCAAGCTAAGCGTGAGTATTTGTGTATGCCACATGGTATATTTCGCATCTTCGCAGCACATAGATAAGCCAAGATGTATCGCGTGATATTTTGTGTTTATACATGTTTTGCAAAAATTGCATGAGCCATCTATAAGCAATTCTAGCTGTGACAATAAGCAATCCATTTTTGCATAAATCTACAAACAATGATTATTTTTATCATCAACCGCTCATTCGCGCATCCTATACTTCGCAGCAGTATATCGCCTCGCTATAATTTGCCTGACATACAAAAATCAAAAATGAAACACCCTCCAGCCAGCCACAACAAACTTGCACGAAAAAGCAAAAAGCAAAAATATCCAAACCCAAAAAATAGCCGAGCTGAGCAATGATCACATTTTTTATCTCGCAGCGACAGCTTCACTCGTTATGTCGCTATCCACAATTTTTTGCAGTAGCACGCCAAAGCAAAGCACGCAGCTTCGCAGCTACACAACAAAAAAGTGTGTTCATTATTTATATAATACTTATGCTTACTCTGGTACATTTTGTATCATGCTCTATTGCCATAAGCATTATTATATTGCTAAAGGTACCTGAGCGATTGTAATAGAGATTTGTTCGTTTATGCTTATGGTTATTGTGTCTACCCGGCATGTGAGCTCTCACGCTCTTGCTGCACATCGCACAAAGCTATCGTTGAGTTTGACACATCGTTGTTGTGTTCACTATAGCCCTCTGGCTATCCTGCTGTCGTTTGTACATCATCATACTTATTCCTTCATGTTGTGCTCGTATCATCGTTTTGCTCAATTGCTGTACTTCCTACGACGCTCATATTTCGAACGTTCGCCAGGTATTCTCTGTTTCTATTCTGTCTTTTTTACAATACCTTGTATATTTTGGCATCATCCTCGTCGCAGAGAGCTGTGTTGCATTCTCCACAATAATATCTCGATTCTATCGAGCTTGACGACGAGCCTTATGTGTTGGTTATTACAACATTATTTATGCCCTTTTTCTTACACGTACCATTCAGTAAAAACACAGCGCGCCCATAAGCTTGTGCTCAAAATTGGCAAAAATCGTCTCTACTCTACGTTGTTTTTATCACATCTCTAGGATACTCCAGCCTGAGTATCGCACGGCACAAAAAATACACCGCTTTTCGCGGTGTATGTGTGCTATCCCTACGTATTCTCACTTTTGCGTGTAAACGCGATGAGAGCGGCTCTCATGAGCTCTCAGGGCACTATTTCTTGCGCTCGCGATACTCTCCGCTTGCAGTGTCGACAGAAATAACGTCGCCCGTCTTAATAAAGGCTGGCACCTTGACGAGAAGGCCCGTCTCCAGCGTTGCATCCTTGAGCACGCTACTGGTTGTGTCACCTTTTACAACATCTTCGGTATAGGTTACCTGGAGGTAGAGGTTTTTTGGTAGCTCGACATTGATCACTTTACCATCGAAGAACTGCAGGCTTAGTGTATCCCCCTCCTTCAGATAATCCTTGGCGCTGTCGACGAGGTCCGCGGCGAGCTCAAACTGCTCAAAGCTGGTTGGATCCATAAAATAGAACGTATCACCATCATTATAGAGGTACTGCACGCTCTGCGTCGATACCTCGGCGGGCTCAATCTTGTCTTGCCCCTTAAAGGTCTTGGGCAGCACGCTACCATCGATCAAGTTCTTCAGCCGCACATTCACAATAGAGCCACTCCGGCCCATTACCTTCTGATTATAGTCCACAACCCGATACGGCTTGCCATCGAGCTGCACAATCACACCTTTTTTGAGGTCAGTTGGTTGGTACATCACCTATCTCCTGTTTAGTAGTTGCTGCTTCGTTCGAAACATCCGCCAGCGCAGTCACAGAGGTACTGCGCTGAAAAAGCTCCTAACCTTGTGCCACAAATGGCAACAACGCCAAGTGGCGAGCACGCTTCACCGCTACGGCGAGCTGTCGCTGTTGTTTATCCGACAACCCTGTGCGACTGCGTGGCTCGATCTGCCCATAAATATTAATGAACTTTTGCAATGTCTTTGCGTCTTTGTAGTCAAAATAGACCGGTGTGTCCTTGCGCATGCGCTTGGCCATTATTTGTTCTCCTTTAGTATGTTGTTAAAATGGTATTTCTGATAGGTCAATCGGCTTGTCATCAATGTCTTCGATGACAACATCCTGGCTGTTACCACTGTTAGTTGGCGCTGTAGCCGGTGTTGTATTTCCGTCAGCACGTCCACCACCAACGAAGGTGAAGTCCTCTACTGTTACTTCTACAACAGAACGCTTGTTGCCGTCCTTGTCGTCGTAACTGCGCTGGTCGAGGCGACCACTGACGAGCAGCGGACTACCCTTCTTTACATATTGTGCAATGGTTTCACCAGTCCGTCCCCAGGCTACACAGTTAATGAAGCTGGTTTGGTCTTGGTTTTGGCCATTTTGGTTGCGCCATGTGCGAGTAACCGCTAGTGTAAAATTCGCAACGTTCTGCCCACTTGCTGTGGTGCGCACCTCTATATCGCGCGTCAAATTGCCCATCAAAATAACTTTGCTAAATCCTCGAGCCATACATCCTCCTCGATTCTTTACTGTGGTTATTAGTTGTTGTGGTAATTTTTACTCTTCTGTTTGGCGGCTGGCTTCGCGTGCTTTAGCCTCTGCCATCAGCTTGCGGCCCTTCTCGTCCACTTTGACGAGCAAGTAGCGGATCACATCATCAGAAATATTCAGCGCATTGCTGATCTTTAGCGGTGCATCGGCAGGCAGCGCCACCTCAAAGTAGACATACACCGCAAAGTCTTCCTTCTTAATACTATACTGCAGCTTTTTCTTGCCCCAGTTGTCTTCGCTAGTGATAGAGCCACCAGCGCCGAGCACCAGCTCACGTACTTTAGCAAGTGGCGCCTCAAGGTTTGATTCTAGATCTGGCCGAATCAAAACCGTTAGTTCATATTGTTTCATATGTAAACCTCCTTTGGGATCCATATGGATGTTTATCCGGACGATAAACTTAGGTTAATAACGCATTATATTATACGCGAGACAGCATGCAAAGTCTAGCGAAGTACAGGGGTGTGGAGGTGTTGTACTTTTTAGTTTTTCTATTTTTTGAATGGTCACGTGCCCTGTGTAATTCTGAATTGTTAGTTACCTCATTCGCCGCATGGTTGCGCCCTGCCTTGCAAGCACTTATCCATCTTGCCATAAGCCAAGAAGTAGCATGACGCGATCATATGCTCCATCCACATTTTAAAAAAGACAATTACATCATGACGCTAAAATTCGCTTGCTTCACCCAATCACTGTCCTTAATATATTATGCCCATGTATTATATACATAAGTATAATAAAGCACCTTTTGGACACTATTGAATCTATAAAATATTACTTATTACGCGTCAAAATGTGAAAAAATGAACCACCCGTACTTGTCATGTATATACTACCTAGTCTCTCGCCCTTTTAGCTTTTTTAGTACTGCGATGTATCTGCAAAAATTATCGAGTCAGTTTTCGCTTGTGCTTATTTCGCTATCGCTTCTGCCTTAAGCGAAGTATCGTTTTGCTGTCTCCTTGCACATTTTCGCCAGAGTCACCTATGGCACTCCATGGAGCCATTATGTCCATCTCATTTTTGCACACTACTTATATAGAGCCAGCTGCCCCGCCTCCATACGTAGTACATGCGAATCGATATTTTACCGTTTATTTTCATACCATAAAGTACTATATAATGCAAAAAGTGAAAATTTTGAAACCTTCATTCGTACCACCCACGATGCATCATTATTTTTTATACAAGCCATACATCGCACCCTATTAGGTCGTGTATATGTAATAACCATGACCGCTATACATTGCTTATGTTTATCACATATTCACTCACACTCAACACACAATTGACCGCCTACGCTCAAAAATATGAAAATATCACCATGCTAACCCACTCACTGGATCATATACATCAAGCTCCATCCATTTTTTAACTTCGCCCCATCCCATCAAGCTAGCTCTATACAACTTATGCTTTACTATATCGGTTATGCCTATTCTATCATCAACCATCCTTTCCTTGCATTATGCAACCAATCATGAAAATTTGTGGCTATGCCACATTGGTGCAACGCAGACGCAAATCCAGCTACCACCATTTCCTTACAAAGCACCATCTAGGCCACAAAGTTATTCGCACTTACTGCATATTTTGGCTCACCAATGCCTACTATTTCTGACCCTCATCGCACCCATCTACTCGATTATACAAATTTTACCGCCAAACCTATCGTTGAATATTCTCCTACTATTTTTCACACGCTCATTTCACTTCAACCACGTACCATCATGCCTCGTGATGCAGAAAAATTTCGTCGCGTACTTCATTGCTGCATCGTGCCATAACAAAAAATACCATTTTTGTTTACAAACCAATCAACCACTACAATACATGCTTCGCATATCACACACATCTCACCAAAATCATCACATTATTTTGGCGCGTACGAACCATCATCGCTTCTTAGCACTATATTTTTACGCCATTTTGCCAGGCTGAGTTTCATCATTCTCAAATTTTTATTATGAACATCATTATGTTTCGTTCATAAACTTCAGCGAGACAACTCATTACTTAATTCGCTTCTTGCATCACATTCAAGCCTCTTGTGTTCGCACGCGCCACACAGATTTTAGTCAAAACAAGACAGCCATTTACTCAAGCAAACTCACTCCCTACTGCATCTCACACCCTCACACTCATTTTTGTAGATTTCCCTAATCAAAAATGTGAAAATTTTGCGCTGCTACAGTACGCATTTCATTTTTCATCACACATGCTGTACATCGTCTCTATCTTTCTATCTAGCTGCGTCAATTTTTGCATACTCATTCACAAATTTGCACATAGGTGTGCACACTGCCATCATACTCATTTTATATTTACTACCAAACAATTGATTTTTGCATCATTCATCATTCGCATGGTAGCAAAAAATATTTCGCACGCGCGTTATGTTACAAAGTTGCGAACGTTTTTGCTAAACATCACTAATTTTTTATTAATAACAAATAGTCCATCAGCATTTTTTATTGTAGCGTCGCAATGCGCCATTATTTTTTGTCATGTATGTAGTATCCGCTTGCTACTCTAGTCGTTGAAAAATCATTTTTTGCAATAGTACATTTCTACCACTCTTTCTGTATGCGAAAATATCGCAACATATGCACTGCACACCAATTAGAACGGGCAAAAATAATATTCTACTGCAGAATAATTATTAATAATATGGTGTTCACTCATATTTTTGCAAATCATTTTACAAAAGTGTCTCAGCTACTGCAAAAACTGCTCGTCGCTCTGCATTATACTTTGCTATTGTCTCATTTTTTACTTTTTGTATTTCAATTCATACCGCACTCATGGTTCGCCTACTTCGCGCCCACTCGTACTCTTATCAATGCAGCAGCAAAAAATTACATGAACGATTTTGCATATTGTTCATGCTGTCTTGCTGTTTCCTTTTCCATAGCATGCACGTCATCATATACAAAAAAGATATATTCGATGAAGCAATCGACTCACTTTGTACACAAAATACTCATCACCCTGCCCTATGTATAGTACATAGATCATATCTATGCTTTTTTAAATTTACCATCCACTGCTCTGAATATATTCTTGTTATGTTCAGAAATTCTTTTACTCGTTTTTGGGCAATGTATAATACATAAAGAAAATACATATAGCACACAAATACCCCTATAGCATAAAAACTACATTATTTTCTTACCACAACGCACACATTACACCAACCAATACACGCGACCATTAAAAATTCAATAGTATAGCACGTGCCCTTGTTTATTCTTTGCAATCACCATAGATTTTTTTGCACAGAAAAAACCAGTGCTCTATGTGCACTGGTTTTATGGGTAGATGAGTAACAGTGGGCAACCTGCAACTACTATGCGGCCAACCCAAATTGACTCGCTCCAACATTACTCATACTGTCGAACACTGGGACGAAAACCTTCTTATCGCCAAACTCACCAGGTATGATTTGGTCTGTATCTGTCACGTAGCATGGTTTGCGAATTAAGAAACCAAACAAATGGCGCTGTGGGTCGTCTGGATGTGTGCAAAAAGCTGCTCCTTCAAAGTTACCATATATTTGCTCATCCGGCCCAAACGGAATAACAAGCTGGCTATCTACATCACGGCGCACATCGTCTAAAGAAATCGCCGCCTCGGAATTGAGCGACGATGCGTATGGAGAATATTGGACATCGCTGTCCTTTGGACTCTTGACGTCTTCTTGGCTATCAAATATAACCACTCCATCAACATCGAACTGAACCTTCTCCCCAATAGCAGGGCCACCTTCAACATCACGTAGCTTTGCAAACTCGTGCATTATCGCTTTTTTTACACTATTATCAATCGTGCCATCACGCGTCGCCTCAAGAAATGCCTTTCGCAATGCTTCTTGCACGTGCTTCATCCAGCCACTCTCTGGAGAATACTTGCTTGGGGCTTCGAAGCCGCTACGCTTGTAATATGCTTCTTCGCCTATACATAGTCCATCAGCCTCAGGATCTGTAAGGTTTTCTTTTGGCATAGGATATTCTTCGACTGCTAATGCTAGAGTCTCAAATGTACCCATTTCTTTGTTTGGTTTAGTAAATTCATTACTTTCACTCATAGTTTTTTATACTCCGCACTATGATTTTGGTTAACGGCATTGGCTCCTTTCTGCCGATTCCTCCCTGCTGCGTACGTTGTGGCGTTGGCAGCGTGGTAGTAAGTAATCGTATCATTTGCATTATAGCATAAAAGCAGCGCCTGCAAAGCTATTTTTGGCCTTATTTTCGCATTATTTTCCCCATATGTACCCCTGTCGTACCAGTGGTGGCTATTTGGACGATAATTATATATTTTTCGCAAGCATTTTGGCTTTAATTACGCGTTTTTCTCCTTCACAAATAACACCCTCACCGCCTACCTGCTCCTGCTCTGTCGCTCCATGTGTGTAGCGCAAATATCAGCATGATGATACTACCCCACTCCAGCGCTGAAATAACTCTTATGGTGATGAAGAGCTAGCTACTAGCAAAGCTGCCCAGCCCTAAGGCGCTGTATGCAGATTCTGCTGTGTAGCCTAGAGTCTAGATCTTATCCAAACCAATGCTAGACAGCCTCTCATGCCCCTTCAAGGGCCACTCTACATGCCATAGTTAGCCCTGTTATGCCACGCACCACAGCAAACCACAGCACACCATCCACTATCACAGTCACTCACTATGCAGCCATAGCAAAACCGCCCAAGGATATACCTCGGGCGGTTTTGTACATTGCACTGCAGAACTTAACCGCGAGCAAAGTGGGCAAAGGCGCGGTTGGCCTCGGCCATTTTGTGGGTGTCTTCCTTTTTCTTGAAGGCGACACCAGTTTGGTTGCACGCATCAACGATCTCTGTTGCCAGGCGCTTACTATACGGCATACCACTCTTAGAGCGAGCCGCTTGCACCAGCCACATAAAGGCAAAGTGCTGCTGACGATGACCCTGAATGGGGAATGGAATCTGGTAGTTAGCACCACCAACGCGGCGGCTCTTCACCTCAAAGCTAGGACTGATGTTCTTGATACAGGTCTCAAACACTTCCAGTGGGTCCTCACTCTTGAGGCTTCGTGCGGCCTGCTCCAGCGCACTATAGACGGCCCGCTCAGCAACCTGCTTTTTGCCGTCTAACATCGATTTGTTAATCAAGCGCTGCACCAGCACCGACTGGTACTTGCGGTCTGGCTTGATGGTGCGCTGGAGTTTTTTCGTGACTTTGCGAGGCATGGCTAGTTACCCTCCTTCTTGGCGCCGTACTTGCTGCGGCCTTGCTTACGCTTCGATACCCCTTGCAGGTCGAGTGCACCACGGACGATGTGGTAGCGCACACCTGGGAGGTCTGGCACACGGCCACCCCGGACGAGCACCACCGCGTGCTCCTGTAGGTTGTGGCCTTCGCCGCCAATGTAGGCCCAGACTTCGTGGCCGTTAGTGAGGCGGACACGAGCCACCTTGCGCATAGCGGAGTTTGGCTTCTTGGGGGTTTTAGTCGTTACCTTGACGCAGACACCACGCTTGAGTGGTGCATTTTGGTCGTAGTAGCGCACCTTGAGTGCGTTGTGGATACGCCCCAGCGCTGGCGACTTCGACTTCCGGGCCGCCGTCTTGCGTGGCTTGCGCACCAATTGGTTAATGGTTGGCATGCAATTCTCCTTATTGCTTATTGTTCGGTTTCTATCGCCCACCCCACTGTTGGATTAGTAGTGTGAGCATAGAGCACCTGTCGCTGGGTTATAGTAGCCCAGCATCTGTATGTACGATTATGGAGCAGCACCTCCGCCTCGTGTCTGTACCTTCTCCGCCAGGCAGCGCACTCACACCAGCACCCCACCCCGAGAAGAGGAAACTCGTGGGTATTATAGCATGGCGTTGTGCGAGAAGGCAAATACGCTGTGCCAAGCTAATAGTGATTGAATAATCTCTGCTATTTCTACCCCATGCTATACTAATCTCATGCATATTGCCATCCAAGGTCAGGCGGGGTCGTTTCATGAGCAGGCGGCACAGCAGTGGTTTGGGCCGCAGGTCGATATCGTGCCGTGCACGACATTTCGCGATGTCTTTCATGCGCACGCGACTGGCCAGGCCGAGGGCATCGTTGTGGCGGTGGAGAACACGCTCTACGGGACGATCAACGAGCCGTACCACTACCTCGAGGCATGCCCGCTACCCATCATTGGTGAGGTGCGCCTTGCCATTGAGCAGATGCTCATTACGCTACCTGGCGCTCGCCTGGCTGATATTACCGAGGTGTATTCGCACCCTGTGGCACTTGCGCAGTGCCAGCGCTTTCTTGCTGCCGAGCTGCCGCATGCGGTGCAGAATGAATTTTTCGATACAGCAGGGGCGATTGCCTACATCAAAGCAATTGGCAACCCGCGCAAAGCCGCCATAGCTGACCAGGCGGCTGCTGCCCTCCATCACCTGCCCATCCTGCGCCGTAGTATCCAAGATAGCCACGATAACATCACCCGCTTCATTGTCCTCGCACCAGGCCACGCACCAGCCCGTGCCAACCGCGCCACACTCGTCATCACGACTAACCACCAGCCTGGTGCACTACTTGAGGTATTACACGTCTTCGCCGCGGCAGGCATCAATATCAGCAGCCTGCAGTCTCAACCGATCGTCGGCCAGCCCTGGCAATACAAATTCTTCCTCGTCGTCGACAGCGCTGGTGCTCCACTCAAGCACGCCCTGCGTGCCATTGAGCAAAGCGACCATACTGTGCGGCTGCTGGGTGAGTATTGTGCGGGGTGATACATATAACCATGCTTATCTCCAGCGCACAAGAATATATTTAGATTGAGCCACTAGAGCAATTCATCATCATCTTGAAGGGTCGAAAGATATTCCTCAGCTGTTGACCGGTCAAGGCCTCCAGCGATAAGCCCTCTACCATAGTACTTGAGCCACCAAGTAGGAAAAGCATCAAGCAAGCAGCGTGTCATTTGGCGGTTATCGTTGTTGATGTGCGCCAATGTATTAAGGTTATCAAGAATGGTTTTTCTCTCCATATATTCAAGGTCAGACTGCACGACGTCGTGCATAATGCGCTGCCGTGTTGCATCATCACACGGTAGCTCACCTACTGTATTAGTCATATACTGGAGCCAATTGTCAAAATCTCGTTGGTCCAGGATTCGCTCTGGAGCCTTCGGCTCGCTGTGGTAACCAATAGGGTCATTGCGTATCACTTTCAAGAGGCCATTCGTATACTCAGCATCAGCCCCTGCTGCAATGAGCCGATCTGCTATAGCGTTGCCATCATCAACCACTCGATAAGGATATGGATACTGACAAACAAATCGACGATCCAATATCGTTATAACCTCTACACCTTGCTGATACAAATGCCTGGCACGCATGGCAGTCTTAATATTATCAAGGTATTTATCATACTCCATTGTTTTGATAAGATCATCGCGGCTTTCATCACTCAGTCGGTCAATTCTATCAACGAAATAATTTTTACTCATATTCCATACACGACCTTCGTCACCCTCAACCACCGTCCAGTACAACTCATCATAACCAATCATCTCTGCAATTCGGTCAAAGTCTGCTACATAATCGCGCCCCTCTAGCAGCTGACTAGCTCGCGGATCAACATCCAAGCCAAAGCCTTCAATTCTCTCATTCAGCCACAAGAATTCTAGGTCTTCTGTCGTCAGCTCCTCACCTGCGTGCACCCGTCGCTCCATGTCTGTGAGGCGTCTCGTGTTTTCCCCAGCATCATTGGTATAGTTGGGATTATGTTGGCTAGCAATTCGCTCGTACTTCGTCCACGAGCCGGTCGTTGCTTGGTATACCTCTTGCTTCGTCTCATTATAAGCGCTATCAGCAAGAGCTGCAGCATAGAGCGCAGCAAAGTCCCCTCTGCCTAGCAGTGATGCCAGCTGGTCGTCCACTTCACGTTCGCCACGAATCACCCCTTGGTCAATGGCATCATACACCTGCGCCAGTGCCTCAGCATTGAGCTCCGGCCAGGATGCAGTAGTCGAGCCAGTACGCTTCTCAAATTCTCCCTTAGCTTTGTCGTACTCGCCCATCGTCTTGAGCGATTCCCATACATACACCTTAAACCAATCTGGATATACATGCTCATTCTCATCGCTGCGTAGATATGTTGACCACTGCGTGAGGCTGTCAGCTTGGTCAGCTTGAACGGTATCCACCAGACGCTGCTTGTCTTCTAGGCCTAGCACTACCTCGCCTTGGCCACGCTTGCGAGTAATCCGCTCTTGCAGGGCAAAATACGCTTCTGGCACCGCCTCTTCTTTAATAAGTAAATCAGCAATCTCCTCTTGCGCGAACCGAGCGTCTGGGTGTGTAATGCTGCAGTAGCCACTCTCCAGCACCGCCGCTATCTTGGCTTCGTGATTACCCAGCCTGCGATGGGTTGGCTGGTGAACGTGGTGGTTATGCTCATTGTGCGTGTCATCACTACGATGAGCTGGCTGCTCATGTGTGATTATTCTCGCGATGCGCAGTGCTCCGTCGCCAAGGTTGTGATGGAATATACCAAGGAGTTTCTCTCCAGTTGGTGATGATGCAATAAATTGTTCTGGTGATTTTGGCTTTGGCATAGATGATTCCCCGTGTATTACTGCAATAATTATGATTATACCATCGCCTATGATGCAAGTAAAATTCAGCCGAGACTCTTTGTTCTCACCCTTTAAGACTCACCGTAAATCTGCGTGCAAACTGCGCCGTCCTATCCCAGCTCATCCATGCTGCCGATCAGCACATCGCGCGGGCGTGAGCCGTCGGCTGGGCCAATGATGCCTTGCTCTTCCATCTCTTCCATGATGCGAGCCGCTCGGGCATAGCCCACGCGGAGCTTGCGCTGGAGGAGCGAGGTTGAGGCTTTGCGGGTCTCTACTACCACCCGCACGGCATCGCGGAACATATCGTCATTGCCTTCGCCACTGCCGTCCATATCCATCACTACGCCACCTTTGCCATTGAGCTGGACAGGCTGGCTCACGATCTCGTCATTATACTGCGGTGCCGACTGCATGCGCAGGTGGTCGGTTACCTTAGCGACTTCTTCGTCCATCACCCAGGCACCTTGGATACGCTTGGGCTTGGGCATGCTAGCGGTTTTCATCAGCATATCACCCTGACCAAGGAGCTTCTCGGCACCGATTTGGTCGAGAATAGTGCGGCTGTCTACCTGGCTCGCCACCGTAAAAGCGATGCGGGCTGGCACGTTGGCCTTAATAAGGCCGGTAATCACATCCACGCTTGGCCGCTGCGTCGCCAGCACTAGGTGAATACCAACTGCTCGAGCCTTCTGAGCCAAGCGAACGATCAGCGCCTCCACATCGCGCGCTGCTACCATCATCAGGTCGGCTAGCTCGTCTACCACAATGACGACATACGGCATACGGCCTTCGTCGACCTTTTGCATGTGGCCCTGCTCATCAGCCACAGCGATCTGCTTACCGCGGGTTTTGATCTTTTCGTTATACGTCTTGATGTCACGCACCTTCTCCTCAGCCAGCAGACTGTAGCGCCGCTCCATTTCATTGACCGCCCACTTGAGGGCACTAATGGTCTTCTCTGGCTCAACAATAACAGGGGTAAGGAGGTGTGGGATATCGGCATACGGTGCCATCTCCACCTGCTTGGGGTCAACGAGGATGAGCTTCATTTCGCTGGGACTGTTGCGGTAGAGTAAGCTAGTGAGGAGCGTGTTGATCATCACTGACTTACCCGAGCCCGTTTGCCCCGCCACCAAGAGGTGCGGCATTTTATTGAGCTCACCGACGAAGGGTCTGCCCGAGATGTCCTTACCAATAGCAAACGCCAGCGGCTCCTTGGCGTGCTGCCACTCGGGGCTATCTAACACCCCACGCAGGCGCACATCGGCCGCCTTGCGGTTTGGCACTTCGATACCCACGGCCTTCTTGCCGGGGATGGGTGCCTCAATGCGAAGGCTGGATGCCGCGAGGTTGAGCGCGATATTCGTCTCCAGCGCAGTGATGCGGTTGAGCTTAACGCCAACAGGCGGCTTGAGCGTGTATTGCGTCACCTTCGGGCCAATGTTTGCCCCCTCCATCTCGACATTAATGTTAAATTCGTGCAGCGTATCTTGAATGATGTGGGCATTTTGCTCAATGTCGCCGGCATCAGCCGGGCTCTGACGCTTCTCCAGCAGCTCCAGGCTGGGCGGCTGCCAGTTGGGATCATTAACAGCAAGCATAGCAGACCGGTCTTCGGCTGCTTTATCTACAGAGGTAGACGGTGTGCTGTCGCGCAAGGTCGCCCGTGGTTTTTTGTCTGGTTTTGGCTCAGCCGGGCCATCGCCTGAGAGGGTTGGGACGCCCGCGTTGAGCTTAAAGTCACTCATAGCAGCAGGCTTATCTTGAGCCTTCTCGTCCTTATTGCGCTTGGCCTTTTTGTTGGTGTCTGGTGTTTGGCTATCAGCGGCGCGGCGGGCCACTGCCACATTGGCGGCATCGTCTGCCTCAGCCTCGCTGCGCACCATGTTTTGTAAGCCACGCCACAGTGCCATGGGCGAGACACGCAAGACGAAGAGTAGCGTCAAGCCGATCAACAATACATACACAAAAACCCCTACTGGCCGGTCGACCAGCGCCAGCATAGCACGATTGAGTAAGTCACCCATCACACCGCCTGTCGCAGCTGAACCGCGCCGCAGTAGGCCAAATAGCCCCGCAAACCATAACACCATCAGCACTGCCGCAAGTTTCAGCGCTACTGGTAAGCGGTTGTTCTCCGCCCGAAAGATCGCCACCGCCACATACACCGCCACTACTGGGACGACATACACCGCATAGCCAATAATATGCAGCATCGTCGCATCAAGCCACTTGAGGATTGGCCCACCCGAACCAAACCACGACACCACCAGTAGCACCGAAAATGCCAGCAACAGCACCGCCGACACCTGCGCCCAAAACCCCGCTGGCAATGTATGCTGCGGCGCGGCCTGCTTGGCTTTGCTCTTGCTCGGGCTGCGCCGACGAGCAGCGCTTGAGCGAGTAGACGAACGAGTGCGAGTGGTTTTTCTTTTTGTAGCCATATCCTTTTTATTGTACTCTGTTTATGCTTGGTTTGATAGCGTATATTGTAGCATAATTTACTACATTAGGCAATCGGTGTGGGATTATGTCATACTGGGTCGTATGACAACGCAATCATCTTACCCAATCATTACTCCATTTGAGGCTGTGCCCACGGCTATTGATGGGCTCTATATTATCACCATGAAACAAGTAACCGACGAGCGCGGCACAGTGCGCGAACTGTTCCGCCAATCAGCGATGGATAACACACCACTACCGCAGTTCGGCCCCTGGAAGCAGATCAATGCCACGCAAACGAACCGTGGCTCCATCCGTGGCCTCCATGCTGAGGCAATGAACAAACTTGTCGCGGTAATGGCGGGCGAAGCCTTTGGTGTCTATGTGGATGCACGGATCGATTCACCCACCGTTGGCGCAGTTGTTACTGTTCCATTGACAAAAGGTGTGCAGGTGTTTGTTCCACAAGGAGTTTGCAACGGTTTTCAATCGACAAGCGAGCAACCCTCCCAGTACCTCTACTGCTTTGATGAAGAGTGGCAGCCTGGTATGCCCGGTATATCACTCACACCACTCGACCCAGAGCTTGGCATCGACTGGCCCATCCCGATTGACACATCCACCTATGACCAAGTCTCCAAAAAAGACGGCAATGCGCCTACTTTGCGTTCTGTTATTGGTGATGATGCCATGGCGCAGCGCACTCACTAGTATTCGAAGCCTATTCACTATCACGCGGATCATTGCTATATGATACCCCTCTCGCCATTTTGTCCATTCTATGTCACAATAGAAGCAAGGAGGTTCGTATGCAGCAGATGGTATGGAATATAGTAACGATGATTGCACCCTTTGCGGTGATTGCCTTTGTGCTGGTAGTGCTCGCCGAATATTTGCGCGCGCAGCAGCGCATCAAACGCCTAGAGGAGATGGTACACGAGCTGCAGCAGCGAATTAAGTCGGACACGTAACCCACAGTTTGCAAGTAAAAAAGCCAGCTATATAGCGCTGGCTTTTTTGTTTTTGTGACGCTAAGTCATTGCCTAGTAGCTTCGGCGCTCCGAGCGGTCCTTTGGCACGACTACTTCGGTGTCGGGCTCTTGCCGCGGCGGAAACTTTTTGCGTGGCAAGCCGGCAAAGGCGTCATTACTCGGCTGCTTACTACGTGCGGTCGTACGATTATTGGCTGAGCGGCGCTTGCGCGTGCTAGCTGGGCGGGTTGGCGCTTTCTCTTCTGTTGTCGCGGGCAATACACCAGCAGTTTTGCGTGCGGCAATGGCGGCCGCTTTGGCAGCGGCACCACCCTTAGCAATGCGCGGTGGCGTGTGTGGCTGAGCTGGCGCAGCCAGGCTCTGACGCGAGCGCCCAGCTGGGACTTCACGGCCCACACGGGCAGTGCGGCTCGACGCCTTTTGTGGTGCACCCACTTCGTTGATGACTGGGATAATAATGGGCATGCGGCGTGTTTGGTCGTACAAAACGCGGGCAATGTCGTCTTTGATTTCCTTCTTTACGACATCAAGGTCATACGAGCCCACCATACTGCGCGCTGCTTTTTGTTTGAGATAGGCGCGGATCATTCCCATCAGCTCTTCATTATCGCGCAGATAGATGAAGCCCCGACTGATGATATCTGGACTGGTAAGAAGACGACCCGTCCCGCGCTGGACGGTAAGCACTACAACGAACATCCCCTCCAGGCTCATATGGATGCGATCCTTGAGCACAACATCGCTCACGACTGCACCAGCGTCGTCATACATTGTGCCGCCCGAGTGCGGAATGCGCCCAATTTTATGTGCACCATCGGTCGTAAACTCCACAATATCCCCCGGATCGCAGACGAAGATATGACTGCGTGGGATACCACACTCCTTCTCGGCTAGGCGAGCATTGTGCACTAACATGTGGAATTCGCCGTGGTTGGGCAAGTAGTATGTGGGCTTGACGGCACTAATGAGCCGCACGTGGTCATCATAATACCCATGGCCCGACAGGTGGAGTGGCCCCACGCCGGTCAGGTGTGTCTTGCCATTTTGCACCACGTCGCCACCTTCGCGCATCAAGCCATCGACGGTGCGTACGACGTACTTCTCGTTGCCTGGGATGGGGTTAGAGCTAAAGACCACCACATCGCTCCCCTTGATCTTGACGAACTTATGTGCCCCCGTCGCCATGCGGTTAAGCACGGCACTAAATTCTCCCTGGCTACCCGTACAGACGATGGTGATCTTGTGGTCGGGCAGCTTGACGAGGTCTTCCATCTTGACCACCGTATCTTTGGGGATTTTGATAGCACCAGTGCGCAGTGCTACCTCTAGGTTTTGGATCATGCTAAAGCCAGCAAAGGCTACCTTGCGCCCGTGCTTCTCTGCCTCCTCGAGGATGAGCTGAATTCGGTGCAGCTGGCTAGAGAAACTACTGATGATGATGCGGCTCTTGGCCCACTTGTCCATCACCTCACCCATGCTGTGCTGGATGTCGTGCTCACCGTGGGTGTGAGTGCCAGCGCTCTCGCAGTTGGTCGATTCGTTCATCATGAGGAGGAAGCCCTCAGTGTGTGAGATATCTTGCAAGCGCTCGAAGTCGAACTTGCGGCCATCCACCGGGTTCTCCTCTATACGCCAGTCGCCACTGCTGAGGATATTCCCTACTGGTGTGCGTACCACCACTGCAGCCGAATCAGGGATGGAGTGGTTCACCCGCACCAGCTCTACACTAAAGGAGTCGCACAGCTGGACGATCTCATGCTCCTCAGGCTTGAGCTCATGATACTCCGGCTCGTAGCTACCATCGGTCTCGGCCATAGTGCGCTGCAGCATACCCAAGGTAAAGGCCGTGCCATAGACTGGTGCCGGCAGCTTGGGGATAATGTGCCGAAAGGCACCGATATGGTCGAGGTGCCCGTGGGTAAAGATATGCGCCCGAATCTTGTGCTTATTCTCCTCCAGCCACTGCGTATCGGGGATAATGTAGTTGATACCTGGATAGTCACTACCCGGGAAGAGGAAGCCCATGTCGATGATGATAATATCGTTGTCGTACTCGATGGCTGTCATATTCTTGCCAATGCCCATCTCGCCCACCCCACCAATCGGGATAACCTTGAGCGTTGGGCGCGGAGCACGGGGCCGCTTGGGCTGCATGTTGAGAGTAAACTGCTTGCCGCCATAGCCATTGTAGACTGACTTATTGACCGGCACATTAATGACGTGCTGCGAGGCCTGAGCATTGACCCCCTCGCTAGTGCGGCGCTGCGCCCGAAAGACCTCGCCTTTGCGCGTGGTGGTGGCACTGAGCACTGTGTTGGTTGTCGCTGATTGTTTGCTTGCGTGTGGACGCTTCTTGGCGTCATCTGCCTGGGGTGTGGCCACTCGTCGTTGACCCATTGTATCTCACTCCTTCTAATACATTATTCTGGTTCTACTAATAAGAGACAGGCTAAGAGCCTCAATAAGTGGTTGTATTATAGCAGATGATGGTGAGGTGTGTCAAAGCCACCCCGCAAGAGGTGGCTTTTGCTTCGTGTCGCTACAAGTTGATGGCGTATTTATGCACACCAAAATTGCAGCATATATTTCAAATTTTTGCCTGTTCCCGCTTGGGAGGCTGGCTGCCACGATGCGCTATCACTTGGGCTGCTGCCATCAGGATTCTCTGCGCTAGCCGATGCTTCTTCGATGGCAAACGTTGGTGCGCCATTCTCGTTAGTGGTTCGCGTCATCCGTATGTAGTACAGCTTCTCATTTGGGTCAGTATTGGCACTTGGATGGAAGCTGCTTGCTGCTGCGACTTCTGTAGCAGGGTTGCCTGTGATCTGCAGCAGCTCTACCGTCGTCAGCTCGCCAACTGGCTGGGCAGCCCCTGGCTCTCGTGGCGTCTCCAGCGTCACCTCCTCTCGGGTGGTTGTTTTGCCAGTGGTTATGTCTTTTTGTTTGTGTGCCACCGTCGTTACAACGAAGTTTTGCCCATCATGGCTGACGGTAGCTCGCTTTGCTGTAATAATCTCCTCAATACCCCTGCTCTTATCAGTCTGGCGGGCCACAAGAGAATCATCCATATAACGATCTGTCTTCGTCTTACCCTGCAGTTCGGTATAGCGTGTCGTAATGCCGTGCAAAACTTCTCTGTCGACCTTCTTCACATCAATCTCACCATCGGGTGTTGTAAATTCTACCTCACGACCCGATTGCCCAAATGGCTCAGCCGTTGCAGCTGTTTCGCTATGAGTTGGGGTATCTGCGTGGTTGCTGCAATATGCCGCACCATTTATACCAATAAGTAGGGCAACAAGAGCCGCTGCTTTTTGTCCAAGCGAGAACCGTGGCGCACCTATCTTGTCTATATCATCGGTAGCACTCTCATTACTTAACGTAATGCGCGAGTTGGTCTCGCTCAAAATCGGTTTTCGTGCAAAACTCCCTTCCATACTGCTTGTCTTCTGCCAAGGTTTCTTCATTATCATCGCCTCCTGCTTTATTTACTACTATCCATTTACCGTTATAGTACTTTGTATTTGCTATACCTGTCAAATGTGTTCTATTCGAGTCCCAAAGCTAGCAGGCAAAAAGCCGGCTACCCCACAATAGCCGGCTCTGTGCTATGCCTCGCAGCACATTAATTTTAATCTCCATCCACCGTCGTATGAGCAAACTGCCGTGTGCCACGCCAGGCCAAGAAGCCGATGAGGAGCGCGTTTGCCACCAGCGCAAAGCCAGCCAAGATGAGCATGTGCTGCGTATAGAGCGCGCTATCTACCCCACCCGAGATCGCATGACGATAGGCAATGATGGAGTGTGTCATGGGCAGCCAGGGGTTGATAGCCTGGAAGAAACCAGAGGCCGTTTGGATGGGGAATATCCCTTCACTCGCTGCCAGCTGGAGCACCATGATGATCATTACCACCAGCCGACCAGGGTTATCAAGCACCATTACCAGCAGCGTAATGAGCGACATAAAGGCAAGCGAGGCAAGGTAGCTTGTAGCAACAAACAGCCACGGATGGTCGGGCTGCAAGCCCACCACATAGACTAGCACTAGCATCATAATCGTTGCTTGCACCAGTGCAGCCAGCCCCAAGACTGACATCTTAGCCAGCCACCAGCGCCAGGCATTTTCTTGGCGCGAGAAGGTCTTGCGCACTGGGTACATCGTCGTCAGAGCCAACCCACCAACGAAGAGCGCTAGCGAGAGCATATAGGGCGCCATGGCGTAGCCGTAGTTTGGTACACTGCCAGTGCTGTGCTCGCTACTCGCCACAGGTGCGGCCATCTGCTGCTGAGCCGTTGGGCTGGTTGGCAAGAGCTTTACCTGAGCAGCACCAGTCTGCAGTTTGTGCGCCAGTGTGCTCGAGCCATCCGCCAGCTGGTTGCTTGCCTGCACCAGCGTGCTCGAGTGCTGCTGCAAGGTGGCTGCGCCCTGGGCCAGTTGCCCACTACCCTGCTGAGCCGTTGCGAGATTACCCGCCACCTGTGTTGCACCAGCTTGGAGCCGCTCGCCACCAGCCCGCACCGTGTTGTAACCCGCAAAGGCAGTGGTGGCTTGTGGGGCGAATTGTTCCACACCAGTGTTAAGTGCTGCCACACCGTTCTTGAGTGTTTGCTGTTGAGTGGCAAGCGTTTTAGTGAGAGTATCGAGGTTGGCTAGCAAGCTCTGCGTTTGCTCGGCAATGGCTTTGGTCTGCTGCAGAGCACTCGCCAAGGTCTGCAGCTCGGGCAGTGTGATGGTTGTGCTACCGCCAGATGCAGCTGCCTGCGCACTAGTCTTTTGGAGGATCGCCCCAGCCGACGCGGCTGGTGCTTGCATTGCCTGGAGCGCACCCACCACCCGCTGCGCATCTTGGACTACGGCCGCCTGTTGAGTCGCTACCGCTGGTGATGGCTGAGCCACCTGAGCGTTGAGTGTCTGCATCCCTTGTTTGATCTGCTGCATACCAGCCGTTAGCTGGGCCACTTGGGCCGCCGTTGGCAGTTGGCCAGTCAGCTGCGCTGTGCCCTGCTGGACCTGCACTGCACCAGCCTGCAATCGCCCTAAGCCCGCTGTCAGCGTCTGCTGCTTGCTCGCTAGTTGGCTAACGCCATTGGTATAGTAAGTAAGACCCGCTTGGAGCTGCGCCGAACCCTGATGCAAGCGCCCAGCACCATCACCAGCCTGCGCCATGCCATTACCCACTGCACCAATACCCGCTGCCACCTCTTTGAGGTAGGTTTGGGTCACTTGCTCGGCCACTGTTTCCTTTACTTTTTGCGCAGCTTGGCGGCTAATGACTGCACCAATGTAGTTTTTGGCTGGCGTCAGCTGATACGACACCACTGCTTGCTGCGGCTTGTCCTGCCGAAGTGACGCCGCACGCTGTGAGAAATTCTCTGGTACCGTCACTACTGCATAGTAGTAGCCACGGCGTACGCCATCATCGGCTTGCTGCTTGGAGACGAATTCCCACTTAAGCGCCTTGCTCTTATGTAGAGACTCGGTCATTGTCCGGCCGATCTGCAGCTCCTTGCCATTGATCTGCGCCCCCTTGTCCTCATTCACAAAGGCAATTGGCAGTCGGTCGGTATGCCCATACGGATCCCACACCGAGCTGAGGAAAAACGCCGCATATATTACCGGCACAAAGGCTATTGCTATCACTGCCACTAATAGTGTTTTGCTCTGCAGCAAGTGCCGCCATTCGGCCTGGACCATCACGCTGCGGCGACGCTGGATAGCTTGTTTTATTTTCTCACCCATTGTTCATTAATTCCCGAATAATATCTTGCAATGTCACGCTCTGCAGCGTCTCAGCCCAGCGTGCCTGAGCCCGATCGAAGGCACCAAGGATGCTCACCTCACCGCGTTTGATCTTGCTATCATCCGCCTGGCGGGCAAACATCCGCTCGGCGACTCCTTGGTAGTGGACGAAGCTCTCCGTCCCCTCGACTGCCGCCACGATATCCCACAGCGTCAGCTCCGTACTAGCCCGCGCCAGGCGAAAGCCACCACCCGCACCCCTCGCCGAGGTAATCAGCTGGGCTGTTACGAGCTTGCGCGTTACTTTGGTAATATACGTTGGCGACACCCCCATTTGCTTTGCCAAGCTCTGGTTCGTCACTGGCGATCGCAGGTCTGGATGCGCCAGCAAAATCACAATGCAACAAGCCTGCTCGACTGCTCCTGATAATCTCATAGTTTTATATGCGAGGTGCTATGCAGCCCACCCTGCGCAGCACCTCACTCCTCCTTTCTTTGATTGTTGATAATGGATATCTAATATCCAGATTAGCATAGGCTATTCCCTTTTTCAAACCTGCCGTCTGCGAATACCCTAATGGCTATATACAAAAGTCTATCAACTAACTGGCAGAATCATCCAAAATAATTGTTATGCAATAAAGCAAATTATGTGGTAGAATAACGACACATAAGTCAACCATAAGGAGTAAGCAGCTATGGAAAAACTCATTCGAACAGAAAATGACGCCTGGGAGACCTTTGCAAGAGCCTATGGCTCATCAAATCATAGAGCTCACGACCTATTCAAAATTGAGCGCCAGACGGGCTGCTGGGTGTTCCGCTGGGCAGACCGCGCCAACATGCCTATGGGGATGGCACCCTGGGTTGTGACTGATGAAGGTAAAGCAATGAGAGTTGGCATTCCCCTTTCGCTCAAGACAGTGCTGGCAGAGATCGCAGAAAATTCAGAAAAATAGCGAAGCAACGGCGAAATAACGCTGATCTTTGTTAACCCTCCGAGAGCTAGGTCTCATATGTGGTCTTGAATATGTATTTTGCTGGGCTGATGAATAACAGCCCAGCATTAGCATTTTCTTTTTGTGCTACTTTGCGCGGCGTGCCAGCGGCTTCGTGCCTTTGTAGAGTAGGTAACGGAACAGCCCCGCCTCATACAGCGTACTATAGCCATGCGATGCCATCACGGCATTAACGAAGAATGGCGCAAGCTTTGCATCTGGCTGGATCCAGGCAAATGGCCGAGCGAGCGACCGCAAGCGGTGGTATGTTGGCATAACGGCCTCTGTCCAATCAGTCTCGCTTATATCCGCAAAGCCAGCCTGCTGCAGTGCCTGCGATATCTCACCGGGGTTCTGCTGCCGCACACCAAAGCCACCAGCATGCTGCTCCAAAAAATCCATCATGCGCTGCTGGCGAGCCGACATATGGCGGGCATCGACCTCATAATCGGCAAACACTACACGCCCACCCGGCTTGAGGATGCGATAAAATTCCTGCATCGTGGCCCGCATATCCTTGGCGTGCGACAGTGTCTCATTCACATACACCACATCGAAATACTCGTCTGGGAAGTCGGTGTGCGAATAATCGCCGAGCACAAAGCGCGGCGCAGGAGTCATATGCCGCGACAACTTCTCAGATATCTTAACCTCTCGTGGAGTGATGGTAATACCTATTACCTCACCCCCCCCCATTGGCCTGGACGAGGTATCGCGCCATCACGCCCTGGCCCGAGCCGGCATCGAGCACACGGTCGGTTGGCTTAAGCTGCAGCTCCTTGGCAAACATCCGCAAGAAGTTCGCCTGAGCTTGCCGCTCATTCTTCGTCTCGCTCGTCCAATAGCCAGCGTGTTGCGATCGGCCCAGCACCATGTTGTAGCCAGCCCACGAGCCAAACCGCGAATAGTATGCTGCCACACCGTTTGTTGTTTTGTCCATCATATTCTCCTTGTTACTGTACTTATTCTATAGTATAGCGTAGAACTGCTCAATGGAGTGGGTTTGCGAGAGCCTTTCTCCACCCTCCTCTCTCAGTCTCTATTCCTCTTTGCTGCCTTTCAGATTCTCTCCACTCACTCTATTTTCCTACCTCAGATGAGCCTATTTCATCAAAGCATGAGCGATATCACAATTATGACAATGGGGCGATTTGTAGTATCATATATAAGTATAAGTGTTATACCAATGAGGTGAGGAGGAAACACAATGCCAAAACCAGAAGCAGCTGGCCTGCCATGGCCAACCCAAGCAGCCCGCAGACAAACCACACGCCAGTCTGACCCTGCCATCCGCGATAGCAGCGCCTACCGGCAAAAGCCTGCCGACGACACTGAACGCACCACGTCAGCAACCGCGCAGAGTGAGCTTGATACGACCAAGAGCAAGCTTGCCACCCTGCAAAAGGCACTGCAGCACGTGACCGCTGTCGAGATTGGTGAGGCACAGCTAGGCACCAGCGCACGCGATTACATCAGCCACGCGCTCGAGGTGTCGCGTGTTTTTTCTGAGCTAGAGCATCGCCGCATGCCTGTCAATGGCTCGTATAATGGCCAGCCCTTCCAAGTATTACCCAGCTCCAGCCTCGAGCTGATCGAGCGCGACCTCGGCCGTGCAAGCTTTGGCCCTTATGGCCCAGCTGGCCTCACCCGCGTTGGCCCTCAGCCCAAAGAAGAGCTTACACTCGATGACTACGTCGCCGATGCCACCGCCCAAGCCACGGCCGACTACAACACCAAGAAAAAGCAAGCCGACGAGCAAGCCAAGATCGCCACCGAGCTCCAAACCGCCCAAGAGCTCCTCGAGCGCAAAGGCTACGGCGTGACCGCACCAGAGGCTGGCAAGACGAAGACCGCCTAACCAGCTCCACAAACATGCATACCAAGGTAAGTATTGCGACAATGCTTACCTTTTTTCGTTTGCATAGCAAAGCTCTTGCCGCTTCCTCTCCTGCCAGTTATAAGGCGCATGTGTCTGAATATCTCTATACTATTCATTATTTACTCTGCGTCGCCTGCCGCACATACGCCACTGCTCGGACGAAGTCGTCGATGAGCGTCTGGCGCATGGCACCGTTGTATAGCGCAGCGGCTGGGTGGTAAAGCGGAATGACGACGAACTCTCGCTCGTGCAAGCGCACTTTGCGCGGCTGGCCATGGTCGCGGCTGATACGTAGATCGGGGATGAATCCACCACCACTGTGCCGCCCAAGAGTAAGTACTGCCTTTGGCTGGATAATATCGAGTTGTCGCATGAGGTACG
This sequence comes from uncultured Candidatus Saccharibacteria bacterium, assembly GCA_963554165.1. Classification (GTDB taxonomy): domain Bacteria; phylum Patescibacteriota; class Saccharimonadia; order Saccharimonadales; family Saccharimonadaceae; genus Saccharimonas. Next base: position 477,986 of record CAUVQR010000001.1, on the reverse strand, counting down.
GCCAAAAGGCGCGCTTCTCCTCCGGCAATGGGTCGCGATTATTGGGCGGACGGTATTTAACGATATTAGTAATGTATACATCACTGCGCACGAGGCCAGCCGTGGCTAGCATTTCGTCCAGGAATTTCCCTGCCGCCCCCACAAAAGGCTTGCCTTGCAGGTCTTCATTCTTACCGGGCGCTTCCCCCACAAAGACGATATCGGCATTGGGGCTACCATCACCCAGCACTAGCTGCGTGGCCTGGGCAGCCAGCTCGGGACAGAGCTTGGCAGCGATAATCTCCTCAGCGAGATGCGCTAGCTGAGCGGCTTGGGTTTGGTCTGGCGTGGATGGGTCAAGTGGATGGGTCATACATCCAGTATAACAATCGATGGGCGGGTGGAGCAAAAATAAGCTGTAATTGATCGCGCTGGTGCTGAGTGTTGCTATTCTGCTTTGCAGCATTGAGGGGTGTGATAATTGCTGAGATTTTGCGATACTGGTTGATAGTAAGCAAACACAATCGAGGGTGTAAAAACAAAAAAAGCAATCCTACATTGCTTTTATCCATCAAGAGTAGTCCGCTCCCGCGGAGGTAGAGCATCCAGATGGACGCGTCGATACCTCCGCGGAGAGCGGGTGGTGGTGAGGTTACCAGCCGACTATCAAGCCACCACCAAGGCGTTCGATCCTTGGGCTATAGCCCAAGGATGCAAGACCATCCATGACGTCCTCCTGTATAGGGTTGGGTTTATCATGCACGTCTACAAAGGTGAACCCACTACCATCATAGATAGTGAGCCACTTGCCTTGCTGAGCTGCCGCCTGAGCTGCGCTAATGATAGAGTCAACGATCTCCTCTGCACTAGGTTGAGGAGACTCATAATACGCGACGGAAATCTTACGCATCTCGCTAGCTGGCAGAGCCATAATCGGCCCCCTTTCTGCATCCATTTGGATGCAACAGTGAGCTCAACCCTGTGTCGAGCTCTCTCCATTGCTGCGCACGCTCCGGTGTAGCACCATCAGAGAGCTGGGCGCTCTATAGCGCTCGGCAGCTCCTCTAGCAGCAGCAAGTCGAGAGAGTTCGACTCCTCACCACAAAAAGTTGCTATCCACCTCTGATAAGGAGAGGATATGCTGCTATGTTAGTATGTTACTTTACATTTGTCAATAGCATGGGATAATTTTCTATTTTTGTAGCAAAAACACCCCCACAAAAGGAGGTGTTTTGCCATGAGAGGAAGTAACGCGCTGAGTGTACTGTTTCCCCTATTCTGTTTGGTTTGCCTCTGGGTCGGTGAGCTTGCGCACCATGGGTAGCACCAGGTAGATGCCGATGATGGCGGCGATGAGCCCCCCACCAACGATGGCAAAGTACAGTGGTGAGAGCGTTGGCTTGAGCGAGGCGGAGAAGGTTGTGATGAAGACGGTACCAACCCACACCCCAATGGCGCACGAGAGAAGCGAGACGCTCAGCAGCGGCACCAGCGACTCCGTCATGATGAGGCGCTTGAGCTGGCCAAGACGCATACCACCGAGGCGCAGCGTGTAGAGTGAGCGACGGCGCTCAAACAATCCACCAATCGTCGAGACAATCAAGCTTGCCACTGCGACGAAGAGTGTCACACCCATACCAGCGTAGGCCATCTCGGCGAAGTTCTTGATGATCGGGTTGATTTGCGGGTGCTTCTCGAAGTCCCCACTGCGGATGTAGAGGAAGTCCTGCGGAGTCTGGCGAGCATAGACAAGAGCACGCACCTTCTCCACATCATCATTGTGAGCAACGGTCAGGAGATAATCCTTAGGGCCATTGGTGTTGACTGGCTGCTCGGCGAGTGAGACAGTCTTGACGACGGCACCATTGAAATCGAGCAAAGCATAGTGATCACCCTGTGCACCGCTGGGGCAGCTGTGCTCGGTGTAGATGGCCAGGTCGCTACAACGGATGGCACGAGCTTGGACGCGACCATTGTCACCAGCAATAGGATACATTGGGGCAACATTGGTGATGTATGGCTGCTCGCTCAGGATTTTTTGAGTATCCGGCTGCAAGACATGATCTTGCGAGGTGATCGCTACAGCATTGCTGCGCAGCTGTGAGTAACCATTGTTGGCCACCGATGAAGCGTTGAGAGCATCAATACCACTCACCGCTGAGAGGTAGAAGCTCCCCGCAAAGAGGGCCAGCACTACCCCACTCACACTGCGGAAGACGGTCTGCGAATGGACGGCAATTCGCTTGCCCGCGATCAAGGCCGAGCCACTACGTGCATAGCGTGCCACGATGCGAGCGATTTTATTCGTCAGCCAGCCACCAGCCAGCACCAGGCCAAACATCACACTGAGGAAGGCTGCGAAGAGAATGAGGGTCGGTATAGAGCTCTCACTTGCTCGCTCAGCCATCCAGTCGTGCCCAGGCTTCGACGCCATCCAGCCAAAAATACTGAGGCCAAATGCCAGGGGGATGACGCGCCACACCCGCAGCTTCTTTGCCTTTTCGGCTGAGCGCGAGACGCCCAGTGGTGAGAGTTGTGCCTTGCGCATCCGACGCCAGTTGACGTACGTCGTTAGGCCGAGAGTCACACCGACGATGATAATATATTGATACCACTGCAGCGCAAGATCAGCTGGCCAGAAACGCATGTCGCCATAGGAGAAGCCATAAAGCGAGCTCTGCGTCAGCGTAAAGATAACGAGGCCCAGCACCACACCCGCCAGCGAGGCCAGCAGCGACTCGAGTAGCAGCACACGAGCTACTTGCCCCTTGGTTGCGCCTACTAAGCGCAGGGCGGCGTAGCGCTTCTCGCGCTGTGCCCCACCCAGCTGCGTAGCAACGGCAACGAAGGTGACGATTGGGAAGAGCAAGATCGATCCGCCCACAACCAGCATCATCAGCGAGAATGGGTCGAAGGCAACACTCTGCGCCGCGCCATTGACATCGGTAATATAGACGTCGGCGTAGGAGTTGGGCTGCCCATTTTTCTTAGCATATTGGTCGGCCTTCTCGACCTCCTCCGCACTCACACCCTTGACCAAGTACAGGTCATCAGGGCTCGCAGAGTACTCGTCTGGCAGCGTGCCAAGGTTGGTGGTGAGGTTGCCAAAGCGCTCGAGAATCTTGTCCTCCGGGTGCTCGGCGATCGCCTCCGCCAAGCCCTTGGAGAGGTAGTATTCACCTGCCTTTGGTGTGTCTATCTTGGCAAATTTGGCGGACTTCTCCGTACCCTGCAGCGAGATGACGCTAATCGTCTTGCCTCGCCACTCATCTTTGTTGCCCCGCTCGATGCCACCAGCTTTGAGTGGCGCTTGGCCAGTCGCTTGTGGCTTTTGGGGAGTGCGCTGGGCCTGTGTAATGGTATTCGCGATAATCGCCCGGTTTTGGCGGCCCACCAAGCCATTGAGCCCAGCGGCCATATAGCACAGCATGACGATGCCGAGTGAGATAGCTGCTGCTGTGAGGCCCAGACGCATCATCGATTGCCGGCCCGATTTTTTTAGTAATAACCAACTAACGCTCATATTACATCCCTCCCGAGATCTGCCCATCGCGCACGATGATCTCGCGGTCGGCATAGGCGGCAATGGTTGGCTCGTGAGTAACCATAATCACGGTGGTACCATATTGCTTAGCAGTGGCGATAAATAGTTCCATCACACGCTGCGAGTTGAGGCTGTCGAGCGAGCCCGTTGGCTCGTCGGCAAACAGCACCTTCGGCTTAATAACCATCGCCCGGGCAATTGCCACCCGCTGCATCTGCCCACCAGAGAGCTCACCGAGCATGTTGCCCGCCTTGTTGCCCAGCTCTACATTGTCCAGCCAGCGCTGAGCGGCTTCGTACGCTATGGTACGCTTCTCACCATTGAGCAGCAGTGGCAGCGCGACATTATCCAGCGCCGTGAGCTCTGGCACGAGCTGCCCAAACTGGAAGACAAAGCCAAAGGCTGTGCACCTGAGGACGCTCCGCTGATCGTCGTTGAGCTGGTCGATCCGCTTACCTGCGCAGTGAATCTCACCACTGTCGACAGGGGTAATCGCCGCCAAGCTATGGAGCAATGTACTCTTACCCGAGCCACTCGGCCCCATAATGGCCAGCACTTCGCCCGGCATTACATCGAGCGACACGCCGCGCAATGCTTCCGTCTGGCCGAAGGATTTCTTCAGGTTGCGGGCGCTAATGATTGGTTGATTGGTTGATCTCATTGATCAGTTCCTCCTTAAGTTTGGTTAAGCGCGACGTCGTTAGCTCAATCCAGCGCAGATCTGCCTCCAGATGGTACAGTGCGTGGTCGATGAGTAGCGTGTCGGCTAAGTTACTTTCGCGGCGGCGGCTTGTGAGGCTGCGCATCCGCTGAATATGGGCTTGCCGCTGGTTGTCTAGGTAGGGCGCGGCATCACCTTCGCGCAGGATTGCCAGCACAGTCTTGACGTACATATTGGCCTGCGACTGATGCGATGGCAGCTCGGGCGCTTCCAGCCAGGCTTGCAGGTCTTGCTTGCCCTGCTCGGTAATGGCGTAGCGCACCCGGTCTGGCCCACCAGACTCACTGGTGTCGGCAACCTCCTCCACTTTGTTGTCGCGTTTTAAGCGCCCCAACGTCGAGTAGACTTGCCCTGGCAAAATTGGCTTATCTTTGCCAAAGAAACCATCGTACTGCTTCTTCAGCTCGTAGCCATAGTTTGGCGCATTCGCCAACAATCCGAGTAATGTATATTGAACGTTCATATCTCCACTATACACCGAGTGACTAGCGAGTGCAAGCCTTATTATGCACTTAGTGTATAGTTTGGATAAGTTCTTGAGAGACGCAGTGGGTAACGTGAGCATCTACCTCTGTTATTCCGTCCACTCTATGCCTTTCTTGGTAACCCAGTTTGGTGTCTTGTTCTGTTGCTACCCTGCTCTTTTATCGATATAAACCTCACTTACTACTGGCAAATACTACACCAGCGCACAGCCAGGCTTATTTGCCGACAAGTGGCGCACTAGCTAGGCTATTTGGGTATAATAGTTGGTAATCGTGCACAAGCTTGGTTTGTCGTTGCCATTTACTGTCTATAGCAACCTAACACTAGTCAAGAAACAGACATAGGCACAACAAAAAACACCCCAGCAGTATCTGGGGTGTTTGCACACGATACGTCGAGAGACGATCTATCTCATGGTCAATGATTAGTCGCCAAGGGTATCCATCTTGCCCTTGGTGCGCAAGATATCGCGCAGTTCACGGACAGATTCTTTGCTCGATGACTGTGCGTCTTTGAGCTTGTCGTAGAGCGACTTTGTCAAAGATGTGCTTGGGATCTCGGGGCGCTTTGGTGAGCCACTGCTGCTATCACGGTTCTTGTAGTAGTTGACAAGCGCTACGTAGTAGGCGCGCATCTCTTTGCGGTACTTGATTTGCTCATTGGCATAGTCGCGCACGCTGGCGTATTGTGAGTCTTTCATCTTATTGAGGGCGTTAAGGCAAGATTTCTGCTGCTCATCATACTTCTGGCCAGCTTCATCACCAGATGCGCTGCTGAGTGGTGAGCTGTAGCTCGTGCGGCACGAACTGCTGTATTCTTTGTAGGCAGTAGCGACAGCACCCGATTCTTTGAGTAGCGGCTTAACTTTTTCGTAATCATCCTTGTACTTTTCGAAGGCCTTCTTTACCTCGCTATCGCGCATCGCAGCAGTCTTGCCGAGCTTGTCGAAGTGGTCATCCGCCTTGCGCACCACCTCGTTGATTGACGTTTCTGGGTCTGACCTGTCTATATTAATGCTGGTCGAGTCGAAGCTGTTCATCATAGAATATGCCTTGCGGTAATCTTCGGTGCTTGGCCCTGAGAACAGCACAATACACACGATTATAATGATGATCAGGACAAATACACCAATGCCACCACCGATCAAACTCCACAGCAAGCCCTTGCTCATGCCCTGCTTGGGTGGCATTGGGCCCATTGGCCGGCCTGGCTGTGGCTGCATAGGCTGGGGCTGGCCCGCCACTGGCTGAGCTGGCTGCTGCATAGTAGGTTGAGGTTGTGGCTGAGCCGCAGGTGCTGGCTCGGCAGTCGGTGCAGCTGGCGCTGGCTCAGCGGCAGCACGCTTGCTGGCCAGAGCGGCCTTCTCTTCCTCAGTATACGGTGGGTTGTTCATATCAAAGGTTGGGACAGCCTCTGGGGGTTGCTCCTGGGGGGTTGCTGGTTGCTTACTCATGCATCTCCTTGTTGATTTGGCTATTATTTACCATAAATATTATACCGGAAATACGCCAATAGACCAATATGTGGATTGTTTAACCGCATGCCGCTTCGTATTCTCTCAAACATCCACTCATAAATAGCACCGCGAAGAAAGTATGATGCTCGAGGTACACTACTAACAAAAAAACACCCCACGCGTCCTTGCTGGGGTATTTTTGTTGCGAGGCTAGTGCTCCGAGCTACTACAATCCAATCATCGTCAAGTTAATTTTGCCGCGCTCGTCAATGCCAGTGATCTTCACCTGCACCGTCTGGCCTTCTTGCACGACATCTGTCACCTTGCCGACGCGGCCCTTGGCGAGCTTCGAGATATGCACCATCCCGTCCACGCCAGGCAGGATGTTTACAAAGGCACCAAAGTCCTTAATCGTCACCACGGTGCCGGTGTAGGTGCGGCCGACTTCGGGCTCCTCCACCAGGCTTTTAATCCAGGCCAGCGCCTTCTCGATCGCCTCGCCATTGGGGCTCGCAATGGTAATCAGGCCATCTTCTTTAATATCCACCTCGGCACCAGTTTCGCTGGTGATTTTATTGATAGTTTCACCACCCTTGCCAATAACAGCACCAATTTTATCTGGGTTAATCTTAAGTTTTTCAATCTGTGGTGCATATGGGCTAAGCTGCTTGCGTGGCTCTGGCAGCACGCTCAGCATGTGCTCCAGAATGTGGGCACGGCCAGCTTTGCTCTGCTCAAGCGCCTGGCGCAGCACCTGCACGGGCAGACCATGCACCTTCATGTCCATCTGCAGGGCGGTAATACCCTTGCTGGTACCTGTCACCTTAAAGTCCATGTCACCAGCAAAATCCTCGGCGTCGGCAATGTCGCTCAGTACGTAGGGCGTGTCGCCGTCCATCATCAGGCCCATGGCAATACCACTAACTGGTGCCTTGAGCGGCACGCCAGCGTCCATCAGGGCCAAGCAGCTACTACACGTGGCCGCCATACTGGTAGAGCCGTTCTGGCTCATGATTTCTGTGACGCTGCGGATGGCATAGGGGAACTCTTCTTCGCTCGGTAGCACTGCCGTCAGGGCACGCTCCGCCAGATACCCGTGGCCAATCTCACGCCGACCAGGGCTACCAAGGCGCTTCACCTCACCCACCGTATAGCCCGGGGCGTTGTAGTGGTGCATATAGCGGCGCTCGCCTTCTGTCACCTCCATGGTATCGACTAACTGTGCGTAACTCAGCGGTGCCAGCGTCACAATATTCATACCCTGCGTCACCCCGCGAGTAAACAGGCTGCTACCGTGGGTGCGTGGCAAAATACCAACTTCGCTCGAGAGCGGACGGATCTCCGTCAGGGCGCGGCCATCGGGGCGGGTGCGCTCCTCCACAATGCCGCGGCGCACATCGTTGTGTAGTGCCAGGGTAAAGGCTTCGTCGTACTCATCACGCACCGCGGCGTATTCCTCGGCATCAAGGCCGAGCTGCTCGGCCATAGCCTCGTGGAAGGCCCAGCGAATTTCATTCACAACTTCATTGCGCTCGGGGTATGGGCGGCGGATCTTCTCGCCTAGTTTGCCATCAACCCATTGGTTGGCTACGGCCTGGATGTCTTCATTTGGCAAGACGAGCTCGTACTCCTGCGGTGCTGGTGCCACCTTGGCAGCTAATTCTTGTTGCAGTGTAATCGCTGGCTGCATCGCTTGGTGCGCCCAGGCTATTGCATCGACGATCACCTCCTCGGGTACTTCTTTAGCGCCAGCTTCTACCATGGTAATGCCACGCTCGATCCCTGCCACCACCAGGTCGAGGTCGGATTGCTCACGCTCCTCTGGTGTCAGGAAGGCCGTAAACTCACCATTCACCCGGCCAACGCGCAGGCCCGCCACCGGCCCATCAAACGGCGTACCCGTCAGCATCAGGGCGCTGCTGGCAGCAACCATCGCCACCATATCTGGGCGGAAGCTTGGGTCCATACTAAGCACTGTGGCCACCACCTGCACTTCCTGGCGGTAGCCTTTGGGAAAGAGTGGGCGGATCGGCCGGTCGATCAGGCGGCCAATCAGCACTGCTTCGTCGCTGGGCCGGCCCTCACGCTTAATAAAGCGGCTACCGCTAATCTTGCCTGAAGCATAGAATTTCTCTTCGTAGTCGATGCTTAAGGGGAAGTAATCCAGCGTTACCGGGCGAGTGCCCACCTGGGCCGTACCCAGCACCACCGTATCGCCGTACCGCACCAGCACACTGGCCGTCGAGCGAAAACCAACGCGGTTGACCTCCAGGGTGAGGGGGCGACCGCATAGCTCGGTCGTCACAGCAAAGACATCTTTGCCGCTTGGGTTAATAATACTCATATAGAGCTCCTTTCTTGCGGCAAGTAACAGGGGTGAATGCTCGCACCCATCATCTCCATGCAAGCCCTCAACGCTATCACTGCCGCGTTATTATACTCTTCTTAGTATACCGCATTTTGGGATATACTGGTAGTGCTTCGTGCATTCGCAGCCTGGGAGTTTATACCTCACCTTGGCTATCACGGCCAATCACCAGGCGCATCGCATTATCACCTTCATAGGTGGTCTGCGAGCCCTTGATAGAGAGAATCTTTTTACTACCCTTGATCGCTGCACTGCCCATAAATCGTACGTACGTTGCGCTCAGCCATTCGACACCACGTGGCGTAACCGTAATTTCTTCGCCTTGATCCCCTATGACAGCAAACGAGACGCCATTCTCCACCTTCTGTGGTTGGTCATAGATCATATACTCACTGCGTTGAGAGAGTTGTTTCTCCAAAACAGCTTTATCTTAACAAGTTATTCCAGATTCGTCAATCAACCCCTCATCACAACTATACATATCACAGCCTCATCGCCTCTATCCTTCACCCCTCTCCCCCACTACTCTATCCGAGCAATGAGTAGTGAGAAGAGGATATGTGAGAATTGGTGGCATATGCGGCACACTTGTCGCTTAGATCATTGTGTTATCATACCGGCTGCGGTTCTTCGCTTGGCGGCGCTTGCGGCCAACAAACCACCACCAGGCACCACCGCCACCCGCTGCAGCGAGAACTACTGCCACAGCGACAAGGATGATAACCGTCCAGTTGGGCCCTGCCTCTTGCTTGCGCACAGTGGGCTGCTGGTGCTTTTTGCTTGGCTGCGGCTTTTTCTTATCCTTCTTTTCGTCCTTTTTCTTGTCTTTGTCGTCTTTTTTCTTCTCCTCAGGCTTGGGAGCGGGCTTTGGCGCTGGTGCAGGTGCTGGCGCGGGCTGAGCTGTTACTTTCAGGCCAAAGGTATCGGCGCAATCAGCCGTGAGCGGCGTCGCTGCACCCACTGGCACATTACCGCGTTGGATACTCTCCAGGCCGGCCAAGCCACCCAGCAAGGTAGATGAATCATTATACGGGTTAATATTTGGGTCTGCCTCCTCGGCTGGTGTGGTCGGGCCACGATCGGAGGTCGTATACACCCAGCCAGCATTGCGCTCGCGGGCCTTGGCGACCACCTGGGCCTGCTGCTCGTTGCTGCCCACACTATGGATGACGTGCCACATTTTGTAGGCGTTGGCCGGGTTTTTCTCGAAGTTGGTGGCCGTTGGGTGAGTTAGGTCGTAGTAGCTATCACTCAGGTAGCGCGCTGCCGAGGTCTCGGCATTGAGAAATACATCGCCATAAGGCATGACGGACTCACCGAGGAAGCGTGTACCCGCATTATGGATAACGATGGAGCCAGGGTGCTTGACCTTGACGTAGTTGTAGAGGTTGGCCAGGTAGCAGGTCTTTTGGCCACTACTGTGGTTGTCGGCTTCGTCGAAGAAGATTCCCTTCACATTGGGGTAGAGCGCATACCAGCGGTCGATCTCTGCTGCCACCTCAGCAATATTGCGCGTCTGGCGGCCATGCTTGACGTAGCCAATGTATTTGACACCAAGCGAATCGAGCCGGGCCAGGGCCTTTACATAATCACTACTAACCGTTGTACCTGGCCCGCTCGAGGGGTTAACCACCGCAAAGGGCATCTTGCTCGAGACATTAGCCATATCATTCCAATACTGGTTGTTGCCACCCTGCATGGGGTAGCTATAGGCTGGCATCATGATGGACTGCTGCGGCGCCAGAGCACTCACCTGCGGCGCAAGCAACTGCCCCAGCACCACCACAGCGGCCACAAACACCAGCACAGCCCGCCGTGCCTGCTGCATACTCCACCGCATTGCCACACCCGTGGACGCCCGTGCTGCGTCTGTCACATCCTGCATAGTCACTCTCTATGATAGCATCTTTGTGCGCAAATGGGTATTATGTTGTGTATGTCACAATGTTTTTGCGGAGGCTTCCCTGTTGTGGTGCGTTAATTGCAAACTCTGCGGCATCAGTCTATTATCTCCATTACTTCATCTAAATTGAGTATGGCGTGAAGAATCTAGGATTACGATTGCACAATACGGCGAAAGTGGTCGTGTACAGCGCGTTGGCTCGCTTCAGGCACATTGGCCATATATTCAGCACCAAAGACCGTCGCAGCTGTGTCTCGGTCGAAGCAAAAGCCCGTCAGCCTGAGTGGAGCATACCCATCGCCAAACCGCCCCCATACTGTACCCGGTGGAAATTCAACACCACAGTATCGCACTGCATCGACGGCAAGGAACGTATGCGCCCCATGTGTTTTGCTGATAAAACGCTTGTCAGCGATAGTCGTCTCGCCCATCGCTGGTTGAGTACTCATCATATATGCCTGAGCAAAGTACGCCTCAACATCTTTGCAGCCGCCCTCCCGGAGGCGCACTGCTTCGGTCGGCATAGGCAGATCGCTTGTGCGGTCGGTGCCACGCGTGGCAATTTGGTTCAGTAAAGCAACCAAGACATCCGCCGCTGGCTCACCAGTTGGCTGAGGCACTGCGCGATGTTCGTCATCTGCCATAAGGTGACCTGTTCGGTCGGCTGCCATCTTGATAATCTCGCGTGACATCCAGGCATAGGCATTGCCATAACGACTATCCCGCTCGGTAACGAGCTCCCACTCAGCAGTGTCCGCAAGCCGCACATTGCCAGCATCACAGGCGTCCAACAACGCTCGTGTTGATGCGGTGTGGAGATATAAATGCTCGTCTGTGTCATTTTGCTCTTCGTAGCGGGCAAGCAGTGCCGTCCCATAGCATTGTAATGCGCTATTGCCACCATCTTGCTGAACTCTACGCATCAAGACGCGGTCAATGTAGATACTTGGGTCGAATGTGTCGATGGAGATCATGGGCTCACCAGTGTGCAAATGCTCAATACCACTTGTAATCTGGTGTGCCACCTCTTGCACGCGCTGCATAGCTGGCGACTGCTGGTATGCATTTGCTATAGCCTGGCAAAATTCATCATCTGTCAGCCCATCATTCCGTCTTCGGCATAATGTGACGATTCGCTGCTCGAGGATGCTCTGTGTCTTGTCTATTGGCTCATCCACTGCAACAAGTGCGCCATCTAGCAGTGGCACTACCTCCTCAGGTATCATATCTGCCGGGCTGCCATCCACTAGATATTCCGCAGCCTTCTCCCCTGCTGCCATCGTTTCCAAATCTTGTGCAAACCGCTTTGTCTCGCGCGCTGCTTTATCAACAACAAACTGCCGACGTTATTGTTCAAGCCGATCAGCCGTACATAGTGGCTCTCTCGCTCTTTCGTACGGGAAAGATACTGGCGAAGTTGTTTCAGCTGGCAGTTGTTTTTCTTGGCTCATTGTTGCATGATAGCGTATAGTGGTTAGTTTTGTAAAGCATTGCGTATGCTATAGCAATGCTGCCACTCCCTCGTGGTGGTGTTTTTCTATTTTTTAATACAGCACTAGCGAGAGGCTGGTTTGCTACCCCGCAGCTCAGCTGCTGCCAATATACCCTCTAGGCTCTTAAGCTCACGGTTTGACGCATCGCGAACACCGGTCGTTTTCACCTTCTGTCCTGGCTTGTGTGGTGGAAAGTACTCGCACTGCACCCCCGTCACCGCTTTGTCTGGGGCAGTGAAATAGACCTGCTTGCTATTAGCTAAGGTAGTCTCATCCTCACCTTCACTGAGGATGGGCTGGAGCGTTATTTCTCGCCGGCCATCTCCGCTATCTCGCACTATAATGCGCATTGGCATGTTCAGATAGTGCGAATCAAATTCTGCTTGTTGTGGCAAATACCTTCTGCTTTCGGTATTACTGCTTTGGCCAAGCGAGTCACTCTCGCCAGCATCATTTTTTTGCAATAGCTTATCCGCCATCTTGTCGAAGGCTGCTACCCGTTCTTCTCTCTCGGCAACGGCAGCGGCACGATCTGCCTCATATCGTGAGGTAATTCCCTCTATACCCGCTGTACTGGCGGGTCGTGATGCTAATGTTAGTTCGGTCATATATTCCTCTTATTCAAGATTGTTTGTAGGATTATATCCTACACATTTTTGGGTTATGTGTCAATAGACGTTCGCTTGAATCTCAACCTCCACCCCTGCCAGTGGAGATATCGAATATACCCTGTCATCATAGTTCGCTGCACTACTATCCCACCACCAAAAAACCTCCCCAACAAGTGGGGAGGTCTATATCTCGCGGCGGGCGCTTATTTGCGCAGGCCGAGGGTTTCGAGCGTTGCTTTGTAGGCATCAAAGTTGGTCCGCTCAAGGTAGCGGAGCAGCCGCTTGCGCCGACCGACCATTTGCTTGAGGCCACGACGAGCCATGTTGTCGTGCTTGTTGGACTTAAGGTGTTCTGTCACCTCTTTGATACGAGCCGTCAAGATAGACACCTGCGCCTGTGGGCTGCCGACGTCGTTCTTGCTGACCTGAGTCAAAGCAATCGCTTTCGCTTTGTTATCCTTAGTAATCATACTGGTGTATTGTAGCAGGGGGGCGGCGCGGTGTCAATGTAGACATGTAGACGCTAGCGACAAAGCGCCTGGTGTGCCTGGTCAATCGAAGCAACCTGCGCGGCAGCATCTTCTCCTATATAACCAAGCCGCGAAAGTTTCTGCATAAATTGCTTCTCGTCATCCTCTCTCACCAAGCGCCGCGCATGGTTATACGTTTCATAGAACGCCGTCTTCACCGCTGGATGCTCCTGAGCAAGTGACCTCAGTTCTTTTCGCGCATCATCTGTCATCGTTAGATGCTTCTTAAATAACGTGCTATACAGTCCTCGGACGAGCTCAACCTCGGGAAACACCGCTCCAGCACGAAGCAATGCTGGCGTCGTTCCATGGTACACATCTACAAAGCCGATGCTCTCTATATCTTCTTCCAACTCCAGTGTTGCTACATCGACCGTTGGAGCACGCAAACGAGCACGAAAGTTGTTTGGATCTTCCGTATTACGCAACCCATGCTGGCGAAGAAATGCCTCCCAAAATTCGTCCTCGTCCTTATATGGTGAAGTGCGATTCATCGCACTATCCGCTGCCGGCCATCCCCAGTGTGCATTCACCTCATCTATTGCCACTTCGTCTGCACCTGGGCGCTGCTTAGCCTCCGCGAGCGTAAGTGGTTGCATACTACTTACCAGAGGCTCGTGACCCTGTAGCTGCTCGTCGATTGCTGCAGCAATAGCTCGCAGCTCTTTACCGAGTCGTTCTTGCTCGGCTGCTAGTTGCTCAGGCGTCATACCGCCAATTATTCTTACCGTGTTGGGATTTATCTCGTTATTTGCCATATATCAAGTATGGCAGTAGTAGGATAATGAGTCAAATCGAGGGGTTTGTTACCACCCCACCCGCACACCATACCGCGCCGTCTGCCCCGGCACTAGCACTGTGGTACGAGACGGGCTATCGGCGAAGGAGTTGCCGCTGTGCGTTGGCTCAATACAGAGGTATGGGCCCAGCCCATCCGTCCAGACTGCCCAACGGGGTAACCCCTCGCTCTGCAGCGTGATGGTGCGCCGGCCCGTAGCAAGCTGGCGCGTAGGCCCGTCAACAAAGATCGTCTCCGCGAGCGGCGCGAGGTCGGATAGTGATTGGCCATCCAGCACTGGCACACCATCATACGCAAAATATGGGTGGAAGGCTGGTGCCACGAGCAGTTCATCCTCGCCAACATTCGCCAGTGTGAGCTGCATTGCAAGCTGGTGCTCCGCCACCGTATACACCAAGCGAGACTCCAGCCCAGCATAAGCACCACCCCCCTGCAGCATGAGCTCCACTCGGTCGCTGGTGTGCTCCACCACTTGCCACTGGCTCGTCCGGCCAAAGCCATGCTGCGCCAGGCCACTCGCTCCACCGGGGCCGAAGTTGGGCAGGCAAACATGGCAGCCACCGCGCGTTTTGCGCTCGCCATCAGGGGTGGTGAGCTGCTGCAGTGGGTAGAATACATCCCCATGCTCGTCGGCCAGGCTGGTGATATACGCACCGTCTGTGGTGATAGTTGCGGTGGTCGTGCCAGTGTGTAGCGTGATGTTCATCGGTTGCTCCTCGCTTTTTTATTATTGCTTGTGGCTAATCAACAATCCCAAAATCCTGCAGCTGCTGCGCCTGTGCCACCGGCCAATCAGCAATCGCCGTACGCCGCAGCGCAGCGCAGTACGCCCCCGTGCCAAGCTGCCTGCCAATATCCACCGCCAGGCTGCGAATGTACGTACCACTGCTCACCCGCGTGCGAATGACGAGCCGCGGATACTGATACTCCAGCACCTCCAGCGAGTGGATCGTAACGGTGCGCTCTGGCAACTCCACTTCTTTACCATCACGCGCGAGCTTATAGGCCCGCTGGCCGTTGATCTTAATGGCACTAAAGATCGGTGGCCGCTGGCGAATCTGGCCAATGAAGTGCTGCAGCACCTTACCAAGCTGCTGACGTGATGGCGGTGCGATAGGCGCTTTAGTATCTTCTGACAGATAGGGTGTTATCTCCCCTTCTGGGTCGCCTGTGGTGCTGGTTTGACTCAGGATAATCGTCGCTTCGTACGTCTTGTCGAGCTTGGTGTAGCGCATGGCATTGCGGCACTCCGTGCCCGTCACCAGCAGCAAAAGGCCCGTCGCAAAGGGGTCGAGCGTACCGCAGTGCCCCACCTTCACCTTCTTGCCAGCCTGCTGGCTCAGCACCCGCCGCACCCGCGCCACCACCCCAAAGCTCGTCATACCAGCTGGCTTGTCGATGTGGAGAATGCGATCGTATGATGAATCAGATGTTTGGTGTGTCATGTGGTTAGTATAGCATGACGGAGCAAAAAACCAGCCGTGGTAGCTGGTTCTCTGGGTGTTTTTATATTGCTAGAGTGGTAACCCCTACTTCTCCGGTACGTGGAATTGCGATGGATTGGCTTGGTCTTTCTTGGCCTTGGCCTCAGACTGGAGTGCAGCATCGAGCTGGGCCATGGGGTTGTCGGCATCAGGCCCAGGCAGTGGTGGCACACCTGGTGGCAATGGTGGCAAGCTGGAGAAATCTGGCATTGGTGGCAGCGGTGGCAAGGCTGGGCCTTCGGCGTCATCAGCTGGCGCGGCACGGTGCTTGGCATCGAGATCGGCCAGGGTTTCTTTGCCGGTTGGCGGCGGGAGGATGTCGTCGTTGTGAGCCATTGGCACACGCGGCATGTCATTCACATTGGGGACAGTTGGCTCATGGTCGAGTGCTGCCGTGGCGGCGTTGAGCGGCGCTTGGCTACCCGGTGTGTCGTCACTGTCGAGGTAGCGCCCACCCTTGTGCGAGAGGATGGTCTTGTTGCGGCCATTCTCACGCTCGCGGCGCTTGTCATCGGCTGCTTGCTTGGTCGTGGCATTGAGTGTACCACCCAGGCTTGGCTCACTCAGCGGTGTCTCAATGGGCTGGCGCCATGGCTCAGCGCTGCTGTTGCGCCCCGATGAGCGCCGTGGAGCTGGTGCGGGCTCAGGCTGTGGGTTATTCTTGGCCAGCTGCTGGGCTAGCTCAGCTTCGTCAGCGTCGGTCTGGCTTAGCTTTTTTTTTCCAGCCTCGGCATTATGCGAGATGACGAGTGATTTATCTTTGTTATTTGCCTGAGCAGGCTTCTTACTGGCCGGCTTGGCAGGCATTGGGCCTGCAGCCAGCTGCTTGGCCTCGGCGAGCTTGGCCGCAATCAGCTGCTGGTCACCGCCAGCACTCATCAGTTGTGCGGCAAGGGTCATAACGCGCGAAGTGGTCTTTTCATTACTAAAGCGCTCGGTGGCCGCTACAATGCCGGTCAAAAAGGCCGTAGCAATATGCTTGTCGAGGAGCGGCTGCTCATCATCCGTACTATCAAAGCCCTGAGCAAGGCTTGCCGCCAGCTCACTATAGCTGCTGGCTTGCGGATCCGTCCAGACGATATTACCCAACGTGCCTGGTGCATCAATATGCAGCGCTGCCACTGGCGACTCACGCAGGATGCGGCCATGCCCTTTGAGCGCTGGGTCGAGGTCGTCCTCGCTACGCACACCGATCGTCACGACAAACTGCACGTTGTAATCACCCTGGCTAAATTCCAAATCACTCTGGCTAATCGTTGCGCGATACGGCGTAATGAAAATCTTAACGAGGTCGCCATCCAGCTTGTAGCGCAAATGGTCGGCCTTTTCCTTATCAAGGGCAATGATGAAATCTCGCAGACTATCCACCGTGCTCTCAAAGGTACGCTCTGGCTCAAGGAAGCCCACTGCCGTTGGCACATCCCCACTAAAGACGGCTGTGGCGTGCTTGTCGAGCTTGTTGAGCAAAAGCGTCAACCCCAGTGCTGCACTCAGCTCATCTACCGTGGGGTGGGCGTTGACCGCCACCAAAATATTATTACTCTCACCTAGTTTGTCGATGATTTGTTGCCGCACCTTTATCTCGTCCATAGCTCCTACTTTTGCCTTACCCAAAACTCCATCTATCCTACCATAAGTAATTTTCTTTCGTCAATGGCAAGTCGCGATTAACAGAGGTAGGTATGCGAAGTATAGCAAAGAAAAACACCTCTCCCTCGAGGTGTTTTGGTGTCTGCTCTTGCTACTTCTGTGCTACGCAAGCTTGACGCCGGCAGCCTTGGCAGCCTTGGCGAGCGATGCCTTGCGGCGGCTCGCAGTGTTTTTCTTGAGCAACCCCTTCTTGACGGCTTTGTCAAGCTCGCTCTGGGCCTGGCTCAGGGCAGCAGCGCTTGGCTCAGCAGTGAAGGCCTTGGTGCTAGCCTTGATGGCGCGCTTGGTAGCAATGTTGCGCTGGCGGCGAGTAGCCGTTTGCTTCATGCGTTTGACAGCTGATTTGATGATGGGCATTAATTTCCTCTATCGCTTATTATTATGGGTTAGTACTACAATCAAGCGCTCATTATAAGGCATGGCGCAGGATTTGTAAAGAGCCGGGCCACCACAGGGGCTACTGGCACTCGCTCTTTTGTGGCCGCAACAGCACATACCACAAGTAGAGCGAACCAGCGATGGTGAGCACGATCCCAGACGTCCACGGTACAGGCCCATCAAGGAATGTGTTGTATGGCACACCGGTATGGAGAATGTGGTGGAAGAGTGAGTACTTCACCATGTCGGCAACAGGATACGCGAGGATGGCGACGATGGCAATCCCCTGCTTTCCTTTGCTTCGGATGTCTCGGGAACGAATTGCTGTATAGGCAAGATAGATGGCCTGAGCAGCAAGATTGACACCAAAGACAAACGAGGCGGCCAGCGCCATCATATTAGACGTTGTATTAGAGTTAATGCCAGGCAGTGGCCCACTGCTTGAATATATAACTGTATAGACGCGCCACGCCATGAAAATATCGATAAATGCCAAGTACGCAAGCGCTAGACTCGCCACCATCATCATCAAGCGCATACCATGCCATCGTCGCCGATGCTGATGGTTCTTTGTCTGAACCGTCTGGGTAGTAACTGTTGTCTGTACTGTAGCCATATACACCTCCTTGGCATTGCAGTGGTGTTTATTATGGTGATATTATACCACGCTCTTATATGCTAAGCACTTTATCTGTCCAACGCTCACGCATCTACCTAGGCCACCCCACACTACCGCCCCGCCACCGCAAATAAGAAGCTCTCCACCGCATCCCACGGCGGTATGCCTGTCGTCTTCATATCGGCGTCGAGCTGGGCAGCGCGCTGGGTGAGGGTGCGAATATCAGCTGGCGAGACCTGCCGGGTGAGTGGCTTGGTTTTTTTGACGACATAGGGGTGGAGCGAGAGCTCGCGCGCAATCTCTGCCTCCCCTGCCTCGCCATAGTATGCAATCGCCGCCAGCTGAGCCCACTGCGCCCAAATAAGCGCTGCGGTTTGGTATGGGTCGTGGCTCAGGCGTAGCTCATCCAGGGCAGCTCGCAAGGCTGGACCTCGGCGCTCTACCGCGAGGGTTACGACATCAAAGACTGAGAACTCACGGGCTGGTGGCAACACGGTGGCAATTGCATCATCGGTAACAGTGTCGAGCTGAGCCAACGCGTCGATGGCGTGCGCCAGCTGCAGTTGGTCGATCGTCCCACCATATCCCTTTTCGTCCGGCACCAGAGCGCGCTCTACCATGCTGCGCAGCTGCGCTGAGCTCAGCGACACGCCGCGTCTATTAGCTAGCTGGCGCAGCCACCGCTCGGCGGCAGGGCGCTGGCGGTCGGTCAGTGGGTCTGCAGCGATAATAGTCGCGGCTTTGTGCAGTGCTTTGTACGTTTTGGTGCGCTTATCGACCCCTGGCTCTACCAGCACAAGCGTCGTCTCGTCAGGAATATCATGTACCCACTGACCAAGCTGCCCCCAAAGATCTGGGCGCTCAGACAGGCGTCGCAGCACAATGAGCCGCTGCGCCGCAAAGAGCGACACACCGCGCACCAACTCAGCCAAACCCGCGGCATCAAGCTGCTGAGTATCGATGTGTTCTGCTGGCACTGGCGCGTGCTGAGTGATCTTCGCCAGCTCTTGCTCTGCTACGTAGCTATTCTTCCCCACAATGAGATAAAGCATCGGCTACTCCCCCACTTTCACCTGGCACACTGGGCAAATGTGCGTCCCGCGGCCTGCCACGCGAATCTTCATAATCGCTACGTCGGGGTGGCGCGGGCAGGGCTGCCCCTCACGCCGAAACACCTGCGCAAAGGCTAGGTAGCTCCCCTTCTTACCTTCAGCATCGACGTAATTGCGGTCGGTGCTGCCACCCTTATCAATACTGAGCTGCAGCACCTGCCGAATATAGGCAAAGAGCGCGGCAAGCTGCTCATCATCCACCATACGCACCCGCGTGGCGGGGTGGAGCTGCGTCATCCATAGCGATTCATCGGCATAGATATTGCCCACGCCAGCGATGGTCGTTTGGTCGAGGATGGCCGCCTTCATAGTCGTGCCATTGCGCCGGCGGATACGCGTGATAAACTGCGCTGCCGTAGTATGCGAGTCGAGCGGCTCGGGCCCGACTTTTTGCATAAAGGGCAGCTCTGCCACCTCTGGTGTAGGATAGAGCTTCATCCAGCCAAATTTGCGCAGGTCATTAAAGTACAAATGCGCGCCATCCGCAAAGGTCAGCGCCACCCGCGTCAAGCGGTCGGGCAGCTCATGGAGAAAGCTATCATTTGGGTGGCCGCCGCCCCAGCGCTCCTCACCAACAAAGAGCAGCTGGCCCGTCATCTTGAGGTGCACCGCAAGCGTGTAGTTGGTGTTCAGGCGAATCAGCAGCACCTTAGCGCGGCGCTCTACCGCCGTGATGGTTGCACCGTGCAGGAAGTGCGCCACCGCCGCAGGGTCGTTGGGGAAGCTCTTGGGTGAGTCGTACACCGTGCTTGCCACAACCTGCTTCCCCACCACCAAGCGCGCGAGGCTCGCACGAATCGTCTCAACTTCGGGGAGCTCAGGCATGGACTATCGCTCCCCCACCAGCTCCTCAAGCTCAGTCATTGTGCGGCGATTGGCTGTGTGGAGGATGGCACGCATGCCAGCGGCTTCAGCCCCAGAGCAGTTGTCCAGCCGGTCGTCGATCATCACACACTGGCCAGGCAGCACACCGAGCCGATCTGCCGCCAGCTCGAAGGCTTCGCGGCTTGGCTTGGCAACGTGCTCGGCATACGAGAGCACCACGGCATCAAAGAGCTCGCGCAGCTCATTAGGAGCAAACAGTCGCTCGATCGTATCGCTCCCCACATTGCTCAGCAGCCCCACCTTGATGGCTGGGTAGCGCTGGCGCAGCGTGTGAATCATGGCGATCAGCTCACTATTGCGCACATGCACCTGCTCAAGCAACGCCGCTATCTGAGCTGGCGTTTGTTCTACCAATCGCGCCACCTCTGTAATAAATTCCTGCCGCGAGATATAGCCATAGTCCGACTGCTTGTTAATATCCTCTAGTTCGGCCCGACGATCCGGTGGGCACTGCGCCATTAATACCTCAATGCTCCCACCATAGAGCACGCCAAAACAATCAAAAATTACTGCGCGAATCATACGCTCGATTATACCATTGGTGGTGAGGTGTGGCTAGCATGAGCTCTTCTTCCCTATTTTCTTATCCAATAAATTGTACAAGCAAATCATCATATTTCTTTTAAGCCCAGCACGCGAGGCCGACATACGAGCAAAATATCAACCTGTATAATATTCCACCCGATGGAAATATAAAGAGACACGGCGTAAGATCACCAAGACTCTACTCAGACCCTAGACACCAGCCACACAGCGCCTTTTTATTGTGTCTTATCAAACATCGGTGCAAAGCCAGGGATCTGGTTAGCAAAGAGTGCATGAATCTTAGGTACATCGGCCTTCATCGAGCCAGGCGAACCTTGGCAGCTCGATGTCCAGATGCGCGTCTTCGTCGTGCCGCTCTCCATCGTCTCGAAGGTGTAGAGCCGCCCACCAGTGGCACACACCCCACGCACGTCGTCGTCATCCACACTGCGCGTGTCTTGGATCTGCGCCTTGCTCAGGGCATACACAAGCTGCTCGTAGGCCTGCTGGTTGTTCTCAAATTCCTTGCGGTCAAGCTGCTTATCTAAGTAGCCTTGGTACACCGTATACGTCCGCTTATTGGGCGAAATCTCGATCTGGTACGAGCGGAAGGTCTCATCTGCCACAATTGGCCCACGCACTGTCCAGCGCACACTGTTGGTCGCGTTGTGCGCCACCACTTGGTCGTAGAAGCTCTCGGCTGATTGCTGCGTGTTGGTGTTATTCGATTCCTGGCGAGTCGCCACCATACGGATGACCGACGCCACTGCTGCCACCACCAACGAAATCACCAAGATAGTGACAATAATCGGAAAAACTTTTGGCCGCTCGCCTTTATACATGAGAGTACAATACCACAAAGCCTACAAAAACTCAATAGATCCGAGAGTATAATGCGGAAAAATCCCTGTGATTATGCCGCGAGATCGAAGCCAAAGTGCTCGGCAATAGATTGCTGTTGTTTGGTGTTTTGCGAGTTCTCGGGAGATGGCGCTGCAGCGAGCTTTTGCTCTTGCATCTGCTGCATCAACTGCATAGCAGGCTCCGACTGCTCAAGACGGCGACCCAGCTCGGCGAGGTTCTTATTCGTCTCGCTCTCAATATTGCGATCAGAGAAAAAGCTCCCATAGCCACTAACAAAACGTGCGAGTGATGGGTCAGCTGCTGCAAGCGCATTATATGCAATATCATCATTTTTGATGCACAGCAAGAACTCCTCTGCTGCAACAGCTCGCACTGCTTCATGCGCTTTGTCGGTATTGAGAATATCGCCATGTGTCTCAGTATTCACTTGGTCTTTGCCCATCACATACTCACCAGTGTCGCCCACGCCAGCTTCCAGCACTTCTGCGGTAACGCGGGTTTCTATGCGCTGTTTGACACCACCATCATGCGTATCAAGATGCTTATCAATGCCAAGCTTTTTAAACTGCTGCCGCACCTTGGTCTCGGTCTTGCCTACTTGATTGTCAAATTTCCCTTTCTGGTTGACATGGATCGAGTCGCCAAAGCCATCGATCACATCAAGCGCCGCAAGCCGCGAGTCACCCTCTCCAGCCAAACGATCGGCTGTCGATGCATCAAGCTGATTATACACCTTGCGTGCACTCGTCCGGCGGCCATTCAATATGTGATCGCCTTCATCCTCAGGAGTAAGTGGCTCATACTGCTCATCCGGCAAAGCACTATCCTCCTCTGCTTCGTCAGGTTCGCCAGTCTTGCTCACGTCCCAGTAGAAGCGATTTGTCGCCATCTCATCAGGGTTCTCTTGTCTGTTTTGGGAAGGGCTATAGAGCGCATTCACCTGCCTTGCAAGGTCATCCATCCGCCGGTCAGCAGCATCTGTTTTCTCAAAGGTACTGCTGCTGGGCGCGCTGTTGCCGCCAAGGCCAGCGTAGAGACTATTAACGGCAGCTTCATTTTCGGCTTGTTGCTGCGTGGCTGTTTTGTCATATCCTTTGCGGCGCTGCTCCATCTCGAGCGCCAACTGATCTGGGCTCAAATCTCTACCGTTTGGTGGCATTAAGGTCATAAGGGGTATCTCCGTGAGTGTGTTGTTATTAGTTTGTTACACAATAGAACCTCCAGCAAGAAAAGTCAAGCTAGCGCGGCCATCGACAAAAAGAAGTGTACGGGCGCAGAAGGGCGAAAGAGATAGATAAAGATTGGTGGCGCAAAGAGATAGTGCTAACGCGCCGCACCTACGCTGCAGGAACAAGCGTATTATCACCCTGCGGCAGGTCGCTACTATCTACATCTACTCTGTCTGGTGCAGCACTAATCTGGTTCCAGTCTTCTAAATATGGCGTCACCGTGCGATCGCCACCCTCATTCGGTGTTTCAACCGCCGTAACCAAAGGTGACTTCCCTTCATAACAGTCAATAAGGAACTGCATTGTTCCTCGCTCACTCGCTGTTATCACAACTATCCGAGCCGTTGCATCATCTGGCACAAGACCAATCGCGCCAAATGCATCACGAGTCAATTGCCATGCATCGGTTGCCTGCCTCATCAACGGCTCGCCAGCCGCATCACAGCTCACCACTCGCCAATCGGCTGGATCCATCGAGCCAAATGCATAATGCTTCAGGGCAACCATATTACCCGCTGAGTCATACAAAAAGTCATACGTTGGCTCCTGTGGCTTTTTTATCGCGTGCAGTATGCTCAGTCGGGCATTAAGTTGGGCACTAATCTCCTTGCGCTTTTTGTCTTCCATCGGGGGCAAATTTGCCAACTGGTACGCACATGTTTCCTTTTCCCGCTGCACCTCCGCTGCAAATAGCTGACGCGCCACTCCTTCGATCGCCGATCGCCGCTCCATCTCCGCTTCAGTCAGGGGCTGCAGCTCGCCACTCGCCTGGGCTGCTTCGACGATGGCATCGTGCACCGCCTGGTAGGCAGAGCGATCGAGGCTATCGGCAGACGCCTCTGGATCGTGCGGATCGGGCAGCTTAGCGCCAGCCCACTCTCCACCATTAGAAAATGATGTATCCATTGCTTCGCCTTGTTCCATGCCCAACCTCTATTCTGTTTTGCTTGTGATGGCCCAGATTATACACCACTCCAAGTGATTTGTCTATAGTCTGACCTCTGTTCGGTCGGTGTTCTTAGACCGCTCCCCAATGCTCACCTATCGAGACATCGACTTTGAGCTTAACACCAAGCTGCGGGTAAATATGCTCCATTGTCTCGCGCAGGATATGGCTCACCTGTTCGGCGTGGGCACGCGGGCACTCAACCATAATGCTATCGTGGATCTGCACCACCTGCCAACCGAGCGGCTGGCCATCGCCATCGGCCAGCTGCTCTCCAGCCTGGGCCAGCTTATCTTCCACTGCCAGCATGGCAAGCTTCATCAGGTCAGCCTCGGTGCCTTGGATCGGCATATTGGCAGCCGCTCGCTCGGCAGCGCTGCGCACCGCAAAGTTACGCGACGCAACATCCGGCGTCCAGCGACGGCGACCAAACAGCGTCTGGACGAAGCCCGCATCATGCGCCTGCTGGATAGTCTGCGCCATATAGGCTTTGAGCTTCGGCCGAAGGCGATAATACTCATCAATAAAGTGCTGCGCCTCGGCATAGCTCATATGGGCTGCAGCAGCCAAGCCATGCTGGCTCATCCCATAGAGCACCCCAAAATTCACCACCTTGGCCCGGCGGCGCTGCTCCTTTGTCACGACATCAAGTGGCACTCCATACACCTGGGCGGCCGTGTTCGCATGGATGTCAATATCGGTATTAAAATCGCGAATCATCGCCTCCTCCCCCGACAGCACCGCCGCCAGACGGAGCTCAAACTGCGAATAGTCAGCATTGACAAACACATTGCCTGGCGCTGGCACAAAGGCATCGCGAACGTGCCGCCCCAGCTCACTGCGAATCGGGATGTTTTGCAAATTTGGGTCGGTACTGCTAAGGCGGCCCGTCGCCACCACATCTTGGTTGAAAGTAGTATGGATATAGCCCGCGTCGTCGGTCAGCTGCGGCAGCGCCTGGGCATACGTATTCTGCAGCTTCGTCAGCTCGCGGTAGCGCTCTACCAGCCCAATAATCGGGTGATGCGGCCGGAGCTTATCCAGCTCCTTCTGGCTCGTCGAGTAACCCGTCTTACCCTTCTTAATGCCCGCTGTTGGCAACTGGAGTTTCACAAAGAGTGCCTCGGCCAGCTGGGCTGGGCTGCCGATATTTAGCTCATACCCCACCATGCCATAGATCTGCTGCTGCAACTCGGCGATCTCGCTGCTCAAGGTGCGCTGCATCGCCGCAAGCGTGCGGCTATCAAGCCGGATACCGCGCCACTCCATCCGCGCTAGCACAGGGATGAGCGGAAAGTCCATTGTCCGTGCCACCCGGGCAAGCTCGGGCAGCGCATCAAGCGCCTGAGTTTGCTCATCGTACACCGCCCACAGCGCACTAATAGCAAGGCGTGGGTCATCAAGCGACTCCAGCCCCGCAAGATCAGCCAGCGCCCGCGACGTGCGCAGTGGATTAAGCAAAAACGACCCTTGGGCAGTATCGTGCTTCACGACTGGCAGCTGCCGCACGCCACGAGCCAGTAAGTGGCGTAATAATTCCTTGGTGCGGTGCCCAACGATCGGCACATGCGGAATAACATCAATCGCATCACGCCAGCTTAGGCGAGCTGCCTTGCCTCGCTCGTGGCTCACCCAGACGCCACCCTCGACTGGCCAGACCAGCAGCTCCTTGGCCATCAGGAAAAGCGCCTTAGCCTGGTGAGCAGGCAGCTCAGTCGCATGCTGCACCACTGGCGCATCGGGCGGCTGGGTGTTCTCTGCCGCCTGCATCTGCGGCGGGAGTTGGCGCAGCAAACTACGAAACTCAAGCCGCTGCAACATCGCCCGCACCGCCGCTGGGTCGCAGTTGTCCATCGCCATCGCTGCTCGGTCGAGCGTCACTGGTGCATCGGTATACAGCCGGGCTAGTTCGCGGCTCATGTAGGCCGAGTCTTTGCCCTGCTCCAGCTTGCGCCGCAAGGTATCCTTGACCTGCCAGAGGTTGTCGTAGAGGTTATCAAGCGTGTCGAATTGCTGCAATAGCTTAACCGCCGTCTTCTCTCCCACCCCTGGCACGCCCGGGATATTATCAGACGCATCGCCCTTGAGGCTCTTGAAGTCGAGGAACTGGCCAATCCGAATACCATAGCGCTGCTCAAAGGCGGGAATATCGAATTTGTCGATATTAGTCAAGCCTTTTTTGAGGGCATAGAGGTAGGTGTTTTGGTCGAGAATTTGCAAGGCGTCGAGGTCGCTCGTGATGAGATACGTCTCGATATCCCCCTCCTGCTCGGCCTGGGCGTCGAGCGTCGCCATAATGTCGTCTGCCTCATAATCATCAAACTCATACAGCGGCCAACCAAACGCCTGCAAAAGCTCGTGCAACAGTGGTATCTGGGCGTAAAAATCTGGTGGAGCCGGCTTGCGACCAGCCTTGTATTGGTCGTAAATGGCAAGGCGCCGGCGGATATTCGTCTTGGGCTTGTCCCACGCCACACACACGTAGTCTGGCTGAAGGCGCTTGATCAGCTCCAGGCTCAGCGCCGCAAAGCCATACACCCCGCCAGTTGGCGTCCCATCGGCCGTCGAAAGGTTGGGCATGGCATAGTACCCACGGTAGAACACACTTTTGCCATCGATAATCACTAGGCGCTTCATCATAGTTCTAGTATAGCATTGGTGCGGTGCGGAAACATCCTCGCGCGGCACCTCTACCCTGCTCCCTGCCCTCCAGTTATAGTGTAGGTTGAGTGCGCTGGCGCCGGCGACGCCACCACCACACTAGCCAACCAGCCAGTGCGATGAGTAGCAAACACAGGCTAATCAGCAGTGCTGGCACAAAGTTGCTCATCAGCTCAGCCAGCGGACCCTTGGCAGTAAACGTATCCTTTTTCTTTTTCACCGTCATCCGTTTGGTGCCAGGCTTTTTATCTTTCTTATCGTCCTTTTTCTCTGATGGAGTAGCCGGTGGTTTTTCGCTAGTAGTTGGAGTGCCGCTTTGGTATATCTTGACGTAGTCGATGAGGAAGGTTTGGTTGGCAAACTTCTTCGATGAATCGGGCGGATGCTCCTCACTCTTCCACTCCACATAATCGTTGAGGATAACATACCACGTATCGTCAAAGACCTGCTTGAATTGATTCGCATCCATGCCCATTTTTGCTGGTTTTTCTGCTGGGACTCGAGTGGTTGGATGACTTTTCTCATCGCCCGCTCGATAGTTATACACCAGCACCGGCTGGTTATCCACGAAGAATCTGACCGTCTCACCATCGTATTCCGTCGCCCAGACATGCCAGTTGTTCGCCAATGTCACTGGGGATGGTATGAGGTTCTCTCGGCTATGCCCTAACCCCTTCGTCTTCCATATCTGCGATGATGGGCTGTAGTAGCAGCGAATATGCGTCGTTGACCATGTGTAGGTCGGCGTCCATGAATACCACTCCAGCATGTCGAGCTCACCATAGGGATCATTCGCTTGCTTGTTGTTGCTACAGTTGGCAAGCGTCACACTATTGCGCAGCCAAATAGCTGGGCGCGTCCCATTCTCGCCATTCCAATTAATCTTCGCCCGGACCTCCACGCGGAATGGCTTATGCCCATCGAGCACCCGACCCGACTCCACTCGCCCACTCTGGTAGCGTGTCATCTTGCCAGATGGGCACGGCTCTTGGCTCGCATTGCTATCGCCCAGTGGCTCAGCCACACTCGACACACAGTGACGCCGGGTGGTAATCTGCAAAGCGCCGTTAGTTACCGCAACGTTATTGGCGCTATATGCCAAATGCTCCTTGCCATAATTATCTTTATTTTGCTGAAGAACCTTCCAATTCGACAGTGGTGCCGTAAACTCCTCGTTATACACCATCTGCCACTGCTGCGCCTGGGCAGCCCCACCAAACATCACCGACACAGCACCCGCAACAAGGATACTCACTACTCCATACACCAGCCCGCCTCGTCGCTGCACTATTATCTCCTCAGCCTGCACATATGTGTGCTTATATACTCATACGTTATGTATAAGTGTACACGTTCTGTCGGATTTTTCAATTGTTATAGCATGAGCGGTATCTTGCAGAACAAAACGCGGCGTTGCATCGCAAGGCAAATCACGCCCACGCTGCTCCACCTCTACCACTCAATATCACCCCTTGCTGCGTGCTAAGAGGGGCGTTATTTTGCTACAAAACGTGTCATTTGTGCGAATGTGGCGGTTGGTGTTTTTGTTACAAATTGTCTGAGATTTGGGATTTTTTGACTTGCCCCGCCCACCGACGCGCTGCTTCGCGCTGTCTCTTCGTTGTGCCACCAACAATCAAACTATCGTCATCCTGCCCGCGACCTAACTGACTTGCTAAACACTCATACTGCGCTGAGCACATACTACACACCTGCTTCGCAAACTGTGCTCGCCGAGCGATATCGGCCTTCCGAGAATACTCTGGTTTGTCTGCATCAGGGCTGGGGATATCGAGGTCGAAATTGAATGCACCTTGTGATCCACACGCTGCCAAAGCAATCCACTCCGACATATCTGGTACTTTCTCTCCCCGGAGCAGCTGCTCTGCAACATATCGCGCAGGACTTACACCATCACTCTTCATTCGTTCTCGCATTGCCTGTGTGGCTGGTGTTGGTTTTCTTGGTTGTTCGCGTTTCATAGATGTTTACTCTTTTGCTATAAAAATAACGTTAGCTTCTGCATTATTCCACACCACTGTTGTTTTGCCAAGCATAAGCAGTGTGTTTAGCCGCTTGTCGCTCTACCACTGCACCACCTAGCGTCGCCGGGCCCGCCGCTGCTTGGGTTTGGGTGCGCCCCACCGCTGGCGGTCGGCTTGGGTTGTGCCACCACGGACATCACCGGCAGCAATAATACGCTGGTACCCCCGCAGCGCAAAGAATAAGCACTCGGCCGCCACCGGGCATCCGGCACAATCCTCACGCTGCTCGGGCTCCATCCGCTGCTTCGTCTCGGCATCAATACACAGCGCCAAGCGAGCAAAAGCCTGCGGTGCAGGGATATGCCCAATGTGCCGCCGCTCAGCCATACACTGCTCTGCCCAGGCAATCCGCGCCTCGGGCGTATCATTAGCATGAACAGCATGGTGCATGGCGCTCGTGAGTATGGTGGACTGGCTCGGGAGGTCCGCCGGTGCGGATTCGTCCGTTAGTTGCTCGCGCTGCTTCGCTGTGAGGCCAGCACAGATCCCAACCGACACGCCTTCTCTCACTGCATATGCCGCACACACATCAATCACCGCACAGCCAATGCAGCGCCGCAGCGCCAGTGCCGTGTCTTCTGGTTTGCCACTAAAATATTCTTCACTCGTGGCCGGGCTACAGGCAGCATCGCGCATCCAGTCCTTTGGCAGTGGTGCGTCTCCCCGTTGCCGCGTCAATATACCAAGCCAAAACAACCGCGATGCAGGATCGCTTGGTACGTAGCGTCGTGGTTGCTCTGGTCGTGATGGCTGTGCAGCTGGCTGCTCTTCCATACTATCTTTATTGTATCACTCTCCGCGCTGCCAACCATAAGCGCTATTATCTGCTATACTAGAGATATGAATCATCCATCTCACCCGACGACAATCCTTGCCTTCGTTGGCCTCTCAGGCGCAGGCAAGAGCGAGGCGGTCAACCACGTGGCACGCCTTGGCATCCCCAAGGTCTACGCTGGCGGCATCCTCTACGACGAAATGCGCCGCCGTGGCATCGCTATCACCCCGCAGTCACAAGCCAAATTCCGCAAAGCCTGGCGCGAAGAGGCTGGCAAAGACATCATCATCCGCACCGCTGCCGAGCAAATGCAGCGCCTCGCCGCCGCTGGGCAGCGCCACATCCTCTTTGACGGCCTCTACTCCTGGACAGAGTACAAATACCTCACCCACCACTTCCCAGGCGAGCTCGTTGTCGCGGCCATCGTCGCGCCCAAACAGCTCCGTCACCGCCGCCTCGCTCAGCGACCCGAGCGGCCCTTTACTGCGCAGGAAGCAATCGCCCGCGACTGGTCGGAAATTGAAGATATCGAGAAAGGTGGCCCCATCGCCATTGCCGACCACTTCATCTCCAACAGTCACGACCTCACCGAGCTCCACCAGCAAGTCGATGCTCTCTGCCGCGAAATTGGTTGGCTGTAAAATACCCCGGTGGGGTATGTAAATTATCAGATAATTGACACATTGCCCTTCCTCTGCTATAATTCCCCCACAGATTACGCGTGCATAAGGCAAATGCACACTACGATAATAGCCTTAATATGAGGAGTCTATGAACAACCAGCCAACACCCCAACAACCTGCTACATCAGCACCACAGCCAGCTGTGCAACCACAACCGGTGGCCCAGCCGCAGCAGACATACCAATACCAACAACCCTACCAGCAGCCAGCTGCTCCAGCACCGCAGCCATATGGTGCGCCACAGCCAGGTGTTTACCCACAATACGGAAACCCAGGCGAAACGATGGGTATAATCGGCTGTATTCTCAACTTCCTCGGTATTTGCATTGGCGGTATTATCCTTGGCATTATCTCGCGCAATAAGTCTAAGGAAGCTGGTATGCCCACCACCTGGGGCACTGTCAGCCTCGTGTGGGGTATTATTGGCACAGTTCTTGGCTTTATTAGCATCATTGTCTTCATCATTATTCTGGCTAATTCACATGGCCTCGATTATTATCGGTACTATTAGGGTTGGAGCACCTACCCACCGGACAGTTACCCAGCATACAGCTGGGTAACTTGCTTATGTATGCGAATACACTCTTACTTTCTTATGCACCAGGCAAGCATACGCGATTCGTGCACGAGGCAATATTTTCCATAAAAACCGGCCACCTCTGGCCGGTTACATAACTCAATCGTAGTGCTACTATCCCCTACTGCTGCAAATACTCGTACAGCTTCTTGGCATCCTTGTGCTTACGCAGCTTGGCCAGGGCCTTGGCCTCAATCTGACGAATGCGCTCGCGCGTCACGGCAAACTCCTGCCCAACTTCCTCTAGCGTATGGCTCTTGCCATTCTCCAGGCCAAAGCGCATTTTAATAATCTTCTGCTCCCGATCACTCAAGGTCGAGAGAATATCTTGCACCTGCTCCTTGAGAAGCTGGTTAGAGGCCGACTCTTCAGGGCTGACCGTATCTTCGTCCTCGATAAAGTCCCCGAGCACCGACTCCTCCGAGTCGTCGCCATCGCGCCCCACACCAGCGTCGAGACTACTGATGTCTTGCTTGATCTTCATCACATATTCGACCTTATCCGGTTCCATATCGAGCTCTTTAGCAAGCTCGGTAATAGTTGGCTCGCGGTTGAGGTCCTGGGTCAGGCGGCGCTGGG
This sequence comes from uncultured Candidatus Saccharibacteria bacterium, assembly GCA_963554165.1. GTDB lineage: Bacteria > Patescibacteriota > Saccharimonadia > Saccharimonadales > Saccharimonadaceae > Saccharimonas. The sequence continues at coordinate 447,084 of CAUVQR010000001.1, read as the reverse complement.
TGCGCAGCAGCTTGTTAATCGTCTCCACCATGTGGACAGGAATGCGAATCGTGCGCGCTTGGTCAGCAATCGCCCGGGTAATCGCCTGGCGAATCCACCAAGTGGCATAGGTGCTAAACTTAAAACCTTTATCTGGGTCAAACTTCTCCACCGCCCGCAGTAGCCCGGTGTGCCCTTCCTGGATAAGATCGAGAAAATCAAGGCCGCGACCACTATACCGCTTAGCAATGCTTACCACCAGGCGCATATTAGCCTCGGCCATTTTGTCTTTCGCCCGCTTATCGCCCTGCTTAATCCGGTAGGCTAGGTCTACCTCTTCATCGGCACTGAGCAGCGGGATCTTGCCGATCTCACGCAGATGCAGCCGGACCGAGTCGTCGCTAATATCATCAAAGTATTGGTTACTATTAAGAATCTCCTCTGGCGTGTCTTCTTCCTCAAGTGCCGCGAGGTCGGGCTCCATATCGTCGACGGCTAGATCCATGATCGGTGGCTGAGCATCGGGCGGTGCTGCCTGAGCTGTGGTTGCTGGTTTTTTTTGCTTGGTATCCTTATCGTCGGTTGCCACGCGCTATCTCCTTGATTAATTGGTTCAGTTGCTCGCGCAAAGCGGCGGCGGCAGTCGTATCGCCGCTCTCTTCTGCTTGGCGCAAGTGGGTGATGAGATCTTTTTTGTGTTGCTGCTTGTGTTCGGTTTCGATTTGCCGCAAAAGCCGGGCGGTCTCGTAGTAGCGATCGGTCTCGCTCCACGAACCATACCGAGCGTCGGCACGTACCCGTACCATTGTAATATACTCGTCAAAATTTTGCAATGGCGGCGGCGTGGTGGTAAGAGGTTGTCCGTGGTGCGCCGCATAGTACTGAGCCAAAGCTTGGCGCGCCTCCCCCGCAAAGAGCTGTGAGTCAACTCGCCCAAACAACTCCTGGCTCGGCCCATCAAGCATCGCCAGCGCAAGCACATCGTCTTGTACGAGGTAGCGGTTGCGTGGTGCAGCCGCAGCCGCCTTAACGGCCTTGCGGATGGGAGCGGCTGGCGCTGTTTGCTGTGCCTTGGTCTGGACGGCCTGAACACTTGAGCCGACTGCCTGAGCAATCTGCCGCTGGTAGTGCTCGCGCTCAACCGGGTCACCCAAACGATTAACAAGCTCCAGCCCAACTGTCGTAAACTGCCGCTTACCTGCCGCTGTGGTAAGATCAAGCTGCTGCCGATACTGCGCCAGAAGCCAATCCACCGCTGGCTGAGCCGCTGCTATCGCCTGCTGCCAGGCCGCTACCCCCTGCTGCTGAATAAGTTCATCGGGGTCTTTCGCTTCCGCCGGCAGCGACACGACCCTTAGCTCCACCCCCGCCTGGGCGGCTAGGCCAATCGCTCGCTCTGTGGCGGCCCGCCCAGCGTTATCACCATCAAAACTCAGCCGGATATCGCCCGCCAGCCGCTTGAGCGCCCGAATATGCTGCTCCGTCATAGCAGTGCCCGCCGTCGCCACCACCGCTGCTTCGCCCGCCTGATGGCTGCTGATCACATCCATATTGCCCTCGACAATCACCGCATAACCCTGGGCCCGAATCACCTGCTTGGCCTGCATCAAGCCAAAGACATGCCGACCTTTATCATAGAGCAGTGTTTGGGGCGTATTGAGGTATTTTGGTGCATTGGGCACATCAGCAATCAAGCGCGCCGTAAAGCCAATCACCTGCCCACTCGCATCCATCAACGGCACCATCATTCGCCCGCGGAAGAGGTCACCATCATAGCGGTTCACCAGACCCGCCTCACGCAGTTCCGCCAGCGAAAAGCCTTTTTTCTTAAGATACGTTACCAGCGCCTGACCATCGCGCGGCGCATAGCCAATCTGAAACTGCTGCACAATCGCCTTGCTCAGCCGCCGCGTCCGAAACACATAGACCAGCGCATCCTGGCTCCGCACCAAACAATGCTGATAAAAATTCGCCGCTAGTCGATGCGCCTCAAGCAGCCGCTGCTTGCGCCGCGCCAGGTCACGGTTACCCTTCTGCTCATACAGCGAGAGATCCACCCCCGCCTTGCGCGCGAGTAGCTCCAGCGCCTGGCGAAAGTCTAGCCCCTCTACTTCCATAATAAAGCTAAAGACATCGCCGCCCCGCCCACTACTAAAATCATGCCAAATATTCTTCTCCGGGCTCACAAAAAAGCTCGGCGTCCGCTCACTGGTAAAGGGGCTCAGGCCTTTGTAACTCCGCCCCGCCCGCTTAAGCTGCACATACTCGCCCACCACATCCTCTATATTTAAGCGTGCCCGCACCTCTTCTTTGGCATCCATAGGTATAGTATACCGCATTGAGCATGAGCCAACCGAACCGTGCTTGTCACCTATCTGATCGCTCTCTCCTCCCATGAAAGCTACTCCACCCACACGACCGATCGTCTACAGCAACGAGCCAAAACATAACTAATTTTTATATAGTATATAGGGGTATAGAGTATATAGGGTAGAGGGGTATACACTATGTATTATTTATCCATCTGACCTCTGTTAAATATTATCCTCTTTACCCCTGTTAGTGGTTGTGTTTAAATGGTATTATAGTAACTATGAATCCACAGCAACCATACACTCCCCAACCGAATGGTTCGGCACCGCAGCCCGAGCAACAGCCCCCGCAGCCCAATGCGCCGGCAGCTGCTCCGTATGTCCCCTACTATGCTACCCAGGCGACGTCACACGGTGCGCAGGATTATGGCTATGGTGCATATAATCCGGCAACGCAGAGCCAGCCAACTCAGCCACCGTATCAAGAGCAGCCCGCCCCTTCATCACCGCAGCCTCAGGCTGCTCCCTACCAGCCGTATCAGCCGCCACACGACCAACCAGCTAGCCAACCAGCCGCCAGCTACGGTACAGGCCAGTCATACCACTACGTGCCGCAGCCCGAACAGCAGCCAACCGCAGCGGCTCACCCAACCAACCCACAAACCACCGCAGACACACCGCATAGCTACGCCAATGCTGATGCCTACCCAAGCCCTAGTCAACCCACTGCGCAACCCTACCAGCCACAATCGGGTGGCTACAATGGCCAGGCATATGCCAACCCACAGCAGCCACTCGGCGCGACTGCCATGGCTGCTACCGGCGCAGAAGACCTTGGTGCAGCAAGCGAGCCAGACACCTCCTTCCCGGTAGATTACCTCAACGAGATTGCACCCAAGCAGCAGCCAGTGCAGATTAACCGCTTTGCGGTGTTTGGGCTGATCGGCGGTGTACTCTTGCTCGCCTTTGCCATTATCATGATGATGGTCAACAGCCAGCCCAACTACACCAAGCAAGCCCAAAGCACGCTAGCCCGCATTGAGACTTTGCAGGCAGCCACCAAGGAGCAGCAATCGCGCCTGACGGAGAATGAGCTCTCGAGCATGAACACCACACTCACCACCTCGCTCGGCAGTATGGGTACGGAGCTCAAGTCGTCGCTCAAGGATGCGAAGATCAAGACTGAGCTAGTCGGTGATGCCAAAAAGACCGAAAAAGCCTACTCCGACAAACTCTCCAAAACGCTCGAAGATGCTTACCTGACTGGCTCGCTCGACCGCGTCTATGCACGCGAGATGAGCTACCAGCTGTCCATCCTCAAGAGCTACCTCCAGAAGCTCAAAACAGCCAGTGGCAACCGCAAAGCCATCGCCGACTACGTCGCCACCAACAGCAAGACGCTCGACGCCGCCACCAAGTCGTTTAGTAACTTTACCTCGACGAAGTAGCAACGCACCTGCCCTGCTGACGAAGCCCGCCTCTGTGGCGGGCTTTTGTTAATCGCTGCACTATAAAACAAACATCTGCTTATATATGGCTGTATGGCGTATTCCCAGGAGTTTTCCTCCGCATGAGGTGGTAAACATAAGGTGTCAGATGTTTATCACATAATAAATAGAAAAACGCCCACACCGTGAGCACTCCTATACCGATGATTCTCCTCAAAAAACGAGCACGCTACTCCGTCACCAGCCGGTAGCTAAGCCGCGCCAGGTCAATCACCTCATCATCGCTCAACTGGCCACTGCAAATAACAGTAATCCAATGCTTTTTATTGAGGTGGTAACCTGGCTGGACCGACTCATACCGCTCACGCAGGGTGAGGGCTAGCTGCGGGTCGCACTTGAGGCTCACCCTTAGTGGCTGCGACCCTTCGGCAATAAGCGCAAACATCTTCTCCTGCCGGCCAGGCACATCCTTGTGTCCTACCTTGTACACCGCGATATCGTCCCCAAAGGGATAGTCGAGCCACGCTCCGGGCAGGCTGAGCAAAAATTCTTCAAGCTGCTTGTGTGTCATAGCACTATGATACTACAACCACTTATGCCGCACAAAATACCCCACCATCGCTAGCGGTATGAGAACGATCAGGCCGATCATCAGCCAGAAGGCAATGTCGCTGCGAAACGGCAACTGCACGAAGTTCATCCCGCCTAGGCCCGTCAAGAACGAGACTGGCATAAAGACAGTGGCAACCAAGGTCAGGCGCTTCATCACATCGTTCATACGGTTAGATACCACCGAGAGATACATATCGAGCGCGCTGGTGAGAAGGTCACGCATCGTATCTATAAGCTCGTGAACGCGCCAGGCGTAGTCGTAGCTATCACGTACATACACCGCGCATTTTTTATCAAACAAGGCATAGCGACCATTACTGAGACCATTGAGCACATTCATCAAAGGGAGCACCACCTTGCGCAGGTCAGCTAACTGACGCTTGTACACGAAGAGCTGCTGGAGCTGCCGATTATCTGGAGTGCGAATCATCGTATCTTCCAGCTGGTCGGTCACATCATCGATATGGTTAAGCAGCGGCATAAATTGCTCAATAGAAAACTGGGCAATAGTAGCCAGAATAAGCGATGGCGTTGTGTGGCTAGGCCGCAGCGCAGTAATGCGCTGAACGAGCTCATCATCTAGCTCGCCCTGGTGCAGCGTAATAATCTCGGTTTTACTGAGTAAAATAGTAATGGTGTGGTACTTCACATTGTGCCGACTAACGTATGGTATATCCAGCGTCAGCAGCAGCCACGCCTCCCCTTCTATCGCCTGCGGCAGCCAGCGATGCTCGCGCACCATGCGGGCCTGCAGCTCAGGCAAGCGCAGTTCGCTTAGCAGCGCCCGCCGCTGCTCGATTGTGTCGATCGTGATATCGCGCCACAGCTCGGGCATTACAGAGCGACCTTTTGCAAATAATAGCGCAGCTCCATAATACTACCACGAATATCCTCCAGCGCGCGGTGGTCTTCTGGCTTGGCAAATTTCTTGCCGTATTTACCCTCCATCACCACCTTCCAGGCGCTCACATCGAGCATGCGGTAGTGCAAACGCTGCGCTAGCTGCGGCCACCAGTGATCGATAAAGCGGCGATCTTGGTGGATGGAGTTCCCCGCCAGCAATATCCGCCCCTCGCCAGCGCACTGTTCATCACAAAACGCCAGCAGCTCTTGCTCAATTGTTGCCAGCGGCTTGCCCTGCGCATTCTGCTCCTCGAGCCCGCGCCGCGCCGCCGGGTGCTGATCCCAAAAGCTGGCGTTACCGTCGAGAAGACGCGTAAGCTTAGCCGCATCATGGCGCACCACCCCTTCGTACGTTGCAATCTCGGCAAAGGTCCAGTCCGTCACGATCGCCGCCACTTCTAGTATTTCATCCGCAGTAGGGTCTAGCCCCGTCATCTCAAGGTCTACCCACAAAATCCGTTTTGGTTTGAAGCTTGGTTTCATGCTTCTAGTATACTACATGTCCGCCACATAGCGCTCATCCTTAGCTGTTACCGTTATAAGCATAAGCTTTACTGGTATGCAAATTGGTGTACTACTTTTTTGTTCAGGTGCCCTTGCTCTCCTTCTTGCTCCGTATTCCAGGACGTAATTATGCGGTAAATTGTCTCTCCTACCCCTGTTATTTCCGAATGGTTCATTATTGTGTTCAGGCTACGTAGATGTTTGGGTAGTGCGCAAATTTATTATTCACCATAGAAAAACCACACCCTGGATGGGTGTGGTTGATCGCTCTGAGGCTTCTCGCCTACTTAGTCTTTTTTCTTGTCCAAGCGGTCGAGCTTGAGAAAGTGGATGATCAGGTAGATGACAAATGCTGTGGCAATCAAGGTGATCAGCGAGCTCACGAAAGCTCCCCACGCGAAGTCAGCGCTGCGCCCAGCAATCTCAATATGCGTACTAGCAGCCTCGAGGCCCTTCTGCGACCCCACGATGAACTGCACCACCGGGCTAATAAAGCCTTGGACTAATTTTTTAACCGTATCGCCAGCAGCGGTACCAATCGCCAAACCAACAGCCAGGCCCACCACGCCCTGCTCACGGATGAAGTCCGCAAAACCGCCGAGGTGGCTATTCTTCATCTTCTGCTCCATTGCTTGGGCAGCAGCTGCAGCCTCTTGAGCAGCCTTGCGTGGTGTGCGGCGTGCAGCAGGCTTCTTTGCAGCAGCTGCTTTGGTTTTGGTTGTTGTTCGTTCTGCCATAGGTTCTCCTTATTAACCATTGTTTATTCAAATTATAGCATATTCTGCATTAATTGCTAGCGGTCTTGTGTTGGTGGTGTTCTATGGCGCGAGGACTTCGCTAATCGCTTCTCAATATTCTCTTTGTCTTGCTTGGCAGCTGCGATCCTATCCAGGCGCGTCTTCTCAAACCCACGTGATAGCACTGGTTTACGTGCCACCCACCCACGTACGCTCACCCACTACAGCCGCTCCGGTGCTTCGATACCGAGCAGAGCAAGACCAGCAGCCAGGGTGTCACGGTAGCGCTGCACCAGGCTCAGGCGCTCGGCCTGGCGCGGGCTACCAACGACACGGTTTTTCTCGTAGAAGCGGTTAAATTCTTGGGCAAGCTCATAGAGGTAGTGGCAGATGCCATGCACAAGATACTCGCGGGCGGCCTTCTCAACGACCTCTGGATATTCGCTCAGCTTGCGCAGAAGGAGGCGCTCATCATCAGTGCAATCGGTTGGCTCGGCAAGCTCGGCACTCGCCTTGGCAAGGATGCTACAGGCCCGAGCGTGAGCATATTGAATATAGGGGCCAGAATTGCCCTGCAGGCTCACCGTCTCATCCATATCAAAGGCGATATCGTTGCCCATGCGATACTTCGCAAAAGCGTATTTGATCGCCCCCAATGCCACCTGGCGCTGCACCACTGGGTCTGTCGTGAGGCGTGCGACGCGCTCTTGAACGATGGCAAGCACATCAGCCGCTCGCGCCACATTGCCCAGGCGCGAACTCATCTTGCTACCATCACCAAAGCGCACCGTACCATTGGTCAGGTGGGTCATCCGCCCAGCTAGCTCAGGCCGGAAGAGCTCAGCCGCAGCATACACCACACGCATATACTCCTTTTGGTCGTTGCCAGTGATGAGAATCCGGTGGTCAAAGTGGTAGTCTGCCACTTCCTTCCAGATAACGCCAATGTCCTTCGTCTCGTATGTCGGCAAGCCGTTGGACGTTACAAAAACGCGGGTGTGCAAATGCTTGGCGGGGTCACCGACGAAGACCACTGCCCCCTCAGAGCGCTGCAAATTCCCCCGCTCGAGCTGCTCGTGCACCACGGCGAGGCCAATCGGTGCAGTGCTACTCTCGGGGATATAGTCAAGATGATCAACCTGAATCATCGCATAGAAGGCATCAAAGTAATCCAAACTCCACTGGCGCGTCGTCCAATAGATCTGAGCCAGTGGCGTATTGTGCTCATCATGCTCATGGTAGCTGTAGACGAGCTTGTTAAACTCAATAATCTCTTGCTTCGCCGTCTCGTTCTCTTCGTACGCCTTAGCACCGATCACATAGGCCTGGCTAATCCACCGTGCCCGAGCAAAGACATCGCTCTCTACCTCTGTTAGCTTCTCGGGTAGCTCGCCGCCTAGCGTGTGGCGCATCCCCCACAGGCACTTAGCGACGTGCAGGCCAACATCACCACCAAAGCTGGCTCGGTCTACCGCCGCGCCAACCGACTCAATAATCCGCGCCAATATATCGCCATACACCGTCTGGTATAGGTGGCCAGTGTGCAACTCCTTAAAGGCGTTGGGGCAGCTATATTCCAGCGTGTAGCGCATGCCGCCATAGATCTGCTGCGGCGCGGTATTGGCCGCCTGCCACAGCGCTTCATCACTTAGGCGGAGATTAATAAAACCCGGGCCAGCCACGCTCACATCAGAAAACTGGCCAGTCTGGCGTAGCACCGCCGCCACCTCCTCGGCAATCTCGCGTGGCTTCTTGCCTAGTGGCTTGGCAAGCTTGAGTGCGACGTTGGTCGCAAAATCACCAAACGTCGGCTCCGGCCGCGTCAATTCCACTGGCGGAGTTTGTTGGTAAAGAGTGTATACTGCATCACGAATCGTCTGTTCCATGATTATAGTATACAACAGATGCAGCGCAAGAATAGCGTAAGCGTAGCGAGAAGGTTACGCCTTACCCTTCTGTACCCGCTTCTGCCGCTTGAGCGCCGCCTGCACTAACCCAGCAAAAAGCGGGTGGGCTCGGAATGGCCGCGAGGTAAACTCTGGGTGAGCCTGAGTCGCAACGAAGTAGTCGCAGGTAGGTGCCTCGACGAACTCGACCAGCCTGCCATCGGGTGACGTGCCCGACACCACAACCCCGCCCGCGTTAATCGCCGCAAGATGCGCTTGATTCACCTCATAGCGGTGGCGGTGACGCTCTACAACCTCTGTTTTTCCATATACCTTAGCGGTGCGCGAGCCAGCTTGCAGCACCGCTGGGTAATTGCCCAGGCGCATCGTCCCACCGGTCGATTGCTTGCCCTGCTGGTCAGGCATGAGGTAGATGACGGCATCATCTGGCGCAGCACCACACTCCGCACTGCCAGCCTGGGCCAAGCCACCGCGACGGGCAGCGGCAATCACTGCGACCTGCATCCCCAGGCATATACCAAGATACGGTATATTGTGCTGCAAGCAGTAACTCGCCGCCGCAATCTTCCCTTCCACCCCGCGCTTACCAAAGCCACCAGGCACCACCACAGCATCCACAGCGCCGAGCGCTGCGTCGGTCACTGTCTCGGCATTGATCCACTTGATCGTCACCTCACTGCGGTGCGCCCAGGCAGCTGCTTTGAGCGCCTCGGTGATGGAGAGATAAGTATCGGCATTATCAACATATTTCGCCACGAGGCCAATCGTCAGCCGCTGGCGGTAGGTCTGGCTGTCATGCCGGACAAGCTGCTGCCAACGCGTCATATCTGGTGCCGTCATATTGCCAGTAAAGCTCGCCAGCACCGGACCTAATTCACGCGCCACCATCAAGGGTACCTTGTAGACCGTATCGACATTTGGCATCATAATGATCCCCTCTGGCCGCACCCCGCTGGCAATAGCAATCTTATCCGCCACACCACGCGGCGGCGCAATGCTACCCTCAGTGCGGACTGCCACCACATCGGGCATAATGCCAAAACCACGCAGGTCAGCCATAGCATTCTGGGCCGGCTTCGTCTTGTACTCCTGGCTCGTCGCAAGAAACGGCACATACACCACATGGACGAAAAGACAGTGCTCGCGCCCCACCTCTAATGAGAACTCGCGGATTGCCTCGACAAAGCTTAGCCCCTCATAATCTCCCACCGTGCCACCAATCTCCACAATATGCACCTGACCCGCTGCTGCCTGGTGGATGGCTCGCTTGATCGCTTGGGTGAGATGCGGCACCAGCTGCACCGTCTGGCCACCAAATTTCCCGGCCCGCTCATCGGCGATCAAGTCACGCAGCAGCCGCCCCGCTAGCGTAGCATTGCGCTGGGTAAGTTCAAGATCTAAAAAGCGCTCGTAGTGACCAAGGTCGAGATCGGTCTCCGCTCCATCTTTAGTAACGAAGCACTCGCCATGCTCCTTGGGGTTAAGCAGCCCAGCATCGACATTAAGGTATGGGTCACACTTTTGCACTGAGACAGATAAGCCCTTAGCCTGCAGCACCGCGCCAATACTGGCCGCCGTGATGCCCTTACCCACCCCAGAGAGTACCCCACCGGTGACAAAAATATACGTTGGTTGGTGTGTCTGTGTCATACAATCTCCCTCTCGCGTTCTATTGTAGCATGTATCCATAAGCAGTATACTAGCAAAAAACCAGCCCGATCGCTGGTCTTTTGCTGGTTAGTGATACGCGCCACCTATTGGCAGCCCTCGCACATGGTCAGCTCTGCTGGATCTGGCATAATAACAGGAGTGCCACTCGCTGCTGCTTGGTCGACGGCAACCTGCTGAGCAGCCAGCAGTGCCTGCTCAATGGCATCGAGTTTCTCCTCAAGCGTCATGTCGTCCGTCAGCTGAGGCTTGGTAGTCTGTGCCTGCGTGGTGGTGGTTGTCGTTGTTGTATCTGTGGTTGGTGTTATTGGTGCTGTAGTTTGTGTCATAATAATTTCTCCCGACCCGTTGTGGTTATAATGTCTATTATACGCTATATATAGCGTTTTACGCAAGGTAATGCACCCAATTTTCTGTTGTGGAATTATCATCCAGCTGGCCAATTGGTGCAACATACCACTGCGGCTGAGCACACTGGGGACGAAAATTTCCCAGCTTAGCCGTATACGCCTCAGTAATGGCCGCGATCTCGTCCTCGCGGGCTTCGCGCACCATAGTGTGGAGGTAAACGGCCTGCTTCGCGTCATTCCACACCACAAACTCTGCCCGTCCAGTGCGAAAAGCGTTGTGCGAGTGGCGCGCCTCACGATCAGACAGCCAGGCAATTACGTCTCCCACTCGAGCAAAGTGCAGTGGCGTCACCAGCGGCGTGCGGTCGCGATTCACTGTAGCCAGCGCACCAACTGGCACTGTATCGAGGATGGTGTGCGTGAGAGTATTCATGGTGGCTATATTCCTTTCGTATCTAATTTGCAAATATTGTTTGTTGCATCAGCGGGCCGCTCTCGCTCCATTGCCAGACAAGAAAATATCTGGAGGCCAGCTACTTAGCAAGCGGAAGATTGCTGTAGTATAATCTGGCCGGAACATTTTCGGTCTGGTGATGGAGCGAGAGCTCCCATAAGACCGGTAGACTAGTAAGATTGTTCTGTCTACTACTTCGTCGTATTCACCTCATAACTTGTATTAGTACTCTCGAAGAAGTTCACTAGCTCCAGCGTGTCGTTGGCAGCGGCCATCCACTTGGCTGGGTTCGTCACGTTGTACTCTGGCTCAAAGCCGAGCTCTTCCAGTCGCCGGTCAGTCATATACATCACGTATTGGTTGACATAATCGGCGTTCAGGCCCAGAATGCCGCGCGGCAGCATGTCTTTGTTATAGGCCTTTTCGAGCTCGACGGCTTCCAGGATCAGGCTGCGGATTTCGTCGGCAAATTCCTCGGTTTGCAAATCCGGGTTTTCGTGCAAAATAGTCAGCAGCAGGTTAATACCAAACTCCAGGTGCAGGTTTTCGTCCTTCGTCACCCAGTCGAGCAGCGTGCCAACATTGCGCAGTAGGTTGCGGCGGCGGAAGCTCATCCCCACCATAAAGCCACTGTAGAACCAAATCCCCTCTAGCACGATGTTATACGCCACCAGGTTGCGCACAAAATCCTTCTTGCCCTCCAGTGTCGTCACATCCGGACGCTCCTGCATCATGCGCGTGACGTATTTGGTCTGGAAGGTAGCTTTATCTGCCAGGGATTTTTTACCCCAGCCGGCCGCATAAATTTCCTCACGATCAAATGGGAAGGTCTCGATAATATATTCAAACGTCATAAAGTGATTCGCCTCTTCCCACATCTGCTTCGAAAGATACAGGTGGCACTCAGCGGCGTTCACGCAAGGATAAATACCAAACGCCAGCGATTTATTAATTAGCAACTCGTTAGGATTAAGGTAGCTAATCACCGTCTTGAGGGCGTGCTTTTCGTCCTCGCTCAATTTCTCAAAATCCGCCAAATCCTGACTCAACTGCACCTCATTAGGGAACCACGTGTTGGCCACCGCTTGATTGTATAGGCGATACGCCCAGTCATAGCGCACCGGCTTGAGCTGCAAGCCATCGCGTACGCCTGATCCTAGAATGCCCATTATTACCTCCTTGTTTTTGTAAAAAACGAATTAATTATTATACTATCTACACTTATATTTCTTGTTCCATATCTGCTGGGTGGCGCTGCTCAACCGCAGATCTGCTATTTTGCTGGCGCGAGCTCTCGGACACCTTTGACGCTGGGAATAGTGGTGAGTCCAGGTCAACATCAAGGGCATATTGGACATAACGTATTGAGGTTGTGCTGTCTGCCTCCGCAATCGCTACAGTGCCGATAGTGTGATGGACACCACCCGGCGCGAGCTCCAGTCGCTGCGTTTCATCAACTGACAGTTCTGCATTTCGATGACCTGTTGAGTCCATCTTTACCTCTGGTATATCGCTATACTCGTGGCTCACGATTCCTTCTCCTTCCCTTCCTCTCGTTTCTTGCGTGCGCGGTAGAAGCCACCAAAACCCACGCGCTTGGCGTCTTGGTGGAGTTTTTGTTCGGTTTTGTTAGCGCGAATGGAGACCTGCTCGGACTGGTGGCGTGGCTTCACGTGCAAATAATACGTCGTTTTCAGGCCGCGGCGCCAGGCTTCGCTGTAGATCGTGATATACTCCTCGATATTACGCGATTCTAAGTACATATTGCGGCTAATCGCTTGGTCAACCCACTTCTGAGCGCGGGCTGCCACCTCAATAAAGGCATACGGGCTCAGCTGAAAGCTCGTCTTATACACATCGCGCACCGCCTGAGGAATCTGCTCCATGTGCTGGATGTCGCCTTGGTTAGTAAGCAGCTCGTCCTTGAGCTCCTCCCACAGGCCGAGGGCTTTGAGTTTGCGCACCAGGTTAGCATTGACCTCAAGGAATTTACCATTGAGCGTGCTCCGGCTAAAGATTTGGCTAAATTGCGGGTCGATCCCTGGAGTGGTGCCCGTCACGTGCGAGATATTGGCGGTAGGCGCAATAGCCATCAGCGTGGCATTGCGCATGCCGCGCCTCACCTTGGGGCGCAGCGCCTCCCAGTCAAGGCGGCGAGTCGTGTTAATTGCTACTGCCTCACCCCGCTGCGCGCCAAGTCGGTCGATCGTGTCGATAGGCAATTCCCCCCTGCTCCAGCCACTGCCAGCAAAGTTAGGATAGCTACCGCGCGTCACCGCTAGCTCGGCCGACTCATCGATAGCGTAGTAGCTAATAAACTCCGCCAGCTGATCGATCAGCTCATACGCCGCCTCAGATTCATAGCTCAGCTCGAGCTTTTCTAGCACATCGGCCAGGCCCATAAAGCCCAGGCCAATCGCGCGGTTTTGCAGATTGCTATTCATCGCCTCCGGAATAGGTGTTGTGGTAATGTCTACAAGGTTATCGAGCTGCCGCGTGGCTGAGCGCGTCGCCTGCTCGAGCCGTGGCCAGTCCCACGTCTTGGTCGCATCATCCAGGAAGGCACTGAGGTTAATACTCACCAGATTGCACACCGCAATATTGTGCTCATCTTGCGGCAAAGTGATCTCTGTACAGAGGTTGCTGAGATGAATAGTCCCAGTGTTGTTGTTAAGCGCCCGGAGGTTAATAGCATCCTTCCAGGTGAGCCACGGGTGGCCGGTCGCCTGCAAACTACTCAGAATTCTGTGGAATTGCTGGCGCGCAGGCAGCTTATCATAAGCGCGCAGCTTGCCCGCTTCGGCCTGGGTAATGTAATACGCATACCGCTTAGCAAAAGCCGCGCCATACAGCTCGCTCAAGTCGCTGACCTCAGCTGGGTCAAAGAGATACCAGTCTTCATCAGCCTGCACCCGGCGCATAAATTCATCACTAATAAACACCGCTGTATCGAGGAAGCGTGTCCGCAAATACGGATCGCCGGAGTTAGAGCGCAGGTCTATAAATTCCTTAAAATCGATGTGCCAGTTCTCCATATACACAGCCGCTGCGCCCATCTTCTTACCCTTGCGTGACACCGCAAACAGCGCTGTATCGATCATCTTAATAAACGGAATTGGCCCGGTGCTTGTTGTGTTAGTTGTCTTAACTGGGCTACCCGCCGCCCGCAGCTTCGTAAAACTGACACCGATACCACCTGTACCCTTGGCAATCCACATCGTATCGCGCACACTCTTAGCAATCGACTCCATATCATCCTGCACTTCCATGACGAAGCAATTGCTCAGCTGCGGGAACAACCCACCAGCATTAACGCGAGTGCTCCCGCCCGGGCTGTATTCGAGGTTGGCCATGTGCTGGTAAAACTCAATGGCTGCCTCAGTCGGGTGTTCCTCATTGTAGCTCAGACCCATGGCGATACGCATAGTAGTAAACTGCGGCACTTCGAGCGGCTCACCGTTCTGCTTGCGCAGGGCGTAGCGATTGCGGTTGGTCACCACGCCAAGATATTTACTCAGTCTGTCTTTACTAGGGTCAAGTGCGGCAGCCAGGCGCTCGAGGTCGAAGATCGTCTCATCTTCCATGCGCGGGTCGAGCAAGCCATCGGCCACCGCCTGGCGAATATAGCGCGGGAAAGCCTCCCTATGACGCTGGCGCAGTTCTTCATCAGTGGTATATACGCCGAGCAAATCGCGGTAGATCGTGCCCAGCAGCAGGCGCGCCGCAATCGTGTCGTAGTCTGGGTCATCCTTAATATTCTGCACCGTCGTCTGGATGAGTGTCTCCTCCAGCTGCTTGGTCGTCATCCCATCAAAGAGCGTCAGCTGCAGCTCGCGAGCAATCTGCACGATCTTCTGCAACGGATCGGCCAACCCCTGGCTTGCCGCCAGCAACGTAGCATTTATCTTGGTTGTGTCGAATGGCTCGGTCGTACCATCACGCTTAGTAATATGAATCGTCATCATCCCTCCCCTTAGGCTCCTTATCATACGGTGCACAAAACCAGCCACCAGGGCACGCCTGGAGCCGATCTCTATTATTTGTCTCTCCCGTGTTTATGTGTGCTCGCTATATATGTAGCGTCTGGGTCCTACTATAGACGCCAGATATGGTGCTTGGCAAGGGTTTTTGTGAAAACTACAACCGATTTTGCGAGCGACCTCTGTGGGTGATAGCACACCCTAGCCTCGTACAAGAAAATATCTAGAGGTTAGAGCCAGTGCTAGCGAGCAGAGCTCTATCACACCACCTGGCCGGAGCTTTTCGGCCTGGCATATCCAGTTGACCCCTCATAATATGAGCGAGGAGTGTACATGATACTCTGTGTTATTTATGCATAAACATAATAGAACGATATTCTCAGCGTTAGCTCCTCCTCCCCATCGCTTCATCTGATGGAGTGTGAGAATCTGTCATTGTACTGACAGATTCTCAGCCCAACGCAAGAGGTCGATACTTGGGAAGTATTGACCCTTATAGTGTTCCGTCGGAGGGAGTGTGGGGAGGGTGAGCGTGAGAAAGTACAGCGCATTAACTAACGAGTGTACGTCACTAAGAGCGCGCATTACGCTCAGACACCTCTCGGCACTCCTGCCGGAGCCGCTCCATCGGTGCATAATCATCATGGTACGGCGGCTGGCTAGCGAAGGGGGCTGGCTGGTGAGCGGTGCCACCACCGTACGTCGCCACGACATTAGTATATTCCCAGCCATCTGCCCGCTCATAGCGGAAGCTCCCCTGCCCCAATAGAGCAGCATACGGCGCATCCTGGGCAGCAAACAGTGGCTGGCAGGCTGGCTGGCGACTGGCAATCATATTGACCACCACGCGAGCCTGAGGGCGAAGATGCCGCTTGAGTGTGGTAGCATACTCGTGTGTTGCCAGCGAAGCAGGCACATCGCCATCGTTATAGACATCGACGAGGACGATATCGTACTGCTCAGTGCTGCGCTCGAGGAAGACGCGCGCATCTTGGAAGATCGGCCGCACATTGGCTGGGTCGCGATAATAAAAATACTGGCGAGCAATCGGCAAGAGCCCTGGATCGATCTCTACTACATCGATCTGGCTCTGCGGATAGCGCTGGGCGAGGAGGCGCGGCACCGTAAAGGTCCCACCGCCCAGCACCAAAATGCGCTGGCGCTGCGGGGCTTGCTCCACCGCCTGCATCATCTGGCGCGTATACCAAAATGGCAGCTGCTGCGGCTGCCCAACCACCACACCAGACTGCACACCGGCCGGGCCACTGGCAATCCCGCGGATAATCGCGCCATCCTGCCGACGCCATTGCTGGAGTGTGTAGTGCGCCGCGGCGGTATCGATCGTCTGCGCAGCCTGAGCCCGCACCACTGGTGCCACGCGATAACCCAGCGCCAGGCCCACGCACAGCACACTCACCACCACGCGCCACTGCCAACGCTGGCCGGGCACCACCAGCCAGCTGGCCAGCACGAGCAGACTAATGAGTACCACCAGCACATCGTGAATCCCCAGCCAGCCAAACAAGAAAAACCCCGCTGCAAAGGTGCCGACGATTCCACCAATCGAATTCACCGCACTGAGCGATGCCACCGACCGCCCCGTTCGCGCTAGCGTGTCTGTCTGCCGCTCCACCAGATAGGGGCTCACCGCTCCCAGCACCAGGCTGGTTGGTGCAAAGAGCAGGCTTGCCGCCACCGTGGCTTGCAGGCGGATATCGATCGGCAATTGCGCCACCCACCGCAGTATATCGTGGTATTGGCACAGCATTGTCAGCATCAGCAGCGCCGCACCAAGCAGCAGCCACGCCACATCGCCATCGCGCGAGCGCGTATCGGCCAGCACGCCACCTAGCCAGTAGCCCAGGCTCATCGCCGCAATAATGACGCCAATAATGCTCGCCCACACATAGGTCGACGCCCCCACCACTGGCGACATCACCCGCGCTGCTACCAGCTCAAACACCATCACACAAAACCCCGCCACAAATGCAATCACCAAGCGCCGATACGGCAGCGGCATTATCAGTCGTTTCAGTTTCATAGGAGTATTGTAGCATGGTTGGTGGGCTATGTTTTTTGATGCTATATCGCTCCTCTTTACATCGCACCTCGATATGATATGATATTATTATGGAAGTAACAGATTCTATCATCACCGTCAGCCATTTTTCGATGAAATTTGGCAAGACCAGCGTCATCGACGACCTCAGCTTTGAGGTGAAGCGCGGCGAGACGTTTGGGTTTTTGGGGAGCAACGGCTCGGGCAAGACCACCACGATCCGCTCACTCCTCGGCATATATCAACCAACTGGCGGCGAGCTACTCGTCAATGGCGCGCCATACTCCGTCTCGGGCGATGTCAAGCTTGGCTATCTGCCAGAGGAGCGCGGCCTCTACAAGAAGGAAAGTGTCATCGATACGATGATCTACTTTGGCCAGCTCAAGGGCCTGAGCCGCAGCGAGGCACGCAGCAAGTCACTCGCCTTCCTCGAGCGGGTTGGCCTGGCCGATAAAGCCAAGACCCGCCTGGACAAACTCAGTGGTGGCCAGCAACAAAAGGTTCAGCTCGGCATCACCATTATCAACGACCCAGAACTCATCATTCTCGACGAGCCCACCAAGGGGTTCGACCCCGTCAACCGGCGCTTGCTCATGGAGATCATTGAGGAGCACCAAGCCAAGGGCGCTACAGTGGTGATGATCACCCACCAAATGGACGAAGTCGAGCGCTTGTGCGACCGCATCTTGCTACTCAAAGATGGCGTGGCTCATGCCTATGGCACAGTAGCCGAGGTACGCACGCAGTTTGGTGGCAAATCGCTCGACGACATCTTCATCCAGGTCTATAGCCAGCCCAGCAAGGAGGACAACTAATATGCATAACTTATCTACCGTCATCCGGTTCGAGATTACCCGCTCGCTCAAGAAGAAGTCGTTTTGGCTTGCGGCAATCAGCTTCCCATTGGTGTTTGCCGTGCTTTTTGGGGTTATATTCCTCTCTAATAAAGCCTCGGCCGATGCTGCTAAGAACCTCGAGAAGCAGGCCTTTAGCTTTGCTGTGACGGATGAGTCGAAGCTCGTCAAGCCAGAGCTGCTTGCCGCTACCAAGGCTCAGCCTGTCGCTGCCGCAGACAAAGACGCTACCATCAAGCGGGTCCAAGAAGGCAAGCTCGATGCCTACATCTACTACCCCAAAGACATCGCCAAAGAACGGGTGGAAGTCTATGGCAAAGATGTTGGACTCTTCGACAACGGCCGCTACAGCGGCATCGCCACCAGCCTGCTCTCTAACTCTGTCCAATCAGAGGTCAGCCCAGCAGTGCGCATGGTTATCCAAGACAAGGTCAACACCAAAAACACTGTCTACAAAAATGGCAAAGAATACAACGCCATCAACGAGATGATCCTACCGGGGCTTTTCTTAGTGCTGTTCTACTTCCTCATTAGCTTCTTCGGCAACCAAATGCTCACCAGCACAACGGAGGAAAAGGAAAACCGCGTCATTGAGATGATCCTCACCACGGTGCACGCTCGCACGCTCATCATCGGGAAGATTATCTCGCTCATCGTCCTGGCGTTTATTCAGGGGTTGCTCGTTATTTTGCCAGTGCTCATTGCCTATATCTTTTTCAAAGATCAGCTGCAGCTGCCCGATGTCGACCTCTCGCACATTGCAGTCGACCCCGTACGGATTGGGATAGGCTTCCTTGCCTTTGCCGCGAGCTTCCTCTTTTTCACCGGTATGCTGGTGGCAATCGGCGCTGCTGTGCCAACCGCTAAGGAGGCGGGGAGCTTCTTTGCCACCATCATGATCCTGCTCTTTGCGCCGCTCTATGCCGCCGCCATGCTCGTCTCCACACCAGACGCGCTGCCAAGCAAGATCATCACCTACTTCCCACTCACCTCACCCATCCCACTCATGCTGCGCAATGCGATTGGCAACCTCAGTGCGACAGACGCCGCCATCAGCATTAGCATCCTGACCGTCTGCGCCGTCATCGCCATCATGATGGGTGTGCGCCTCTTCCGCTTTGGTGCACTCGAGTACAGCCGCAAACTCAGCCTGCGCGAGATCTTTACCCGCAAGTAGCAGCCTACTACCCACAACCCACTACGGCGAGAAACCAGTGTACCACCTCTGTTTCTTGCCTCATAGCCCACCGCTTGACCGGTGGGTTTTGGGTTCAATTTTACTACCTTGACAAAACCCCGTACTTTTTCTACTATTAACAGTATCGATACATAATACACCAGAAAGGTCAAACCATGACGCGAGAATACTTCTCCACCCACGAGGACAAAACCACACCTAGCGCGGTATTGCAAGCCGCCAAAAAAGGAGTGGCTGTGGCAGCGTTAATGCCTGCCGCTCTGTTTGGTGTAACGGGCTGCTCAAGTGACGAAAGCGCAGAGAAGCCAGCACCCGCCACTGCTAATAGCGAAGGGTGGACGAGCCTGTGGAGTAACGAAGACGGGCCACGTATTTCCAAGCGGTGTGATGACTCAAATCTTGTCTATAGAGATAATTACGTAGGCAGTATTGCAGTCTCCCCTAACGACCCCCAGTGCACCGGTAAAACACCAGAGCATATCGCGGGTACTCCGAGCCCAGAGGCCGCTGCCACCGACCTAGCTACGGCAATCCCAACGCCACTGCCAACACACGAATAGACTTATTAGTCCACAATACCAGCTCGGTAACGACTCTACCTCGCATCATATGCTCAGCTGATGCGAGGTATGTGCTATCCAAGCCCCAGTCGCTTGACAAACCACCTCACTAGCTCGTAATATATGGGCATAGCACACAATAACTTCTCGTAATCACAAGGAGAAAACAATGCCTGGCATAAGAGCGAATGCAGCACCATATGAGGCCTACCCAGCTGACCTCGCAACCGAGCTGCCCACATCAACCCTCGCCGATACCAAACATACCAAAGGCGATGACAGCCCAACCGCTATCTTCCCTACCGCCCGGACGACAAGCTACCCATATACTCCACCAACCGCCCGCTTCGAGACACCAGCAAGCCCGGAGGCTGCAGTAGAGGAGGAATACGATGATGAATCAGATCCTTCAGTCCAGAAAATAATCAAGCAAGCCTATGCCGAATCACTCTTTAGGAGAGGCAAGGAACTATCGCGGCTTGGGCGACTCGCACGGCGTGTTGGTGTTGGGTTAACTTGTGCCGGTGTTGGTATATCTGCTTTGGCGGCAATAGAAGCTACTACTGGCTATGATCTTAGATGGGAATCTGATGAATCATCAAACTTCCCTACAGTCGTTATTGAAGCACCAAACACCACAGAAGTAACCGACCCTGCAGATGTTGCAAATCTGAAGCGCCAAAGAGCGCAAGAAGCAATGCTACAATCGATAGAAGGACTCGGTATTGCACTTGCAGGCAGTGGCTTAGGACTTACTGCACATGGCATAGGAGAGAAAGCACTCTCCCGCTTTAAAGAAACTAGGGTCGTCCTGAAAGAAGCCAAGGCAATACAAGAAGGTTAATTCTCTCCTTATATCACTCACGCTCCGCATGCCACGCGGAGCATTTTTTGTGTACTCTACTCCTGTGGTCGCTCTGCATACCGCTCATACACAGCACGGTTAGCGGCGTTGGTGTTGCGACGGAGCTCTGGAGTGTTGAGAATGCGGTAAGCATCGTGACGAAGAGCTTGGTGACGCTCAGCATAGGCTTGATCGAAAGTCGGCTCAATAGCAGCCCGCTTCTCGGGCGAGAGAGTGCGAAGATACGAATCCTTGATCTGCTGGTAGTCGGGCAAGTCGGGGATACTATAGATCAGCTCTAGTGCACCATCATTTGCCCCTGCGAAGTTCTCTGCCTTGAGCCGCCCCTCAAAGACCTGACGTAGCGAGTGCATCTTCTCAGCAGCTGCGCCGTTGTATTCGCCGCGCAAGATCGCATCGTACGTCGCGTCATTAACAAACGGCACCGCACCCGCCACCCCAGAGGCCACCGCCTCAGCCGAAACAGTCGCACGGGCATCATAGTTGTACCCCTGGCGCACCTGCACCGTGCCATCGTCTGCTACATATTCGATCTCGCGGCCAGTCTCGCGGATAATCTCACGCTTTTGGCCAGCCGAGCCGGCGCGGAATTGGTGCTCGATAGCCGCTTCCTTCACATATTCATTATCCGCTCGGAAGGTGTGCTGGTTGCCACTGGCATCGGTGAGGGTAATGGCAGTATCGCCCGTAGCAGCCATAGCTTGCCATTGGCTGCTGTTGAGCTTAAAGTGGCGCATCAGCTGATCTTCGGCCGCGACATGCTCGCCAAACTCCTTGCGCAACCGCGCCGTCTGGCTTGCTACCATCAAGTTCTTATGCCCTACCCCTGTGGCGTAGTCTTGCAGCGTCTGGCCATCGACCATCCGGCGGCGCAAGGCAACGCCATCGCCATCGCGCAGCACCACACCATCGGCATTGGCCACTGCCCCATCGGCGAGGAGCTCACGGTCGATCTTCGCCCGCACTTCGCGCTGTGCCATCGCACTGCGGATCTCCGTTAGCGCACCCACTTCGGCCGCTGCATAAGCGCGCCGCCCCAGACCATGGCTCAAGCCAGCTGGCACCTCACCGCCAAGCTTCAGCTCATCATAGAGCGTATCCAGCTTATGGGCGGCATTTTTGGCTTCATCAGAGGTGAGCTGGGTGTTGAGTGCCCGCTGCTTCAGCTCATCATCCTGCAAGAGGCGCGCATTCCAGGCTCGGTCGCGTCGCGCTGCTCCTTCCTTGCCACGCAGGTCGGTGTAGCGGTTATATTCATCGTTGCTCCGCCCCACCGCCGATAAGTCGGCCATTGTTTCAAAGCGCTTGGTGTAAGCATCGGTTCGCTGCTGAATAGCGCGTTTCTTAAGGGCCCGCCGCCGCGCCGCATTACCCAGCCAGTTGCGCTGCGCATCGCCAGCAAGCACGCGCGACTTGCGCAGGTCTGCCCGCTGCTGTGCCCAAGTCCGTGTCCGGTCGACAATGCCACGCCGCGGATCATTCATAATCGCGCCCAGCCGCCCTAGCAGCGAGCCGCTCATCCGCACCACAAAGGGCGTTAGCACCAGTGGCACCACCTGCACCGCTAGGCCAAGGATGATGAGGTTAAGATTATTCGCATCCTTGCCATTGGTCAAGATCGCCACCCCCGCCAAGCGCGACCCACCAAACAATATCGACATGAGCGGAAACATCAACATCATCGTCATAAAGAGATCCTTCCACTTATCAAAATACTTCTCTGTACTAGGCAGTACATGCAACAAGAAGGCAAAGGGCGAGACAATGACAAGAATGGTGATGAGCGCCTGGCGCGCCGCAATAATCACTGCAGCGATGATAACCGCCAGCAGCACACCGACCAGCAGCGGGATGGCCATCGCCAGCGCCCCATCCGTTGCACCCACCAGCGCGCTCACTCCCACCACCGCACCCACCGCGCTAGCGCTGCCCGTCAGCAGAGCACTCATGACATTAGGCCAGGTGATTTTGTTAAGCGTGTTATAATCCGCCCCATTGACCGTCGAGGCAATATTGACAAACAGCTGCTGCAGCTGAAAGCCCAGTATGTTCGAAATATCAATCGCTGCCGCACATAGCCAAAACGACATATTGACGACGATAATTGACACCACTAAGCGCGGAAACATCTTCTTGATGCCATAATTGCTAATACCAACACTAGTAACTTGCGAATAAATCACGATGAGCGAGACGATGATAAAGGCGATGTTGGCCAAGTCGCGCATGATCGCCCAAAAGCGAAAGAGTGTGCCATCACTACCAGATTGGAGTGGCTGCACTGCCAAGTACTGCGCTACCTGCCGGTAAAGCTGGTCGGTAATCCACGCCATGAAGTTACTCACCGGGCAGACAATCCAGCCAATACTACCCAGCGCTGTGCCACTACAACTGGTCGTGGCACCATCATCTTTATCTGTTTGCTCGGCGGGTTTGTCTTGAGATTGATTATTGTTATTATTTGCCGCTTGGCCGTTATTTCCACCATCTTGGCCGTTGGCGTTGTTCTGATTATTACCAGCGTTTTGCCCAGCTTGACCACCGTTATTTTGATTATTTTGGTTGTTCTGGCCGCCGTTATTTTGCGGCGCAGCCTCCTGCTGCCCCGAGACAGAGATAGCGATGGCATCATCCATCTTGTTATACGTATCTGGCTCAACAAAGATATATTCCACATACGTCGCTTCCTTGGCACGTAGTGGGTCGCTACCAGCCGGGAAGATGATGGTCTGGCGCCGGTTGGTCGTCGGCTCATACTCATAGAAGTGCACACCAGCAGGTAAACCACGAGCGGTTAGATCTTTGTCGCTGGCCCGGTGTGGCTTGAAGGTATTATGGCGAAAGACGAGGTTCTCACCCTGGCGCTGCGCCGTCTCGGCAGCATACACCGGCACAGGGGCAGCGAGCGTGAGCCCCAAGAGTGCCGCCACTAATAGTGCCAGCCACCCCGTATATTGCCGCAGACAACCCCTCGCCCGCGCAACCACTCGCCACGCTCTGTTCATGTCTTGTTCGACATTAGCATAATATCGCACAGTGGTCAAGTTTTTGCTGCCTGCATGCCAAACTGTATCTATTGCGCACCCCCTTCTAGCGTTATACAGGCTACTATTGGCAAATAATCCTACCCCTGTGCAGAGCTAAAATAACATTACTATTTATTTCATCTCTCACAAAGCAGCCCAGCAGCAAAAGCAACCTAACTCAGAAAATATCGACCTTGCAGTCCAAGTTTTATGCGCCACGATACCAATGTCACCATTCAACCCTTCGCTCCTACTCTGTTCGTGCCCCGCCCCAGTCTTTACAACACCGCTTATATCGTATACACTACAGCGTAGGAATAGTATCATGAAATATAAGCGATTGATCTTGGGCTTCGGTGCAATGCTGGCAATTTTTGCTGGCGGTGTTGCCGTGCCAGCACAGGTGATGGCAACAGACAATAACAAGGTAGACTGTACTGTTGAAGCAAACAAGAGCAAAGCAGAGTGTCAAACTGGCGATAATGGTTGTGGTGTACTGAAATTTCACAACGTGAGTTGTAATACAGCAGATAACGATGGCGCAGGCGAGATGAACATTGCAAATTTACTCATCGCTATTCTTCGCATCCTCAATATCGGCGTCGGTATTGCAGCAGTTGGCACACTTATTTATGCTGGTATTCTTTATTCAACAGCCAGTGGTGATGCGAATAAGACCGCTAAGGCAAAGACGATCATAACAAATGTCGTTATTGGCGTGCTTGCTTATGCCGTTATGAGTATTGCACTCAACTTCCTTGTGCCGGGAGGTATCATCAAATGATTCGTCGTTTACTCGTCTATGGCATTAGTGTCATTGCTGTCCTTTCTATTCTGGCACCAGCTACACCTGTTCATGCCGATGCACCCTGCTCACCACCAAATTTCCTTGGTATGCCTGCCTGGTATCGTGGATTACAAAAACAAGATGATTGTAAAACAATTCGGAGCGATTTAGAAACGCAAACTATCCTATTGACGATTGCTCTTAACGTTCTCCAAGCAGCAATGGTCGTTGTTGCATATATTGCTGTCGGGTTTATTATCAAGGGCGGCTACATGTATATGGTCAGCACAGGCAGCCCCGATGCAATGGTTCGCGCCAAAAATACGGTTCGGGATGCTCTTATTGGCCTTGTCATTGCAATAACGGCAGCGATGGTTGTTAATACAATAGCGGGGATCTTATAATGTGGCGTTTTCTTTCAGCCATAGAAATTCATGCAAACGAGATAGGCTACCAGAGTTCTGCCAAAAACACTGATATTGTTAAAAACCTCCTTAACACTGCCTATCTTTGGGCTGGTGTTATCGCTGTCATCGTCATAGTTGTAGCGGGCTTTATGTACACCATGTCTCAAGATGACCCGGGCCAGGTTACCCGTGCAAAAAACACATTACTAGGTGCAATTGTCGGTCTTGCTATTGTGTTATTTGCGTTTGTCATTACAAACACCGTTATGAATGGAGTGCTTCCCTCATGAAGTTTTTCTTATCACGTTGTATTAGCTCAATTGGTATCGGCATCATCTTATTGCTTCCTATCATCGCGACTACATCCACTGCCTATGCAAAAGTAGAACTCAATAGTGGCCTCGAAAAAGACAGCGCATGCCAAAAAGCAAGCGACTATGGCGAGAGCGGTTGTGCGTCAGTTACCTCAAGCGGCACCGGCATTCCCAATCCAGAGTCAGTTATTAAAAGTGGCATTAATACTGCACTCATGATTCTTGGTGGTGTCTCTGTCATCATGATTGTCTATGCTGGCTTTCGCTTCACATTAGCTGGTGGAGACCCACAAGCAGTCAAAGCTGCTCGTAATACCATTCTCTACGCAGTAGCAGGTATCGTTATCGCCATTCTTTCGTATACCATTGTCAACTGGGTTACTAATAATCTATCAATAAAATAAAGGAGATATAAGATGAACATTATTAAAAAACTAGTTCTTGGTACAGGTATCTGCTCCGTCGTTATTGCTGGTATGGTCGCCCCTTCTGTTAGTGCTCTACCTTCCAGTCAATCACTACAAACTTTCGCAGTAGGTGTTAGCGCACAAGACCAAGTAAAAAAAGGCATTGATAATGCTGGTGGCACTGTTAATAACTTTAATATCGGTACTGCTATCACGAATATCGTTAACATTATGCTCTATGCGCTTGGTGCTATTGCTGTCATTATGATCGTCGTTGGTGGTATTCGCTACACCACGTCAAATGGTGACTCAAATGGTATACAAAGCGCAAAGAACACTATTCTCTATGCCGTTGCTGGCTTAGTTGTGGCTATCCTTGCCTATGCGATTGTTAACTTTGTTGTCTCAAATCTTCTTGGTAGTGGCGGCAGCCAATCTACCCCAACCGCCCAATATAATTACGTTTAACCACCACTATTACCTACCTCGCTTGCATTCTGCAATAAAATAGGCTCTTTTTCGGTAATTTTCTCCGTTAGCTCTTAACATTTTGGCAAATTTTTGGTATATATAGATAGTACAGGTAGTACAAGATGGTACTAATGCCAATAGAAAGGATATGACAATGAAAATCAATATCAAAAAAGCTATGCTTACACTCCTCGCTGTGCCAGTGTTGGCTGCAGGTGTTGCTGGGCTGGTAGCTCCACACGTTGGCGCAGCAGCTGCATCCGACAACGGCCTTGGCCTCAAGAAAGGGGTTACCTCTGCTAAAGGGAGTGACCAAGTAAGTTGTCTCTTCGGTAGCGAAAAAGAAGGTTGTACTGAAGGTACTGGTATTTTCCAGACAATCGTCAACGTGATTCTCTTCATCGTTGGTGCGGTCGCTGTTATCATGATCGTGATCGGCGGTGTACGCTATACCGTATCAAATGGTGACTCAAACGCCGTTACTGGTGCCAAGAACACCATCATGTACGCCATCGTTGGTCTTGTCGTTGCGATCATCGCATACGCACTCGTCAACTTCGTCGTCGTCAACATCGGTGCCAACCAAGGACAATAACACAACTCACCTTTCTTCATTGGCTCTCTTATACCACCCTCTCGCAGGGTGGTACTTTTGTTAGGGATATACTTCAACGCGTATGTAGGAGGTTTTTACTTCTGCTACGGACATCTTAGCTATTCTTTGCATAGTACTAAAGCTATATTATTCCTCACCTGACCGAATAATTACTACACTCACCCCTCGTCCCAGCCAATATGCTCAGAACTTTTGTAATACACCACTAGAACTACCTAATTAGTGCTAAGGAGTCTCTCACTTTCTCTTGCCATTTCAACTCATACACTCTAGCGGGGCTGCCCGATAGAACCATTACACCTTTCTACCTTCGCCATCTCTCATGAACTATACCCTCTTGCTCGGCTCTATAATCTAGCCATCAAGCAGCTTGGCCTTCTCCTCGCCTCTTCCTTACCACTCCCGCTCTCCTTCCGTTATTACAGAAACTTTCTCTAGCACGCTAGCCTCTCAGTGTTACTACTAAACGACACCCTTCTGCCACTAATATTCACACTCTACTAAACGAAATAAAGAATATATAAGACAAGAATACTATGAAAGACCTTATTGCTAACTACCCACACACAAAACAACCCCGCATCAGCGGGGTCATTATCTCAAAGCTCGTTTTCCCTTCTCTACAGGATCGGGATCTTCTTAGCCTGCTCTTGCTTGACCTTCTCGAAGGTGATGGTCAGCACACCATCCTTCAACACAGCAGTCGTCTCGTCCTCGCGTACCGTTACGGGCAGCTCTAGTGTACGGCTAAATTCACCCCAGTAGCACTCTTGGTTGTGCCATTTTGTCGCCACGGTGTCGTCACCACTGCTCAGCGTACCGACGATCGTCAAGAGCCCGTCATTGATCTTCACATCCAGCTCTTCGCGGTTCACCCCAGCGGTGCGGGCCTTTACTACGAGCTGTGTCTCGGTCTCGTACACATCGACTGCCAGTTGGCCAGTGTAGTCTTCCTCGCTCTGGGCAGGCTCTTCGCCCCACGGCGAGGTTTGGCTCTGCTGACTCTGGGCAGGCATTGGGTTTGCTTGGGCGTGATTCATTGGCTGGTGAGTTGGCGCAGCTGGCGCGAGCGAGTCATCACCCTCCAAAAATGCTGCCGCAAGCTCATCACCGATCAAAAGATCATCATCTTGACTCCGGGCCATAATTTCCTCCACATACTTTCTTTTGCTAATTCACAATTACCATTTCGACAACAGTCTGGATTTATTATAGCTAATCGATGGCGTATAATCAACCGGAGAGGCCTCATGAGTGTAAAAATCACAATACCGACCTACCTTGCCAACCTCCTTGCCCCGCATACCTGTTGTGGTTGCAACATCACAGGGACACTGCTCTGTGATAATTGTAAAAACGACATCATTCTCGCCCCACTCTACCGTTGCCTCGAATGTGGCCAACCTACCCTGTCTGGCCAGTGCCAAGCCTGCACCCTGCCCTATGCGGCCGCTTGGTGTGCCCTGCAGCGTGAGGGCGCGCTAGAGCGACTGATCGACCGCTATAAGTTTGAGCGTGCCCAGGCGGCTCAGCACACCCTGGCAGACTTGCTCGACGCCGTCACACCACCGTTACCAGCCGATACCATCATCGTACCCATCCCAACCATTCCGGCTCACCAGCGCCAGCGTGGCTATGACCACTGCCGGTTGCTGGCTCAAGCCTTTGCCCGGCTGCGTGGCCTACCCTGCCTGCCAGTCCTCACGCGCGCTCAGCACAGTGTGCAGTTGGGGAGTAGCCGTGCCCAGCGCCAGCGGCAAGCTCGCCAAGCATTCGCCTGCCCACGCACACTTTCTTCAGAGGTCACCTATTGCCTTATTGATGATATTTCTACAACGGGAGCAACGATTCGCTATGCCGCGCGTCACCTCCGCACTGCCGGTGCACGGCAGGTTATTGCTGTGGTGGTGGCTCATCAGCCGTTTGGATAACAGGCTATTTTAGCGGTAGCCTTTCCGTAGTATATCGATGAAAACAACCCTCGTCTTTTGTCCTGCTCCATCTCATGCTATAATAGGCGAGACTGGAGAGATGACCGAGTGGTTGAAGGTACCGGTCTTGAAAACCGGCGTAGGCACCCCCTACCGTGGGTTCGAATCCCACTCTCTCCGCCATGTTGGGCTTACTCGAACCCTCGGTAGCTGGTGCGCTGCCGAGGGTATTTTTATATTGAATCAAGCCGCTACACAACCCAGACCTCAAAGGTTCACCCTTCATTCTTCTTTATCTTATTTTTCTGCCATTCTTCTCCGATGGAGTATGCCTTGAGTTCTACTCTATGCTATACTAAACATATGCAACCATCGCAATTCGATCAGTCATCGTCTTCAGATGCCACCGACCCATCGCGCACCACTCGTGCTGAGACTCAGGCTACTGATGAGCCTAACCCACCGCTCGAGATTCGCCGTGGGCCAAGTGAAACCAGCAGCAATTCGTCGCAGGTTTCGCCCTTCCCCGACCCCACCGAGCCGCTCCTCATCTGGCAAGAGCGTGAGGTAAATGATACCACTCGCCCTCGTGGCTGGTATGTGATCTTTGGTGTGGTTGTGGTGGTACTCTTCGCGATTTCAATCTTTTTGTTTAAGTCCTACACCTTCGCACTACTTATTCCTATTATGGCTGTGGCATTGATCGTCTCGCTGCAGCGGCCAGCTGCTTTGCTGAATTATAGCGCTAGCCACGCCGAGGTGGTGGTTGGCCAGCGTACCTACTCATACGACACCTTTCGCTCCTTTAGCGTTACTGCCAAGCCCACACAAAACTGGATCACGCTCATCCCACGCAAGCGCTTCGCTATGCCCATCGTCATGTACTTCCCCGAGGATGTGGGCGAGCAACTCGTTGATCTCATCGCCTCTCACCTACCAATGAGCGAGCGCAAGCCTGATTTGCTCGAGCGGCTGATTATTTACCTGCGGTTGCAGTAGTAGTTTTGGCCGCGGCGTCTTGCCCTCAGCGCACCTCTGTGCTACAATAATAAGCGATCTGGTATCATCCAGTGCACCTTATAGTTTGGTCTGGGCAACATTTGTTTCCCAGGTATGCACTCGTAGCTCAGCTGGATAGAGCGTTGGCTTGCGGAGCCAAAGGTCGTGCGTTCGAATCGCGCCGAGTGTACCACGATAGCCTTACCCAAACCTAGGTCATGAGTAACACGGTCTGGGTTGGTTGATGAAGATGCGAAGCGCTCACCACCACTGGTGAGCGCTTCGTCGTTAGAGACGGTGTTGGTGATGGGGCAGTCCAGTTGATTGCCCCAGTTTTCTTGCGGGTTGGCCTGCAACAAGGTCGCACGGTGCTGTCGTGCGACGTTGTGCATCAGACAGCACATATCGCTAACATATGGTATAATGAACGCACTATGCATGAACAATTTCCTTCACAGCCAAGCCAGCTCGAGCCTACTGGCGAAATCACCCCCCCCCAACACCTAAAGGTGCACGTGCTATTGGGGCACTAGCTTCGCGAGTAACAGAACTAATTACAGAGGCTCGCGAACGCCGATCGGCACGAAAGTTAGAGAAATATAAGCAGATGGCTGGGACGCAACGACGCGTTAATGTAATCGGCCCAGTCGCTGACCATGTTGCATATGGCTTGCCGAATAGCAGCTCCTACCTATTTGTCAACATCCCATTGGCATATCCGACAACGCCAGAGCTAGTCGAGGACCAGCGTAGGCTTATTGCAGAGACGAAGGAACCTGGATATTATGACCGTATTGACAGAATATTCGCAGCAAAAGCCGATTCCGAGCAGTCTGATTCTAGCGAACACCGCACAACCAGTTAGTATTAATTCTAGCTGCAAATGAGCGTCTCTACGCACCATGGAGAGACGCTCATTTGGTATATTGTATTGCTCTAGAAAGCGTAAGTAGCCACTACATAAGTGCTGTCGTCGCTGCAATCAAGCCGAAGATAACTCCAGGCAAGTTAGCTGCGGCCAGCGGTAGGTCGCGCTTCTCTTTGCATAGGCCGTAGATCACCCACAACGTACAGTTCACTGCCGCGACTGCAGGCTGAAGAAAGTCGCCCTTGTGCCCATTCATATTACCCACGATTTGTGGAATGTATGACACATACATCATCACCGACATTGCTGTTGCAACCCATCCAAGGGTTTGCATATGCTTTTCTTTCATACTTGGGTGCTCCTTATTGCATTCCTTTGTTTTGCCTTGTGTATTATAGCATATATGGGCTTATCTCTCTTAAACAGCTCTGTAAGCTTCGATTACTACCGCAGAACCTTTTCGTTTCTATTTATCTTCCTTGTAGAAAGCTCCTCTGCGCTTTCTGCTGGCCTTCTCGAGCGTTTTACGACATTATAAGGCTTTCTTTCTTTATACATACGCTCAATATGCTCTAGGCTGTAAAATAAACTACCCAACACCATGCCTTTATAGCAATACATTTGTGAGATAATCTGGTTCTCAACATAGTTTTGCCATCAAAAAAGCCGAGCGGGTCTGCTCGGCTTTTTGTGTACGCTACCAGACTTGGCTGATGGGGAGGAACCTAGTCTATGCGGCGCTTTTCGAGTTTGAGCGTGCCAATG
Organism: uncultured Candidatus Saccharibacteria bacterium; assembly: GCA_963554165.1. Lineage (GTDB taxonomy): Bacteria > Patescibacteriota > Saccharimonadia > Saccharimonadales > Saccharimonadaceae > Saccharimonas. Next base: position 416,103 of record CAUVQR010000001.1, on the reverse strand, counting down.
GCGGCGTTATCGGCAGCACTTGGCGTAACGCCTGTGAGGCGAAGCTTCTTGAGGCTGCCAAATGTCGCCAGTTGGCTGCCGTTGGCTAGTGTGGTCTTGCGGCTGTAGTCGTAGAGCGAGAGCGACTCCAGGCTACCCTTGCTGGCTGCAACGTCGGCAACGTCTAGCACGAAGCCATCTTTGCCCGAGAGCGAGACCCGCTTGAGGTGCGTAAGCTTGGCAAGTGGCTTGGTGGAGACAATTGGATTACCCGAGACCATTACAAGCTTGAGGTTTGCCAGGCCAGCGATTGGGTCAAGCGACTCAATCTGGTTGGAATGAGCAGTCAACGAAGTCAGCTTGGTTAGCTTGGCGAGCGGTGCAAGGCTCTTCACCTTGTTGCCATCAATTGCCAGCCAGTCGAGGTTCGTTGCTGCCTCAAGGCCAGTTAGGTCAGCTGCCTTGCGGTCGTCCGCTGCATCGCCTGGCAGGATGAGCGACAAGCCAGTCAGCTTTTGCATCTCACCCGCTGTCACGTCCTGTGAGGCACTGCGGCGTGCGCCAAGGGTCTCAGACAGGCGCTTGTTGATTGCCTCCTTGAGGCGAGCGTCTGGGACCGACACAACGCTGTTGTCGCTCTTGGTGTCGGCCTCAGCGGTTTGGGCTGCATGAGCAGTGTCAGCTTTACTGGCGCTGCCCATGCCCGGTGCTTTTGGGTTTGCTTGCCCGTTGGTGGTTGCGCCGTTGGCGTTATTTTGTTGTGGGGTACTACTACTCTTGCTGCTGACGTTTGGCTCGCCACCAGTCATGTTGGCATTGACCAATGCACCGCGGTTCACCTTGGTGCCAGCCTTCACGGTTGTGCCGCTTGGGTCGATTGCCTTCGCGACGTCGGCAGGCAATTCTTTACCAGTGTTGGCAGCAGGGCTTCCAGCCTTGATGGTGTAGTTACTCTTGTTGTAGTCGTTGTTGTTCGCAGCTTCGCTAGTGAAGAATGGGTTGGCGCTGCGTGAGCCAGTTTGGTCGAGCGAGTTGCGCTCCAGGCCGTCAATCGCCTTGCTGACCCGGCCATCCTTGGCAATGTCGGATGTCTTGCTAAAGAGAACGTCGATCGGTGCCTCAGTCTGAGCTAAGTCCCAGGTAAAGACGGTCTTGTCGACATTGGTGTCGTTGCGGTAGTAGACGTTGTAGTCGAGGCCAGCAAACATCTCATTCGTACCAACCTTTGGCCCGCCAATGTTGGCACCACCCTTGGTGCGGACACCGTACGCCCAGTATGGGCTATCGCCATCCTTGGCAGTTGCGGCACGCGACGAGATGATGTTGTTGTACATCTCGGTGCCTGTCGTGTCCCAGCTCAGGCCCTTGGCTTGCGACCAGCTCTCTGGTGCAGTACAGGTGCTACCTTGGTAGGCATTACAACCCTTGCTGCGGGTATCCTCACGGACGCGGATTGGGTAGGCAGTGCGTGAGATAGAGTTGTTGTAGATCTTCGTCTTGCTACTGCCCGACACTAAGATACCAGAGCCCGAACCCTCAATAATGTTCGAGGCGATGATACCAGTGTGTGATACCTCGTAGAAGATCGCCATCTGCACGTTGGTAAAGTAGTTGTTGACGATGTTGGTGTTGATACACCCTTCGTCACACCAGAAGCCTGGCAGCTGGTGACGCTTGGCCACAGCGATGTCGGAGTTGGTCGAGCCAGACTTCGAGTAGTCCACCACATTGTTGCGGAAGGTGAAGTTCTCGGCGTGAGTCACCTTCACATCGGCCATGCCGCACCACGACGTACAGTAGCTACCATTGGTCTCGAAGCCAGCGGCGTTGTTGTTACTAAAGGTGTTGTTTTCAAATACAGCATTCTCAATGCGGTTTGCACCAGCACCATTACCCCCGTTGTCGAGGAATTGGCTGTTCCTCACCACAGTGCCAGACGCTTTGTCGAGGAACAACCCCGAGTTCGAGTTCTGCGCCACGATCACATCTTGCACCAGCGAGTTCTTCCCGTTAATAGAGATAGCGATTGGCCCAGCCTTGTCGTCTAGCTGTGGGTCTTTAAAGCCCCAGGTTTGGTTGGGTGCGTATTGTGCAATATTAATACCCTGCAGCTTGAAGTTTTCGCCTGTTGTGGTAAAGGCGCGGGTGCGCTGCGAGATCTCTGTCGTGCCAGCCGTTGGGTCAGAACCTAGGTAATAGCTTACGGTGTCTTGCCGACCTGGATTGAAGTGCCCACCACTACGCGTTGTCTGGGTGGCATCCTCTACATAGAATTTACCTGGGCCAACCTCAGCCTTGCTCCCCACCTGCGTCAGTGGCTTGTCATTAATAAAAACCTGCTCTGGGTAGGCAGCCATACCTTCGACTTCTGGCTTGATGTTGGTCGTACAGACATGGCAGAAGTTCTGGAAGTTGCCAGTGGCCTTCCACATATTACCTTCGCGCGACCAGTTAGTCACGACATCACTACCTTTCAGCCATACCTCGGCGTTGGGTGCTGCCTGCATGGTGACATTCTTCTTCGTCACAAAGAAGTGTGGCTCGCGGTAGATACCACTCTTTGCTACCACTGTTCCGCCGTCGCCGATCTTCGTGACAGCGCGACCAAAGCTCTTGTACGGTGCTGACTCACTTCCGTTACCCTTGTTGTCATCCCCGTTGGGCGACACCCAGGCGACGTTGGCGTTCGGCACAGCGTAATTTGCCTTGATATAATTATAGTTTTTATTCAGACCGGCTGCGTTCACCGAATTGAGGCCATAAAAAAGCCCGCCTATAGCGAGCCCACTCACAGCCACAACCGATGCGATGCGCATGACGATCCCACGTTTTTGACGTCTAATCTTCACTGCTCTTTCCTCCCCTTGTCGGTTGGCGTTAGATTTACGTTACAAAGACTATTCTATCATAATGGCCGCACTGGTCAATTAACCATAACCCGCATAACTACGCGATCATACGATCTATGCCGCACCCAACACCCATACTTCGCCCCTCTCGCCAGTCGTACGCTTGTATCGTACATTTATAGATCATACCCCAGATAGAGCTCTTGACATATTCGATACTTCGCATGTATTGAATATGTCACTTATTTCACCAAGATCCACACAAATAAAAATATCATTGTAATATCTACAATGATTCGTTTATCTCTCGTTGCGCTGCGTTTTATGTTAAAACTATAGATTGCTAAGCAACCTCAGCATTCGTCTATTTTGGCTTGTCATTCTTGAGCTGTGGATATTACTGTGCGGCTGTTTTATCAAAAACACCGAGCCAATAGCCATAGCCCAAACAATCCTGGCGGAGGAGGGGAGATTCGAACTCCCGCTACAGGTCTCCCCGTACTAACGATTTAGCAAACCGTCCCCTTCAGCCACTTGGGTACTCCTCCAGCGTGTCGAATTGTGCACCAACGTGCACTGGCTATTGTAGCATAGGTCAGGCAATTACGCTAGCCATTTGTGACGTGCAATTTTGTCCCTACTTCGCCGCAGTGTCGTGAGCTATATATTATCTTGCACTCGCCCTCCCTGTATCAAGCAATATAGTTAAATAAGCAATTGGGTATCTCTAGAATACTAATCGTCACGTGGGCTCAAAACAGCGTCATACTAGCAAGTTTTCAAGACGCTACCGGCAAAAGAGATGAAGGAAGCGAGTCACCACAGTACCGCAAGCTGAGAAATTTCGCCCTTTTCCTCTCGACAAAAAAAACGCCATATCGTATAATTACAAGATAAAAGGAGCTAAGTTTATTATGCTAAAAAAATGTCTACTATCTATCAGTGCTCTTGCCCTCATCGGGGGTGGGATAATTGCTGCTGCACCACCCAGCGCTGCAATCGGCGGTGTGTCAGACGGTGCCAGCCGCTCACGAGGCAAAGACCAGCCAGCCGATCTCTTTGGTGACGCCGGTATCTTCACACGGGTAAGCAACATCATGCTGTTTCTCGTTGGTGCTATCGCGGTCATCATGATCATCTTCGGTGGTATTCGCTATGTCGTCTCTGGTGGTAATTCATCACAGGTGCAGGGCGCCAAGAATACTATCATGTACGCCCTGGTCGGTGTTGTGGTGGCGCTGCTAGCCTATGCGGCGGTGAACTTTGTTATCAACACCATCATCCCTGGTGGTAACATCAACACTACTACCAATAGCAGCAACACTGGTGCTTCGACCACCTAGCCAATAATACTTGGCTCTCTTCTCACACAAACATATGCGCACACTTTGCGGTGTGCGCTTTTTATTACCTTTGGTGAGTATGTGCAAGACAGAAGTGCACCAAGCAGCACCCCTCACGTCGCGATGCGTCGTTATTATAATAAAAACCTGCTAGCCCAGAGCTCGCAGATAAATACGATCAAAAACATGGCGGAGAGAGAGGGATTCGAACCCTCGAAGCCTTGCGGCTTACCGCTTTTCGAGAGCGGCCAGTTCAACCACTCCTGCACCTCTCCGTGTGGTCTGCTCTCATTATAACAGATGTGATGCCGAACGAAAATATCGCGCAGCGGATATCCTTGAGCTCTTGCCCCACCTTCGCGTATACTAAAGCTATGCAGGATTCTATTTTTACCAAGATTATCAAAGGTGAAATACCAAGCCACACGGTGTATAAGGATGAGCACACAATAGCTTTCCTCGATATCAACCCGCTGAGTGATGGCCATGTGCTAGTGGTGCCCAAGCAGCAGATTGATTCGCTGTGGGTGCTCCCGACTGAGGTATATCAACACCTCTGGACGGTGGCACAGCAGATTGCCCACGCAATAGAGGTGACGCTCCAGCCTAAGCGGGTTGGCGTTGTGGTAGAGGGTTTTGATGTGCCACACGCTCATATTCATCTCGTGCCGCTGTATGACCGCGAGGTGCTACAGCTCCATCATGGCTATCCAACCGACACCAGCGATACTCACCTATCTACCACCGCCCAGCGTCTTGCTACAGCAGTATCTAACAGTAGTGAAGACGCCAGCGCATGATCACCATCATCGCTGTTGGCAAGCGGCACGAGCCCTGGCTAGTCGATGGCATTGCACGCTATGAGCAACGCATGACTCGTGCCTGGCATCTACAATGGAAGCTCATCCCGGCTAGCCAGCATAGTAGCGATGCGGCACGCCGTGAGGAGTCGCAGCAGATTCTTCGAGCACTTTCGCCCCAAGCATATGTTGTACTACTGGACGAGCGCGGCACAATGCTCGACTCGCCTACCCTCTCACACAGCCTGCATCAGCCAATGGCGCAAGGCAAATCACTCGTACTTATCATTGGTGGAGCATACGGTGTGACAGGGGCGGTGATGGAGCGCGCTAACCTGGTGTGGTCGCTGTCTCGCCTGGTGTTTCCACATCAGCTGGTACGGCTCATCTTAGCCGAGCAACTCTACCGGGCGCAGCAGATTGCCGCTGGTCATCCGTATCACCATCAATAACTAACCAACAATCGGCAAAAACTGATTATCAAAGGCATGGCGCGCTCCCCGCTGCTTATGCGCCAGATATCTATATTCATCATCGCGCGGTGGCACACTCGGCGTGTGGTGTTGCCCGTGATGCGCTGCCTTATGCCCAAGCGACGTATGATGCGGATGGACGTGTGGATCGGTTGTTAGTTTATCGTGTTCCGCCGAGCCTTGCAGCCCACGGCTTCGCAGCGCGGCAGGCTCGAGCGTGAGGAGTGCAGTGGTCATCTTATCAAATTGCTCATCGTGCAAGAACACCCCCAGTGCAGTCGCCAGGCTAAAGACCGCCACGGCCGCCTGCGCGAGGATGGTTTTGGGTGAAGTAGTGTGATGTTTGTGTTTCATTGTGTGTATTGGTGACTATCGTTAGTTCTATTTTTGTTCATATTCATGGTAGCAGGATGTTTCTTTTCTGTCAAGTATGTTTCGTGTAGATATAGGAATACCCTTCTTTTCCTTCATTAACTCTCCTCCCTATCATATTGCCTGACGAGGCATGAAAGCTGTTTGTCATAGCATATGTATGCTTATAAAATCCATACGATGAACCCTCTTAATAAGCCTCACTCACCACAAGCCTCAGAAAAGAACGGTACGAATAGAAAGCATGATGCGGTGAGATTTTTTCAACTTCAGGTCATTTTAGCTCATCATCACAATAGCTTCTTTGTCTGTGCTCAGGCTTCCCTCCTCATCACCAAGCACTCTATATTGTCATTTAGAATGCAAGCTTAGATCAGTACTCTTCAATGTCTCTACTCATCAAAATGGCTACCATCTCACATCGACGGTAGCCTTCTCTATTAGCACAAGGTATTAAATTTGCAGTATTGCTATTCGATCACCTGCAATTCCTTCACTAGCCGCTCGATCAACGCCTGCTTGCTTGCCAGCTGCTGGCGTGATTCTTCCACCAAATGAACGGGTGCTTGGTTGGTGTAACGTTCGTTTGCTAGGCGTGCCTCCAGCTTGGCGGCGTCATTGCGTGCTGCAACCAAGCGCTTCTCGAGGTTTGTCTGGTGTTCATAGAGTGTCTCGTCGCTTACGTCGAGCCAGGCATCGCGACCGCTAGCAGCCAAGCGCAGCCCTCGTGCTACATCAGTATGTTTCACCGCCGCTAGGCCAGCCAAACGCCGCACCAGCTCGGCATTATCCGCTACGAGCGCGTCATCCATATAGAGCAGTGTGTAGCGCTCATTGCCCGGCAACTCACTGGTTACGTAGCGCGCTTCAGTCACGAGTCGCTTGAGCCGGCCAAACTCAGCCGCCTGCAACTCGTTGTATTTCTCAGCCTGCGGATAGCGCGCTGCCGCCAGCAGGTCGTTATGCCAGCTCAGGCTTTGCCAAATTGTCTCCGTTACAAACGGTGCAAATGGGTGAGCCAAGCGCAGACACGTATCAAGCACCCACACTAGCATGTCAGCGTGCTGCTCCACCTTAGCTGCCTCAATATACCAATCAGCTACGTCATCCCACACCGTATGATAAAGTGTCTCTGCCGCCTCAGCAAAACGATACTGCGCTAGCTGCTGCTCCATCGTCTCCCCTGCCCGGCTCAGCTGGCGGATGATCCAATGATCAGCCATCGATTGCGGCACTGGTACATGCACCGGTTGCGTATCCCCCACTTGCGCCTCGATGAAGCGAGCAATGTTCCACAGTTTATTGCAGAAATTGCGCGCTGCCACCACCTTGCCAGTATTAAAGGCTTGTGGCTGAGCGGCTGAGCGGCTGGCGATAATCCCCATGCGCAGTGCGTCTGAGCCATACTGGCTGATTGCCTCCATTGGGTTGATCACATTGCCCTTACTCTTGCTCATCTTCTGCCCGTGCTCATCCAACACCAGCCCATGGAGATACACATGACGGAACGGCACCTGTCCTGTGCAGTACAAGCCAAGCATTATCATCCGCGCCACCCAGAAGAAGAGGATATCCCCCGCCGTCTCCATTACTGCATTGGGGTAGAATTTCGCCAGCGGCCCATCTTGCAAATAGTCGGTGGTGATGAATGGCCACTGGCCACTGCTAAACCAGGTATCAAGCGTATCTTCTTCCCGACGATATGTTGTGCCATTTACAACTATTTCTTTTTCGTTGACATTTGTGTTGAAGACCCAGTCGCTTGGGTCGGTCGTGCTCTGAAAGGCCGGAATGGGTATCCCCCACGGGATCTGCCGGCTGACGTTCCAGTCTTTGATCTCTCGCAGGTACTTGATGACCACCTCGCCTTTATTGGCAGGAGTGAAGGTCACATCACCGCGCTCAATAGCAGCAATCGCTGCATCCGCCAAAGGCCGCATCGAGATAAACCATTGCTCTTTCACCATCGGCTCAATGACAGTGTCGCACTTGTAGCAATGCCCCACCGAGTGCTCTAATTCTTCCTCGCCACGGCGGAGTTCTTCCCGCTCCAACGCCTCCAGCACCCGTTGGCGTGCCTCCGTCGTGGTGAGACCATCAAATGGTGCGGGAACATTCGTCATTCGCCCATCAAAACCAATCACCTGCTCCACTGGCAGCCCATGCCGTTGCCCCATCTCGAAGTCATTTGGGTCGTGGGCTGGCGTAATCTTGACCGCACCAGTACCATATGACGCATCGACATATTCGTCAGCAATAATCGGGATCTCACGCCCTACTAGTGGGAGCAGCGCCTTGGTGCCGATCAATTTCTTGTAGCGTTCATCTGCCGGATTGACAGCGATGGCGGTATCACCCAGTAGCGTCTCGGGCCGCGTCGTAGCAACGATAATTTCACCAATATGATCGAGTAGTGGATACGCAATACGCCACAGCTTAGACTTCTCCGTCTTGTGCACCACCTCGATGTCAGCAAAGCTGGTCTGGTGTTTGGTACAGTAGTTGACGATCCGCTCACCACGGTATATCAGCCCATCTTGCCACAGCTTGTTGAAGGTGCCATAGACCGTCTCCACCACCTTAGGGTCAAGCGTAAAGACCATATCTTCCCAGTCGGCCCCAACACCAAGAGCGCGCAGCTGGAGCTCCATATCGCCCCGCTTCTGGTCGACAAAGTTCCACACCTGTGTATATAGCTCATCACGAGAGTAATCGAAGCGCGTTTTGCCCTGCTTTTCTAGCTCGCGCTCGTACACCACCCACGTTTCGAAGCCAGCATGGTCTGCCCCAGGGATAAACACCGCGTCGTCGCCCTTCATCCGGTGGTAGCGCACTAAGATATCTTGCAAAGCCGAGCCAAGGGCATGCCCGACATGCAGGTTGCCATTGGCATTGGGCGGCGGCATCACGATGCTATACGGTGTGCCCTCTCCTCTCGGTCGAAACACGCCAGCACTCTCCCACATAGCGTAGATATTTGGCTCGTATTCGTTAGGGTTGTAGGTCTTGGCAAGTTTCATGGCGGTGGCTTCCTTACAGATTATTGATACTTTTCACACGAAAACGGCGCGGTCGATACTTCACGTGAAAAATTTGTGTGCAGCATCTGCCAGGCCGATTTTTTGGTGCAACTTCAGCTACCTAGTATAGCACGTTTGGCAGCTCAATGGCAGAGGTGACAGGGGTTAGTGATGAGGCTAAGGTGTAGCTGACAGCGGTGATATGATAAATGTCTCGCCTTGTAGATTAGTCACTATCGAGTAGTCACTTGTTTTGATAGTTTCCCATTGTGTAGTTTTCACGTGGAAGATGGAACTTGTGACGGCCTGTGACTAAAGCAATTAAGACTTTACTATCTCATCCAGTAGAGCATGGGGAATGGGCAGACTTACCAAAGAAACAGCAGAAGTCTTTGCACTGCAAATGCCTGCTCACATACCATCATGCTGCATTCATCAACGTGCTTCATCCAATGCAAAAGGGAGGTACGAATAGTAAATCAGAGATAAATCGTGTTTATCATAGTCACAACCAAAATTGAATTACAGTAGGGAAGTGATAGCCCAATTTTATCTATACATATCTCTATTTCACGTGAATAATGCGCAATTTCATCAAGCTCTATAGCCCCACATCAGTATATGGATCTCATATTGTTTTCCGTCTAAAGTCACATCAGTAGAGTAGGGGAGGGGAAAGATAATTTAAAAAGACGCCCCACGAGAGCGTCTTTCTCTGAGTGACCCCATCAGCTACTACTTATGCGAGCGACGATACGACGCCTGACGCAGACTGCGCATGTGCTGATACAGCGCTTGGTAGAGGTGATACAACCGGTAGCGCAGTGGGTGGAGAGGTTTCTCCCAGGTGCCGATATAGTCCACTGGCGTACCCCCAAACGACTTCTTGAAGTGTGTAAAGCCCGCCCAAGGGTGATCCTTCGGCACATCGTCTGGCGCAATGCCATAAAAGTCGAAGAATTTATGCCCCGTATCGTGCGCATAGAAGAGAGCAAACACCACTAGTGCTGTAGCTGGGCTGAGGTTGCGCTGGGCGGTGTAGGACGCAGCATGGGCATAGGCCATCGTCGTGCCGTCACTAAAGAATATCAGGCTAGCAACCGGTTTGTCCTCCAGCGTGGCATACATCAGGCCAGCTGCCTTGCGCGGGAAGAGCACCTCTGCCATTTGGCGAAAGTAGGCATCACTATGAGGCTGCATGCCAGTACGCTTGGCAACATCGTGAATCATATCAAGAAAGATCTCTATATCCGCCGGCTCATAACTGGTGTGGAAGCGCACCCCTGCCTTCTGATTCTTGCGCCAGGTGTAACGCACCGCTTGTTTGGCATTAGCCAGGATGGCATCGTGATCCATCGTTACGTCATTAATAATCGTTCGATCTGGCTGGAGGCTCTTCGCCTTGCGAAAGCCAAGATTTTGCAACTGCTCAAGTCGTGTCGTTCGGGGATCGACTCGCACAAAGTCTGCACCATATTGCCGCCCAGTGGCAATGATATCTTTGAGTGCAGCTTCCTGGGCTGCATCATTATCTGCTTCGGGCCCATAGGGTACATACAACCGATGGTTGAGCCGACCGTGCTCAATAATGCCATAATACTGCCACCCTTTGTCTGCCCGCCGCACCGTATGGCGCTGCTGCGCTTGTTGAAAGGCCTCCCATGCCTCAGTCTGTAAAAAATGTTTCATAACATTAGTATAGCAACTTTGTAGCGGATTTTCACTGATGATTGTTGCGAAAGTTCCATGCACGCCACGCTGAAATAATGAATATTGGTACAAAGTATTGTTGATCTAGCCCAGAGGTACGCGCGCTGTGAAGAGTCTAAGGCTGATATGTGTCGCTATTGAGCGTCTCTTCCTCTCACCACTCAAAAATGCTATACTATCGCTATTATTATGCAGCTCAAACCCATCGATCCATCCACTCTCGAGCAATTTGCCGCGCACCATCCGCTGGGGAGCTTCGTCCAGTCGGCCGCCAATGCCAAGCGAGTGGCACAGCTGGGCTGGCAGCCACATTATTTGGGGCTGTTTGCTGAGGATGAGCACTTGGTGGCTACTGCCGTGTTATATGAGTGGCGCACCTTAAGTTATAGCGAGTTTGAATGTTTGCAAGGGCCGCTGGTGGATTATCACAACCCAGCAGTGCTCAGTACATTATTGACAGAACTCAAGAAATATGTCAAAACGCATAAAGGTATTCTGCTTCGCCTTCAGCCGCCACTCATCCTGCGGCAGGGAAGTGACCCTACTCAGCTTCTCGAAGTAGCAGGCACAGCCAAGGCGCTGCAACAATTAGAAAAGGCAGGCTTTCGCGCTATCCCTCCGCAGCAGACCGACCGCAACGCGCGCTATGTGCGCTGGTTTTTTGCCAAAGATCTCTCGCCCTACCACGACGATGCAGCACTACTCAAAAGCTTCGATACCAAGACACGCAGCTGCGTCAAGGCAGCCACCAAGTATGGTGTGGCGGTACGCGAGATTACTGCAGTGGATGATCTCGCGCCATTTGCGAAGTTATTGATTGATACTGGCACGCGGCGTGGCTTCTCAGGACGCAGCGAGGAATTTTATCAGCAATTGTTCCGTGCCTTCCACCGCAAACAGGCGTGGTTCCTGATTGCCGAGCTCGACCTTGCTGGCTACCAAGCCCGCCTCAGCGCCCAGCAGGATACCCTGCAAGCCGAGCGCGATGCGCTAGCGACCGAGCCAGACAAGCAAGGGCAGGTGAAGGAGCTCGACAATCAGCTCACCGCAGTATCCAAACGCCTGGCAGATTACGAAGCGCTACGCCAAGCAGCTAGCGGCGACGTCCTGCCGCTGGCCGCCGCCATATTCATGCATACGAGCGATAACGAGGTGGTGTATTTCCTCAGTGGGTCGGACGACCGGCATGCCAAGTTCTCTGGCTCGTACGCCCTACAATACGCAGCAATGCGCCGTGCCATCAGCCTTGGCGCTCAGCGTTATAACTTCTACGGCACAAGTGGGAACTTCAACGGCTTTCCCGAACAAGAGGGGGTGTATCACTTCAAGAAAGGCTTTGGTGGCCAGCTAGAGGAACGCGCTGGCTGCTATGAATATATCGCTCGGCCATTCATACACCAGGTAATTCGCTGTGTCCGTGCGATGCGAAAGATTATAGCGCGGTAGAGCACTGCCTTCGTAACAATATCTACACTACTAGGCACCGTGGTAGATAGCATTCACCTTACGGTAAGATAAAAAATCCGCGACTTGCAGATCTTCAGCTTATTTTTCGTGTCTGTGATATTTGATCTTTGCAATAGTCCATGATACTATTTTGCCATGCTCGTCAAACGCCCAACATCAGCGTTATCTATGCAAGAATTAAGACCAGACATCTTTGTTGCAGGCCCTATTTCTGGTGCAGAAGATTGGCAAAAACAAGCAGAAAAATTATTAAAAAATATTGAGCAAACAGAAGCATGCGACGAAGAGCTCATTATCGCCAACCCACGACGCCCGGAAGGAATACCGCGCGTTGGTGATATTGCGAAGGAGCAGATCACATGGGAACACCGAAATCTACAGCTCGCACGCGTGGTCATGTTTTACTTCGTCAAGGGGCCAGGTATCATTACACCATTAGAGCTTGGTAAGGAACTCGGGCGCGGCTCGCCCATCGTGCTTGGCATTGACAAAAGCTTCGACCGACCATTTGATATCGAAATACAAGCACACCTCGAGCAGCCAGAGCTCCCGATTTATCACACACTTGACGAAACTGTTGTATCTGCTGCAGCGCTGGCCAGGCAGATTCGCGCAAAAGAAGGCTAATTATCAGCCCACACCGCTTCGCGCATCGACAAGCTTGGCTGCACTTCGAGCAGGTATGGGTCGACTGTGTGGCCAGCCTGGGCGTAGTAATAGCCGAGTGTGGCGATCATCACTGCATTGTCTGTGCAAAAGGCCATTGGTGCGTAGCTAATAGAACAGGGCAGGGCGGTGCGCAGCTGGCGGCGAAGTTCTTGGTTGGCCGCCACACCACCAGCAATTACGACGGAGCGTGGCGCATAGTGTTCATAAGCCAGCACCGTCTTATCCACCAACGTCTCTACCGCCACACGCTGGAAACTCGCCGCCATATCATAGCGCTGCTGCGACGTAACAAGCGCTGGAAGCTCGTGCGAAGGAAAAGAGGCATCTTTGCCTACCTCAGCTTGCATTCGACGCAGCACGGCCGTTTTAAGGCCCGAGAAGGAGAAATCGTACTGGCCATGCATCCGTGCTTTGGGCAACGCGTAGCGCTGCGGGTCGCCCTGCATAGCGGCAGCAGCAATAGCCGGGCCGCCAGGGTAAGGCAAACCAATGATCTTTGCTACCTTATCGAAGGCTTCGCCCACAGCATCATCCTGTGTTTGACCAAGTAGTGTATAGTCACCATGCGCCCGAAACAGCACTAACTGACTATGCCCACCAGAGACGATGAGCGCCAGCATAGGGAAGCTCGGCTGCGCAGCAGGGAGCGCTAGAGTTGGCTCGGGCTTTGGCCGACCGTCCTCCACCACGAAGTTGGCATAGACGTGTGCCTCCACATGATGAATTGCGTAGAGCGGCTTCTTGTGCACAAGTGCCAGCGTCCGCGCCGCCAGCGTCCCGACCAGCAGTGACCCCACTAGTCCAGGCGCATACGTCACAGCAATGCCATCAATTTCATCCCAGCTGCATGCTGCCTCGGCCAATGCGCGGTCAATCACTGGGGTAATCATCTCAATATGGCTCCGCGCTGCTACTTCTGGCACCACGCCGCCATACTGGGCATGAATATCTATCTGCGAGTGCACTACGCTACTCAGCAAGCGCCGCCCATCGGCCACCACCGCAGCCGCCGTCTCATCGCAGCTGCTCTCAATCCCAAGAATCTTCATAGGGTTATTATAGCAGAGCAGGGAAGATGAGAGAGTAGTGTGATAATAAAAAATCAAATTGCATGAGTTTGAGCCTTAAATAGTAGGCTTACTCTCAACTTCTCCTTTTCCGTCCCATGCGATACTCAGGTCAACATTCTACGAGAATATTAATTAACATAACGACAAATTTCGCCACTTTATCAGCTAAAATGACGAAACAATACGGCTGAAATTAAGAGAAATTCTTCACTTTTTTCTCGCACGTGTGCTCTACCCAAAAATCATATCTCTCATGGTTTTAAATATTACCAAAAGTGGTATAATATGTGCCATGGCATTTTCTCTAAAACAAACACTCAAGAATACTCTCCCACCCCGCGTGCTGGCGGCGCTGGAGCCAGGTTATCGGCTGCTTGAAGCCACTGTAGCAGCGGCCAACCAAGGTTTCCCAGCTCAGGGCATGCACGTCATTGGCGTAACGGGGACAAATGGCAAGACCACGACGTGCTTTATGATTCACCGCATGCTGGTCGAAGCAGGCTACAATGTCGGTCTGATGACGACGGTGGCATATGGAGTGAACGACGACATCACGCCGCAAACCGAGCACATGAGCACCGTATCTGCACCCCTGTTGCAGCAGCGTTTGGCGGAGTTTCGGCGGCGTAATGTGCAGTGGGTTGTGCTAGAGGTGACGAGCCACGCGTTGGCGCAGCACCGCATCTTTGGCGTCCCGATCGACATTGCCGTTATGACCAACGTCACCCACGAGCATCTGGATTATCACAAGACATTCGAGCGCTACCGCACCGCCAAGACACGTCTCTTCAAGCTCGCGCGGCGGGTTGGCATTATCAATGCGGATGATCCATCGGTGGCAGTCTTCGAGCAAGCCGTGCCCCGTAGCCTATGCTATGGCATTGCAGGCGGCGACATTCGCGCCACGAACATCATCCAAACCGCCTCGGGTAGCCGCTATGATGTATGGCTCATGGGGCAGATGCATCACATCACCATCAACATGCCGGGTGAGTTCAACATTGCCAACAGCCTGGCCGCGGTAGCAGTAGGGCACGAGGTGGGCCTGAGCCGGGTGCAGATCGAGCAGGGCCTGGCTGCACTCACCGGGGTGGAGGGCCGTATGACAGTGGTGGATGCTGGGCAGCCATTCTCCGCTATTGTTGATTTTGCCCACACGCCCGACGCCTTCGAGCGGCTACTGGGCAGTGTGCGAGCCAGCACCAAGGGCAAGCTGATCGTCCTGTTTGGCTCGGCTGGCCGGCGCGATGAGTCCAAGCGAGCCATCCAAGGCAAGATCGCAGGGCGAATTGCTGACGAGCTTATTATCACTGAAGAAGACGATCGTGACGTTGATGGGCAACACATCCTCGCCCAAATCGCCAAGGGCGCAGAAGCTGCTGGCAAAACCCAAGACACTGATCTCTTTCTCATCCACGACCGCGCTGAGGCCATCCGCTTTGCTATTCGCCGTGCCCACACCGCCCGCGACACCGTCGTCTTCCTCGGCAAAGGCCACGAAAAAACCATCGAACGCGCCGACGGAACCCACCCCTGGGACGAAATAACAGAGGTACGAAACGCTATCCACGAGCAGCAAGCATCGAAGAAAAAGCCAGCGAAAGGCAAGAGCAAGCGCACAAAAGACGCCAGCAAACCTCTGCCCAAAGCCAAAGACAAAGCCAAGCGCAAGAAAAAGCCAGTTTCGCGCCACAGTAAGCATGCATCAGCAAGCTAGTCTTTATTACCCCGCGGCTAACTGCTCTGCGGGGTGTCTGTCTCTCCGTCAGATTGCTTGGTTTCTACTTCGAACGTCACATCGTCTGCATTATCGCCGCTACCCACTCTTACATAGCCATCTGCGGTCAGACCAGTTGCTACCCAGCCATCCTCTGTGCGCTGCAGCGACATCCACCGGATAAAGAGTAGCCACGGCTCGCCCTCAGGACCACTATATAGCCATGGCTCTCCGTCAAAAATCGATTGAGAAATCGCCTCCCTGAGCACTGAGTGTCTCTCATGCTCCTCATTTGACGGCTGCCGTGGTATTTCGTGTGGCATATGGCAATGCACCTCCTTTACCTCTATTATGGTCGCGTGTCTGTTGTGAGATCTACCACTGTTGTGTTGGCTTAATCTAGAATGCCATGGCTATACATGCGGGCTACCACCCGTGGCATAACTCGGATAATTTTTTCCTTCGGCAGCATTAGTTTATTGCGATATTCATACCTCTCCACACCAGGGAAGAAAAAGATCCGTCTGTCATCACCATGCTCAGCAGCATCTTCCTGGGCCTCATGCACGTAGTATTCAGACGACTTGAGGTCAATCAGCTTACCATTCACCATTATGTCTATCCCGCGCATATCCTGGTTGGCCGTGCCTGGCTCATAGGCAATGCCCGCTTCATCCAGCACCCGCATAAAAAGCACTTCATTGCGAACGCCCGCTACTGTCGCATACAGCATATCTTTTCGATCTTGCTTGTTTTGAGCATGCTTATTGCCTGGGTACACTACTTCTAAGCCGTTAACTATATCCGACACAGACGGTATCGATTTCCATGTCTCACAAGAGTGTGTGGCGTTGTCTATCACATCGCGCAGGGCATGGTTAAAGTGCGTGAGTTTCTTGATTCGCTGCTTATTTTCTTGCCGAGTCAGCGCCGTATCATCTTGTTCGGTCGCCTCCACCCAGCCAGGATACGCTGCAAGCAGCCGCGCCATATCCACATGCGACCACTGTTCTTTGCTCGCATAGTGCTGCACAAGCGTCACAGCACTCTCTCCCAGGGCAACCGAGCGTCGCTGGCGGCGTTTTTTCTCACTCCAGTTACGACCTGCTTGCTCGACGAGGTAGGTGAGATGTGGCTTTTGACTCTTCAGCGCTGCATCAACAGTAACAAGCTGCTTTTTGATGTTCGAAGAAGACGTCGACCACTGGCTCGGCGATATAAGTGACAGCATTGTATCAATATCATAGCGTTTGCGTTTATGTGTATGGTGTGACTTATGGTAACGTGTCTTTGTCATGATTGTGTTTGTATTATATATCATTTTTAGCACCATAACAAAATCACCACATCAGTGGTGATAATGCCTATTCTTACTGTATGAGCCGTTACCGCTGCGACAAATAGTCGATCTCTTTGATGATGTCGAGCAGCGCTTGGGCGCGGCGGGTTTCATCGCGAATAGATTTGGCAATTTGGTACGCTGGGTCGATCAAACTCTTGTCGTCTGTCGAGCGGATCAAAAGCAGATAGGTGTCGAACTTCTCATCTGGGCTAACATTGAGCTTATCCACCAGTGGGCGCAGCTCTTTGATGGCCGATTGCTTAACGCCATTGAGCGCCTCACCACTAGGGGCAGGCTGCGATGGTTGCTGCTGCGAGGACATCACTGGCACTGATGAGCCCATATTGCCCGACATACCCGAGAGTGATGAACGGCCAGCACCTTGCCCCGACATCATTGCCTGCGACCGTTGCGACGCTGCTGTGCCCACCTGTGGGCCGATCCCAGCAAGCACCTTGGCAAGCTCTTGATCGTCGGTAATTGATTGTGATGTAGTGCTGATATTCATGGTTCCCACCTGTCTCCAAATATGCTTATGATTCTCTGCTAATTAATGTATCATGGGAGGGTATACTCTTGCAAGCAGAAGGAGACGATTATGCTTGATGACCAAACCATATTGCGCCAACGCGGTGCCGAAGCAACTCTGCATCACATTGCAACATTATGGAAACAAACGACGCTGCCAACAGAGGTAGCAAATCAGCTCTCACACTTATCATCCCAGCATGATATTCATAATGTTGTTATTATAGCAACGAATGGTGGTGCGGTGTTGGTTCGCGTCGCTCAGCAGCTCATGCAGCCTTATATGGCTGTGCCTGTACTGTGCTGCGAGACGACAGCAGTGCCAGCGTTTGTAAGTGCACACAGCCTGGTGATTATTATCGAGGCTGGCATCTCACCTGACCAGGTGAAAAATATACTGCGCTATACGCAGCAGCATGCCGCTTCGGCCGTTCTGCTCACTCATGATGCTGCCGCGGCTGAGTACGCTGCAGTATATCCTGCAGCCACTATTATGCCAATTACTCATAGGGAAGGGCAGGTGGAGCAGCAGCGCATACTCATGGCGCTTGGTAGGTTACTGGTAGCTTACCGTCTGCTGGATAGTGATGTGGTGGATGCCATAGCCCATAACGCAGCCCATGTGAGCAATACACTACAGCAGTGGAGCGCTACCGTGCCAACCGCTCGCAACCTCGCCAAGCAGCTTGCACGCCAGGCGGTGGGCAAGACGGCGGTGTTTTGTGGCAGTGGAGTGCTCGCGCCAGTAGCTCAGTGGTGGCAATGGTGTTGGCAGGAGCGGGCGCACAATGTGGCCTTTTCTACCACTCTTGCCGAGGCCGAGCAGGCTGGCGCTCACGGCTGGCTGAGCCATCCGGTAGATAAACCATTCGCGCTTTTCGACCTCGCGAGTGAGAATGACGCCGCTACCCAGCAGCGCATGGCAGCGCTCGATCGCCGCCTCAGTGGCCGCAGACCCCACGCAAAGTCTATTTTGCTTGCTGGCGAGACAGAGTTAGAGCAGGTGCTGCACGGCATGATGCTAGCAGAATTCGCCAGCTGCTACCTCGGCGTGTTGAATGGCGTAAAGCAGGGAAGGGGCAGTATATCTTGAAATGTCAAGCTTCATACTCGCAAAACTCTATATTTGAGTAGAGTAGGATAGAAAGCTAAGTAAAAACCCGCCACATTTCAGGCGGGTTCTGTATCAACATAACTATGTCGATTAATGGTACTGCCGTAGCGACTCGATCGTGTTCTTGCGCGCGGCACGGATAGCTGGGTAGAGACCGAAGGTGAGGCCAACCGCCAGTGCCAGGCCAATTGCCATCACCGCCGTCTGCCACTCCAGTGATGGTGGGAAGGACAGCCAGACGCTAAAGCTCAGCGCCACTATGTAGCCCAGGATGTAGCCCAGGATACCGCCAAGCAAGCTAATCGCCAGTGCCTCAATGACAAACTGCGTGATGATATTACCATCAGTCGCACCAACCGCTTTGCGGATACCCACCTCGCGCGTGCGCTCTACCACACTCACCAGCATGATGTTCATGATACCAATGCCACCAACCACCAGCGAGATGGCTGCAATCAGCGTCAACACCTGGGTTAGTGCTGTAAAGAGCCGATTAGTCGGCTGGCTAATCGCATCGCCCGTTGCCACAGTAAAGTCTTCTTCCCCTTGGTGATTTTGCTTGATCTTGTCTTTAACCTGCTGAGCAATCTGCCCGACCTGCTGCGACGCGTCAGCCTGGATGTTGATCTGCTGAATCTGTGTGTGACCACTGTGAATTTTCTTGCCTGCCTCAGTGGTGATGATAGCTGCGTTGTCGAAATCAACATTGTTATAATTCAGTGGCTTTTCTACACCGCGCATCACGCCCACCACGATGAATTCCTTGCCGCGGATTTTGAACGTCTGGCCAATCGACTGCTCGGTGCCAAACAGCTGCACCGACAGCTTTGGCCCAAGCACGGCTGGCTTAGCATCGTGTGTGCCACCCTCAAGGAAATCGCCATCGCGCAGTGCGAGCTGGCTCGTAATGGCAAGATCCGGCGAGGTCGCCACAACAGTCGCATTAGCTTCTCGACCATCACCCTTGAGCTTGTTCTCAGAAGTCATCATTGGTGCTACGGCGCGGATATGTGGCATCTTGCGCACTGCCTCAACGTCGGACTCGGTGATGGTGCTGGTATTGTAATTATACTGTGCGACCGAGCTCGCCAGCGACGAGAAGCTCTTATCTTGCACGCCAGGGCGCACGACAATGAGGTTGTTATTGAGCTCGGACACCTGTTGAGAAATAATATTATGCAGACCACCACTCAGCGCCAAGATCGCCACAATGCTACCCACACCAATTGCCACACCCAGCGTCGCCAGCAAATTACGGCCGCGGTTGCGCCGGAAGCTACTGCTTGCATTTTCGAAATGGTCAATGATTATCATGCCTGGGGCTCCTTTGTACTAGATTGGTGAGCAGACGATGGTGAAGTGGGCTGCTGGGCTGGTGTGGCCACAGCTGGCTGAGCGGTCGATACAGCCGACGACGTAGATGATGACTGAGCTGCAGTATGAGCTTCTAGTGCTGCAGGTTGGTTGATTGGTTGCGGCGCAGCTAGTTGAGGTTGAATTGCTGCAGGCTGAGACTGAAATTGAGTTGGGGCAGCCGAAGTCGCTTGTTGTGCGGCAGGTAAGGCTGGCGGCACCTCTGGTGGAGCAACTGGCATAGGCTCGATGGTCGGGCCATCTTGGGTATGCGGATCTTCGTAGTCAACCACTGTTGGTGCTGTCGTTGCTGGTGCAGGGGTCTTCGCTGGCCGACCGCGAGCAATTGCCTTGACTGGCGCAGCTGGCTGAGCGGCCGATGCCGTGCCCTGCGCAATCGTTGGTGCAGCCTTGCCAGCAGGTGCTGCCCGGCGAACTCGTGGCTTGCGGGCCACTGGTGTTGGCGTAGCGGCAGTGGTGCGCATCTGCTCATCACTGGCAATCTGCCCATCAAGCATCTTAATCACGCGGCTGGCGTAGCTCGTAAGGTTCGGGTTGTGTGTCACCATAATAATGGTATTACCCCGGCGGTGTAGTTGAGCCAGTTCTTCCATGATGATATGGCTCGAACGGCTATCGAGGTTACCCGTTGGCTCATCAGCCAGGATAATCGATGGGTGATTTACCAGGGCGCGAGCAATCGCCACACGCTGCACCTGCCCACCACTGAGCTGCCACGGCATGTAATATTCGCGCTCTTGGAGGTGGAAGTTCTTCAGCACCGCACTGGCTTGCTCCAGGCGCTTGACGCGGCGCATCCCCCCACGATAACTCAGGGGAAGGGCAACGTTCTCGAGCACTGTTAGGCGATTAATCAGGTTAAAACTCTGGAAGACGATGCCAATCTGCCGCGAGCGAATCCGGGCGTGTTGACGCTTGCTCAGTGTCGCGACCGATGTTCCATCAAGAAAATACTCGCCGCTGTCTGCGCGGTCGAGCAAACCCATAATATTGAGCAAAGTCGTCTTACCGCAGCCACTGGGGCCCATAATAACGATAAATTCGCCTTTTTCGACTCGCAGGTCGACATTATCCAAGGCGTTTTGGGCAGCATCACCCAGACCATACTGCTTGGTGAGGCCTCGGAGTTCTATAACTGGTGTAGAAGATCGTACCATAATTATCCTTTAGTATAAACTGTCAAAAAACATTTCTGCAAGCCCAATCTGCACAAAAATATGCAGTATAGCCACGCATCATGCCAAAAGACGAATCAGCAGCGCACTTCTATGGCAGCGTGCCGCCTGGCGCTGATATGGCGGAGAGACAGGGATTCGAACCCTGGGTGACGTTGCCGCCACACACGCGTTCCAGGCGTGCCAATTCAACCACTCTTGCACCTCTCCGTACCTCTGTATTATAGCGGATGTGGGGTGGGGTGGCAATGGGCTACCTAGATGATTGCTGAATTTGACAAAATAACGCCCAATAGTATGCTAAATAATAGCCTATGGAGCAAAATCACAAACCCGACCAGACGGCCAAACAACCAAAAAATCCTCTCTTCGCTGCCATCGACAAGGCGCCCTTTGCTGGAAAATTCTTCCTCAAGGACATCTATAAGGACTATATGACTGCACCAAATTCGCAAAAGACAAAGCATATGATTGGTGCAGTCGCAGTTTTTGGTATTATGTCGGCAGGGCATTTATACCAAGGGTATATGGGTGCCCGCGCTACACGGAGCCACAGCCGACAGCTCAAGGCGGAATCTTATTCGACAACAACTGCCACGTTACTCGGTATAGATATTATGTATGCAGCAATGATGACTGCCATTGGCATCCGGCAGGCAGCACACATTCCAGAACTTATTAATAATTACCGACAGTGGAAGCAACCACACAGCACACTGCCCGCTCCTGCCGAACAGTCAACCATACCCTCTCAGCATACTAAACAAGATCAACACCATACTGCAGAACTCATTACTGCGCTTTCGGTAACTGCTCTGGGTGAGGCAATAGGCATTGGATCGTACATACATGCGAGGCATACATCTCGGCATAGATAACATTATCTTATGTATAAAATATCTCTTATTTTTTACCAAAAAATATCGTTCGAATATATTTCTATATTAACCTCTGTCTATGCACGCTATCTATTTTCTTCAACAGAGGCCAAAAAATATTTGACCTGCCGCGCAAACAATGGTAGCATGAAACGCAAGTGCGCGTATAATAGCACACATAACCACTAATCCTGTATTGGGGAGGATTGAAGCTTATGACACAAACGTATGATCGACCACCAACACAAACACCAAATACAGAATGGGAGCACCCACAAACTCCACAGAGCCCCGATGTTGCTGTTTTCCCAAAGGAGTCACAAGACCAGCCTTCGCCAGATCATGAGGATGAAAAATCTTCGATCTTAGACAAATTTAAGGAGATAAAGACCAGTAGAAGAGACCTGTTAGGCCTTGGTGCTATTGGGGCTGCAATTCTAGGAGTTGGTGGATATGCTGCATACCAGGCAAAAAAACGTCAACAAGAGCAAAAAGCTGCTGAGCTGGAAAACATCGCAGAAAACGAAGTAAATCAAAATCCTACTCCCGAAGTAACCCAAACGGCTGAGCCATATCAACCACCGCTCGAGAAAATACAAACAACCGATACCTGGCGATCCCTTTCTCCGGAGAATCAGCAAGCTTGTCAGAATTTATTAAGCGGCAGCCCTGAGACCATCATTGGTAGCCCCGAGCAAGACGTCAAGGATTGCCTTGCTCAAGTGTTACTTGAAACTTACACAGATAAAGCTATTGGGAGAGTACCAGAATACTTTCCATCAATGCCACAAGAGGCTGGCCAGGTTGATAGTGATGGGCTCCCAATCGTATCTATTGCAGACCTCAAGCGTGTTGCGAAATTGCCACCATCCAGGCAGGCAAGTGAGTATACAGCTCAAGACGCCCTTACTGCATCCGGTATCCACCACTTCGTAGCATACAATATCATTGCGAGCGCAAAGGATAACGGTGAGAATGCTCTAAAACAAGCCAAAGCAGCAGCCGCGGCTATTTTGGCATTTGATAGGGTACCTGGTAATAATGACCCGAATGTTACAGAAAAGGTCAATAACCTTCAGTATCCACACAACCGAAAGAATGAGCTACTGCAAACTCTCGATCGATGGGTAAGAAATGATGACCTAGTTAGCGCATCGGCAGAAGACCCGGCTATCGATCCTACTAATCTAACACGTCAAGTGCGAAACACTTCTCACTCATATACTGTTGGGCGTAATTCCGCAGATGGAGGTAGGACATATACCCTTCCAGAACGCCAAAGTGATGCCGATGGGACAAACATAGAGCATATTGCACCACATGGTGAAGTTGCTTTTGTTATCCAACCATCTCCCCAGAGCCCACGCTACAGGGTTTATTTCGTTTCGGAGAACACGACAGCACCAAATGGAACAACTGGTGTTCGCTATGTTTCTACACATGTTACCATACGGTAGTATCGATGGTTATTAAGATAAGAGAGAAGGTTATAGAACCACCTTCTCTCTTATAATACTGTTTTTTATATCTCTGATTGAAGCGACTATGGTGCAAAGAAAAACCGCCCAGAGGAGGGATGGGCGGTGTAGGGGGAGGGCGCAGGACTTAAAGCCCCGCATTTTCTTCCTCCTCCTCACGGGCCCGACGGGCCTGTCGGATCTCTACCTCTTTGTATATCGCAAAAGCGATAGCAAAGGGGAGAACAACGAAAACAGCAGGCCAATCAAGGCCAATCGACAGTATACATGCCACAATAAAGTAGCATGTTGATAACAGAAGGGCGCTTCGAATATAAACGAAGGGCTTCTGCAGACCCCCGGCTGACGCAAAGCGCCAGCCGTTGATACCTAACCCCACTAGGGCTAGGAAAGTTGCGCCAAAGAGGCCTGGGTAGGTCTCTTTGGTAAAATGACCACCCCAAAGGGCGGCCCAGACCGCCAAAAAGATGGCCAACATGGCAACAACAATAATAAGTTGCTGCCTATTTCGGGCTATCATCAGCCCGAAAAGAAACATGCTACCGCATATAGCAGCAACAACTAATCCACTCATTCTTCCCACCTCCTTTCAGTGAGCGGAGAAGACAGCGAATAGCAGCATATTTGTTCCCTCAGACAAATATACTAGCTGCTAGTATATAATATAACGATAGAATTTTCTATTAGCAAATGGGGTTTATGCTTTTAATGCTCGAAAACCCCTCCGCTTGTATTTTATTCTCACCTCATATGTGATTAAATAGATACATATATGCTATCTACAAAATTTCGAAAAATTTTTGCACTTGTACTTGTTCTTGCTGTCGCTATCAACACATTTACTCTTAGCGCTCCTGCCTCTGCTGAATCAGACGCACCAGTTATGAAGTGGACACTAAGAGATCGAGCAGCATCCTTTTATTACTTTAATGCGATAAAAACGTGTGTGCATGAATCATCTGATGATTTGAGTGGTGGTCTACATTTTCTGGAGGACAAAGACGCAAAGAGCGGTAGATGGTGGGTAGATAGTGCAATAAATAAAGCACAGACAGCACCAACATATCTTGATAAGGCTGTACCAGAAGATGACGAAGGTCTCGCGCTATGCAATACTGTTGTAAAGAAAGCCGCTAGTTTATGGAAAACAACCCCTCTCAAGATGCTTTGCAATATGCTAGGGCCGATTCATAGATCATCGTCATCTGGTAACGAAAAGGAAAGCCAAGATTGCGAAACTGGTTCTAATAAATTCTCAGGTGATTTTAGCGATGCTGGTGTTGAAAAACTCAAAAAATTTATAACCACCACACACTACAAGGAATCAAATGGCAAAGTTGTCGATATGCTAACTGCGATGGGTAATGAATCTGGTTCATATATTATGCTTCATTCCGCTCTTACTAACGGGTGCGGATATAGTGTTAATGACAGTGCAAAAGCTGGTAACTCTAATGTCGTAACTGGTGTAAAGATTATTGATTTTGATAACGGTAATATTTCTAGTCATAATCTCTCTGGCTCAAAAGACAAGAGCACCAAGATATATACGCATGCTGATGGTAAGGAATCGGTCAAGATTAGTTGCGCAGGAATTGCTCAGGCTATGAATAAATGGGCTGACGGTGCATCTAAACTTATCAAAAAATATAATGCCTCCTATAGAAGCGATAAAGATAAAAAAAATGGTTCTGCTGCAGGGTCTGAGAAGCCTGATGCTAAGTATTGTCAAGAAAACCCAGATTCTCCAAGTTGTTCTGGTAATGCGCCAACTCAAGATGAGGGCACTTCAACATGTCCAGAAAGTGTTGGTGCTATCGGCTGGATTGTTTGTCCTGCGGTTAATTTTATGGGCAAGCTCACTGACGCTTTGTACGGCGTTATTAATAACTTCCTATTTGTCAAACCAGAATTGCTAAAGACTCCAGGTGCCACCAGTGTTTGGACTTCCTTCCGTAACATTGCTAATATTCTTCTGGTTTTCGCCTTTCTCTTTATTATCTACTCGCAAATGACGGGGCTTGGGCTATCTAACTATGGCGTCAAAAGCATGCTACCCAAGCTTATCATGGTTACTATTTTGATCAATATATCTCTCTACGTTAGTCAGGTAATGGTTGATTTATCGAATATCCTTGGTGGTTCACTATATGGTTTGATAAACACGCTTGGAGGTTCAAAAGAATATTCACCTGGTGTATCTGACTTTTTTGGAACTGTTGTAAATGCAGGTATCACAATTGGCACAGTCGCGGCTGTTGCAGGTTTAGCCTCTCTCGCAGAATTTTCTCTTCTTATTATTCTCTTGGTAGGTGCTGTTATTGGATTGCTTATTACTTTCTTAATCCTTATTGGTCGTAATGCGTTTATTGTCATCCTAGCACTCGTCGCCCCACTTGCGTTTGTTTCCTTATTATTACCGAACACTGAAAAGTTCTTCAAGAAGTGGTGGGATATGTTCCTTGGTTTGCTTGTAGTATATCCAATGATTGCTATTGTGTTTGGCCTATCAAAAGTCGCTGCGCACGTATTTTCAACGCTTGGCGATCCAGTGTCACAGTTTGTTGCAATTGGCGCTAGCACACTACCTATGCTTAGTTCAACAATACTGTTGCAAGGTGCGATGGCAGCCACCGGTACAATCGGTGCCTTCGCCAAAGGAGCAGCAGGTACATTTAATGCTATGGCAAAATCTGGCGCCAAGAGAAGTCTGTTCGATGGTGCACAGGAGACAAAGCTTGGTTATGGTATAGCTCGAGCCAACGAACGGCGAAAACGTCAGAAAAAACTCCGCCAATCCAAGGACTATGCTGGTGCTACAGGCTTGCATGCAAAAGTATTCGATAGACTTGGCGGTAAAGGTAATTCCGAGGAGCGAGAAACCCTTGCAGGTGAGCTAGAGGAGAAAGAATACGAAGAAGATATTTCACGTATCATGGCGTACCAAAAGCGTTACGATCGATCACAACTCAAGACAATGCTTATGACGGGTAAGAATTTTGATGGGTCAACAATGACTGCTAAGCAAATGGTTGCAGCACAACGAAAACTTATACCGACTATGGATGCTCCAGAAGTAGCTGATCTTATACGGGTAACCCCTGGTATAGCCAGCCAATTCTCCGAAAAAGAACGTAAAATGGTTATGAAGGAATCTGGAAGTGCTCTTCTAGAGAATGGCTGGGGCAAGATGGTTGGTACAAGTGCACTTGGTGGCTACACTGAGGGTAAAGTTGAGGATGGTGCACAATTCCTGACAGAATCAATTTTGACGCGAGCAGGTAAAGGTAGTGGTGTTAGCTCTTACAAACCAGACGTTGTTCTCTCAGATCCTAAGCTTGGCTCGGTTATTAATAGTATCGTTTCTCAAGATGGTGGCGGCTGGAGCCATTCAGACTTCGCTGGCTTTCAACAGGATGTTAGCAGCTATCTAAGTGGTCCTGAAGGCCACAGGGTTACTGCCGAAGCTAAGCAGAAACTGGGCGGTTCGTCTGGAGCCCTTCATGTATATCAGCAGTCGCAGGATGCATTGGCTGCAGCTGAGGCAGATAAAGCAAAACAAGACGCAAAGCGGAGCGCAGAGGAAGTTAAAGCCAGAGAAGAAGAAGCTGCTGCAAACGCAAGAAAAACCGCTCAGGCTGTATCTGATGGCATTATAGATGGGCTCGCACGAGCAGAACAAAACCGAATTAATCAACAGTTGCAACAACCTTTCAAAGTACGAGGTAATCGACCAAATCGTAGCTTTAGAAGATAATCTTATCTATATCCCCCTCATCCCCCTCATGCTATAATAAATACATAAGCTATGTCGAGATATAAGGTTGCGCAGGATGTAGAGGCAGAGGATAAGATTCTTGGGCCGTTTAGCTTTCGCCAGTTTATTTATCTGTTGGTTGCGGCGGCGGCGATTGCATTGGCGTGGGGATTATCGCAGGTGTTTTTGCCGCTGGCGGTTATTCCAGTGCCGATTATTCTGCTGTTTGGCGCGCTGGCTTTGCCACTGCGCAAGGATCAGCCAATGGAGGTTTACCTCGCGGCGGTGGTATCATTCTACACTAAGCCACGCCGGCGCATGTGGCAGCCTGATGGCATCAACTCACTCATCGAGATTACAGTGCCTGAGAAGGTGGAGATCGAGCGGACGAAGAACCTCAGTCAAGACGAAGCCGAGCGCCGCCTGGCGTATCTATCGCAACTGGCTGACACTCATGGATGGTCCATTCGCCACACCCGCGTGCCCGATGCACAGGGGTCGATGATTAGCGATGTCTACTTCGAGGCGCAGCAGACCTCGGATATGTTTGATGACAACAGCAGCGAAGCACGGGCGATGACGCGGCGCATTGAGCAATCCAACCAAGCCCGGCGCCGAGCCGCCATCGAGCGCATGCAAGCCCCAGCGGCTGCGCTGCCTGCGGTAGCTGATGGGCAGCCACTCCAGCAAGCCCCAGTGCCGTATCAGCCAGCCTGGCCACAGGCCCAGCCACAGCCATACCAGGCAGCACCGCAGTCAGCACCAAACACCCCACCACAGGCTACACCACCATATCAACCACCAGTTGATGATGCTGGTTTTGCGCCAGTATCACCACCTCAGCCTCGCATGCCTGAGCCACCATACTCAGCACCAGAGCCTCAGCGCCCAGCAGTGTCGTATTCATCCACGAGCTTCCCGGAGAATCGCATGGCGTCGTCGCATCAGCAAGCTCCTTCACTCGATGCTAGCGCTTATCAAAATCAATCAAACGCACACCCACCTCAGCAATCTACCGAGGTATACGAGATTTCGCCAGTGGATGATGCGCCGCATGACGAAACACCTGCTGCCGAGCCACAGCCTATGCAGCGAGAGCGTGACTCACTCCAGTCTCTGCCAATGGCACTGCCGGCCGTTATTCCACACGATTCGGTCTTGCCCGATGCCCTGAGCAAGCCCTATACACCACCTGAACCTACAGCAGAAGCTGCGCCAGAGCCCAAGCCAGAAGAAGCACCATCCTTTGAAGCAATCTATGCCAACCTCCGCCAACACGCCGCTCCCACCACTGATGCCGTGCCGCTTGTGCCACCCCAAAAGTCCGCTGCACGCACTACAGCTACACCTAGCTACCCATCAGCTGAAGCAGCACCTCCTGCCAACACTCAGCCATCATTCACTCCAGCACCTGCAGGGCAACCCATTCCAGCAGTGCAAACTCCCAATTACCCACACACATCTACGCCATATCCTCCTCGGCAGCCAGCGCCAGCTCAGCCTACACCAGCTCCTGCACCCACCCCAGCCGCAGTATCCTACCGAGAGCGCTCGGCACTGGCTGATGATAAAAATGTTATCGATATGGCCGTGCGCTACAACCCATACCCTAGCATTCACCAGTCGGTCATCCAGCCGCTCGACCCCAGTTATTACGCCAAGACAACCCCCACGCGCGAGGAACGTCTACGTGAGGAGCAGCTCGCCCAGCAACGCAACAATATGCCGCCAAACACTAGCGTAAACACCGTCTCGCCTGATATAATTAGACTAGCCAGCAACTCTGATTTGTCCGTTGCTGCCATTGCCAATGAAGCCAACCGGATTCAACATCAAGAGCAGGCCAGTCAGGATGATGACGATGATGAGATTGTCATCCCTTTGCGCTAAGAAATAAGAAGGAGAGTGGTGTCACCAAATTCACCCAACAATCAACAGCCACCAGCTGGGCCACCCAGCCAGTTTGGTTATAGCCAAGGCCAGGGCGCTGCGCCAGCGGGCCAGGTGCCAGCTAATTATCCGCAGTATCCCGCTCCGCCGCAGAGTAACTACCCCGCAGTGCAAGCACCGGCTCAGCCACCAGCTGTGCAAGGTGGTACGAATGATCAGCCTGCTCAAGACATCAAGAAAAAGGCTCCACCCAAGCCCGCTACCACGCAGAACAGCCTCCTCCTTTCAGAATTGCGCGATGATATGATCATCATGGGTGATGGCAGCTTCCGCGCCGTCATTGCCTGTGAGTCGATTAACTTCGACCTGATGAGCGCCCGTGAGCGCGAGGGGGTAGAGTATAGCTACCAGAACTTCCTCAATGCGCTGTACTTCCCAGTGCAGATCTGTATTCGCTCGCAGCGGGTGGATATTGGCCCATACTTAGATAAGCTCGTTGCCATCCAGCGCACCCAAGACAACATGCTACTAAGCGTGCTAATGGAGGACTATATCAACTTCATTGACGACCTCTCGCAAAACGCCAACATTATGGACAAGAGCTTCTACGTCGTCATCCCGTATTATCCAGCAGGGGAGGGGACGATTATCGACCAGGGTAAAGGGTTCTTCACCAAGCTCTTCGCCCCTAAGAACACCAACACCGTGACGAAGATTAGCAAAGAAACCTACGAGCGAGCCCGCGAGGAGATCCGCAACCGGGCTGACACCATCCTTAACGGCTTGATGCAGATTGGTGTACGGGCAGTGCAGCTCAAGACTAAAGAGCTCGGCACTCTCTATTACAACATGTATAACCCCGACACGGCAGTGCGCGAGCCGCTGGGCGACTTTAATAACGTGACTTCCACCTTCGTCCGCAAGGGCGAGGGAGCTGTCCCAACCTCGACAGCATATCACAAAGGAGATTTTTAATGGCACGACGACCCGATCCAATCGACATTGCTGCCCAGCAGCGCGAGCGCGAGCAAGCAGAGGTAGAAGAAGCCTTTATCAAGGGGATGACGACGCTGCGCGACCTAATCGCTCCCAGCAGCCTCGAGATTCACAGCACGTACTTCCGTATTGGCACCAAGTATGGCCGCACACTCTACATCTATGGCTACCCACGTGAGCTCTACACAGGCTGGCTGTCAGGATTGATCAACATCGACCAAGTGCTTGATATTAGCATGTTTATTTACCCTGTCGAGACAGAAATCGTCCTCAACAACCTCCGCAAGAAGGTGACGCAGCTTGAGGCCGATATGGCACTTAACTCCGAGAAGGGTAAAGTGCGTGACCCAGCCCGCGAGGCCGCTCTGGCCGATGCCGAGGAGCTGCGCGACCAGCTACAGCTTGGGGCCGAGCGTTTCTTCCGCTTTGGGCTCTACGTCACGCTTTATGCCGATAGCCTCGAGGAATTGAGCTTCGTCCAGCACGTCATCGAGACAATCTTTGGCCAGAATATGGTCTACAGTAAGACCGCCAGCAACCAGCAAGAGCAAGGCCTCAACAGTACCATCCCCCAAATGACCGATCAGCTGCAAGTCCGCCGCAACATGAACACTGGTGCGGTGAGCACAAGCTTTCCCTTTACCAGTGCCGACCTTAGTGACGGCGAGGGTATTCTCTACGGCGTCAACCAGCACAACCAAGGGCTGGTTATCTTCGACCGCTTTAGTCTTGAGAATGCAAATATGGTCGTCTTTGCAAAGTCTGGTGCTGGTAAATCCTTCACCGTTAAGCTCGAGGCGCTGCGCAGTATGATGCTTGGCACCGACATTCTCGTCATCGACCCAGAGAACGAGTACCAAAAGCTGGCCGATGCAGTCGGTGGGAGCTACATTCGCCTCAGTCTCAGTAGCGATACGCGGATTAACCCCTTCGATCTCCCCCGAGTAATCGACAGCGACGAAGCAACCGATGCCCTGCGCGCTAATCTCATCACCCTGCAGCGACTCTTCAAGCTTATGCTGGGCGGCACACTGGTGGGTGGGCAGCAGATTGCCTTGCTCAGCCCAGCTGAGGAGGCTGACCTTGATCAAGCGCTCATTGATACCTACGCTCGGGCTGGCATCACCAGCGACCCACTAACGCATAATTCTCAGCCACCGACGATCATCGACCTCTACGACACCCTCCTTCACATGGGTGGGGCAGGGCCATCGCTAGCCCAGCGCCTGCGCAAATACACCACAGGTACTTTTGCTGGTATCTTTAGCCAGCAGAGCAATGTTGATATTAATAACAGCATGGTGGTGTTTAATATCCGCGATCTCGAGGATGACCTACGGCCAGTGGCAATGTATATTGTGCTGAGCCACATCTGGAATATCGCTCGCACCGTGCAGCGCCGGCGGATGCTCATCGTTGATGAAGCTTGGCAGCTGATGAAGTACGAAGACTCGGCGGAGTTTCTCCACAGCCTAGCCAAGCGAGCTCGTAAGTACTCTCTGGGCCTGACGACCATCACGCAGGACGTAGAGGACTTTATGGGGAGCGAGAAGGGCCGGGCTATTGTAGCAAACAGCTCGCTCCAGCTTTTGCTCAAGCAATCAACCAGTGCAGTGGATGTGCTGGCAGAGGTCTTCAAGCTCACCGAGGAAGAGCGTAAGCGCCTGTCTAACTTCCCTGTAGGCGATGGTCTCTTCTTTGCAGGGCAAAACCACGTCCATATCCGCATCTTCGCCAGCGAGACCGAGACGCAATTCATCACCACCAACCCAGTGGCCAATAACAGCTTATTCCAGCAGCCAGTGAGGTCGTAGCCCGCTATGCCTACCCCCATCCCCTCCCAGCAAAAACCCGATCTCGACCGGCATAATCCGGGGAATACGCATTGGCAAAGTTTAAGCCGAAAACCTCTTACATCCTCATCAAGCTCATCATCTACTGCCAATAATCTCCGCAGTAGAGAGTCATCTGGAGGGAGCAGCTACTCTAAACCATCATACAATCAAAGAAGCTCCACCAACAGCTCGTCTTCCTCTGGATCTTCACAAAATAGCTCAAGTGATACATATGCTGGTGGCAATGCAAATCTCAGTGCGAGTGAAATAGCTCGCGAAGGAGAATTAGCGCCATCTACATCATGGCAGGATAATACCTCCCCGCAAGATGACGACACTGCAAACAACAAAAAGAAAAAAGGTAAGCTTGGTGGTGTCTTTAAAAAAGGCGGCCCACTTGGCGTCATTATTGCAGTCATGCTTGCACTTGCTGGTGTTGTATCATTCTTTGGTGGCCCAGGCCTTATGATCATTCATGTTACCGAGAATATTACCGAAAAATACAGCCTACAACTCTCTTCTGTTATGCAAAGCCGAGCTAATAAAATAGTCAAGGCAAAGCTCAAAAACTCAACAACCGGTTTTTGTGGTGCAACAAAGCAATGGCGCTGTAAATATGCAACGTTTTCCGAGCGAGAGATCAAAGCATTCAAAAAAGTCGGGATTGAACTCGATGGGGAGGTCAAGTCTTATCGGATCGGTGGTATTGAATGGAGAAAACCCGAAGCACTTAAATTCAAAGGTCATCGTATCACTGCCGAGAATCTTCACAAAGCTTTAACTGATATAGAGGGTTTTGATGAAGCGCTAAAGACCTCTTTTAACCCTCATTTTGCCTCTTTTTCAGACAAAGCAGCATTAAAAATATTCAAGAAAAATGGTACATCAAAAAAGGCTCCGTTTGAAAACGGAGACAATACTGACGAAAAACGCTCAAAACGTGTTAAAGAGACCGTGAAAGAAGGGCATAAATCAACCAAAGCAGGCGAAGTAAAAAACAAAGACGAAAGTGGCTATTCGGGTGATGACCCCGATGGCTGTAGTGGTAATTGCCCAGAAC
The DNA here is from genome assembly GCA_963554165.1 of uncultured Candidatus Saccharibacteria bacterium. Taxonomy (GTDB): domain Bacteria; phylum Patescibacteriota; class Saccharimonadia; order Saccharimonadales; family Saccharimonadaceae; genus Saccharimonas. The sequence continues at coordinate 383,207 of CAUVQR010000001.1, read as the reverse complement.
GCAAAGCTGCCTCAGAAAAACTCAATGGCTATGCAGATGGTGCAGAATCTCAGGCCGATAAGATCGCTAAAGCAGCAAAACGTGGCACACTTAGCAAAGTGGTTAGCGCCGTAAAAATCACCGGTGCAGTTGATGACGCCTGTAGTGTCTATGGGATGTATAAGGCAACTGCGCTCGGCGTAAAGATTATTCGCAATAGACAGCTTATTCGATTTGCTATGATTACCCTTGTGAGTGGTAACATGGCAAAAGCAATGAATGAGTTTGATAACGGCAATACACCCGACAAACTATCTCCTGAAAATATCGCATTTGTTGGCAATATGTGGACACGGACCGAGCGTTTCGAAAAATCAAGTGATGATTCCAATGGTAATAAGAAGAACTCCTTCACCGAGTCAACTGCAGCAACAAATGCGCTTGGCTACCGCAATGCAGCATACGGTGATACTGGTATGGATGATTCAGCCTCTGCCTATACTAATGGGGGAAGCTTCGGTGGACAAACATTTGGCCCAATTATGACAGCAATTGGTGCTGCGATTGACTCACTTGGTGGCCGCCAAAAGGCAGACTCTGTGTGTAAAGTAAACAACAATATATTTGTCCAGGGAGCAGTGCTTATTGGAAGTATTGCACTTATGTTTGTTCCTGGTGCGGGGCAAGGTATTAAGGTTGCAAGCCTTGCCGCTCAAGCAGCCCTTGCTATAGGCTTACAGGCAGCTCAGATTTTCCTGCCAAGCATAATTGCCGACATCATCTCTGGTAATCCACTACCTGATAAGCTTCAAGGAGAAGCAGTTGGTAACGCTACAGTGTCTGGCGCAGGGGCTTTTATGTCACAGAATGCTATTAGCCGTATGCCCGTCCTAACTGCCGATCAAGCAACCCAGCAGCATGCCTTTTACGAGAATTATCGCAAAGAGTATGCTCGCTACCAGCGATCAACTCATAGCCCACTCGACGCCACTAGCAAATACACTTTTATGGGGAGTATTTATAACCAATTTATGCCAACTTTTGCAAAGCTTCAGTCTGGTACACTTGGTGGTATGCTTGGGGCTCTGGGGCAGATTGCTCGAGCACCAGCGATGATTATCACAACCAAGGCAAAAGCAGCAACAGGAGAAACATACGATACGTGTAAGGATGTTGAAGTTCGTGCACTAAACGGCGCAACTGACTTATTCTGTAATTACATAGGCGGCATAACTGGTCCAGCAAAAAATGCTGAAGTTGATGATGTTATCAATACCCTTGACTCTAATGTGGATGATAATGAAAACCCAACTGGAGACTACGCCAATTGGATTAAGCGTTGTAACGAAAGTGATACGCCAATTGGTAACACTGGAATCGACTCAACCGAAAGTGACGGCAAGGAATGTATGGCAAACGAAACAAATGGCTACTACGGCAGCCGTAATATAGACAAAGCTCTTGCGACAACAATGTCTGAAGGATTCCCCACAACTGATGGCACAGCAACAACTCAGCAAGCATCGACAAACGGAGGCGGCGGGAGTGGCCAGGCCGTTGGTGAACCAGAGCTTGATCAAGCGCAGCCAGCTGCTGAGGGTGGTGACAGTGTGAGCAGCTGGGGCGGTCTTGAGAATGGTAAAATTCCTGACGATAAGCTTGTTGCGTTATCATTCTCGCCAGAAGATAAGATGCACAAACAGGCTGCCGAAGCGATGGAGGCAATGAATAAGGCATACCAGAGCGAAACTGGCGGCAGCCTCGGCATCAACGAAGCATATCGCGATTGCGACACTCAAATTGCCTACGCCACCCCTGGCAACCCACGCTACCAGAACGGCCTTGCCAAGCCAGCACCACCATGTAGCTCAAACCATGGCTGGGGCCTAGCTGCAGATATTAATGTCGGAGACTTTGGCTCATCTGTCTATAATTGGCTCTCTGCCAATGCCCACAAATACGGCTTTGTCCACCCTGCCTGGGCAGAACCCGGTGGTAGCAAGCCTGAGGCCTGGCATTGGGAATACGCCCGTAAAATTGGAGGAGCAGCTTCATGAGCCGTTCTTTTATACCGTTTTTTTTTCAGCGAGCTTTGTATGTGTTTTCCTCAGCGGTCATAGTTGCTTTCTCTGTACCACACACTGTTTTTGCTGCGATGAATACTTCGTTTCTCTCAACGAATCGCATTGTTTGGTATAATTCATCAGTCTGTATTAGTGGCAGCAGTTCTCAAGCCGACCTCTCCTCTGCCAGTCCTGGTAGTGGCGCACCAAACGGACTTACTTATCCCAATTTGGACGCACAGAAAATGGTAGAGGCAATCGAGAAGTATATTGAGGCAAAGCGACCCGAAAGTCCTCTAAAGGGTACTGCACAGAAGGCTGTTGTCAGCGGTAAACAAGCAAATATTAACCCATTCCTCGCCTATGCTCACGCCATGAAGGAATCAGAACTAGCGACGACGAAGGTAGCTGGCGCCCAAAAGAAGGTTAATGAAGGGCATAATGCATTCGGGCGCATGGCTACTAGCTCCCAACCCCATGTTGAAGAAGGGGGAGCAGGGCGTTATTGGTATAAATGGACATCATTTGAGGCTAGCGTGGATGTCAATGCACAAGAGAACCAAGGAAAAGACAGTGGTGATTGGTTCTCGTACGACCGGTCAGTCTTCTCAAGTGAGATTGATCAAGGTTTATCTGCCTACGCCAACCGCTATGCACCACCAAATGAGAATGATACTAATGAATATATCAAATTTATGCAAGCACAGCTAGACGAAATGGCGGGCTATGCAGGATCGGCAACAGGTAATTCCTCTACAACTAACAACCAAGGTCAAACCCAAAAAGCTGCTGCAAATTGCTGCGCTTCACCAACTAACGGTGGTGGCGTCGTTGAGGCCAAGGGAGATAATGTCGAGACGGCCCTAAGCTACCTCATGAGTGCCGGCAATGGTCAAAAGCTTAATCTTGCCCAAGCAGCTGGCATTGTTGGTAACCTCCAGCAGGAATCTGGCCAGAACCTCGATCCACGCGCAAGCAACGGCACCCACCACGGTATCGCTCAATGGGATGCATCTGACCGGTGGGGTAATGGTGTCGTCAAATTTGCTGCCGATATGGGTGGTGACCCGTATGATCTCAATATTCAACTACGCTATCTTGCTTGGGAGATGGGCCTCACCAACGAATGGCAAAATCACACACCCGGGCGTGGTGGCGTAGCTAATGCATTGCGTGGCACATCAACGGCAGCAGATGCAGCTAAGATCTTTGAGGAACAATTCGAAGGTAGTGGCGGCAGCGCACTCGACAAACGTCAAGCCAACGCTGAAGCCCTCTACAATAAATATGTCGACAGCCCAGCGTTAGGAAATAATAAAGCAAGCGACAAAGGCTCAGCCGCAGCCTGCAATACTGGTGGCAGCAATGGTAATGGGTCCGTCCAGCAGCTTGTTACAAAATATGCATGGCCAGAGTTACCTTCTACTCAACGTCACGGCACTGATAAGAAGCCAGACTATGCAAACGCAGTGCAAACCGCTCAAGGGGAAGGCCGCTATATTGGTAGCTTTGGAGGTGTTGACTGTGGCGGCTTTATTACAACCCTTCTATACGATAGTGGCTTTGACAAGACCTATAATAATAATGCGAAAGGTGGCTACGCCTCTGATGGGCGCGGCACAACCTTCCAGCGGCAATGGGCCGAGCAAAATTGGCAGCGCCTTGGAAGTGCTAATGGTACCTACGAACCCGATGGTAGCAAGTTTACCGATGACAAGCTCCAGCCTGGTGATGTCGCCTTTGTATCTGGTCATACCTGGGTGTATGTCGGCGAAGTCGAGGGCTTCCAGAGTAAATATGCTTCAGCCAGTCAGGGCGAAAAAGCTCCAAGCGCCGCTGGTGAAGGGTTTGATTACAACGGTGCGGTATGGTATAGGAAGAAGTAAGGGAGTACAGCATGAGTCAACGTCGAACGATTATCATAACAACCATCTTTGCTGCTGTTGCTATTGTTGGCTTTATTGGTTATCAAATTTACCAATCTGTCGATCGATCACAGAAGATTCCTATCGAGATTGCTGCTGTGCCAAGCGATGCCAAAATCACTTTGAAAAATGCCGCAACAGATGCAGAATATTCTGGCCACAATGGAACGACATATGTGCCAGCTGGTAACTATATTATTACCGCTACCAAAGACGGCTTTATTAATTATCGAGTTGACATTGATGCAAAACAAAAACCATCGCAGACAGTCATTATCGAGCTCACACCACGCTCCGCAGAGGCAAAGAAATGGCAACGTGAGCATATCGATCAATATGATAAAGTCGAGTCTATTGCCGGCAAGCAAGCAATCGAAGCTGGTAATAAATTTATCAATAAATACCCGATCGTTGCTAAGCTGCCAATCAAAACCGCCTACTATTCAATTGGCTATTATAAGAGAGAAGACCGACCCGTCTTAGTTGTCCGAACTGAATCGCCGCAATACCGCTACAAAGCTGTTGCAAAGCTCGTAGCCTCTGGTGTGCGGCTGAGCGATTATCAAATCGAATTTGCTAACTATAAAAGCCCCCTCGGAGAATAATGATGGAACTCTCAAGAAAACAACTCGTCACGCTTGCGGTCATCTGTGGTGGTTTTATTATATTTCTGATTATTCTCGCAATCCTCAATGCTCACCAGCACATAACTGTTTCCTATGACACGTCGAAATATACATCTGTCACGCTTTACAAAGGGACCGATAGCAAAGACGAAAAAACGATCGCACCAACTCGCACTGTTGCGCAGCAGTCGGTCGAGTCTGGCAAAGATTATTTCCTGCCCAAAGGCTCGTACTATCTTATCGCAAAAAGCGACAACAATACTGTATCAACGCGGCGTCAAGGTGTTGTATTAGATAGCGAAAAGAAGTCTATCTCCTTGCCTTATGATTATACTCAAGCGTATCTCAAACAACTAACAGACAAAGAGCAATCTGCCATCGACCAAGCAATCACTCAGAGCAATATCACGATTAGCTCGTTATACACTATCAAAAGCCACGCTGTTTTAGAGAAGGGGAATTGGGCGGTTGCTGCACTCGCCTTCAAGGGGAATAGCACCGATCTCAATCGCGACACGCTGAAGGTTGTCTTACAAAAACAAGATACAAAATGGCGCATCGCATGTTCACTCAAAATATCCATTAGCAAATATGAGTGTAATAACGCGCCACAGTCTGTTCTTGATGCCGCTAATATGATTGATATTACAACCCAGCAGCCACTAATGCCAAACTACACCATTGATCAACCACGACAGCGTGGCGGCAGTGCCGACGTATAGTACTACTCATTCCACCGCACTCGTCATCACAATCTGGTTATCGACGAACTCGCTGAGGAGACGCTGTTGGCGCTGCTGGTCAAGCTCGCCAAAGACATCGTCGAGTAGAATAAGTGGTGCTTGGCCTGTTTGCTGCTGGATGTAGGCCGCCTCAAGAAATTTAAGGGCAAGCACAATGGTGCGAATTTCACCCCGCGATGCAGTCTTGGCGGCCAGATTACCTCGAAACAGCACCGTTATATCATGTCGGTGCGGGCCAACACTCGTCGCGCCCACCACTGTATCATACGCTGTTTTTTGCTCATACTCGGCGAGAAGCTGCTGCGCGGTCACGCTGCGCTCCTCCGAATAGTGTAGCGCGATGCTATCCGCCACGCCCGCAATACTTTGGTACATAGCACTGCTTTTCGCATTAAGATAACGCAGCACCCGCTGACGCTTCGTAATGATCGACGCGCCATACTGACTCAAGATAAGATTCCACGAGAAAAGTGTCGCATCACTAAGAGCAGGGTCTTTGAGTAATTTATTTCGCTGCTGCAGTGCTCGGTGGTAGCGACTCAGCTCATGGCTATAGTGTGCATCATATTGCTGGATAAGTGTATCGAGAAAATCACGCCGGCGCTGCGGCGAGCCAGTGATAATCCGCAAGGTATCTGGCTCAAAGAGAACAATTGGATATTTTTTGCCATAAGGAAGGCGACCATAGGTTGTACCGTCGACAATAAAACGCTTGCGCTTCGTCTCATGTCGATGATCGTACTGGACGCGGTAATGTTGCTCATCCGTCGCAAGGTCAATCGTATAACTTTTTTGTTCATGTTGGCAGACTGATTCATCACTACCGCGAAAGGACGTCCCACGCAGCGCAATATGAATCGCCTCGATGAGTGATGTCTTGCCAGAGCCATTTGAGCCAGAAATCAGCGTCGTGCCTGGCTCAAGGTCAAGTGTCTTGAGCGTATGAATTCGCACATGCTGCACCGCTAGGCGTGTTATCTTCATCGCTAGCTCTTCAGTGGCATAATAATATGAATATAGTTTGGCTCGGGCTGAGCGACTGTCAAGACGCAGGGCGAGAGCTTGCCACTAAAGCGGAAGGTGATCGTCTCACCATCAAGAACACCTAGTGCATCACTAATGTACCGCGAATTGAGCGTAATCTGCCCATCGCTCGACACCTCAGCTTCCGCCTCGGAGGTATTTTCGCCCAGCTCGGACGCAACGGAGTGAATCCGCAATTTCTGCGCCTCATGGTCGGCGGTAAGCGTGACACTGCCACCAGACTCACGCGCAAAGAGCCCTGCCACCTTTACTACGCGCGAGAAATCGCCTGCTGCCAGCGTCACGTTTGCCTCTGATTGAGCAGGGATAAGTTGCCGATAATTTGGGTAGGTGCCATCAATTAAGCGGCTGGTAATCTCCACTTCCTCTAACCGAAAGCGCACCTGCGTCTCATCAAAGAGCACCTCCACTTCTTCCGTGCCGTCACTGAGCGAGCGTAGCGCCTCCTGCAAACTGCTCGCTGGCACAATGGCCGCAATCTGGCTCTGGCTTGCCATCAAACGCCGCTCAGCCAGGCGATAGCCGTCCGTCGCTGCCATATACAGCGCACCATCCACTGTATGCCAATACACACCAGTCAGGACAGGCCGAGTCGTATCGTTGCTACAGGTCACCAAGGTTTGCGCTGCTGCCTGCTTAAAATCTGCAGCAGCGATACTATAACGTACCGATTGTTCTTCATCAATCGTCGGTAGCTCCGGAAAGTCATCTGCTACTACACCATTAATCGTCGAAGTGTACCCGCCAGACGTCAGTGTCATACGCGTGCCATCGGCCTCAAGCTCGATCGGCCCCTTCGGCAAATTCGCCACAAATTCGCTCACAAGTTTAGCCGGTAGGGTAATTACCCCCGGCATCTCTACCTTTGCACCAATATAGTAGGTAGCGGCAATCTCTAGGTTCGTCGCAGCGAGAAGAAGGCGATTACCTTCGGTGCGGAATAATATATTATTTAAGATCGGCAGGCCAGCTCGGTTGCTCGCAACTCGCCCGACAACCCCGAGCGCTCGTGCAAGATTTTCTTGTGTGACAGACAGTTTCATATCGACAATCCTTTCTTTTTATCTGGTTGATATAGTAATAGGTGCTGTGGAAACTGTGGAAACCATGATGAATAACAGAGGTACGATTTGCTCACTACTTGTGTAAAACGCTGCGATCGCAGGCGTGGATAAATCGGGGAGAAGCAGGGGTTATCCACCAGCCAGTCAGGCTTTCGTATGGTGTGCTTTTTATGCTGTGGATGATTGCCCACGAGCTGTCCGCTAGTTATACGGCTCGCTATACACGGCTTTTCCACAGGCGCAACGAAAAAAATATATGGCCTAGGCATAGAGCTTATCCCGGATGTCAGCGACTTGCTCACGGATGAGGTAGTCAAGCTTGATGGATTTTTCGATTTTTTCGACTGAATGGATGGCAGTAGTGTGATCTTTGCGGCCCAGCTCATTGGCAATTTGTGGAAAGCTCATGTGGAGCTCGCTGCGCAGTAAGTACATGGCAATTTGTCGCGGCACGACGATATGCTTAGCCCGCTTAGCACCACAGATTTCTTTGCTATCGATCTGGAAATGGCGGGCAGTCTTGTCGATAATCTGCTTGGCGGTGAGATGCTGAGGGCGACTGCGCCGGACATTACCAAGCAAACCCTCTGCTGTCATCACATCAGGGGCAACGCCGCGCATTTCGGCATAGGCAAGGAGCTGGTTGAGCGCACCCTCGAGCTCGCGGATGTTTGTCTTGACGTTCTTGGCAAGGTATTCCACGGTGTCGCGCTCAAGTGTCACGCCAGCGAAGCTCGCTTTGGTCTCGACGATCGCGCAGCGCGTCTCGAAGTCTGGCATTTGGATATCGATCGCCATCCCCCACTCAAAGCGGCTGCGCAAGCGCTCCGTTAGGGTAGGGATACTATGCGGCGGCTTGTCGCTACCGATGATAATTTGCTTGTTGGCTTGGTGGAGGGCATTGAAGGTGTGAAAGAACTCCTCCTGAGTCTTCTCGCGCCCAGCAATGAACTGCATATCGTCGACGATCAGTACATCAACATTACGGTACCGGTCAGAAAAGCCAGCCTTTTTGAAGCGGATTGACTCGATAAATTCTTTGACAAACGTCTCCGAGCTCAGATAGGCGACCTTCTTGCCTGGGTCGCGCGCGAGAATTTCGTTGCCTACCGCTTGGATGAGGTGTGTCTTACCGAGACCAACGCCACCATAAATAAAGAGGGGATTATACTTTGTACCAGGGCTATGTGCGACTGCTTGGCAGGCGGTGTAGGCGAGGTCGTTGCTCGAGCCAACGATGAAATTCTGGAAGGTATAGCGCGCGTTCAGGCTGGTTGCTGGTGTGGTAGAGCTAGAGTGTGATGGCGCAGTTGGCTTGCTGATGAGCGCTGCCGCTCGTTCCTCGACGCGGTCGGCTGGCTGGCCAGTGGTTTCGCGGCTAATCACAGTGCGTTTTTTGCCTTGTTTGTTTACCACGTAGGCGATGCGCGACACCTCCACACCACTGTGCTGGAGCGCTTCTTTAACGATGCTATCATAGCGCACCTCAAACTGGCGAATCGCAAAGATATTCGCCACACCAATGGTGATCACCCCGTCTTTGTTGCTGAGCATCTCGGTATTGGCAAACCACGTCGAAAAAACACCGCTTGGTATCGACACTTCAATTTCACCCAAAACACTCTTCCACAGGCTGTGGTACACTGGTTTTTGCTGCTCCTTGTTTGTTATACAATGACTCTTTTTAGTATAAGAAAAAACCGACTTTTCCACAACCGTGAGAAATACAACAGCGAAATGTGCGAAAAAAGAGCAACAGGGGTGGAGTTTTTCCACAAAAATGTATTACCTCTGTTAAAGTGTGGATAACTCGCGAACAAATGTGGATAAACAATTTGGCTATGCTTATGACGGAGGTTGCTCGGAGCACAAAATCCACCAAGCGAGTGAAAAGTTGAAAGATCTGAGGCAATCGCGTATAATAGCAATGATATGCCAAAACGAACTTACCAACCACACACTCGTCATCGCGCTCGGACGCACGGGTTTCGGGCACGGATTGCTACCAAAGCAGGCCGCAATGTGCTCAAGCGCCGCCGCGCCAAGGGCCGCGCTCGCCTCGCACTCTCGTAGTGAGATGATAGTAAAATGACGAAAATAACCCACTGCTTGGTGGGTTATTTTATCTCTGCTTGCGGGTAGATTTGCTATAATACAGCTATGTTACAGCAACGATATCGGTTTCATGGCTATGGCGGGCTACGCTATTTGTATCGCCATGCCAGTGCCGAGCGTTCGCGTTTGCTAACCGTCAAATACGTGGCTAATCGCCGTCGGCGCATGCCACGCATTGCCGTGGTGGTGAGCAAAAAGGTGCACAAATCTGCAGTAGGGCGCAACCGCATTCGTCGCCGTATCTACGAGATTCTACGCCAGCAAGTACCGCACTTTACAGGGGTGTACGATGTTGCACTAATTATCACCTCAAGCGAAGTCCTTACCACGCCGCACGATGAGCTTGTGCTGGTGGTGAAAAATCTTCTTGTGCGAGCTGGTATTTGCCCTGGTAGGATAACGCCGGGTGATGATGCGGATAAGCGAGAATAATAATTTGTGACGACTGAGTCTTTTTGCGCCAAATTTTCTATATATTAATTTGAGTCAAATTGGTACAGAAATTTTTTCCGTAAACTGTAGTAACCAAAGCTCAAAATTTCTACATAATATTCTATTTATTGATGTTCTACTCAGATGGATTGCAAGCTAGATGAGTGTTATTTTTTCTAAAGTTCTGGATACGCCTATGCGCAGCATTATTGATAATATCTTGGGCATATCACTATTGATTTCCAAAAAAATACTTCGCCACAATTCATCTTCCGTGGCCACCTATGATACAATAAATGCAGTAATCGGAGTCAATATGTTTGAGACAATAATTTTACAGCCCATTTTTAACGCACTTTTACTCATCTATAGTATCATCCCTGGTGGTGACTTTGGCGTGGCGGTGATTCTCTTCACGGTTATCATCCGCTTTTTGCTCTACCCACTACTCAAGCGGCAACTCCACCAGAGCAAACAGATGCGCAAGATGCAGCCTGAGCTGGCCAAGATCAAGAAAGCGGCTAATGGCAACCGTCAAGTAGAAGCGATGCAGCAGATGGAACTGTATAAAAAGTACGGTATCAAGCCATTTCGCTCGATTTTATTGCTCTTTATTCAGATTCCGATCTTTATCGGCCTCTACCAGGTGATCATGATCATCTCGCTCCACCGCGACCAAGTGGCACGCTACATCTACGAGCCGCTCAAGAATATCGATGCCATCAAGACGATCATTCACCACCCTGAGCAGTTTAATCACACCATGCTGGGCTTTATCGACCTCACTAAGGTAGCGCTTGGCAAGGATGGTATTGTCTGGCCGCTCCTCGCTCTCGCAATTATCTCAGCTCTCACTCAGTATGTGATGACTAAGCAAACTATGCCAACTGGCAAGAGCACTAAGCGTTTCCGCGACATCATGAAGGAGACGGCCGCCGGCAAAGAGGCCGACCCCGCCGAGATGAACGCCGCAATGATGCGTAATATGGCGAAGTTTATGCCAGTGATGATGTTTATGATCATGATGGGCTTGCCAGGGGCGTTGGCGCTCTACTACACAGCGTCTAATCTCGTAGCGGTAGCGCAGCAGTCATATCTCCTCCGCAAAGATAAACAAGAGCTTGAAGCAATTGCTGATGAAGTAGATATTACAACGCCTGCCAAGAAAAAGTCGACGAAAAAGCGCGCCAAAGCGGCCACAGAAGCCAACATCACACGCATCAAAGCCAAAGAATAACAGAGGAGGAGAACCCGATGGATCGATACCAATCAGTAACATTTGCCCGAGAATATCTCCAGAACATCATCTCATTTTTTGGCGAAAATATTGCGGTATCGGGTGATGATGATGGCGAGGTAATGACACTTCGGGTAGAGTCGTCGGATATCAATAGTATCTTGATAGGCCGCGGGGCAGAGACACTACGGGCACTGCAATATATCGTCTCATCGGCGCTGCGGGCGCAAAATGCCGCAGTAGTGCGGGTGAGTGTTGATATTGCCGATTATAAAAAGCAGCACGAGGAAAAGATTGCCGACAAAGCGCGGGGCTGGATCGAGCGCGTGCGTGCAACTGGTGAGCCTTACACCGCTCACCTCAACCCAGCCGATCGGCGCATCGTCCATCAAGTTGCTGCCGACGCAGCTGGCATCACGACCGTCTCCGAAGGCGAAGGCCGCGAGCGCCATGTGATCATCCAGCTGGAAGAGGCTAAGTAAAAGCTACGCTACGATACATCTTATAACCGGTCAGTGATGGCCGGTTATGTTTGTAATATATGATGCTACTACTTTATAATGATGTGCTCATTCTTGGGTCCACTCTACTGTTTTTAATAAAACGTGATACGAAGCAGAGGTAGGGTATTATTAATCATACCCTATCCAAACAAGGCAAGAGAAAATTGACTTACACTAAGGCAAATGAGACCTTATAATTCTAGCGTCATAACTACTCAAGACTAGCTATAAATAAATCGATTATGATTGCCGCAACGCTCGCTCATACACCGCCAATGTTTCCTCACCGCAGCGCTCCCACGAGTAGCGGGCAGCTTGAGCTTTGCCTTTGACGATGAGCTCGCGACGGCGGGCGGGCTGGCTGAGGACGCGGTCGATTGCGCTAGCAATGGCATCAACGTCGAGTGGGTCGAAGTATTCGGCGGCATCGCCCAAAATCTCGGGCATACACGAGGTATTACTCGATATAACAGGTGTCGTGCCATACGCCATCGTCTCTAGTGGCGGCAGGCCAAATCCTTCCATTAATGATGGGAAGACGTATGCCTCGGCTTTGTTAAGCAGCCAATCGCGCTGCCCGTCGGGGATAAACCCAGTGAAGTGAATATTGCGATAGCCTTGCTGCTGGTAGTAGGCTTGGTTGCGCTTGGTGTCTTCATTCATTCGCCCCACAAACACCAGGCCAAGGTCTGGCCAGCGACTCAGCAGTTGCTGGTGTGCGGCCGCGAGGCGCCGCAGATTTTTATAATCAGGCTGCTGCCCAACGTAGATAATAAACCGCTTGAAGGGAAGGTCGATATATGGTGTGAGCTGCCCAGGATGCATCTCGCCCGCCTCGTAGATGACCGAGATTTTGCTATCGGGGATCTTGGTAAAGTCCTGATATTCCTGCTTGGTTGTCTGAGAAATAGTGATGATATGCTCACTGGTGCGGGCAATCCGCCGAAACACCCAGCGCCCCACCAATTGCTTAAGATGAAACACGAGCCAATTTTTGTCGGAATTATACGTCTTGAGGAGGGTCATATCGTGCACCGTGGTGACGTGCTTACCTCTGTAAAAGACCGGTTGCTGCGGCATGCAAAAATGTACTAAGTCGGGCCCTAGCTCATCTAGGTAGCGCTGGAAGCCAAGTTGCTCTGCTAGCGAATAGTTGGCAAAATCAACCGTACGGATGGTGAAGTTAGGGTTGTGTGGCTGCCAGTAGTCGCGGTCCTTAGTAGGAACGAGGATACTATAGCGGTTGGTTGTATCAAGCCGCTCCAGCTGCTCAAGCAACTTCACGACATATGTGCCCGTGCCAGAATTGATCACGCGGGCGTCGATTGCAATATGAAAACTCATACTTTCTAGTATACAGTCCTCGCACCAAAAGCGCCAGATGGACACGCGTGTGTCAAGGCGGGTGATAATAATCTAAACTCTTATATAAAAAGTGCTATAATACCCATATTACGAGTAATATGACGGAACTACCACAACACATAGCAACCCAGACGAACCTGGCGCAGATAGAATATATTCTTCACCAGGCGGGCTACCATATCACTGGGACAGACAGCCAGCGGCCCTGGGGTGGGTTTATCTGTATTGACCCGGCGCAGGCAGAGCAGTTTGCGGCGGATTTCTTTGCGGCATCGGATGTAATAATTAAGGACAATGCTCATGTGTCGCTCAGTCCTAAGATTCTTTTTGTCCGGCCGGGGGCGCGCCTGAGCTGGCAATATCATCATCGGCGGGCGGAGCTGTGGCGTTTTCTGACTGCTGGTGCGTACTATTGCAACATGAGCGACGAGCTACCAGCCCAGCCAACGCCAGCTCAGGCGGGCGATATCGTAAGGTTGGCGGCAGGGGAGCGCCACCGTGCTTGCGGTGATGCTCAGCACCCGACGATCATTGCTGAGCTCTGGCAACACACCGACCCAGCGCACCCATCAACAGAGGATGATATTGTGCGGGTGGCGGATGATTATCAGCGTCAATAATAGGTATGAGTGTATAGTGAGTTTGTGAATGTACTGTTTAAAAACCGTATTTTTAGCAAAACATTATCTCTCTGTTGTTCGAAAAACAACACGATCATACAAACAATAATTCCACACCAGCGATGCACCAGTAGCAATAATTTTTGCGAGCAGCAGCACAAGTGGCTCGGCATGAATAACAGAGGCCAGGATAGGCGAAGCGCAGAAAATAACCGCATTTTGCAGCCCCCACAAACCCGCCAGAGTGACAACAACAAACAAGATCAGTTGCCGGCGCACATCACCCTGAGCGCGAAAAGTGTACGACTTATTAGCAAAAAAGCTAAAAATAAAGGCTAGGCCCGTTGATACTGTATTAGCTGTAAGCTTTGGCAAGCCAAGTGTGGTGAGCCCAAATAGCAAGCCAATATCGATTACTGTATTAATCCCGCCAACGAGCGCAAACCGCAGCAATTTACCGCTGTTATTTGCGATGGCGAGCCTCACGATGCTTCTCAACGAGATAGGGTGGGCGCTGCTTCGTCTCACTAAAAATCCGGGCGATGTATTCGCCAATCACCCCCAAACTCAGCAGCTGCACTCCACCAAGGAAGAGAATCACCGCCATGAGCGACGAATAGCCTGCACCGGTTGGCACACCAAACAGTGGTCGAATGAGTAGATAAAGGATATAGATAGAAGCCAAGAAGGCGATAAGAAAGCCCAGTACGGCCGAGATACGCAGTGGCGCGGTCGTAAAGCTCGTGATGCCATCGATGGCGAGATTGATGAGCGTGCGGGGACTTTGCTTGATGGTGCCAGCAGCCCGTGGGTCACGGTCATAGAGAATCTCCTTCTTTTTGTAACCCACCCAACTAAAGATCGCTTTGGTATTGCGCTGAGATTCGCGCAGTTGGGTGATGGCAGTGACGCAGCGTTTGCTCAGTAAGCGGAAGTCGCCCGTGTCGATCTGAACAGGAATATGTGTCGTACTCTGGAGGAGGCGGTAGTACCAAGCGGCAGTTTTTTTCTTGAGCCAAGTCTCGCCTGAGCGGCTTCGGCGCCGCGCATATACATCATCATACCCCTGTTCCCACAGCTCAATCATCTGCGGGATGAGCTCTGGTGGGTCTTGTAGGTCGGCATCAATTACCACGACAGCATCACCCGTGGCGTGGTCGAAACCAGCGAGCATAGCAGCTTCTTTACCAAAGTTGCGCGAGAGATTGAGGTAGGCAATGGCGGGATTGTGTTGCTGCTCGATCTGAATGAGCTCGAGCGTGTGATCCTGGCTGCCATCATTAATAAATAAGAATTCGAACTGGTAGCGCCGGCGATCGACACTGCGCTGCAGCGTCTCGAGCCGGGCAAACAGCTGTGGTAAAACAGCTGCTTCGTTGTAGGCAGGAATAAGAATGGTGATTGTTTTCATCGTAGCCTTATTGTATCACTTATTGGTTGGTATGAGCGCGATGAGCGACTGGATGGACGATGCCACCACTGCGCCACTGGCCTCGAGCTGTGCTGTCTTGGCCTGAGCAGATTCCAGCTCATTTGTGCCAAGGATTGCCCCAGCGTGGCCCATCTGTACTCCAGATGGTGCACTGTGGCCCGCAATGTAAGCATAGACTGGTTTGCTTATATGACGCTTAATGTAATCCGCCGCGGCAATCTCGCTCGTGCCACCAATTTCACCGATCAACACAATCTGCTCCACCGCCGCATCCTGCTCAAACAACTGCAAGCAATCAATAAAGCTGCTGCCGCTAATCATATCACCACCAATTCCAATCACATAGCGTTGGCCAATCCCTGCTTGGGCGAGAAGGCTCATTGCTTCGTAGGTGAGCGTGCCGCTACGGCTAACGATGGCAGTGTGGCCCGGCGTGGCGAGCGCAGCAGGGATGATACCAAGGTTGTGCACGCCAGGGATGAGAACGCCAGGGCAGTTGGGGCCGATCAAAATTGAAGAACTGGTTGCCAGGCGTTGTTTTATACGCAACATATCGTGGACAGGCACACCCTCGGTGATACAAATAATAAGTGGCACCTCTGCATCAATTGCCTCCATAATCGCTGCCTTGGCATGAGCTGCTGGTACAAAAATCACGGAAATATCGACAGGCTGCTGCGCCTGAATTTCGCGAATCGTCCGGAAGACAGGCACGCCGTGTACCTCTGTAACCGATTGGTTGGGCGATGTGCCGCTAACGATATGTGTACCACTTGCCAGCATACGCTCGGTATGAAATGAGCCATTTTTGCCCGTTATGCCCTGGACGATAACATGCTTACCACGAAAGATATCAGGGGTCATCATACAGCCTCCTCCAGGATGTGAGAGAGATTGTCATAGAGTGGAATGTGCTCGCGGGCAAGGAGCGTCTTGGCTTCGGCCTCGCGGTTACCTGTCAGGCGGACAGCGAGTGGCGGGAGGTCAGGTAGCTGCTGCTTGGCACTGATGATGGCCGCCGCTACGTCGTCGCAGCGCACAATACCACCAAAGATATTAATAATGATGAGCGCCACAGCAGGGAAGCGGGTAATCTGCTTAAAGCTAGCCAGGATCTTCTCTGGAGTTGCTGTGCCACCAATGTCAAGAAAATTAGCTGGCTGCACACCGCGGGCAGTCACCGCATCGACAGTTGCCATTGCTAGACCTGCGCCGTTGGCAATCGTCGCAACCGTCCCATTATGGTCGAGCGTGACGAAATTATGATCTTCTAGGGCTGCTTCGTGCCACTGCGGGTGGCGAAACAGCGCTGCATCGTCAATCGTCATCTTTGCATCACCAGCGATGAGCTGGCCATCTGTCGTCACAACGAGTGGGTTAATTTCGAGTAATAGACAATCGTTGTCAATAAAGCAACGCAAACAATTCGCCATCATATCCTCAAGCGCAAAGGCTTGCTCTGGCAGCGACAAATACTCCGCTAGTGCTTCGGCTACAGTATGAACTGTTTGTGGCGTAACAGCCTGGCGAAAGAACGCTGCACGATCGTGTTCTTCCACATCAATGCCACCACTGGTGTGGGCGAGTAGCTCGATGGATGATTGCTCACGGTTAATAGTAAGCGAAATGTAACACTCGCGGGCGATAGAGAGAACTTCCTCGGCAAGAAGCTTCGTGGGGGTGTAGCCACCGATATCGAGAGCAAAGAGACGCTGAATGGTTGGCGTAACAGCGGATTGCTCGCGGACAATCACCACGCCACCTGCCTTGCCGCGGCCACCGATCGGAACTTGTGATTTGAGGACGATAGGGGCAGTGGGTACTACTGTTGCAGATTGTACAACATCACTCTGCGGTACTGCCACTCCAGCCTCAGCCAAGCATTGCTTGGCTTGGTATTCAAGAAGACGCATAGGTATTATTGTACGCATAGATGGCGAATATGCAAAATGATTGCACGCGTAACAGGGGTAAGGCGGAGTAGATTAATTGCATACAAATAGAATATGGTGTACTTCTTTTGCACGATAACTGTACCGAAAATGTTCCGGCCAGACTCTTATATAGTGCTTTTCCGCTTGCTGGGTTACTGGCCTCCATATATTTTCTTGTACAGTTATCATGCGAAAGCCGGTCTTTAAAATTCGCTTCTTTGGACTGACCTGTCATCTCAAGCCGAGCTATTTACCAGTAAAAAACTTCCGGAATTTGAGTAGACCTGTCTGGTTAGGTAGTGGACCGTTGTGGATAATACTACGTATATAATCGACCGATACGTTGCGCTGCCGCTGGATAGTAAAGCGTTGGCGATAGGCCGCTGGCTGGTGAATAACAGAAGCGAGCATACCACGCAGTGCTGGCCAACCATTGCCATGGCGCAGGGCACTCAAGAATATCAACCAATAGGTGAGGCAAAAGCGCACACCAATCGACCAAAACAGCCACCCCGGCACATTCTTGATAAAAATCAGCGGCAAGTTCTTAAAGGTATTGTATACCGCGAGCCCTGGGACTTTGCTACTGCTGGCACCAACCTTGTGGTATGCAACGGCGTGCGGTGTGAAGCGCACCGTCCAGCCCGCCAGCTGCGTGCGAAAACTGAGGTCGACGTCTTCGTAGTACATGAAGAATGCTTCATCGAAAAGATCAACAGTGTCGAACAGTGCCGTGCGGTACACTGCTCCGCCACCCGTTGCACCAAACACTGCTCCAGGCTCTGTTGGCGCATGGCTAATTGGCTCATCACGGTGGCGTGGGCCAGGCAACCCCCAGGTGGTGTAGAAGTCGCCTGAGCTATCGATGGTCGTCCCATCGCGGCGCGCCAGTAGCCCAGTGGCAATACCACAGCGCGGATGCGCCCGCAGCTCGTCCACCAGGGCTTGGCACCAGTGTGTGTTGGCGGCTGCGTCGGGGTTGAGCACGCCAACAAAGCGAAATTGCTGTTCTTTAGCATAGCGCAGGCCTGTGTTGATACCACCGGCGAAGCCAAGGTTACGCTGATTCTCAATGATGACGAGACTGAGCGCGGGGTGTTTAGCTTGATATGAGCGGAAGCGTGCCACCGAGTCATCATGCGAGTCGTTATCGACTACAATAATGGTTGGCACTAGCGTCTGTTGCACCAATGAATCGATGCATTCTAGGGCATCATCGGCGCCGTTCCAGTTAAGAACTATGATTGCAAGATTGTTTTTTACCACGGTCATATTATATAATGGCCAGAGAAACTATGAAAGTAACAAATCTTTTGCAACGAAAAAACCGCATCTTGCTGCGCGAGTTAGTCGTAACGGACTTCAAGCTACGCTACCAGGGATCGGTGCTGGGCTATTTGTGGTCAATCCTCAAACCGATATTTTTGTTTATTATTTTGTATATCGTGTTCGATAAATTCCTTGGCCTTGGTAAGCAAGTTGAGCACTATCCGGTGTATCTTCTAGTGGGAATTGTGCTATGGAACTTCTTTAGTGAGGCGACGGTGCAAGGGCTGCAGTCGATTGTCTCGCGGGGCGACCTTATTCGCAAGATCAACTTCCCCAAATATATCATTGTTATCTCTGGTACCATCTCGGCCTTTATCAATCTCGCCATTAATATGGTGGTAATTCTGGGCTTTTGTTTGTTTAATGGTGTGCATTGGTCGTGGGAGGCGCTGCTTGTGGTGCCGCTGATCCTCGAGCTCTATGTACTTTCCTTGGCGGTGGCATTTTTCCTTGCGACGATCAATGTGAAATACCGCGATATTGGCTACCTATGGGAGATCTTTATGCAGGCTGCCTTCTATGCCACGCCGGTTATTTATCCTTTGCAGATGGTAATGGAGCGCATGCCAGCTGCTGCGCCATATCTCATGCTCAACCCAGCAGCCCAGATCATCCAAGACGTCCGCCAAGTGCTCGTAACACCCCAGACTATCCAGCTCTACGATCTTGTCTCCTTCCCGGGGGTGCTCATTCCATTTATTTCGATTATTATTATCATTCTGTTGGCAGTGTTTTATTTCCGGCGCAACCAACAGTATTTTGCGGAGAGTATCTAGATGGCGCAACCAATCGTTGTTATCAATAACCTCACGAAGTCCTTCAAGATCCCGCTGGAGGCGAGTTCGGGCATCAAGCAAAAACTCATTAATCTCCTCAAGGGGCGCAAAGGGTATCGAGTTTTTACTCCGCTTAAGGATATCGACTTTACCATCAACGAGGGTGATTTCTTTGGTATTGTTGGGCGCAATGGCTCAGGTAAGAGTACGCTACTCAAGACAATCGCTGGTATCTACACCCCCAATAGCGGAAGTGTCGAGGTGGGTGGCTCGCTGGTACCGTTCATCGAGCTGGGCGTTGGCTTTAACCCAGAGCTAACTGGCCGCGAAAATGTCTTTCTCAATGGTGCGCTGCTCGGCTTTAGCCACGACGAGATGGAGGCAATGTATGATAAAATCGTTGATTTTGCCGAGCTGGGCGACTTTATGGAGGAGCGGCTCAAGAATTATTCCAGCGGGATGCAGGTGCGCCTGGCTTTCTCTATCGCCATTCGTGCCCATGCTGATATCTTGCTGCTAGATGAAGTCTTGGCGGTGGGGGACGAAGCTTTCCAAAAGAAGTGCTACGCTTACTTTGATAAGCTCAAGCGTGAGAAGCGCACCGTTATCCTCGTCACGCACGATATGTCGGCGGTGGAGCGCTTTTGCAACAAGGCAGTGTTTATCGAGGATGGGAAGGTGAAGATGATCGGCAAGCCATACCGCATCGCCGCCGCCTATAGCCGGAGCAACATTAAGAGCTACAACGAGTCAGAAGGGCTAGACGAGCAAATATCAGACGACTTCGATATCACGCTGCGCGGCAGCGATGGTAATGAGCAGACGGTGTATGAGTATAACGAAACTATGACAGTGGAGCTAGAATGGCAGCAAACAGGGGTCAAGCATGTTGGTGTAGCAATCTTCCGCGAGAATGGCGAGTATGTCTATGGCCCCAACACGTACCAAGAAAAGGTGAAGATTGCTGGCAAGAATCGCGCGACCTACACTGTGCAGCTCAACCTCAACGAGGGGAGTTACTTCATCAAGGCTGGCCTGATGGGGGCGGACGACACCAAGACGATCGCCTTTACTGAGGAGGGGCCGCACTTCTCCGTCCAGCGCGATTATGATCATGGCCGGTGGGGTGGTGTTACCAAGCTCAAGCATACCTGGAAATAGGGAGAAATGTCGTATATATTACATCGTTTGACGCACCTTATCAAAGCCAATCGCCATCTCCACCGCGCGGTACGTTACCTTTTAACGCCGTATCGAGTCTATCTTGATGCTCGCCAGCGTCGCATCTACGATGTATGGCAGCGTCAGCACACTGAGCAGCCACCAGCACTTGCCTCACTTACTGAGCAGCCGCTTATCTCCATCATCGTACCGACGTATAATACGCCAGTTCCATTCCTACGAGAGATGGTACAGTCGGTGGTGACGCAGTCGTACCCACATTGGGAACTTATCCTCGTTGACGATGCCTCGACTAATGAGACTACTCGTCAGGCGATCCGTGACCTAGCTGATGACATACCGCAGCTCAAGCCATTCTTTTTGGACAAGAACCGTCACATTGCTGGTGCAACCAACTATGGCATCGCACAGGCTACGGGTGAATACATTGCGCTGCTTGACCATGATGATACTCTCCACCCTGATGCACTTCTGTGGGTCGCGGCCGCGATCGACCGTACTGGTGCGCAGTTTGTCTACACCGATGAGACGAAGATGGATGAACATGACCGGCCGTATCAGCCGTTCTTTAAGCCCGACTGGAACGCAGATTTTTTGCGCGCAGTGAATTACATTACACACTTTGCCATCATGTCGCGCCAGTTACTCACAGAGGTCGGCGGTGAAGATGGAGCGTATAATGGCACGCAGGACTGGGAGTTGTTCTTGCGCCTGACGCGGGCTTTGCAGCCCGAGCAGATTGCTCATGTGCCGCAGATCCTCTACTATTGGCGTGTTCACCAAGCCTCTACAGCGAAAGACCTTGATGCCAAGCCTTACGTCATCGATGCGCAGCGCCGCGCTCTCGAAGCGGATAGCGCCGCTCGCCAGGTGCAGACCCAGGTAGAGCGTGACCCGCAGTATGGCGCTCAGTGGCAGATGAGCTATAGCTTAGGCCAAGCATATAGCACTGACACCGCGTTGTTTGATGAGTCGACCACTGTTGATCGGTTGCTTGAGACAACCACTGCCGAGATGATATGCCTGACGCAGCATAATGCACTGCCCGCTGCCACGCTGCAGCGCCTCGCTGCCGATGCCGCTCGCCCAATGATTGGTGCGGTGGCGCCACGGATTGCTGATGAGCAGCAGGTGATTGCAAATTTGTCGTCGATTTTGCAACCATCGGTGGTAGGTCTGCTTCAGCAGCTCAGCCGGCGCTCATTTACCAAACATATCTACTTGACAGCCCGCTATAATCTTGGTATTATCGACGCACCAACAGTGGTGGTGGCGCGTACCAAACTTGCCGCTCTTGCGCCAGATACACCGCTTACCAGTGCTCAGATAACTGCTGCACTCTGTGGTAAAGGATACAACACACTATATAACCCGCACGTAACGCCAGAGGAGGACGTATGATCGGTAAAGTACACAAAGCCGCCAAGAAAAGCATGAAGATTATCAAAGACGATGGAGTGATTGGCTTTGGTAAGCGCGCCACGAAGTATGCCTATTATCGTAAATTCCCCGAACGCAAACAGAAGTATTACAAAGATATCCTCTTTATCAACGGCTGCACCTTGCCGCATCCCGAGCGCTACCGCGTGGCACACCAAATGGAGCAGTTGATGTCGCAGGGGCTAACGGTGGAGAGTGTGTTTTATGATCGACTCTCGCTGGATGACCTCAAGTATTATCGTGGCTTCGTCTTCTTCCGCTGCCCAGTGACGGAGACGGTGCGGGAATTTATCAAACAAGCGAAGTTCTTCAACAAGACCTGCTTCTTTGATATCGATGATCTTGTCATTGATCAAACGTACACCGACGGCATCAAATACGTCCAGCAGATGAACCAGGCCGATAAGCAGCTCTACGACGATGGGGTGAACCGCATGCGTGAGACACTTAAGCTTTGTGATCACGTTGTGACAACTACAACGCAACTGCGCGATGAGCTACAAAAGTACACTACCGGTGATGTACTGATTAACCGCAATGCTGCCTCTGATGAGATGATCAAGACGTCTAATATGGCGCTGGAAGATCTGGCTGAGGGGAAGATCGCCAAAGATACAGACAGAATTATCATTGGGTACTTTAGTGGGAGTATTACGCACAATGAGGACTTTGAGCTGGTGATTCCAGATTTGATTCGGCTGTTTGATACGTATCCACAGCTCCACCTCAAGATTGCTGGTATTCTCGATGTACCGGCCGCGCTTGAACCGTATAAAGAGCGAGTGATGACCTCGGGCTTTGTCGATTGGCGTGAACTACCTAAGGTGATGGTGGACTGCGATATTATCCTTGCACCACTGGTCGATACAATCTTTAACCGTGCGAAGTCTGAGAACAAATGGCTCGAGGCTGGTCTCGTTAAGGTGCCGACGGTGGCGAGTCAGGTGGGGGCCTTTGCCGAGCAAGTGAAGGACGGCGAGACGGGCCTCTTGGTTGGCGCAGATAACGATTGGTATGCAGCGCTCGATCGCCTCATTACCGACAAAACACTGCGTACTCAGCTGGGTGAAAATGCACACAAGATTGCTGCCAATGATTATTCGACGGTCTATACTGGCTACACGCTTGCGTCGTTTATACGGGAGCGCTTGGCGCGCAATATTGGCTTTGTCTTGCCTTCGACGGATATCTCGGGTGGAGTGATCGTTGCCGTCAAACACGCTGACATTCTCCGCAAGGCAGGCTGGGATGTAACACTGATCGATTCAGTGAGCAAGCACGCCCTTAAGCAGGCCAAAAAGACCTACCAATACCGCTCTGAATTGCCAGGTTTTAATGTTATTACAGCGCACAAGACGAAGATAGAGGCTTTCTTTGACACACAAGTGGCGACGCTGTGGTCAACGGTAGAGATTATCAAAAAACACCCCAATGTACGCAATCGGCTCTACTTCGTCCAGAACTTCGAGACTGATTTTTATATCCCCGGTACGGGTGGGCCACGCTTTGCGGCTAACGCATCGTACTGTGACCAGTCGGGTGTGCGCTACGTAACAATGTCGCTCTGGTGCCAGAAGTGGCTCAAAGATATGTTTGGCAAGGATGCGAAGTATGTCTCGAACGGCATCGATATCGAGTATTATCCATACCGCGAGCGCGATTTTAACAGTGGTCGCAAGATAAAAATCCTCGTTGAGGGCGATAGTAAGAGCGAGTATAAGAACACCGACGAAGCCTTCCGTATTATCAACCAACTCGACCCTGCGAAGTATGAAATTTCATACTTATCGTACCGCAAAGAGCCCAAGGACTGGTACCGCGTCGATACATTCTACAATCGCATTGCGCCTGAGAAGGTCGGTGAAGTATACGCCAGCTGTGACATTCTCATCAAAACAAGTATCCTCGAGAGCTTCTCCTATCCACCACTCGAGATGATGGCAACTGGTGGTCTTGCGGTAGTGGTGCCTAATGGCGGTAATGTCGAATACCTCAAGGATGGCGAAAACTGCCTCCTTTACCAGCAGGGTGATATAGCGGCTGGTGTAGCAGCCGTAGAGCGCCTGGTGGCAGACAAAGCACTGCGCGACAAGCTCATCGCTGGTGGCCGCCAAACCGCCAACGATTATCAATGGAAGAATATTGAGGAGAAAGTGGCGGCAATTTACGAATAGCCCGCAATTGTTTTATTATAGTAATATTGTGGTATAAAAATAGGAAGTACTATGAGAGAGAAGCTAACCAAACCAAACCAAACCAAACCAAACATATGAACCCTATCAAGAGGGCCAGAGCCAAGCAGAGCATACCCTACCAGCAAATGGTGAGATGATAGAAGCAACTCCAGCAGCGACTTCGCCCCAAGAAATCTCTATCGCAGCAATCGCTAAGAGAATAAAATCCTGGTGGAAAGAACGACATTGGAGACCAGGGGATCCTTTTTACACAGTAGGGCCAATTGATCCGGGCGATCCTGTGGCAAATGTGTATCCAATATCTGCAAGAAAATTTTTGCGTGATCACGAGATGACGTGTAATGAGTATGACATTACAACAAGCTAGCTAGGGTGTATTTTACAATCACTCACTCTTCTCGACGAGTTTAATCATCACTGCTTCGACATGTGAGCTCGGTCGGTCGCCGGCAACCTCGCCGTTCTTTTTCCAGCCTTGCCAACCTACCCAGGAGAGGTGAGTGTTGTAATAAATATCGTAGCGAGCGGCGTCGGTGGGACTGAGGCTAAGCTTGAGGGCTTCGAGCGCTTTGCTCTGGCCAGTCGTGCCACAAGGCTGCGATGGTGAGAGAGTGACTGATGGGAGCCACTGGCCAGCAGTTTTTGCTTCGCACTGGATGGTAATGGGTGAACCATCGCGCAGCGATACGGCTTTGCCAAGGCGGATTGCCTCGAGGTAGCGTGATTTGCCAGTGGTGCCAGCCATGATTGGGTGCGACACATCGGGCATCCAGCCGATGTATCCTACGTGGGCAGCGTAGCTCAGTTGGTAGAGATCGGGCACAGCAGTATTGGTTGGGTTATAAAAGGCACCACCAGGCAAGCTGAGTGTATGCTTCGGCACAAGGCGCACCTCTAGTGCTTCGAGCTGTCGGTAAGCGCCAGTCGAACCAGCTGGTTGGCCATTCTTAGCCCAACCCATCCAGCCGACGTATTGCGAGTAACCTCGGTACCAGATGTCGTATGCAGTGGCAAGTTTGCCAGTGAGTAAAAAGCGGACTGCCTCAATGGAGCGGAACTGCCCTGTGGTGCCAGATACGTCGCCCGCTTGTTTCCAATCTTGCCAGCCGACGTAGCTAACGTGTGATGAATATTGGATGTTGCCTGGCAGACCCGTTGTGTTGTGGAGCGATGCTTTGATGGCTTCGATGCGGCGGCTGTGGCCAGTGGTACCACTCATCATCTCATCGCGTACTTCTGGCTGCCAGCCAACCATACCGACATGTGAGCTGAGTGAGAGTCTAAGGGGTGATGGGTCGTCATGTGTTGCAATATTTTTATATGCTACTCCAGATGACTCAGGCGCAGGCGTTCCTTTGCGCACAAGCTTTATTTCGATCGCTTCGATAGCATTGTTAGCTCCGCCAGTTGCACCAGCCACTTCACCATTCTTGGCCCAGCTCATCCAGCCAATGTAGCTCACGTGGGCGCGATAGTAGATGTCGTACGCCTGGGCGAGAGTACCAGTTGGCTGGATCTTGACGGCAGTGATTGGCCGGCCAAGCCCTGTTGTGCCCGATTGCATACTGCCGTGCACAGTGGGCTGCCAACCGCGCTCGTTGCTGTATGAAGTATAACTTACCTCACCATCGATCGTGAGAGCTTGTATTGCCTTGCTTTGGCCGGTGATACCCGTAATGCCGCGGTTATGAATTAACCCTGTCCAGCCGATGTAGCTGCTGTGCGATCGGAAACTGATGAGTGGTCGGCTATGCTGGGTCGAGCCAAACCAGTCGTTCCATACCCGCCAGAAGTTGCGGTTGCCATAGGCGCTGCAATGATCGCCCAGGCCATACATATTAGCCAGGGCTGCTTGATTGGGTTGGTAGGGTGTGTAGGTGTAGAGCGCCGCTGTGGCCTTGCTCTCGATATACACATCGCCAGCGCCGCAGCCTCGCTGCACCACATTCCATAAGATACGATTGGTCGCAAACGGTTTTTTGTACGACCACCACGGTTGCTGCATACTATCCAGATACCAGCGGATGAGCTGTGCTCCTGAGGCAACTTGCATTGAGAATCCAGCATAGTTGCGATCGCAATTGGCACTGCCACCCGGGCCACTATCGGGGCAGTGTGAGCCCATGGCATAAGTGTATTGGTTTTGGAGGGGCCAAGTGTCAGAGGTGAGCGGGCCAGCCGACTCGGTGGCGATCTTTACCAGCAGGACTTTGGGATTAAGATTGTTCTGCTTGGCAGCATCATAGATAATCTGCGCGGCACTGACTGCTCCAGCGGGGATTGTTCCACTGAAGTTATTGGCGGGGATGTAATTGCCCGGTGTGTATTTAGGCACTTCATAATAGTCCTTGAGGCAGACATATGGTGGCCCGTGCCAACCTCGAGCGGCGGCATACTGTGCTCGGCTGATATCGCGCCGGCCGTGTTCGGCAGCAGGCTGCCGGCCATAGGTGTCGCATTGTGGGTTGAGGCTATTGAGAAACGCCTGAATATCTGCCACTGACATATCGTCACTATTGGTAAAAAGCAAATCATCAACGATATTACCTGCTCGCCAATCGGCTGCCGTTACCGCTTGGGCTGGGCGGGAGAGGATGGTTGCAGCACATATACTCACACACAAAACACCAGCAAGGATATATCGCCAATATGTCGAGAAGAGATGAGCGGTGGAGTATGATTGAGCCATCATCTAGCGAATCTCCTTATCAAGTGTCTTCGTGAGTGTCTTGCCACCAAGCGGCGTGACAGCGAGAGAGATATGCCACGTACCCTTAGGAAGCGACCGAGCTGGCAAAGAAAAGCCTGCACAGGTGGAATATTCTGGTTGGTAGATGATGGCAGCGTGCTGCTCGGAGCGCTGCTCGCTACTGGTAATCGTCAGTACGCACTGACCAGAGGAAAAGCCTTGTTCTCTCAGCTTAGTAGTCACAACGACCGTTTCGCCTGACTGCTCAGCAGAGAGCTCAATATGTTTCGCTGACGTTGGGATTGGCGCGGGCTGAGCCTGGGTGGTGCGCTGCTGCGAGGTGTCTTTGGTAGTGTTCGTATCGTGGTTTGTGTTGCTGTCTAGATATGATTCTTTCGTGGCGGCATCGGTCTTGTGCTGTGTTTGTTTTTGGGCTGGCGTTGGCTCGTCTGACAGGGGTGGCAATGGGGCAGGGCGCGTTGCGATATAGGCACCATAGCCGCCAGCAGCGACGAGCGCAATGCCAATACTAATGATGAGCGTGAGACGTTTTTTGGATAGAGTACGTAATAATTTCATAATGCTTGTGCTATTAGTGTTCTATGTCACTATAGCATAAGCGTCATGAAAGGGGAAGGTGGAAGATGGAATATCAAAAAATCCTTATATAATCCTATCTTCTCAATGGCATATCAGAACCTTACCAATTCTCGTATCGCTCTGTTTTTATCACCCTCTCATTCAAGACACTACAAAGAGCACTGTTTCTCTATAAACATCAATCTCCTAATGTTAGCACCGAGATTTTCTCTTATGCCACCGGTGGTACCGGTATCGGCGCGTGGTAAGCCCAATAGGTGCCAAAGGTATAGTACAGCAAAATTGCCCCGCAGCCAAAGAATATAAGGGCGTGAAATACCTTAGCCGAGGTAGTATGGAACCAAATATACTTGCGTAGCCACACCCCACAGGGGATGAGGAGCACGAGTAGCGCCGTAAAGTAACGCCCCTGCACCCCATCGGCGTAGTATGCACCAGCACCAAAGCGAATTGGTAGCAGCGCCCAGGCGGTGTACATCGCATATGAAACCGCCGCAATAAAGACGGCAACAGTAGTGAGGTTGGCCGCGGCTAATCGACCAGCAGCTGGCGCTAGTGCTTGTTCCTCAGTCTTATCACGCTTGATGAGTGCAAGAAAGACCAGCAGAAAGAGTGGGATCAAAACAAAGAGCGGCAGATGATATTTGAAGCTCGAGAAGTCGCCCACACTCCCACGCACCACGATGTCGGTGTAGCCGATGTTTGGATTGATGTAGGTATTAAAGAGGATGCGGATAAAGCCAAGCGGGTTGTGATGTAGTGGATTATCGGCTGCACCAGATGAAAGGAGCGCACCATCATAGATCTTTTGCCAGACGAGTAGTGCCGCCAGCGACACAATGCCAGCGCCCGCGATCAGCGCCCATTTATGCAGACTGAAGGGGAGCTTCTTGAGTAGTGAAGGCAATTTTGCAAGCTCGCTGTTTGAAACAAAGATCCGCCTTGGCAAAAAGAGTAGCGGGAAGAGCAGTAAACCATTAACTGCCTTGGTCAGTGCTAGCAGCGCCGCTATAGCTAAGAGGCCAGCGACTTGCCGGCGGCGGATCGGCGTCTCTTGGGTGTAGAGATTGAGTGTCATGGCGGTAATGAGGAATATCGCCACATTCGTCATGACATCGCTTGAGAGCGAGGCAGCGAGATGAACCATTAGTGGTAACAGCCCCACTACTGCAAAGACCCACTTACCAATCCGCACCCACTTGATAATGAAAAATACACTCAGCGCATAAAATAGTAAGTTTGCAATCCGCCCAAAGAGAATCGTCAGGCCTGTCGACCCATTGAAGAGATTAGCGATGAAAATACCAAGCGTTTGCGGTGCATGCATAATGGGTGCGTAACCCACAGCACTGTTGCATTTGCTTGTTGTCTTGAGATCTGAGCGGTTGATGGGGTGCGAATAATCAGCACTAATATTGCCATGATACACCGATGATGCCCGGCCATTAACATCCGCTGGGTAGGTGCAGCGCTTGGATTCTAAGCGCCCATCTGCCAGCGCATACGCCCGCAAGTAGTGCATATTCTCATCACTCACCGATAGCTGCGGCACAAAAAACGCCGACAACACGCCAAACAGCAAACACAGCGAAAGAAAGACCCGCTCTGGCCGTGCAATAAATGATTCGAATGATGCCCAATATTTCTTCATAACACGCCTGATTATAGAGCACAAATCACAACAGAGCAAATTATGGTATAAATCGCGAGAAATAATCAACCAGTGGTATACTAAATAAGATTATGCAATCTAAAAATTATATCTGGAACTCCGTTGGCTCCTTTTTGCAAAGCGCCATCTCGCCAGCGCTCCTGCTGCTTATTACGCGGCTGAATGGCATTGCGGACTCGGGGGTTTTTTCCTTTGCGTTGTCGCTCTCAGTAGTGTTTTGGGCAATTGGTTTGTGGGGCGGGCGTACTTATCAGGTGTCGGATGTGCGCAAAGAGTTTAGTAGCAGCAGTTACCTTGCCGTCAAACTCGTGACGTCGATCGTGATGATGGTTGGTGCGGTGCTGTTTTGCGCGGCCAATCAATACGATGCCGTGAAGTCGAGTATCATCATCGCGCTCGTACTCTTCAAGGCGCTGGAGGCAGTGGCCGACGCGCTCTATGGTGTGCTGCAAATCCACCACAGGCTCTACGTTGTTGGCTATTCGCTTACTATTAAGGCAGTGGGTGGTTTTGGAGCATTTTTACTCGTCGATATGCTTGTGCACAGTGTGCTATGGGGGGTAATAGCGATTGTGATAGTCAATGCTCTCATGCTTGTGTTGTACGATTGGCGACAGGTGCAGCGGTATGAATCTATTCAGCTTCACATCGACCATCTCGTGCCTAAGCTACGCCATGTTGGTATGATCATGCGGCGCTGCGCACCAGTGTTCCTTACCACATTTTTAACGATGTTTTCGCTTAATATTCCGCGCTATTTTCTCGATACATTCCACACGCACGAGATCGCTTATTTTGGTATTATGGCTATGCCCATTACCTTACTCTCGCTATTTATTACCTTCATTATTCAGCCCAATATTGTGCAGCTGTCAGAGCTCTATCATCAGCAAAAGCGCCTTGAGTTCCACGCTTTGGTGAGCAAAATTATCCTGATCGTCTTGGGGATTAGTGCACTGACACTGATTGCGACATGGCTAGTTGGGGCACCGCTTCTTACTCTCATTTTCAATGCGCGTATTACCGATTACCGCACCGAGCTACTCATCATGGTAGTGGGAGCGGTGGCTAATGCGCTGGTGTCGATTTATATCAATATCCTCACCGTATTGCGTGAATTTAAGGGGCAGTTCTATATACTTCTGCTGAGTAACATTGTACTTACAGTCGTGTCATATAGCGTGGTGCGGCACTATGCGATGCTGGGTAGTGTGCTGTGTTTTATGGTGGCAGGCATCATCCAAGCGGCGCTACTCGCGGCAGTTTATCGCCAGCAACTGCGCTCTATGGCTGTGTAGTAGGAGTAGATAATTTCTACCTCCCCACACTCCCTTCGATGAAGTATTAAAAGTATTGAGTCTATGAGATACTGACCTCATATGCTGGGATAAAATCGATCATTACAATTGATTCAGTGTATTTTTTGTCTCACATCGACCATACGATTTCATATATTTCAAAAAGCTTACGCTAACTGTGCTATAATAGCGGAAACAAAGGAGGGTATATGAGCAAGGGGATTGTAATATTGGGTTGTAATGGCCAGGTGGGGCGGGCACTCCAGGAGGTATATCCAAAGGCGACAGCGCTAGGTCACCAGCAGCTCGACATTGCTGATGAAGAGCAGGTGATTGGGTATGATTGGTCGGGTGTGGATGTCATTATCAACGCGGCGGCGTTCGTCAATGCCGATGGATCCGAAACGCGTGAAGGTCGCACTAAAGCGTGGCAGGTTAATGCCGTTGGCCCGCGCAATCTCGTCAAGGTAGCGCTGGAGCATGACATTACACTGGTGCACTACTCATCCGACTATGTCTTTGATGGGACGAACAAAAACCATGGTGAGGATGAGTCACTCTCACCACTGTCGGTCTATGGTGACGTCAAGGCAGCAGGGGATCTATTGGTTAGCCTTGCGCCGCGCCATTATGTGCTGCGTGTCTCCTGGGTAATTGGCGATGGGCATAACTTCCCGCGGACGATGAAGCGCCTGGCTGACATGCGCATTAACCCTAAGGTT
Organism: uncultured Candidatus Saccharibacteria bacterium; assembly: GCA_963554165.1. Lineage (GTDB taxonomy): Bacteria > Patescibacteriota > Saccharimonadia > Saccharimonadales > Saccharimonadaceae > Saccharimonas. Next base: position 352,222 of record CAUVQR010000001.1, on the reverse strand, counting down.
GTGGATGATCAATATGGTCGGCCAACCTTTGCGTCGGAGATTGCGCGTGCCACCAAGCACTTGCTAGACACCAAGGCCGAGTATGGTTTGTATCATGTGTCTAACTCCGGGCCGATCAAATCGTGGGCAGAGCTTGCCGAGGATATCTTCGAATATGCAGGGCACGATCGCGATAGGGTTGTAAAAGTGTCAACACAAGAGTATAGTAAAGATAAGATTCCGTTTGCACCTCGACCAATGTATAGCGATATGAATTTGTCGAAGCTGCACAACACCGGATTCATCAGTGAGAGCTATCAGCCATTACTGGAAAACTACGTAAAAAACATAGCAGCGGTGGAATAAAGGAGAGAGGCAGGCCATGCCCAGAGTCAAAAAGAAAATCTTAAACGTCTTGTATCAAAGTGACGATAACTACGCAGTGGTGAGTGCGATTTCGATCGCATCACTGCTTGAGAATAACAAGACACTCGACGAGATTCATATTTTTTATTGTGGGTATAAACTGAGCAAGCAAAGTAAGGACCGTCTCAAGAAGTTGGTTGAAAAATACCCCAATGCCTATTTAACATTTATCAATCCTAACACATACCACAAAAAATTACAGAAGCTAGGTGTCAAGCCGTGGCATGGTGTGTATGTGACGTGGCTCAAGATGCTGGCTCTTGCCGATCTTGATATCAAGACCGATCGCGTACTTTACCTTAATCCGCATACGATCATTACCAGCTCGCTTGATGGTTTACTGGAGCTTGATTTTGAGAAAAATATCATGGCACTAGCCTACGATACGCTCACTAATCAGCACAAAGTAATGATTGGCCTCCAGCCCACCGATGGTTACTACAATTGTGGTATCATGCTTATCAATCACAAAAAATGGCTCAAAGATGATGTATCGAGTCAAGTGATAGAGCACCTGTCGAAGAAAAGCGACTATGTCATTGCCGATCAAGACCTCTGTAACGTTATGTTCCGAGGGCAGATTAAGACGCTCGATATCGCCTATAATTTCTCTAGTGCGTTTTATGCTTATCGGCCGCAAGATCTGCTGCGCATTAATAATCTTAAGCAGCCGTATTTCTATAGTTACGACGAGATTATGACTAACTACTATAGCCCCAAGATTATTCACTCGCTCTATGGTATTCAGGGTAAACCGTGGGAAGTTGGCAACAAGCACCCAAACCGGCTGCTGTGGCAAAAGTATTTTGCACTCACTCCGTGGAAAAACACTGAGCTCCCACACGCTAAGAAAACACTGGTGTGGTATCTGTATGATGTCTTACCTCGCCCAATCTTTATGCAGCTATACATCATGGCAGTGGAGCGCAAGTTTGCCGAGGTCGATAAAGAAAAAACCGAGACTACTGAAGCAAACGTGAGGTAGCGTATATAATAAAACAAACCGGCTCGAAGACATTGAGCCAGTTTTGTCGTGCGCCGCAAAGGGGTAATACTTTTTGATGTAGAATAGTGTCAATTTTTACGCTCTTACTGTCATGTATATTACTCAAAACAGCGCGTTATTCTAAAATTTCTCGATATAAAAATATAAAAAAGTGTTTTATAAAAGTGAAAACCAATTTCGCGTCCATTATCTCATCTATAATGAAAATGGAATGAGCTAATAGAGAAAATAATAAGCGAATTGCTGCTAATGAATGTATTCTCAAGTTCTATCATACAGTAGTACAAGAGCAAAGAGGCACTAATTTACTCACAAAATAACCGCTATTTTTATAGAGGTGAGGGGATAGTCAAATTGCATTAACTACGACAACAACTGATGAATGCGCGATGTAATATGGAGCCGCGCTGCCCGAGCGGCTTTATGCCAACCAACCGATGCGAAGCGCTGAGCATAGCTATTATATACTGCATTTTCTTCTGCAAAGCGCACGCCATCCTTTGACTTTTCTTTGCTTGAGAGCGACTGGGCAAAGCGCCGGTATTGGAATGTCTCAGTCTGATCAAAAGCAAGTACCGCTCCGTCAAGAATAAAATCAAATACCAAGACAAGATCTTCTAGTATAGTATACGTCGCATCAAAGGAATACCGCTTGAGCGTCGCTGTCTTCCAGACGATCGATGGGAAGTAGAGCCAGTCGCCATGACTCAGAGACGTTGCAAGTTTTTCGCCTGAGTAAAGCCCTGATTTACGAGGTTGCAAAAATCGCTTAACGCGGTCAACCAATGGGAGATATAGCTGCCCCTTATCATTAATCACTTGCACTCCTGGCTGATAAAAATCTGCCTCACCAATTGTCTGTAGTGCTACTGCTACGCACTCCGGCAAGAGCCGATCATCACACCCCACAATCATACAGTGCGGTGCCGTTAAATGTTGGACGGCAAAGTTGAAGTTATTGGTAATGCCAAGGTTTTTCTTGTGTCGGATATAGGTGATGCGTGGGTCGGCGAGTTTTGTGTAATAATCACGTGCTTCGGTCGATGGGTAGTGGTCATCAAGAATGGTTAGGTGCCAGTCGTCGCTCGTCTGAGCCAAGACGGAGTCAACCGCTTCTTTGAGGAGAGTAAATTCGCCCCAGTAGGGGATGACGATATCGAGTGATTTATTTTTTGTCATGAGCCGAGAGTTTAATTGACAATTCTTGATGGAGGTCGCGCACGCGGCGTTCGTTTTGGTCGATCCGCTGGCGCTGCGTGTTGACGATGTAGAAGAGTAACACGATCGCTGTCGTCTGGACAATATCAAACAAGCTCAGCTCCGACGAATCAAACGGTGGGTGGCCAATCGAAATATTATACAGCGGGAAGCAGCTCAGTAGCACTGCCATCACCACCAGCCACATCACAACTTGGTGGCGCAGACGAGTGATAGTGATCTTGCGTAATTTATATTGGGTGATGATATTGATGAGCGCCAAGAGAATAATTGGCACATTGAGCAAGACAAGGGCAAAATATCTCATTCGAAGAGCTCCGTTAAGCGTTGTTTGAATAAGCGTTTGACGATATTGATAGCATTCCAGTTGTTTTGACCTTTAGCACGGGAGTAGTCAGTGTATATTGCCTTGATTGGATATTCACCGATTGTCATCCCCGCTTGCTTGGCACGCCAGATCATCTCCGAGCAAAATTCGTAACCGGTTGACTTCCAATCAAGGTCATCAATAGCGCGGCGCGAATAGATACGTAGGCCAGACTGTGAATCTGTCACATTAATGCCAAATAAGAATTTGGTGATAAGACTCAAGCCTTTATTGCCGAGCACTTTTGTCTTGGACATGCCCGTGCTGTCGATGAGGCGACTACCAATGAGTAGATCAGCCTGGCGCTCATCGATCTGCGCGATACCTGCCAACACATCCTCTGGCGCGTGCTGGCCATCGGCATCCATCGTGGCGGCAATGTCATATCCATGCTGTCGAGCATACGACAGACCAGTTAAGGTTGCGCCGCCCGCACCAGAGTTAAGGATATGATCGATCGTGATGGCGCCGCCTTTTTTAGCTTGAGTGAGTGTGTCGTCCTTCGATCCATCATTTACCAGCACAACGTCGATCGTATAGCCGGCTGCCTTGGCTTTGGCAAAGACTCGCTTGGATTGTTTGATCACGTCCTTGATGACCGTCGCTTCGTTGTAGGCTGGGACGATCACACACACTGTCTTGGTATTCGTTTTCATATTGGTATTATTATACTACGCCGAGAGGTAATTTCCGTAGCCTGATTTTTTTAACGGTGCAGCAAGCTTGGCAAGCTGCTCGTCAGTGATCCAGCCATTGATGTGCGCAGTCTTTTCGGGACTGCCAACGACTTGGCCGGTGCGATTCTGTACAACGCGCACAAAGTCCTCAGCATCGGTCAGGCTGCTAATCGTCCCAGTATCAAGCCATACATCGCCGTTGTCTAGTGTCTGGACCTTCAGTTTGCCGCGACGCAGATACTCAGCGTTCACAGAGGTAATTTCTAACTCGCCACGGTCGCTTGGCTGGACATTCTTCGCAATTTCTACCACATCATTGTCGTAGAAATAGAGTCCTACTACTGCGAAGTTTGACTTAGGTTGGGCGGGCTTTTCTTCGATCGACACCGCATGATTGTTATCGTCAAAGGCTACAACGCCATACCGCTCTGGGTCAGATACTTTGTAAGCAAAGACCACACCACCATCTGGGTCGGTACAGGCGCGCAGCGAGTCATCAAGCGCTGCGCCGTAGAAGATATTGTCACCCAAGACGAGCGCCACCTTGTCGTTACCAATAAATTCCTCACCAATGATAAATGCCTGCGCCAAGCCATCGGGGCTGGGCTGAATGGCATATTGCAGATTGATACCCCACTGCGCACCATCACCAAGCAAGCGCTGGAAGCCTGCTTGGTCAGCTGGGGTCGTGATGATGAGAATGTCGCGAATCCCTGCTTGCATCAGCGTGGTGAGAGGGTAATAGATCATCGGCTTATCATAGATGGGCATCAGCTGTTTGCTAATTGCTTTAGTAATTGGCCACAGGCGCGAGCCCGAACCACCTGCCAAAATAATACCTTTCATACGTAAAACTCCTTTGTTCTAACTATATACTTATCATACCAGATAAAGTAATAGTACCATAATACCGAAGATAATGGGAATATATAACAGTGTACGAAAGGGTCAGCTGCTCTAGGCAGTGCACGAAGTCAAACAAAATTATTCACGTCGTAAGATGATAACCTAAAGCTATGACAAGTAGCCAAGGACTACTTTAACGAGTATGTAGAGTAACATATTCGCGTAGTGCCTCGCGCCAGTCTTGGCTGACGAAGCCAGTCGCATGGAGTTTATCGAGGCTGAGGTTACTATTGAGTGGTCGTGGTGCGATGCCAGGTTTATTAGCAAAATACTCGGCGGTGGTTGTATCTGTTACTAGTAAGTCATCACGCCCTGCCAAGGCAAAGATCTGCCGCGTGATATCTGCCCAACTTACCAGTGGACCACTATTTGTTACATTGTAGGTACCGTATGGTGCCTTGTTTTCTACTAAGTAGTCAATCGCCCGTGCAATCTCTGGTGTGAAGCTCAGGCGGCCAATTTGGTCTGCCACCACTGTTGGCGCGATATTTTTTGCGGCCAGGCCGAGCATCGTTGTCACGAAATTTTTACCATCGCCGATCACCCAGCTGGTGCGGACAATATAGTGCCGTGGCGTGGTGCTCGCAGCAATGTCGCCTGCTGCTTTGGATGCACCATAGACACTTAAAGGGCTAAATAGCTCATCTTCGGTATGTGGTGCTGTCTCACCATCAAAAACATAATCGCTCGACACATGGACCAAGGTGATATCTCGTTCAGAACAGACACGAGCAAGCTGTCCCACCGCTTGGGCATTGATGCGCCAGGCTGCTGTGCAGCCTTCGGCTGTTTCTGCGCCGTCAACATTGGTGTAAGCAGCAGTGTTGATGATTGTCTTAATACCAGACCAGTCGAAGGTTGCAATAGCTGCTGCGCTATAGAGGTCGAGCTCATTATGCCCGACCGCTCGAGCACTAGGGTATTGCTGCTGCATTGCTTTGGCCAATTGCCCGTTGGCACCAATGATGAGGGTAGAGGTGTAATCTGTCATGCACGCTTCCTTTCTTTTTATAATTCCATTGGCTGTACGTCGCGCAGTAGTGGGTGCGCAGCATCTTTGTGTGAGATGATCGCCTGATCTTTGCCAAGTGGCCACGCAATATCCAGCGCTGGGTCAAAGAGGTTAACAAAGGTATACTTCGCATCTGGCGACCAATGGGCATCAACCAGGTAGGTATATGCCACATTATCGTCCAGTGTTTGGTAGCCATTTGCCACGCCCTTGGGTACGAACACCGCTGTGCCAGGATTAATTTCTACAGAGAATGTGTAGCCAAAGGTTGGGCCTTGGCGTACATCACACCATACACCGAACACGCGGCCATTGGCAGTACTAATGAACTTATTCCAGGGTTCGGCGTGTAGCCCACGTGTTGCACCAGCTTTGTCGTTGAAGCTGATATTGTTTTGTACAATAGTAAAGGCGGGTAGCCCCAGCGCCTCCATCTTCTCCTTTTGATAATTTTCTTTAAACCACCCACGGTTGTCACCATGGACGGGCAGCTTGATGACGAATAGCCCTGGAATTGGCGATTCAGTCACGGTAAGGTCGTTGTAGCTTGATGGGTCGAAATTCATGCGTTCTCCTTTCGCCATATATGATAATAATGGAGGCCAGCCAGTGTCTGGCAGTCGTTGATGTCACCTTGGGTAATAAGCCGGTCAATTTCCTCGTGGGTGAAGAATCGCATATCGCTAAATACTTCATCCGATTGTTCTTTGTTGCCGCCAAAAGACAGGTCTCGTGCCAAGCACACCGCCATTTTCTCTGTCATCAGGCCATTGCACACGTATGCCTCACCGAGCTTCTCCCACAACTGGGCAACAATACCAGTCTCTTCCTCTAGTTCGCGCTTGGAGGCGGTGAGTAGATCCTCGCCGTCACCACCGCCACCGGGCAATTCCCAGCCAAAGCTCTGTGAGGGGTAGCGGAAGCCGCGCACCAGGTAGATGCGCTCATGCTCGTCGACAGCGACGACCATACACGAGTTTCGCGACTCCATATAGCCATATACCCCCAGGTTGCCTGCGTGGTCGCGTGTTTGGTCTTCGTGGATGGTGATCCAGGGGTTTTGATAGGCGATCTTGCTACTCACGCGAGTTTTGCTGGGGGTGTCGGGCATTGGCTTATTGTCCTTGCTTTGCGTAGGTTGCTTCTACAGCGGCTTTTTGGGCTTGCCACCAGTTGCGGTTGGTAGTGTACCACTCAATGGTTTGGCGCAGGCCGTTGGCCATGCCATCTTGGTCGGTATATTGTGGTTGCCAGCCAAGCTCGCGGCGCAGTTTGCTTGAGTCCATCGCGTAGCGCATGTCGTGGCCAGGGCGATCATTGACATGCTCGTACCAGTCCTTACCTTTGCCCATTAAGTCGCAGATCATCTCAATCACTGCTTTGTTATTGACGTGGTCGTTATCTGCACCAATGATGTAGGTGTCGCCCAGCGTGCCTTTTTCGAGAATCAAATGTACCGCTGAGTTATGGTCATCAACGTGAATCCAATCGCGTACCTGCTCGCCTGTGCCATAGAGCTTTGGTTTGATGTCACTTAGGATGTTAGTGATTTGCCGCGGGATAAATTTCTCGATGTGTTGGCGGGGGCCGTAGTTGTTGGAGCAGTTGCTAATCGTCGCCTTCACACCAAAGCTGCGAATCCAGGCGCGCACTAGCATATCGCTCGACGCCTTAGTGCTCGAGTAGGGGCTAGATGGGTTGTATGGTGTCTCCTCAGTAAAGCGGTTTGGATCGTCGAGCGCTAGATCGCCAAACACTTCATCGGTACTAATGTGATGGAGGCGCTTGTTGTGGTTACGCACTGCTTGCAAGATAGTGTACGTGCCATACACGTTGGTGTCGAGGAAAGGTTTTGGGTCGCGCAGTGAGTTATCGTTATGACTCTCCGCCGCAAAGTGGACAACGATATCCGTCTCGGCAATCAAGCGATCCATCAGTTCGGCATCGCAAATATCGCCCTGCACGAAGGTAATCTGCTCGCGCACTCCGTCGAGGTTGTGCGGGTTCGCAGCATATGTCATCTTATCGACGACAGTGATTTCATATTCCGGCTTGTGATGAACGGTATAATGCACGAAGTTCGAGCCAATGAACCCCGCACCACCGGTGATAAGCAGTTTTGTCATAACTGTATTATAGCGTGAAATAGGGGATGGTGTCGAGATATACAAGAGTAATGGTATAATATAGCAACAGAAGCTTTCTAATGGTAAACAACAAGGAGATAGTAATAAATGCGAGTAGTAATTGTCAGTGGTTATTTTAACCCGCTCCATGGTGGGCATATCGATATGATCGAAGCAGCTGCCGCAATGGGCGACAAACTTATTGTTATTGTCAACAACGACAAGCAACAATTGCTGAAAAAAGGCAAAATTATCCTCAACGAAAGCAATCGCCTGCGTCTCATGCGCGCCCTCAAAGATGTCGACCAAGTGATTCTATCGATCGACGAAGATCCCACACAAATCAAATCACTCGAGATGGTTGCTGGCCAGTATCCAGGCGACCAACTCATCTTTGCCAACGGCGGTGATCGTGACACGGAGAAGGCTATTCCCGAAGCAGAAGTGTGTAAAAAGTACAACATAGAAATGCGCTTCGACGCCGGCGAAGGCAAACCAGATTCCTCAACCCGGATCAACCAAGCGACTGGCCAAGAGTAGAATTGCTCGAGTAAGCTAACTTTTGCTATTTGCACTAGAAAACAGCCCGTAGATAGTGGGCTGTTTTTTTGTTTCCGCAGATTTACATTTGGCAGACGAGAACAGCCTGAATACATTTATTGTTCACACGAGAAGCACAGATTGTTAATAAACCGATATTTTGAACAGCAAAATTATAGTACGAACAAATAGTATGCTCAATTTGATGTAATAAATATTTTGTTCATTGCAAAATACCCTCATGGGGTATTATCTAAATTTTAATTCTTATACCCATTTGGGTTATGAGACTGCCAGCGCCAGGAGTCTTCACAGGCTTGCTCAATCGACAGCTCTGCATACCAACCAAGCTCTTGCTGTGCCTTGCTGCAGTCGGCATAGCAAGCTGCAATATCACCAGCCCGGCGTGGTTTTATCTCGTATGGAATGTCATGTTTGCACGCTTTGCCAAAGGCGCTAATGATCTCCAAAACAGAGGTACCATGGCCAGTGCCAAGGTTATAGGTGTGCTCGCCTTGCTTCATGTGTGATAGGGCAGCCACATGCCCCTTGGCAAGGTCGACGACGTGAATATAGTCGCGTACACCGGTACCATCAGGCGTGTCGTAGTCATCACCAAACACACCAACACTTTGCAATTTTCCAACGGCAACTTGTGCAACGTAAGGCAAGAGATTATTAGGGATGCCATTTGGGTCTTCGCCAATCATACCTGACGCATGGGCACCAATTGGATTAAAGTAGCGCAAGATAGTTGCCTGGAAGTCGGGGTGAGCCGTGCAATAGTCACGAATGATCTGTTCGATCATATATTTCGTCCAGCCGTACGGATTGGTAATGCCCGTGCCAGTGCGCGATGATTCAGTGAGGGGCAATGACTCTGGTGTGCCATAGACCGTCGCAGAGCTCGAGAATACAAGCTGCTGCACTCTATGTTGGCGCATTGCCGCTAAGAGGGTGAAGGTTGAGCTAAGATTGCAGTCATAGTATTCCAGCGGTTTCTCAACCGACTCGCCAACTGCCTTGAGTCCAGCAAAGTGAATGACAGCACTGATATCATACTTAGTAAAAATCGCATCGAGTGCCGATCGGTTGCGCACATCTGCCTCGACAAAGGGAATGGTTGTGCCGGTAATTGTTTCGACGCGCTGCAGGCTTTTGTGGCTTGCATTGGCAAGGTTGTCAATAACGACGACGCCAAATCCTGCCGCAATAAGCTCGATAATGGTGTGGCTGCCAATATATCCAGCGCCACCAGTGACTAAAATCGTTTCTCTACTCATACCACTTAGTATACCCCTTCGTCGAAAAAATGTCGAACATATCGTATTATCTTCGTCTATAAGTATGAGCATATCGGCTTAACTATTGCTGAGAATGAGCACTGCATTCGTTCTTGCTTTTTCTGTCGTTTTTCTCTATCTTTTATGGATAAAGTACTATTGATGTAAAAACGTCAACACAATCTAACAGAGAAAAATCATTGTAATTTTTACATTTTCGCAAAATTATTCAAAAAATGAGAGTACACTAGAAGGCAAAGACCAAAGCGCTATAATACAAGAGGAAAGGAAAAACCTATGTGTGGAATAGTTGGATATATCGGAACGCGGCCAGCGCAGGGTGTGCTGCTGACGGAGCTCAAGCGGCTTGAATATCGCGGATATGATAGTGCTGGTATTGTTACACTCGATGAGGATGCTGCGCCAACGTTACTCAGAACAAAAGGCAAGGTGGCTGCGCTGAATGAGCTCACAGCTCGCCACAAGACAACTGATACGGTTGGTATTGGTCACACTCGCTGGGCAACCCACGGGGCACCCAGCAAACGCAACGCTCATCCGCATCAAGTGGGGCAGATCTACGTTGTACATAACGGTATTATCGAGAACTATCAGGCGCTCAAGACGATGCTTGCAGCGCATGAGTATGAATTTAAGAGTGATACTGATACTGAAGTATTGACGGCGCTCATCGACTATCTGCACAAGCAAGCACCAGACCTCTTGGCGGCAGTGCGAGGTGCGCTCAAAATGGTGGTAGGTACGTATGGCTTAGCAGTGGTTCAAGCAAGTGACCCTGATGAGATTATTGTAGCACGCAAGGGTAGTCCGCTCATTGTTGGGCTTGGTGATGGCGAAACGTACATTGCTAGTGATGCATCGGCCCTGGTGGGGTATACCAACCAAGTGGTCTATCTGCACGATGGCGAAGTAGGGCGCTGCACCCGCACTGGTCTCGAGCTCCAAACGACGGATTCGCAAGTGGTCGATGTGCAAGTAGAGACGCTAGAGATGGATTTGCAAGCTATTCAAAAGCAGGGGTATGACCACTTTCTCCTCAAAGAAATATTTGAGCAGCCGACCAGCCTTGCAGCAACGCTGGCTGGGCGAGTGATTGCCGCGCAGCGCTATGCTCGGCTAGGCGGCATAAGCCTGAGTGATGCTGCATTGCGGCAGATCAAGCATGTGATGATTGTGGGCTGTGGCACGGCGTATTTTGCGGGAATGCAGGCTAGTTATTTTATTGAGCAACTGACTGATGATGTGACAGTGAGTGTGGAGATTGCTAGTGAGCTACGCTACCGAGCATATAACATCCCCGAGCATACCGTCGCGCTGATTGTGAGCCAGAGTGGTGAGACGGCTGATACATTGGCCTGTCTGACGGAACTCAAACGGCGTGGTGTGACGTGCCTTGGTGTCGTCAATGCAGTGGGGAGCACAATTGCACGCGAAGTTGACGGTGGAGTATATGTACACGTGGGGGCAGAGATCAGTGTGGCCAGCACCAAGGCCTTTACTTCGCAAGTGGCGGCAATGACAATTTTTGGCCTTATGCTCGCAGCGGCCAAGGGAACGAACCCACAGCTGATAGGTGAGTTTATCAACGAGCTTGAGATGCTACCAGCTGAGATTGAAAAGACGCTGGCTAAGCAAGCTGATAGCGTCAAAAACATCGCACATAATTATGCCCACTATAATCATGCGCTCTATATTGGTCGCGATACACTCTACCCAGCTGCACTTGAAGGCGCACTTAAGCTTAAGGAGGTAAGCTATATTCATGCTGAGGCCTATGCAGCAGGTGAGCTCAAGCATGGGCCAATTGCCCTGATTGATGATCATTTCTTTGAAGTATGTTATTTGCAGGACAACTGGCTGTACGAAAAATCGCAGAGTAATTTGATAGAGATGAATGCACGTGGTGCTCATGCGATTGTTATTACCGATACGGATAAACGCGTACCTGCCGAGACAGTGGTACGCGTTGCAACTAAGCTGCAGCACCTCACGCCAATTTTGTTTAATGTTATATCACAGCTTCTTGCTTACTACATGGCAGTGGAACGGGGGCACGACGTCGACCAGCCGCGCAATCTTGCCAAGAGTGTGACGGTGGAGTAAGGTATAGGTAAAATCTCTCCTTTGCGCTACACTGATACTATGAGTAAACAACCCAAAATTGCCATTGTCTGCGACTTCTTGACAACAATGGGTGGTGCTGAGAATGTCGTGTTGGCCATGCACGAAGCTTTTCCGGATGCACCGATCTATACCGCAATGTATAATGAGGACAAAATGCCAGCCTTTGCTGAGCTTGATGTTCGGCCGTCGTTTTTGCAAAAAATCCCGCGCAAGGTGCGCACGTATTATAAGCTGTTTCCAACACTGGCTGTTAAAGCGATGCGGCGACTTGATTTGCGTGAGTTTGATATCATCCTCACCAGCTCATACATGCATGGTCACCAAGTGAGAAAGACGCGGCCTGGCCAAGTCATCATCAACTACTGCCACACACCACCACGATACTACTGGAGTCACTACGATGAATATCGGCGCGATCCAGGCTATGGTAACCTTAATCCACTCATTCGCACACTCATGCCACTCATGGTGCCACACCAGCGCAAGCTAGACCTCCAAGCCGCTCGGCAAGTTGATGTTTTCTTGGCAAACTCTACCGAGACGCAACAGCGCATTAAAAAATATTACAATCGAAATAGTATAGTTATTCATCCACCAGTAGATATAAACCGGTTTACGCCTGCTACCGAGCGAGGTGATCATTATGTGACGATTGGCCGGCAGTTGCCATACAAGCGGTACGACTTAGCAGTCACAGCGGCAACGAAGCTTGGCAAGAAGCTGATCGTCTTTGGTAATGGTCCCGCGCACAGTAGGCTCGTTGACCTGGCTGGTCCAACAGTTGAGTTCCGCACCGATCGCTTCGGCGATGCGAGCGATGCCGAATATGAGAAGGCTATTACGACAGCGCGTGGTTTTATCTATCCAGCAGAGGAGGACTTTGGGATTGTCAGTGTTGAAGCGCTAGCGGCTGGTGCGCCCGTGATTGGCTTAGCGCGTGGCGGGACAACAGATATCGTGACGTCACCCGAAGTGGGTGTGCTATTTGACCGGCAGACAAGTATCAGCGTTGCTAAAGCAATTGAGCAGGCCGAGAAACGAACCTTTGATCCGACGGTCTTGCGTCGCACCGCACAGCGTTTTGATAAGACGCTATTTCTAACCAAGCTACGCAAGGTAGTGCGTGACCAGATGATACAGTAGTACAGTTTGTGACTTAACGAGAGGATGCCTATGAGGTTATCTTACACGGGCCTCACAATGACATAGTGGCATGTGCTATTTTGCACCTGTCTTGCGTAACACTACGCCGATCGTCTTGAATAGGATCTTGATGTCCAGCCAGAAGCTCCAGTTTTGGGCATAAAATAGCTCAAGCTCAATTCGCTCATCGAAGCTCAGGTTTGAGCGCCCAGACACCTGCCATAAGCCCGTCACCCCAGACTTTACACTGTGCAGGAGTGCCGTGCGGGCTGAACTAAACTTCACTTCTTGGGGTAGAATTGGCCGCGGCCCGACCAAGCTCAAATCGCCACGAAAGACGTTGAAAATCTGGGGTAATTCGTCAAGCGATGTTGCCCGCAAAAAATTGCCAAAGCGCGTGATGCGTGGGTCGTGCTCGACCTTGCGATTTTTTTCATACTCTTCAGCCAGGTCATCGCGACCCATTGCACGGAATTCATCAGCTGCGTCTTGCTTGCCATACTGTGCGCCCATACTACGGAACTTGATGAGCTGGATCGGCTCGGAGTAGCGGCTGAGGCGCTTTGAGATATAAAATGCTGGCCCGGGGTTAAAGATCTTTTGCATAATGATAAGGAGTACAAAAAGCGGGGCAAGGGCAATGAGCAATATGCCAGAAATAATTGTGTCGAAAATCCGCTTCGCGATTTCTCCCCAGCCAATGAGTGGTGTTTGGCTAACGGTAATCATTGGGTAGCCAAGAAAAACATCGATGGTGTTTTTGCCAGTATAAAATTCTGGCTCGCCAGGGATGAAGTTGTATTGGATGTGATTAACTTGGGCAGCACCAAGCACTTTTTGGTTCTTTTCTTCGTTTTCGTAGAGGTTGGTTTGGATGATGGTGTCGATCTTGAGCTCCTTGATCTGCGCAAGGGCAGGGTCGAGTGATGCAAAATGAACAACATCGAGCCCAGGTGGCACAAAGCGCTTGGGGCCAGCCATTGCCACGACGCGAAAACCTGACTTGTAGGTGGTCGAGATTGACTCAGCGATGTCCCGCGTTGCCAGCGATGTCCCGATTACCATCACACGGTTCACACCATGGTTGTACTGGAAGAGCCAACTTCGTGTCAGGCGAAACAACTCGCGCACCGTACCAATTGCCAAAAACGAACCAAGAAAGACATACATTGCTACCAAGCGGGCTGGAAAGATATACATTCGTGTGCCGTACTCCCAGCCAATTACGAGCAGAATACCCATGAATGTCCCAAGCAGCAGTCGCCCCCATTCGACGAGTCGCCGGCTATAGACGCTCGCACTATAGAGCCCAAGCGAGGCATAGAGAATAATCCACACTGGCGCAATGACGACGAAGCCGAGCAAGTAGTCGCTGGCATAGACAGTATGGAGCAAATCACGGTGATCGATTTGCGTGCGGACATAGTATGCGATGAAAAACACCGCCATCAGCACAACAAAATCGAGGCCGATGAGAATGAGACTATAAAATTTCGTATTTTTTGACGGCATAACAACTGTTACTATAACACTTTTTACCGAAAGTTTGCTACACTAGAAAGAGATGAAGCGGTTATTGCGAGAAAAGATACCGGCTTGGTTTTTGTGTACGATATTTTTCGGACTGGCTATCCATGCGCCGCTGACCGTATGGGTGGGTACTCATTGGCCAGATTATGCGCTCTTTGTCAAGGCATGGAAGGAAGTCTTGCTTCTCATTGTTTTGCTTCTTGTTGTTATCGACGTGACGCTACGTCGACAGTGGCAACATTGGCTGAGTGATCGCATTATTCAGTTTGCGCTCGCCTTTGCGCTGTGGCACGGCGTAGTGGTGCTGCTTGTGCCAACGTCTGGTTTGGCATTGCTATCAGGTTTGTTGATTGATCTGCGTTTTGTGGCGCTTGGCGCGGCAGTCTATGTATTTGTGAGTAATTATCCGCAGTATCGGCGCTGGTTGCTGCGTATGCTTGGTGCGGGTGCAGTCATCGTGATTGGCTTTGCAGCAGCGCAGCTTATCCTGCCGCGTGATGTGCTAGTACCGCTTGGCTACGGGCCGACGACAATCGAACCCTACCAAACAGTCGACTCCAACAGTGCCTATGTTCGCATTAATAGCACGCTGCGTGGGCCAAACCCACTTGGGGCGTATGCAAGTACTGTCCTGACGCTTATCGTGGCGTATAGCGCATTGCAATGGCGGCGTATCTCGCATATGCGGCGTTGGGTGCTTGGTGGTATGGCACTGCTAGCGGCGCTTGCCGTGTGGCAGAGCTATTCGCGAAGTGCGCTGCTCGCGGTGGCGCTTGGCGTTGGTATTGTTGCGATTGTCAGGGCATGGCGGTCGCAGGCATCTCGGCGTGTCGTGTTGTGGGGTGCTGGCGCAGTACTTGGCTGTGGGGTGATTGTTGGTAGCATTGGCTACGCTATGGACCCACACTTTATTGATAATGTTATCTTGCATAACGACCCAACGCATGGCCCGGCCCAAACATCCGACAGCGACCGGATCACTTCATTGCAAGCTGGCCTAACGCGCGCTCTGCAGCAACCGCTTGGCACTGGCGTAGGAAGTACTGGCTCGGCATCGCTTCTTGGCAATGGGCAGAGTTTAATTATTGAAAACCACTATTTGTTCGTTGCTCACGAAATTGGCTGGATTGGATTACTATTATTAGTTGCATTAACCACTGGTGTACTGGTAAAATTATGGCATCGCCGGTCATATTGGCTGGCTTTCGGTAGTTTTGCTGGCGGAATCGGCTTAACTGTGATAGGATTGTTCTTACCAGTTTTTGTTGACGACACTGTGTCGATGCTCTGGTGGGGGCTGGCAGCACTAGCGATAACGGAGGATGGATTATGACAAGCCCAACGCGAAAACAACGTGAATTATTGACGTTTATAGACACATTTATCAAGAGTAATGGCTATGGTCCAAGCTACCGCGAGATTATGCGTGCCTTTGACTACAAGTCGGTCAGTACGGTGGCAGCGCATGTCAATGGCCTGATTGTTCGTGGATTTTTGGTCAAAAAGGATAACTCGGCGCGTAGCTTGCAAGTGGTACCGCCCACCCAGAATGCTGCGGATGTGGTGGTGGCACCAGTTGAGCAGGTGATTCGTGCAAAAATAAGCGCATTAGAGCAGCAGGACAATGCCGCTGATGATATTGCGGTTTTGCAGCGCGCACTAGAAATTTTGCAAAGCGACCAATCATCATAGATGATATAATATCTACATGATGTACACTCCTCCGCGCGCGCAGCGTCCGTACCCCCGACGCCGCAAGGCAACTATTGCTGAAAAACTTCGTTTTGCCGATTGGCGTGTGCCGGTGCTACGTATTCGCTGGACACGGCGCAAAACATATATCACTATTGGTATTATTCTTGGGCTCAATGTGCTGTTCCAGCTGGTGTATCCGAGTGATCGATTGCTACCAAATGCGCGGATCGACGGTGTGTCGCTTGGCTGGCAGACAATGCCAGAAGCTACAGATACGCTTAACCAAGCCTACCAAGAACACTCCGTGAAGCTAGTGGGTGATGGCACAACCATCGCTTCGCCGACGATTGAGCAACTTGCTATTACAGTAGACAACACCGACCGGCTTGCGCAGGCGCAGTATCCCTTGCTATGGCGAATTATGCCGCTGTCGTCGTTCTGGTGGCAGCCAGATGTGCCAAGCTCACCAAAATTGACAACCACGACGCGTACCGAGCAATATATTACTCAGACGATCATGCCAGTCTGCAAGCGTGCACCAGTTAATGCGAGCCTCAAGGTCGAACATGGTAAGCTAGTGGTCAATCAAGCGCGGCGCGGTGGTGAGTGTCAGCGTGATGCGGTATCGCATAGTATTGGTGCGATTAGCCCACGTCTTGTGCAGGGCACGACCGTTGAGATCCCAATGCGCGGCATCGCCCCGGCTATTACAACCGATACAGCGAAGGCGCTCGAGCAAAAAATTACGAAGGTTATTGGCAAGGGTGTTGCACTGAAGGTAAACGATGAGACGGTAACATTGCCAGCGAATGAAGTTATTCAGTGGGTTGTTACTCAGCCAAAGGACAAGACATTAGTGGCGAGTATTAGTGCATCACAGGCCTCCGGCTATCTCACAAAGCATGTTACGCCAAAGGTCAATATTGACCCAGGCACCACAAAGGTTGCCACATACGATCTCACTGAAACGTCACGCACAGATGGCAAGCCAGGGCGCACACTCGATATTGACGCAACTGCCCAGCAGCTCACGGAGTTTATTAATCAAACACGCCCACAGCCAGCCGCAGTGACGAAGACGGTGCCAGCCAAGGTAGAATATGACCGCAATTATAGCTCGACCGAAGACGGGCTCAACGCTCTTCTCAAGCACTATGCCGAGGACCACCCCGGGACGTACGGTGTCTCATTCTTAGAGATTGATGGCAAGAAACGTAATGCAAGCTACAATGGTAACAAGCAATTTGTGACTGCCAGTACATACAAACTATTTGTTGGCTATAGCGTGCTTCGGCGCGAGCAGCTGGCAGGCTGGCGCTGGGAGGACAACCAAGTTTGCTTCAATAAGATGATTAGCCAGAGCGACAACCCATGTGCAGAGAACTACCTCAAAGTTATTGGCTATGATGTTGTGACGAAGGATGCCAATGACATTGGCTTCAAAGACACGACCTTCGCCAAGTCTGGTGGGCCATACACCACAGCAAATGATCTCGCACGATTTATGGTGATGCTTGATGCAGGGCAAAACTTTAGCAGTGCCAACCGCGACCGATTCCTCTCTGCGCTTAAGGCTAATGTATATCGCAAGGGCATTCCTGCTGGCACGAATGGTACGGTGGCAGATAAGGTTGGGTTCTTGAATGGTCTCCTGCACGACGCAGCGATCGTCTATGGCTCAAACGGCAAATATGTGCTCGCCATCATGACAGATGGCAGTAGTTGGAACAATATTGCCGAGCTAACTAAGCAGATCGAACAATTTCGCAGCCAGCCATAGCATAAAATGCCTATTTTGCGGCGTGACTCTTGACGAACCACCCCTCCAACCGGTATACTTACAGAGTAATCCGGAGTAGCTCAGTGGTAGAGCGGGTCGCTGTTAACGATTAGGTCGCTGGTTCGAGCCCAGTCTCCGGAGCCACGATGCATGATAAAGACCGATGAAAATCGGTCTTATTTTATTAAAGCTTATATTGCACTCGAGTCGTAAAATTCATATACCGAGAGACTAACCCCAGTAGACAAGCGAGCTTACACTATAATGCAAGCTCAACAACGACTGGGTAGTGATCCGACGCTCGGTCTGATAGTGGTGTTTTGACAACATTGTATGAGGTTGATGGAAGCTGGAATGATTTAATCTAATCATGATTCACCGCTTGGTATAATCGCTCGGCCTGCATCATTACCACGCTAGCGGTCGAAGGGCGGATATTCATAAAGATACGCCAGGGGTTATAAGCTGAAGTTGCATTAGCTCGTGGGAGAGCGAGTGGCTGCAAGCCGTGCTTGCCTGTTAGCGCGGCAATCCACGCTAGTGGTGTCTTGCCATAAAGCCCTTCTTCGCTCGCAGAGCCGTCCATGCGCCACGCAGCGTAGGTTTGAGTAATCGTGGTGGTATCGTCTGGCTGGAGAAGATAGCGCTGGGCGTTGCTACGGGCAAGCATGTCATTGGCGTATGGAGGGGTATCCACACCAGGTGCAACGATAGCCGTAAAGACATCGAGTGGTGCGTCATCTGCCTCTGCCGCGGCCTTGATCATATGGAGAGCAGCGAGTACAGCATAATCTTGATCTGGTGATGAGGTTGTGGGGTCGATGGCAGTATTGGCGCGGTAGAGTACATCACCACCAGTGTCAATGCCACAAATCGCATCAGCTCCCGTCTCGCGGATGAGGAGCTGTAGGTCGCGGGCAATTTGCTCTGGCTCGATTGAGTTAAGCAGATAAACTGGTGCGATTGTTTCATCTTTGGCGATAATATCCTCGAGGAAGCGCCAGTTGCCAACTCTGGTTGTTTCCTCTGTGATTTCTACAGTTGCGTCACTAATCTGTCGGCCAGTATGAGCAAGCTGCTTGTTGTTATCGGCGGTGAAGTTGCGCACCGACACAATGGCTGTAGGCTGCACAGCATGGTGCTGCTGATGTAATTTGCTGAGCATAGCGGCCTGGATGCCATCTGAGCCACCACCCATCCCAAGGTAGATGATCCGCTTGCCACACAGTTGTTCAGGGTCGAAGACTGGAAGCGAATCAATAGTAAGATCGGGTGTGTCCTGATATGTTGGCACAAGCATCTCACCGCTGTGGTGGAAGCGCAGCTCAGCTTGGTGTGGGTCAAGTGTGCCTTGGTTGGCAGCTTGGGCGATGGTGCTGAGGTCTGCCGTGACGATGCCCGTCTCGTCTGCTTTGCGCGCTGCTTTGTCGGCAATGTGTGCCTCTTGCAAAACATGCGCAAAGTAAGTGAGCGCTGTGCCGAGGCTATGATGTTTCTCAAGCCCCTTCAGCAAGGCTGGGCCGTAGTAAGGTAGCGTTGCACGCTGATGAATGCCATCATTGCTGAGCTCTTGAGCAAGGATAGCTTGTACAGGGCCAGGCAGCGTATCTAGCGCATTGGTCAGTTGCTGATACTCCTCTGGTGTATCGTAGCGTAGCATACACGCAAGGCGCACAGTATGAGTGTGTGCTTGGTTGTTGATGAGTTGCTCAATGGTGTCATCACTTAAGCCAAAGCGCTGTGCTCGCTTGGCAAGGTAATGGCTATAGCGCGCTTCGTCGGTCGAGAGGGTGTTATCGGTCAAGGCGTCACAGGCCGCTGCCATTTGGTTATATAGAGGAGAAGTGAGGAGTAGAGAACTCTCAGCATTAACGTGACCCAGTGCGCCAGCAATATCAAACAGCGTATGCATGATATAGAGCGAGCGCACCGGTTCAGCACTGTCCGCAAAGCCTGCCAGCGCTGCCGCTGGTGCTTCGGCTTGGATAAACTGGCCAAGATTGAGTTCTGTGTTGATGACATCACGTATGATCGTTTGATCTGCTTCGCCCAATTGGCTGAATGTCGGTAATAACTCTGTGCGCTTTGCAGCGTAATCTGACCTGAGCAAACGGCGCAACACTTCGTCATGATCGACCGAATCAGCGGCATCCTCGCCCATCACAGCACTCGCAAGCGTTTGGTTCTTGCCTAAATCATGAATAAGCATAATATAGCGCATCACATTAGCACTATGCTCACCAGGCAAGCTGCTTGCAACCCACTGATGAAATTCTTCAAATTCTTCGCGCGTGAGGCGATTGGTGTCGTTCTGGGCAGCGGTCAGTTTGTGATAATTCTCATCGCCGCCATAATATAGATAGTCCATAACATTGAGCGAGCAGACAGTCCGTTGATATTCTGCGCGCTGATTGGCTGCTTCGTCTGCTCCTTGTGACTCTGGTGAGGCTTTGATATTTTCGCCAATCAGCAGCTTCGCCTCAGGAAGTTGCAGGACATCAAGCCGCTGCTCCAGATCGAGTGGACTTGAAGAGAGAGAGGTGTTAGTAGGAAGAAATGGTTGTTGCATAGCATTAGTGTAGAGGATTACACAGCGGAATGGTAGCATGAGCGGTTTATAATAAGACATTATTGCTTATATTGAGAATATGACTCGCCAGCGCTGAGGGGATGGCCAAATAGGTTCTTGACCGTGACAAATCTGTACCCTTGCTTTTGCAATGCATCGAGGATGCACGGCACAGCATCGACGCTGGTTTTGTGGATGTCGTGCATGAGGATAATCGCACCAGGTGCGGCATTGGCAACGGCACGGCTACAGACAATTGCTGCATCGTGATCGGCCCAATCGCGTGTATCGATTGACCACATAATGGCTGGCATAGTAAGCTGCTGGAGCTGTGCACGCACCTTGTCATTAATGCCACCATATGGTGGACGGACCATTGTTGGCGTCACGCCAGTAGCTGCAGCAACGGCGCTGTTTGTACTCTC
This sequence comes from uncultured Candidatus Saccharibacteria bacterium, assembly GCA_963554165.1. Classification (GTDB taxonomy): domain Bacteria; phylum Patescibacteriota; class Saccharimonadia; order Saccharimonadales; family Saccharimonadaceae; genus Saccharimonas. The sequence continues at coordinate 331,395 of CAUVQR010000001.1, read as the reverse complement.
AATCTCTTGGCGGATGACAGCTTCGTCCCGCTTGGGGAGGAGTGGATGATTCCACGTGTGGTTGCCTATTTGGTGTTTGCGTTGAACTGCTTGCTGGAGCGCGATACTGTATGGTGCAACATTTCGCCCCACCACAAAGAAGGTTGCCTTAGCATGATAGCGATCAAGATGCTCGAGTAGTGTTTGCGTGTATAACCCAGGCCCATCGTCGAAGGTGAGTGCAATACAGCGATGGCGCACACAGTCAGTAGATGACGATAATGCTGACGGTGGAATATCAAAAAGCTTTTTGGTGGTTGGGTTTTGGACAAAATGGCTGAGCTGCTTGATTGGCAATTTTAGGCTAATGACTCCATCTACGCCAATACCAAGCGAGCGTTTATCGAAGAGAAAGCCAATTGTTTTTCGGTCGTGTACTAAAAAGTTCGTGATAGATTCTGGAGTAATAACCTCCGCTACTTTTGCTGGCTGAGCATGCGGGTAGCGCTGCTGCACCTGTTTGCGTAGAGCAATGACGAGCTCGTTTATCGCTGCGATTGATGTATCAACGAGGGTGGACGATGTAATTGGCTGGCCGCTCATTTTATCGAATGTCCAGTAGTGGACTGTGTTGGTTGGCAGAGCGTGAGGTATAGTAGTACGGATAAACACAGCGAGAGAAATCGTCGTGTCATCTCGGTGAATAATACGATAGGTAATAGTGTTGCTGCGAGCTGCTATAGTAGTTGGAAGTGTTTGTTGAGATGGAATAGCATTGTCGATGATTGTGGCGACCGTTTTGTCTATATTGGCAATACCTGTTTGTGGATAGGTGAGGATCGTTTGGTGTGATGCTGATTGGTTCCTGATGATGCGCGAGCGAATAGCATCATGGGAAGATAGTGTGTAAGTGTGCGTTGTTGATGGTGGTATATGTGTGATGTGTGATGATTTTTGTGATTGTTGGCCATACCAAAGTGAGCAGATTAGTAGACTAGTAATAATAAGGCAGAGCCATGTATAAAGAAAGTCGCAAAGTTTTATAGGTGTTGTACTACTTTCAACACCTGAATAAACTTGAGCATCTGTCTCTTCCACCTTATAGAACATAGCTATATTGTAGCGCGAACTGGGGTAAGAACAAAATTGAATAATGAGAGTCTAAGCCAAAAGGCATAATGTAATAGAATAGATATTACTCTATGTTCATTGCAAAATACCCCGGGAGGATATTTTGCAATGAACTAAAAATGATTATCGTTCATAAATAAAAAAGAAACGCTACATCACTTAATGAGGCAGAAGCTATTTCTGACAGATAATGATATAATATAGAAAAGAAGTATATCACTTAGTCGTATACAATTAAGTGAAAATCTTGAAAACCACAGCGCTTCAGAAAGGAGAAAATATGCGACATCTTTTTATTACCCGTGGAATTCCTGGATCTGGTAAAAGCACCTTTTTGCAATCTGCTGGACTTGGCCCATATACACTATCTCCCGATACTCTACGTTTAGCGTATAGTAGCCCAGTGATGAATGATGCAGGGCGCATCGTTATGCCATATCAGGGTGATCGACGGGTGTGGCAGCAGTTGCACGAGTTGCTTGATATGCGCATGGCTCGTGGTGAGCTCATTGTGGTTGATGCAACACATACAACGAGCTCGTACTTTCAGCAGTATGCACAGCTTGCGCAGAAGTATCGCTACAAGTTGTACATTATAGATTTTGCGGATGTACCGCTTGCGGTCTGTCTAGAGCGCAATCGTCAGCGTGCACCACATAAGATAGTCGATGATGTAGTTCTCGAGAAAATGCACGCTCGTCTCTCCACGTGTGCCATACCAAAACAATACACTGTCTTGCAGCCAGCGGCAGTAAAAGAGCTTATCGCATCGTATCAGCAACCGATTAACCTGAGTCAGTATGAGCACATTCATCACATTGGTGATATCCAAGGATGCTATACGCCACTGCGTGAATATTTTGAGCAGCATCCCTATACCGAGCACGATTATTATATCTTTACGGGAGATCTACTTGATCGTGGCACAGAGAATGCAGAAGTGCTGCAGTATGTGTGTGATAATTTTGTCGACAGGCCAAATGTGACGTTTATTGAGGGCAACCATGATGGTTATATTTGGCAGTGGCTTACTCACCAGCCGATAAGAGCGCGAGAGTTTAATGGCCGAACTCGAGCACAGCTAGAGCGTGCCAATATAGACAAGCGTGCCGTCAGTCGCTTGATGAACTCCATGCAAGATTGCCTCTACTACACATGGCATGATCGGCAAGTATTCGTGAGTCATGCGGGAGTGAGTAATTTACCAGAGAATCCTCTGCTGCTTGCTAGCCAGCAGTATATTCGTGGTGTGGGGCGCTATGATCAGGTTGGTGCTATCGACGATGCTTTTGTTGCTCACACCTCTGATAGTGTCTATCAAGTGCATGGCCATCGCAACGCTCAGAATTATCCAGCGCAGTATAATCAGCGGTGCTTTAATCTCGAGGGCAAAGTGGAGTTTGGTGGCACACTACGGGTTGCTCAGCTTGCCGAGAAGGGCTGGTCGGTCGTTGAGATAAGCAACCAATCGGCTGAAGGTCTCCTCCATCCAGAAAATGCACCGCTCATCCATAGTCTACGCACCAATAAACTGATTAGTGAGCGGTCACTGCCGGGTAACATTAGCTCATTCCACTTTAAACCAAAGGTGTTTTATGATAAAAAATGGACAGCACAAACAGTGCGAGCTCGTGGACTATTTATGAATACATTGACGAACGAGATTGTAATTCGCGCCTATAACAAATTCTTCAATATTGGTGAGCGACGAGAAACTGAATTTACTTCGCTCAAAGATCAACTTGTCTTTCCAGTGCGTGCCTGGGTGAAGGAGAATGGTTATCTTGGCTTGGTAGGCTATGATGCGACATTAGGTGACCTCGTCTTTGCGTCGAAAACAACGACGGAGAGTGAATTTGCCGAGTGGTTTCGCCATCTGTTTTTGCAGAGCTATGGCAAGCATGTTGATGTGATTCGTCAGTATCTTGCCGAGCATAATGTATGTTTGGTCTGTGAAGTAATACTCCCGACAGAGGATCCACACATCATTGAGTATGTACAAGACCGGATTGTTTTGCTCGACATAGTGTATCGCCAGGCAAAATTTGCTGCTGTTGACCAAGTTGAGCGTGAGCGATTTGCGGCTATGCTTGGTATGGAAACCAAGCGGCTTGCGGCGACGCTCCAAACGTGGGAGGAGTTTGCGACCTGGTATGAGCAGGTGCAGGGGCTTGACTATTTGTATGACGGTGTACCAATCGAGGGCTTTGTAATAGAGGATGCTCAGCATTGGCAGGTCAAAGCAAAACTCGATTATTATTCATTTTGGAAGCGGATGCGTGGTGTGCTTGATGGACTTAAGGCGGGGCGTAGTCCAAAGCGTGTCGCTGCCTACCCACACCCTGAGTACGCAGCGCGCGTCATTGCCTATATGCAAGGCATCCCTATTGACGCATTGGCTCAGATGTCTATTATCGATGTTCGTCGCCGCTGGCAGCGAGAGCAAGAAAAAGCCGTATAGTCGTATTACCAACCTTACTCTTCGCGGTATAATAGAAGCATGAAAATGATTCGTTGGTTGGCGAAGCGGTGGCACCGCGGAGCGGTAGTGGCTGGGGCGCTTGTTGGGCTAGCTGCGCTTCGCCTTGTATCGGCACAAACAGGGCAGTGGTCGCTACCTGATCGATTGCAAGACTGGATAACGCTGAGCTTGAGCGTGATGATCGAGGCGCTGCCATTCGTCATGCTGGGGATCTGCATTGCAATTATAGTGCAGGTGTGGCTGCCGGCCGAGCGCTTGCTTACCTATCTGCCGCAGCAACCATTATTGCGTCGAGCTTGTTTGTCGCTCCTTGGTATTGCACTGCCAGTCTGTGAGTGTGGTAATGTCCCCTTAGCTCGTGGCCTGTTAGCAAAAGGGCTTACACCTAGTGAATCTCTCGTATTTTTGCTTGCTGCACCAGTCCTCAACCCAGTGACAATCATCACAACGCAGCAAGCATTCGCTGGCGATATGACCATTCTCTGGGCGCGAGTGTTTGGTGGCTTCGCTATTGCTAATCTTGTTGGCTGGGTCTATGCGCGTCGCCCGGCGGAGGAGTTATTGACTAATACGTTTGTTGCTTCGTGCCAAGCAGATCATGTGCGGCAGAGCAAGCGAGTAGCAAGCCTTGCGATATTTCGGCATGAGGTGCAAGCGATGCTGCCAGCCTTGGTGGTTGGCGCAGGGTTAGCGGGTCTTGTGCAAGTGTTGGTGTCGCGCGAAGTGTTGGTGTCGCTGGGGAGTCAACCAGTATGGTCGGTAATTGCAATGGTGGCACTGGCGTTTATTGTTTCAATCTGCTCTAATGTTGATGCGTTCTTCGCCTTGGCATTTCGCCAGACCTTTATGACCGGGGCACTTGTGAGTTTCTTGACCTTTGGCCCAATGATCGATATCAAGATGCTGAGCTTGCTGCGCACGACATATCGACCAAGTGTACTGTTTCAGGTGAGTGCACTCGTTGGACTGGCATCGATAACATTGGGATTGGTGGTGAATTATGCGTTTTAGGCTATTCTTGTCCCGAGTTGCACAGCAACAAGGTATACTACTCCTTTTTGTCATTGCCGTGGCGACGTTGTGGTTAGCTGCGACTGGTCGTTTGACGCTCTATATTCATCAGCGGTATGTCGTCTTTACGACTAGTATGGCGGTAGCGGCTCTTGTGATGGCGAGTGTGAGTGTTATTACGCAATCACGTGTCCACCAGCAGACACACTTCACTTGGTGGCGTCGCGCTACCGCGTGTGTGATGGTGTGTATGGTCGCAGGCATGGCGCTAGTTGTCCCACCGACAGCACTAACGACAACAACTGCCACGCAACGTGGCATCAACAAAGGGGCGGTAACTCGGCTATCTACAGACAAGCTATCGCAAGCATCTATCTTTGCTCAGCGAGATTATTCGCACCTCACGATTAAAGAATGGGCAGGGTTACTCGCGCAAACGCATGATAGTGCATTTTATCGTGGCAAGACAGTCAACTTGACAGGGTTCGTTACGCCAGATACAGCGGATTCGCAGATTTTTTATGTATCTCGATTTGTCGTGACGTGTTGTGCAGTCGATGCACAGGCGGTTGGCGTGCCAGTCTATGCACCTGGGTGGCGTGAGCGCTACCAGCCTAATAGTTGGGTAACGGTGACAGGTGACTTTGCCGCGCATCCACAGCAACATCGTCAGCAGCCGATTGTCATCATGCCGCGTTCGGTTACGTCAACCACCCAGCCAAAGGAGCCCTATGAATACTAAAAGCTGGCGGTGGGTGCGTCAGCGATGGCGATTTTTGCTTGTTGCGATTGGGTTATTAATTACACTGAGTATGCTCACGGTCCTGAGCTATCAACAGGGCCCGCGCTTGCGTCATGCAGTGCTGGCAGACGACCCGAATATAGGCTACCAGACAGTGCAATTGCAGTTTAATCAGCCAGTCAAGCCGGTTGAAGCTCGTGCAATACGAATCTCGCCGCGCGCAGACTTTACTGTTACAACAAACAACGCAACTGTGACGATTCAGTTCCGACATCGTTTGCGAAGTAACTCGCAGTATCACGTGGCGATCGATCAGGTAGCCAGTGCCTATACGCAGCAGCTCGCGGCAGCCAGTTACCGCTTTGATACACCACCAGCACAGCTCTATTATCTCAAACATCGCGATCTCACAGAGACAAAAACAGAGTTCTACGTCGCACAAGCGACGGATGCTATTGTGCAGATGAATCTGGCAACAAAGCATGAGAAGATACTTTACCAAGCGACGCGAATTATCGACTATGCAGTAGTAGGCTCTCGTATCGTTGTTCACACAATGAATGATGCGAAGATTAGTGAACTGCATCAGGTTGATACAAAAAACGGTACCGTATCGCCACTGCCTTTGCCCGGCAAAGGTGCAGTGTCTCGCTTGCAAGCGATGGATGATGGGACGGTAGGGTATCTCTTTGCAAAGGCGGATAGCAAAGACAAGACTAATAATCTCATCGTGTATGATATTGCAGCGCAGCGCCACCACACTATATTTGGCCTTAACAGGCAGCCTTTACTAGTGTATGATTGGCGCCCTGTGTCACGGGGTGCGGCAGTTGTGGTGCGAACTCGGGGTGATGATGTGTTGCTTGTTGACCCGACTGGCAAGCACGCTATGCAGCCACTTGGCCAGGCAGCGGTACTTGGCGATGTATCATATGATGGCAAAAACATCATGATGATGAAAACGGGGGAGGGGTATTTTGCACTCAATCTAGAAAATAGCAAAAAATCACCCATTACTCACCAACAAGGAAACGACGTCATATCATTAGCTGCATTCTTACACACCCGTAGTGGCTATAGTATGGAGATAACGAGTGTTAATCAGCAACACATATTGCAGCGCCAAACAGTGCTTACCCACCCCACTAGGCAAGTGATTCATCAGACAACACCACCGGCATATACAACAAACATCACTGTGTCGCCAAATGATCAATATACCGCCATTGAGCAAAAAAGCACTGCTGATAGCTCCACCAAAACGCACATTATCGATAATAAAACTGGCCATATGGTGCACACACTCGATGGTAAGACAGTGATTTGGTTATAAAACAGATATTGTAAAATCAAGCCTGAAGCTGCAGTGAACTTATATTGTGAGAGTAGAGGGCTACATTTGCGTCACAAAACCAAAATACCTAATTAGTGTTTGCACAATGTTCTGGTATACTATAAAAGATATAGCATAAAGGGAGATGATGCTAATGAGAATGCGTGACAGGCGACCAAGTGATCGCCCGCGGGAGAAACTTGCGCGAAATGGAGCGGCTCGCCTGAGTGACCTCGAGCTCCTTATGGCAATTATCGGCAGTGGTAATGCGCAAGCTGACGTTGGCAAAATTGCGCGCTGCGTACTTAAGGCTTTGCGTACACATGGAGGTGACCTAACTCGTGAGGAACTCTCCAAGATAACTGGCCTTGGTGCGGCTAAGGTGACAGTGATTCTTGCGAATTTTGAGCTGGCGCGGCGCTATCTGCTCAAAAGTGACCAGCCCATCATTGATGAGCCGAGCAAAGCAGCAGAGCAACTCACCGATATTCGCGACAAACGACAGGAGCATTTTGTCTGCCTAACGCTTGATGGAGCGCATCGCTTGATCGCCAAACGCACAATTACCATTGGTACGCTAACTGCTAGCTTGGTGCACCCACGAGAAGTCTTTACAGATGCAATTGCCGACCGAGCAGCAGGGATTATTGTGGCGCATAATCATCCTAGTGGGCAGCTTATTGCAAGCCAGGCTGACCGAGAGACAACGCAGCGTTTGGCCGAGGCGGGTGAGCTGCTTGGTATCCAGCTGCTCGACCATCTTATCGTTACGAAACACGACTATATATCGATCATCACCGAAACATAAGGAATGACCTGTTAGCACTCTTGCAATTAGAGTGCCAATTGGCTATACTAGGACAGATATGGCGAAGCGAGATTATTATGAGGTGCTTGGTGTTGCCAAAAGCGCCAGCGATGATGACATCAAGCGGGCATTCCGCAAATTGGCAGTGAAGTACCACCCAGATAAAGAGGGTGGGAGTGAAGAGAAGTTCAAAGAGATCAACGAAGCGTATGAAGTCCTGAAGGACAAGCAAAAGCGTCAGCGGTATGACCAATTTGGCCATGCGGGCGTTGGTGGTGCTGCTAGTGGTAGTGGTGGCGGTAACCCATTTGCTGGCTTTGGCGACTTTGGCCAAGGGCAGAATATCCACTTTGATTTTGGTGATGGTGGCCTAGGAGATATCTTTGGCCAGTTCTTTGGTGGCGCTGCTGGCGGCAGTGCAAGCCAAGGCCCGTCACGCGGTCGTGGTGTTGAGACGAGCGTGACGCTCGAATTTGAAGAAGCGATCTTTGGCAAAGAAGTTGCTCTTGCATTAACGCTTGACGACGAATGTGAGCATTGCCACGGTAGCACCGTCGAACCTGGCTCAAGCCTTAAAAGCTGTCCAGATTGTAAAGGCACTGGCCAGCGCGTGCGGACAATGAACACAATGTTTGGCCCCATTCAGCAGGCGGTAACGTGTGAGACGTGCCAAGGCCGGGGACAGATTCCTGAGAAGGCCTGTACAGTCTGCCAAGGTAGCGGTGTGCAGCGCCGCGAGCAAACGATTACCGTCAAGATCCCCGCTGGTATCGATAATGGCTCAACGATTCGCCTCCGTGGTCGTGGCGAAGCTGTAGGTGGTGGCAGCAAGGGCGACCTCTATGTGCAGGTGCGAGTCAATCCACACAAGACCTTTAGCCGCGAAGGTGATGTAATTCTGAGTGAAGAGCATATTGGTATGGCAGATGCAGCGCTCGGTGCTGAACTCGACGTTAAGACAGTCGATGGGACGATTACAATGAAGGTGCCAGCCGGTACACAATCGGGCACCGACTTCAAGCTATCTGGTCACGGCGTGCCACACATGCGAAGCGATAAGCGTGGGCCTCACATCGTGACAGTAGTGGTCGACACCCCAACCAAATTAAACCGCCGCCAGAAGGAAATCCTCCGCGAGTTTAATGACACGTTAGGACGGAAGGGGATATTTGGGCTGTAACCCTAGATAGGTACTAGTGTACAACCAAATCCCTTGTGATGAGAAGTTTAATTCTAACTTGCTCGCCGGGTAGTGTAGCTTTGCTAAATTATTTCAGATTCGATGGCATAACTTGGTTTTGCGTCACAGTGCTCTGCAAATATAAGAGAAAGAGTCTTGATTTATACGGTGGTTTATTGCTAAAATATCCTCACTATGATGACGAGCTATACTCCCGAGAATAGACCACTTCCATCTCATGATATACAGGTGAAAGAAGCTCAGCGTAGCCAGAATAGCTCCGTTGATATAGATCCTGAAGTGTTCCGAGGAAAGTACCAGGAGCTTGTCGAGCGATCACCGAAAGTTATTAAATCACTTGTTCCCGATCAAGAAAGCAAAGAAGCGGCAATTAATAGTCTGATTATAGGTAGTACCACGTCTTTTCAGCAAAAGTATCCGGCCATTGCGGAGTATTCCGGCGAAGATTATACAACCATGCAAGATACTGCAGAAACGCTGATATCTATGGCCGAGTCTATGTCAGAGCCAGAGAGGACAGTCTATCTCCAGGCGATTGAGGCTCGCAAGCAAGAGGCGAACTTGATAGTAGCGATGAGGGACTATAAATCAGCAGCGGATCCAATAGCAAGAGAAGTAGCAGCACAGCGTTTTGTGGAGATAAATATTACGCTCTATGGTGAGCCAGATAAGACAATATACGAGTCATTACTCGGCGAAAAAATTGCCAACATCTTTCATAAAAAGCGTAGTCAAAGCGCTGAGATAATTTTTCAGGAGCTTCGGGATCTTCTTCCAGAAAGTGTACTAGATAATACACGTATACAAGATCGATTTCGTCCATCTACTGAGACTATGAGATGGATGAACGAAGTTGTTCATGGATTGTATGACAATATGCTTCGACATGTTGATAGCTATGTAGAAGCGCATAAATCGGAGCTTCAAATAGAATCACACGATGAGACGGTTATAAAAATCCAGCCGACACACCTTCAAGATATCTTTCGGAATATCTTGACTGAGGAATTTCTTACGCCATCCAAAGAGGTTGAAGAAGGTAGACCGGCAGGTGATATACGACAGGGTGCACAAGCTGTAACAGACTGGGACAATACCGAGACGAGAGATGTCGAGAAAGATATGGATTGGAAGGTTGAGGTGACAGAGGCAAAATCAATCAATGTTGATCCGGATACAAGACATATCAGAATACCCCAAGACCGAGAAGCTATGTCTGTTAATGAAGTAAAACGGCTGGTTGTGCACGAAATAGGTGTGCATGTCTTAACGCGAATGACTGGTGGTTCGACAAACCTTGAGCCGCTCGCACAAGGCTTAGCTGGTTTTAATGATACGCAAGAAGGGCTTGGGAAAGCAATGGAACACGCCCTTGAAAGAGAATATCAAGAAGCTGGTATACATCACTATATTACTGCTGGACTTGCCTATTTTGACAACAAGGACTTCAAAGGCGCTTATGATGTGAAGTGGCGTCTCAAACTTCTCGAGAGCCTCAAGCCTGATCAAACACCAACACAAGCACAGATTGACAAAGCCAAGCAATGGGCAGCAAACACAACAATGCGTATCTACCGAGGCACTGATGATCTGCCACTCTTTAAGGATCTCTGCTATTACAATGGGTCAAAAGAAGTATGGGAGTATCTAGAGAAAATTTGTGGTGATGATTTGCAGCTGAGTTTGTTGCTGGCTGGTAAAATTAATACCTCAAAGAAGCACCAGAGAGTCATACTCGAATCACATAGTACGTAGACTAAATACAAGCAATGAAAGTTCAATACGATAAAAGTTTAAAGATAGCAGGCGTTAGTATACAGCCATGGGCAAGAATTGGACCTGAGCAGTGGTTTGATAATTACAAAATTGCTTCATTAGCTGGCTGGAATATGCGCAGTCAGAATGTAGAGCACATGGATAGTCTCGCTTATGTGCGCGATCAGTGCGAGAGACCTTATACAGGTGAACTGACTACACAGGCTCTTTTGCAAGACTCAATATTCCAAGATATGGTAATAACTCATTTGCCCGAGTATCATATTTTTACGTATAAACCTTTTGTAATTCCTGAGCGATTGAAACAAAGCAGTTTGCAATTTTTGCCTAGCAACGATATGTACGCGTTGGCTCAGAAGTTTGAGAATAAATCGTGGTTTCGGCGTATTTTTGCAGAGCGTCTTTGCAACATTCCATCACATAAAATATACCCTTGGCGAGAAATGTTATTGGATGAGGAATATTTTTCTAGACTCTGTAATGGACGCAGTAAGATTGTTTTGCAAGATGCTGCACTTGGTGGAGGGAAGGGGTCGTTTATTGTCGATAGCTTCGAGTCGTTCTGTTCTGCAATAAACACGATGCAAAATAGCAATGGTTTGGTTGGTGAAGTAGTTGTATCAGACTATATTGCTGATGGACGTGATTGGTCGGTGCAGGGCGTTGTAACGCGCTACGGGGTCTTTATAGGGCCAGTGCAGCGACAGATTATTGCAGACCCGAATTTATCAAATACAAGCATTCCTGGTACTGAGAAGTTTTGTGGTATTGAAATATTAGCAGATGATCAACACGCATGGCAGAGTAGTCAACTAACGAAAAATGTACGCGTTATAGGCCAGGAATTATACGACAGAGGGTATCGTGGTATTTTTGGTGTTGATTCTTTGGTAACGGATGATGCAGTGTATACTATCGAAGTTAATGCACGCATTACGGGTGCAACGCCGCTTCTTACGATGAGCTATAATGCAAAAAAGCATATCCCCTTCTATCTTCTTCATATCTTAGAGTTAACGAATGCCAATTATATTATTGAGGATAGTTCATACAGTAATGACTATAATGATTGCGCGCTGATGGTTCTCCATCAACGAGACAGTGAGACGGGTGTTGCTGGCAGCCCTCGGTCGGGATTATATAATGAAAAGATGCAAATCATAGGTGATATAATGTCATTCGATAGGTCTTCTTCTGCAAAACAGGTTTTTGTACAGGATTATACAAGGAGCGAGAGGTCTATTGCGCAAGGGTCTCGATTGGCGTCTATATTTACTAATTTTCGTGTTATGGATGAGGAGGGTGTGCTTATGAGAGAATCAAGAAATATTATTGATATAATTGAAAATAGTTCGAAGTAAATAAATGTATCGCTATGAATATGGAGCAAGAAAGCAATAATAATATCAAAAAAGCAGACCTGTCACGGTATAGCATTACCTCTCGATTACTAATGAAGGAGGCACTCCGAAAAGGGTACCAGGTCACAACAGTTGAAGGTCGTTTAGCAACATCACATGTGGTGCGCTGTGAAAAGGACGGCAAAGAGCTTTACTTTTATAATCTTAATACTGCACTAAACCCTTCATATGCAGTCCAGGTGAATGAGGACAGGATCTGGACGAATAACATATTACACCAATCGCATATACAAATACCAGATACATATCCATTAAAAATAAATAGACCCGAAGACGTGGTAATTGACGATACACTTCGAAAAATGTTAGAGTCCTATGAGCGTCTTGTTGTCAAATCTGCTACAGCAAACTACAGTAATAATGTTCTTGTTAACGCTGGTGATGAAGAAGGTTTGCTTCGTGCAATACACCATGTATATCAGAATAGTGGTGGACAACCTGATATAATTGTTCAGCAAATGGTTTTTGGGCAAGAATATCGCTTCTTGGTGTTAAATAAAAAAGTCATTGCAGTAGCATATCGTCGACCACCATATATTGTTGGAGATGGAGTGTCAACAATACGAACCTTGATAAGTAAAAAAAATAACAATTGCCCAAAGCATGGCAATAGACACGCTAGGTTAGTAGCAAAAATAGACATTGAAGATGTGTCGAGACATAAAGGTACTTACTTTTTGCAACAAGTTCCCGAGAAAGGTTGTGCTGTTGAGGTTTTAGATACATTGAATCTGAGTAGGGGTGGTGAAGCGGTTGATGTCACGAGTTATGTGTCTGATGAACTCAAAACTATAGCAATTCAAGCAGCATCAGCGTGCTTTCTTGGTATTGCTGGTATTGATATTGTAACAGATAATATTAGTGGCGATGGAAATGATAGCTATGTCGTAAGAGTGAAGGCATCTCCAGGGATACGAATGCACCAATTTCCAACAGAAGGCAAACCTCGGAATGTTGCACGAAAACTATTTCATGCTATTGAAAAAACGGCGCATCCTATCGGCAAAAAGATAGTTATGATTGGCCGAGTTGAAAAGGTTGCTTTGCCTGATCTTGTTAACGAAAAATTTAAAGCTCGGATAGATACAGGGGCGACAGTCTCGTCTATATGGGCAAGCGATATTCGAGTTGATAAGACAGGCCTCTACTGCAAACTATTTGGTGAAGGCTCTCCAGTGTATACTGGTGAGGAGTTGCATTTTTCTGAGTATTCCATGCGCTCTGTTCGGAGTTCGAATGGTTATGAGGAACTGCGGTATCAAGTTGTCATTAATGTAAGTTTGGCAGGAAGGCGAGTGAAAGCAAAAGTTACACTAGCAGACAGATCGGGGCAGATCTACCCAATGCTGATTGGAAGAAATATTTTGCGTAATAAATTCATCGTTCATGTTGCAGAGGGTGATATTGATAAGAAGGCCGAAAGTAGTAATCGTCAAGAACTACGCCAAAATGGACTACAATAGAGACAGAGAGCATATAATAAGCAAAATCGATAAAATAATAGTACGAGGTATGGAGTGAAAATCGCAATACTCAGCAACGGCAATGTGAACTACTCAACGCTTCGCCTCAAGGAAGAGGCGGAGAGGCGTGGACATAGTGTGAGAGTGATTAAATACCGCAAATGTTATGTGACGATTGATGAGAAGAACCCAACGGTGATGTATGATGGTGAAGCAATTGATCAGTATGATGCAATAATTCCGCGCATTGCAAGCTACATGACTCGCTACGGCACAGCAGTGGCACGCCAGTTAGAAATGGCGTATCCACGCACGCTTTTTGTTAATCGCTCAATTGCGATTACGCGGGCGCGCGATAAACTGCGTTCGACACAGCTGCTAGCCCGAGGTGGAGTAGCTATTCCTAAGACAGTGTTTAGCCGCAACTCAGCTGATATAGACGATCTCCTTAACGAACTTGGTGGTACGCCAGTTATCATCAAACTCGCTCGTGGTACTCATGGCAATGGTGTGGTGCTGGCAGAGACGAAGAAGGCGGCAAAGTCGGTGCTCCAGGCGCTGTACCTCACCAATGAGGATGGGACGAATATTCTCTTGCAAGAATTTATCCGTGAGTCGGCTGGAGTGGACATCCGCGCCTTTGTAGTGGGGAGCCGGGTAGTGGCGAGTATGAAACGCCAGAGCCTAGATGACGACTTTCGCTCTAATCTCCACAAAGGAGGCGAAGGAACGCCGATCCGCTTGACAGATACCGAGCGCCGTATGTGTTTGCGGGCAGCTAAGGCGATGGGCTTGACGGTAGCGGGTGTTGACTTTATGCGCTCGAGTCGTGGGCCGTTGGTGCTTGAGGTCAATGCGAGCCCAGGCTTTGGGATAGAGAAAATTACGCGGCGCAATGTGGCCAAGCCAATCATTGAATACATCGAGCGCAACGCCAAGCGGCAGCACAAGAAGGATCGTGTTGGGGCATAAGTACCCAAACGTATTGTGGCGTCTCTCATAACGCTTATGTCGAAGCAGTGTCATGGTATAATGATGGTATGATATTGCTTGGATTGCTTGTTGGTACGGCTGTGGTTTCGGCTGGCTTGGTATATGTAGCAAAGCGGCATTTTGGGCTGCCAGTCATGGGCCTGGCGGTCGGTATGGTAGTGACGCAGCTGTGGGCGGCGGATGTCGTGCCATATGTTGCTGGGGTTGGTATAGGTATTGACCGGTCTACCTTGCTTGCAGTGGTGACGATTGCACTGACAATGCTGCCGGCCATGGTGTTGGTGTGCTGCGGCTCGGTGATAAGCCAGCGCTGGTGGCGTATTGGTGGCTCGCTTGTCTTTGGTATTGTGGCAGTGTATGTGCTGTTTGGTGCGCTGAGTAGCTTCGTGCCAGTTGATGAGACAAGCAAGACGATTATAGCAGTGCTGGATGGGTCTCATGCAGTGGCTGTTACGATAGGGTTTGCACTTGCCCTTGTTGACACGCTCGTGGCTCGCGCAAAGGGCGCAAAACTACACAAGAAAAAGTGAAAGTGATAGTGATAGATATCCCTCTTACGCGTGTCACTCGATAAGTGTGGTTTTACCAATAAATATACGTTGATGTGCTTAGCAAAACGACCCTCATAATAAAGGGTCGTTTTAGTGTTGTGATTCGCGTGTAACTCTAGTGGGTATTATGCCGCGTTCGTTGCAACGTTTGTCACATCATCGAGTGCTTCAAGTGCGTCGATAATTTTGATAAGCTTGCGGGCGGTTTCGTCGTCCTCAATAGCAACGGTGTTGTTGGGCACATACTGGAGATCTGCATCTTCAACAGTCATGCCAGCTGCGAGCAAGGCTTCGCGAACTTTGGCGAGCTCCTTTTTGTTGGTGTAGACGGTGAGGCCGCCATCTTCTTCTGTTGCATCCTCAGCTCCAGCATCAAGCACAGTAAGGAGCGCTTCTTCACCACTGGCTGCTACGCGGATCACGCCCTTGCGCGCAAACTGAAACATCACACTGCCGCTATCCGCCATAGTGCCACCATTCTTGGTGAGAGCAGTGCGGACCTCTGGATAGGTGCGATTCTTGTTATCGGTTGCTGTCTCGATAATGATGCCAACACCACCTGGGCCGTAGCCCTCATAGACTGCTTCTTCGAGTGCGGCAGCATTTTTATCATTGATGCGGTCAATTGCTCGCTGGATGTTAGCGTTGGGCATGTTGGCTGCCCGAGCCTTCTCAATGGCCAATGCAAGGCTTGAGTTGGTTGTTGGATCGGTGCCACCACGGGCTGCGATGGCAATCATATTGCCAAGCTTGGTAAAGGCTGCGCCGCGCTTTGCATCAACCACGGCCTTTTGGCGATGGGTCGTGGCCCATTTACTGTGTCCAGACATAGGTTCTCCTTGATTGTTCTATCTTTCAACTCATTGTAGCATATTGGGTAGTTGTTATTCTACGAGCGAGGCATTGCGCAGCGAGTAGCCAGTTGCTCGCCAGAGCCACCAGCAGAGGCCAATGAGCCCGCCATACCACAGTGCTACACCCCACCATGGCAGTGTAAAATCGAGCTGCGCCCAGGGGAAGGCGGCACATTGCTGGACAACCCACAGCATTGCATCAAGCAGCCATTGTGCTGGTGCGCCAAACACTGTCGCCGCCGATGGCCACACAAGCGCCCCAACCCCAGCAATGCACGTGAGAAGCATCGCCAGTGGCACCCATGGCACAATGAGTAGATTGGCTGGCAGTGCCACGAGCGATAATTGCCCAAATACTGCGAGGCTAATTGGTAGTGTAGCAAGCTGTGCAGAGACTGTCTCGCCCAAGACTTGGCGGCCGATCGATGGCCCTGCTGGGCCGAAGAAATAGTGCTGCAACAGTGGTGCGAGAATCATCACTCCAGCGAAGGACGCAAAGCTTAGCTGCCAGCCAATATCTCCCCAGACATAGCTTGGGTTCCATAGTACTGTAGCAGCGCTTGCAACCGCCAGCAGGGTAATGGGATGAAACGCACGACCATACGCCCAAGCCCAAATGCTGAGCCCAGCCACAAGGCCAGCGCGCGTCATACTTGGGCTTAGGCCGGTGATGGCGACAAAGCCAAGGACGAGACTCACACTGGTAAGTACTGCGAGGTAGCGCGACACCTTGGCAAACAAGCGCCGGGCGAGACGGACGAGGATCGTGAGGTTGTACCCGCTTGCTACAACGATATGGGTGAGGCCAGTAGTGCGCATTGCTTCTTGGATATCATGTGGCAGGGCGCGCTTTTGGCCAAGGACGTAGCCACTGCCAAGGCTAGCCGCTGGCTCGTGAATTGCATGGCGAATATGCTCGGCAAACCAATCGCGCACCTGCAGAGCGACATCGCCAGGTTGTGGCTGGACAATGCGTTCCACATGGGCACGCTGCACAACAGCAGCAAAGTTACCAAAGCCAGGCTTGAGCTTGCCTCGCACAACTATCCAGTCGCTGCGATGGACTGCAGGGTTGCCGTGCAGACTTATCCATACTGTGCCAGGTAGCGAGCGGCCATCGAGGCGGATAGCGCAAAGCCTCACGACGAGTTGATTACGTTGATTTGTATCAGGGTCGTCCTGCACCTGCCCCGTGATAGTCGCTACGTGCCCAAATAATGCCGCGTAAGAGCGCTGTTGCTGCTGGTCACTCCCACCGCGCACTAGGCCAATCATAAGCCCAGCAATCGATATGATAATAAGGCACCACCGTCGGCTTTGACGCAGTGCACAGGCAATGCCACCGCTAGCTACAATAAGCCACCACCACGCAGCGTACGGCCACCACTGGGCTAGCGCCACTCCACTAACGATGCCACCGCAGCACATTGTGAGCTGCCATGTTGGGTGAATTCGCCGTTGCCACCACGTCATTGGTTATCATTAAACTATTGTGTTGCTGGTGTGTCAATTTATTACATCCAAATCGCGGCTTTTCTGTCAATTTCATGTTGTTTGCTCTGCTTTCCGTAGGGTTTATCAAGGAGGCTAGAATTTTTATGTAATTTGTTTTCTTAGGGTGAAATTATTGAATCTTTTGTGTTTAGCAAGAGATTTTATATATTTACCAGGTGAGGTGGTAAGGGAGAGTCTCTTACAGAGGAAAAAGGTGATTTTTGCTATAGATAGTAGAATTTTGGAAGAGTGATGATGAATCCAGCGCTTCCTCCGCTTGACAGTCCACCGCGACCAGTGCTATACTCGCAGAGTCTACGGGCCCATAGCTCAGCAGGTTAGAGCACCTGCCTTTTAAGCAGGGTGTCGTGAGTTCGAGCCTCACTGGGCCCTCCATTGATCAATTAGCAGGCGAGATAGCCTGTTTTTTGTTGTATCTGTTTGAGAGCTTGAAGATCCCTCCTATTTCTCGCTATTATTGTGCGGTAGAGAACAAAATCCGACCACCGTATTAGTTTGCGTGATCAACAAAACAATGTGCTTGTGCTTGACCGAGAGGGTTGCTTTGCGCATAATCGTGGCGAGGAGGAAAAACAAAATGCAAACTATGCGGAATTATGCCCGGCGAATTATTGCCTATGGGCTTGCCGTAACCATGATGATACCAGGAATAGCCGGAGCTTCTGCGCTTGGTGCTGATTCTTCCACTGCTTATTTTGCCACCCCAGTCGCCGCCATCGGCGATTTTTTATTTGAAGGGACAGTGGCGCGTGATGATACTGCCAGCAGCAAGTTTCCAGCAGCACAGCCTGTAGTGCACCTTGCTGCTCATACTGAACACGATGCATTGATGATTGGGGCACTCCACACAACAGATCGGCGCACGGTGAGCGTAATTGAGCTGCATAATACTGCGCGACAGTTTGTGCCGCTTAGTGATGTCGCGCTTGTTGTCAGTGTTAGCACGAACCACACCGACTACACGTGCCGCGTTAATCTACAAGGATATGCACCGCCCCAGTCGTCGGTGCGCTACTACCATCCAGCAGTGGCCCCGGCAGATGGCGCACAGCTCCAGGGTTGCCCAAGTGTACCAAATGATGAGCAAATCACGTGGTATGATGTGACGCTGGAGAGATCTGGTGCAACTATTGACAAAGCAAGCGCAGCCGTAGACGAGCTTGCAGGTGCACTCGTCTGGGAGCGTGCACGCTGGATGGCAGCGGCACGGACTGGGATATTTGCCAAGGACTTTCGAGCACGAGCTGGCGAAGCTGAGGTAACTGCGCCGTACGAAACGCCAGGCGAGCCATCATTGCAAATTCTTGAGGTCTTGCCTCATCCACACACCTGCGACACAGCACCAGATAATTGTCAAAAATATGTCAAGATCAAGAATACTGGTGATCAGCCAATCGACCTTGCTGCTTATCGTTTGCGTAGTGGTACACCTGGCAGCAATAGTACGGTGCGAAACACCTCGTCTCTTGCGGGGACTATTGCGCCAGGCCAGGTGCTGACGATTCATGCTCAAGCAAATGGTGCGGAGCTTGCGGTACTGCGTAGTGGTACACTGTGGTTTGAGGACCAGTATGGCCTAGTGAGTTTTTCGCCGCACATTGATGCATATAGCGGTGCAGGACAGGCTGCGCACCAAGGTAAGTCTTGGGCATATAATTCGCAAACTGGCACATGGCAATGGACAACGCCAAGCCCCGACCAAGCCGATAATATCATCACTGATACACCAGCCTCACCCCATCAGCCATCGGGTAAACCGTGCCCCGCTGGCCAAGAACGCAACCCAGCAACAAATCGTTGTCGGAAAATCAACAGCAGTGAGAAACAGTCAAGCCAAACAGCCGGCAATGCAAAGGTGGGGCGCAGTACTTCTCATGCTCAAAAGCTAACCATCTGCAAACCAGGCCAGGAGCGTAACCCCGCGACGGGCCGTTGCCGCGCAGTATCTGCCACTGGCCAGCAATTGGCTGTGTGCAAGGCGGGGCAGTATCGCAATCCTGCCACAGGGCGCTGCCGAGCGCTCGCTGGCGGCAAGGCACCAGCTGCTGTATGCAGCAAAGCAGGGTACTATCGCAACCCAGCGACTGGCCGCTGCAAAAAGCTTGGCGCAGCAAATAGTCGCCAGCTGACGTCCTGCAAGCCAGGCTGGGAGCGTAATCCATCGACCAATCGCTGCCGCAAATCGACGAGCAAGAATAGCAAAGCACCAGCTGCAGGCTACGCTGTTGAGCCGAGTAGTAATAATGGACAGACAGAGATCGTCTGGTGGATGATTGGTGGGGTAGCTATCGTGGCAGTGGGCTATGCTGGCTGGGAGTGGCGTAGTGAGATTGGCCAGTGGCTGCGCCGGATGGTGCGCAAAGGTTAGAGTCTCATTAGCTATACCATAGCGGTATATAGCATAAGCCCTCAGATTCGGCTATACTAGTATCATGCGAATTATTGGTATAGACCCGGGCACTGGCATCCTTGGCTTTGGCGTCATTGACGCTCATGGTGGTGCAACGCGACTCGTCACGGCCGGTGTCATTACAACGCCAGCGCATACTCCAATACCAGAGCGCCTTGGTGAGATATTCGATGGTCTCACCAGTATTATTGCAGAGACACAGCCCACAATGATGGCGATCGAGAAGCTCTTCTTTGCCCGCAATATAACTACCGCTATGAGCGTAGCCGAAGCACGTGGCGTAGCGCTGCTGACTGGTCAGCGGGCAGGGCTGCGGATTGAGGAATATACACCACTCCAGATCAAGCAGACAATCACTGGCTATGGCAAAGCAGACAAAAAGCAAGTGCAAGAGATGGTGCGGCTCCAACTAGGCCTTCAGACGGTACCTAAGCCAGACGACTGTGCAGATGCTCTCGCGGCAGCGATTATGGCGGCATTTATGACGCGGCAGAGCTAACTGGTTGGGAAGTAAACTTCTGTATCTGTGTCAGATGAGAAAATAAGCTATAGAGCAGCTCTCTAACTGCAACAAGAGTGTGTGCTCTATCAGAGATGAGAAAGAGAAAAGCGCTAAGATTGGTGTTTTCGGTACATTGCGCCAGAACGATGGTATAATTAAATTATGCAACTACCGCGAGGAAGACAACAACCAGCCCGAATGGGCAGATATGCCAACTTTGGAGAGGTTCGCCAGTCGAAGCCACCGCGCCGGAGACGTGAGCATAAGCATTTCTTGTGGTTTTGGAATATGAGCAAAAAAAAGAAGGCGATGGTGATTTTGACGCCGTTTTTGCTGTTCTTGCTCATTGTGCCGATCTTGACATACCTATATTATGCACGTGATATCTCTGACCAAGAGCGGCTGATGAACCGCAACAACACTGGTATTGTCCTCAATGATGTCAACAACAAGCCACTCTATAGTGTGGGGCGAGCTCAGCACCGCAATATGGTGAAACTAGCTGACATCTCAGACAGTATGAAAAATGCGCTACTGGCTAGTGAGGATAAAGATTTCTATAAACACCCTGGGTTTAGTCTAATCGGTATCTTCCGGGCAGCCTTCCAGCGCCATGGTGGTGGCTCGACCATTACGCAGCAGCTCGCCAAGAACACCGTCCTCACAAGCGAACAGACCTTTATGCGTAAATATCAGGAGCTGTTCGTAGCGCTCGCGATCGAACAGAACTATACCAAGGACCAGATCCTCGAGATGTATCTCAACTCTGTGTACTATGGTGAAGACTCGTTCGGCATCGAGGAGGCAGCCAAGATTTACTTTGGTAAAGCACCAAAGGACCTTACGTTGGCTGAGAGCGCTATGCTCGTTGGCGTGCTGCCAGCGCCAACTGCTTACTCGCCAATCAGCGGTGACCCAGAAAAGGCCAAGCAGCGCCAAAAGACAGTGCTCGGCCGTATGGTTGAGGTGGGTGCCATCACTAATGAGCAAAAAGACGCAGCATATGCGCAGCAGCTCTCGTATGCATCAACGGCAAATACCGTTAAGTCGATTGCGCCACACTTTGCGCAGATGGTTATAAACCAACTCAAACAGAAACTATACAGTGCGGAAGATAAAAATGCGTATGATAAGTTAATGCGCTCGGGCTACCAGGTGAAGACAACGCTCAATATGGATACGCAGCAGATGCTAATCGATAATGTCTCCAAGCAGATTCCATACCTCAACAACCGTGGTGGGACGAATGCAAGCGGTGTTGTGATAGACGTCAAGACAGGCCGAGTGCGCGCCCTCGTGGGCAGTGCCGACTACAACAACCCACAGTGGGGTAATGTCAATATGGCAACAACGCCGCGCCAGCCAGGCAGTAGCTTCAAGCCGATCTACTATGCCGGGGCACTAGCCGAGGGGGTTATTACACCAGCGACAATTTTCCAAGATAAGCCAACGGACTTTGGCGGTGGCTACCAGCCGCTCAATGCTGACAAACGTTGGCACGGGAGTGTGACGACGCGTCGAGCAATTAGCTGGTCGCTCAATATCCCGAGCGTGGAGATCATGAAGAAGTTTGGTATTAGTAAGTCGGTTCAAACGGCTAACAATCTTGGTATCTCGTCGATTACTCAGGCAACAGGTGAGAAGAATGGCTTGTCTCTCGCACTTGGCTCGGGTGAGGCATCACTAACGCAAATGACTAATGCCTACGCAGCATTTGGCAACCAAGGGCAGCAATTTGAGCTGGGGCTCATCGAGCAGGTTAATGACAAATACAACAAAAAAGTTAGCTGGCCCAACGCAACGAGCAAGCGGGCAATTAGCGAAGGTGGTGCCTACTTGATCTCAAATATTTTGTCCGATAATTCGGCACGAGCGAGCGTATTTGGTTCAACCCTCACGGTGCCTGGCCACACTGCGGCTGTCAAGACAGGGACGACGAATGATAACAAAGATGCGTGGACGATTGGCTATAACCCAGAGTATGCCGTTGGCGTTTGGGTCGGTAATAATAACAATACACCAATGAACTACGGTGGCTCAGACATGGCAGGGCCAATCTGGCGCAACACAATGACGAAACTCTTGGCAGGCCAGTCGAACACTCAATTCCCTGTGCCAAGTGGTGTTGTACAGCGCTCGGTCTGTACGAGCGACGGTGGCCTGGCTACTACTGAGAATGCCAAGGGGACATACAAAGAATACTTCCTAACTGGTGCATTGCCAACTAAGCAGTGTAATGTTATGCGCACCAAGATCGAAGTCTGTAATCTCAGTGATAAAAAGATGGAGTCTATCTACGAAGATGACTTCGACAGCACAAAGTACTCAAAGAATAGCTCAGACTGTTCCACGACCAAGCAACAAATCCGCGTCTGTGACGTTGAGCAAAAGCGCATCATTACCATCGACGAAAAAGACTTTGACAGCAGTCGTTACTCAAAGAACATCGCAAGCTGCCGATCGTCAAGTAGTAGAGGAAGCTCTGGCAGTACAAGCGATGACAGTGATAATAGCTCAACTATCAACGGTAATACTCGCCGCCGCAATAATACCGGCAACAGTGGTAATACCGGTGGTACGAGTGGTGATAGTTCTGGTACTGGTGGTACGAGCGACGATGATAGCTCTGGGCAGAATAATCAGAATAATACTGGTGGCAATAACAATAACTTCTTCAGGACTAACTTTTAGTACTTCGAGGAGGCGCGGATGATTGCTCATATTGCTGGCCAAGTTGATGAGAAGTTTGCGGGTAGTGTCATTATTGACGTGCAGGGGGTTGGCTATGAGATAGCGGTTGCAGCGCACGATTATGATGCGATGCAGCTTGGTGAGACAGTCAAGCTCTATACATACCACCATATCCGAGAGCAAGCCCAAGAGCTGTTTGGCTTTTCATCTCGGGCAGCTAAGAAACTATTTGAACTGCTCATCACTGTGCAGGGGGTGGGCCCCAAGGCAGCACTGGCCATCCTCAGTCTTGGCGAGGCTGAGCAGGTGCGTAATGCCTTAGCTAATGCCGATGCGGCCTTTATCCAAAAAGCCAGTGGGGTGGGCAAAAAGACTGCTGAGCGTGTGGTGGTAGACCTGCGAGATAAGGTGGGTGTACCGACGTACTATGCTACTCACGACGCACCTGTGCAGGCGGAGCTTGATACAAACGACGAAGCACTCGAAGCGTTGGTTGCACTAGGCTATACGTTGGCAGATGCCACCAAAGCACTTGCTCATGTCGATACGAGTTTACCCACAGCGCAGCGAGTAACAATGGCTTTGAAGCAGTAAGCAGCTGCACTGATATCGATAGAGAATAGCATTATAAATTGCCAAAACTCTTCGCGGTGAAAAACATTTCTTGTGTTGAACAAGCAAAGTGTTAGCTGCTTGAATTAATATTTTCTTTGTAATTCCTTTTAGGGAGGGTCAATTATTTTCTTAAAATACCAATCTCCGAGTATTAGAACCAAATCTTGCTGTTATACGAAGGGATCATACTCTGTCGAGAAAATAGTGAGAAGTGTAATAGTTGCTGAGGATTTGGCATAATATCAGTAACTTGACATACTGACAACAGTGGAATACGATAGTGACTATTATGAATAGTACCCCTTTGTTGTCGGCTACAGTGCAGCGTGCTCGTCAGGCTTATCCATCGCTACCATACCATAACACGCAGCATATGGACGATGTGGTGCAAATGACAAAAGAACTGATACGCCTTGTACCTCGATATACATTTTCGACTCA
Source organism: uncultured Candidatus Saccharibacteria bacterium (assembly GCA_963554165.1). Classification (GTDB taxonomy): domain Bacteria; phylum Patescibacteriota; class Saccharimonadia; order Saccharimonadales; family Saccharimonadaceae; genus Saccharimonas. The sequence continues at coordinate 307,476 of CAUVQR010000001.1, read as the reverse complement.
GCAGCATGAACTTCTCGTTATAGCAGCGGCCTGGCATGACGCTGGTTACGACCATGCTGCAGCCAACGAATACTGGTGCAAAGAAGCATACTCGGTTGCATTATTTGTACAAGACAGCCAAAGAGAACGGCTTGAGCTGGATAGCGAGGCCTATGCCTTTGTGGAGCGAGCAATTCTTGGCACGATTGTCGTACCGCCACTGCAGCGCAGCACCCTTGAGGCTAAGTTGCTTCATTTGGCCGACATCGGGTTTCTCTTTGTGGATTGGCAGACATTTTGGCGGGGCACGATGGCTTATCGAGTAGAGGAGCAGCCAGATACCCCATGGGTAGAGTTTTTGCAGAGGCAGCAGCGCTTCTTTGCAATATGTTTAACAGAGATGCAGACAGATGGTTTGCTGTTAGGTATTGCTCCATCTGTTATTAGCCAGTATTGCGCGGCACTGCAGCAGCATATGGAACAATTTGTGTGTATGTCAGAGCCAGTAGCTCATACTGCAAAATAATATTGCATGCAGTAGCAACAATGCAAAAAATATGAGATACTAGCACATAGTGTGAGAAATCCTGAGCAGAAAAAATCGGAGAAGCCTGATACGCATCATATATCTCGCCTAAGAGAAGTGGCGAGTGTGGGGCTGACGGCCCTGCGCTATGGTGGCGTAGAATATATTGCTCGGCAGGCCCGTGATGGTAAGCCAATTGGGCTCTCACTTGCAGCTTTTATGGCAGCTGATGTTGCTGATGGGCAAATTCTTGATGATACGCCACTGCGTCGTGTGACTGACGGTGTGGTGGATACAGCTGCTGTGGTGCGCGTAATGTATGAGCTAGGCAAGCGCTACCCTGAGGCGCGAGCGGGGATTGCCGCCATTGCCCTTGGGCAGGTAGCAACTGGCGCAGCCAATGCCTACCACCTGGCAAAAACTGGTGAGGTGACCAAGGGCGGGCGCTACAAACGAGCCGCTAATATCGCTACGGCGGCTTTTGCTATTGTGGCAGCACGTGGTAATTCAGGGCAAACGCGCCTCGCAGGCGGTATAGCAGCTGGCGTTGTTGTAGCTACAACAGTACCGCATCTGCGTGGAGTTGGTAAGCCGACTGGCAAGCAAGTTCGTCGGTTATAATAAGCACAGCTGAGGCACATAGGCACCTCTGTTGACAACTGATAGATTTATCCATATAATAGGACATCTATGTTTGATAAATTTCCTAACTCTGCACCTGAATCGATTAGCCAGTCAAAGGAGCATTATACAAGAGCCTTTGAAGGGTCGGTGGAACGTGCCTGTAAGCGCTATCCTGAGCTACCTTATCATCATCCTGGCCATATGGAAGATGTGATGCAAGCAGTTAGTGAGCTTGTGGAGCTTTTGCCTGGTGATGGCTATCGGCGTGCTATAAATCCATGGCACGAAGAGCTCCTTGTCTTAGCGGCGGCCTGGCATGATGCTGGTTTTGATGAAGAGGCAGCTCAGGCATATCCGACGAAGGAAGAATATGCGATACTGCTTATACTGGAAGACCTCGAGAATAATAAGATTGATCTGACTGGTGGTGACATTAATTTTCTTATTCGGGCCATTGGGGGTACAATTATGGCTGGCCCACCCCAGCGTGATACGCCCGAGGCGAAGCTGCTCCATCACGCTGACATGGCCTATATGACAGCTGATTGGGAGACATTCTGGCGCGGTGCCGAGGCGTTCCATCATGAGGAGCATCCGGATATGTCGTGGGAGGACTTCCAGCAATTTGAGGCAAAATTCTTTCCAATATATATGGAGTCATTGAAGAATGACTTTCAATCACTTGGCATTGCTGAGGACGAAATCCAAAAACGATTGGATACTCTTGAATCTCACCTTAAGCGCATTATGGAAATGGATAACCCATGGCTTGAGCGACAGAATAATCAGTAATGACAAGCAGCATCTTCTCCTCTACAATAGAGCAAGAGAAGGAGGTGATAAAAATGAAAAACTGTGACATCTGCCCATTTGTGGTAGAGCAAACAACTGATGACCCGGCGGTGGTCTTGCAAACTGATCGATGGAATGCAGTGCTCGATCGTAATAATCAGCTATATCTTGGCAAGGGGTTTGTGACGCTACGTGAGCACAAGTCATCGCTTGGCGAACTCGATGAGACCGACTGGCGCGAACTCCACGAGGTGATCCGCAGCATGGAGCGCGCAATTACCCAGGCATTTGGTGCAGACGTGTGCAACTGGGAATGCTTGATGAACAATGCCGTCAAGGCTGGGCAGTCGACCCATGTGCACTGGCACCTCTACCCACGCTATGCTAACGGTACGTACTTTGCGGGGGAGGAATTCCCTGACCCAAAGTGGCCACGGCATCTAGAGAGTGGTGAGCACCGTGTGAGTGAGGAGCTGTTTGGCAAGATTGTCCTTGCGGTGCAAGAGAACTTACCCTAAGCAAGGAGCCACGCTGCTGCAAGGTATATAGTAGCTAATATAGCTGGTGCAATTACCATACCCCACTCTTGCTTTTTGAGCCCAATAACAACATCGCCAATTTGCGCTAAGCTTGCTGCAGCAAAGACAACCTGCAGCGCAGAACCATGAAACACAAATGGAGCAACTACCGTAAGTAACCCCAGTGGTAGTGCCCGAGAAGCGTACATTGCTGCGTAGAATCGCTCGCCATGAGTAATGGTAGCTGAACGGCTCATCATACCAGGCTTGATGAGTGCAATAAGTGCAGCGATGATTGTTGCTATAGATGATAGGGTCGTGATGACAAGTGTGACGGTATGCATGAGTATAGTAAACCATATGATGAGGTTGCTATGCAATCTATCCCCATCACCAATGCTATAATAAACCTATGGCGATAGAACGAATTGTTGATACTAGTAGCCACGCGGATGATAGCGAGGAACAGCGCATTGAAGTAACGTTGCGACCACAGCGCTTTGCGGAGTATGTGGGGCAGGAGCGACTGAAGAAGAATTTGCAGTTGGCAATTGCAGCGGCGAAGAAGCGTGGTGAGCCAATCGACCATGTTTTGCTCTATGGCCCACCTGGCCTCGGCAAGACGACGATGGCGGCGGTGATTGCCAACGAGATGGGAGCTGGCTTGCGAGTCACCAGTGGCCCAGCGATCGAGAAAGCGGGCGATTTAGCATCAATCTTGACCAACCTCAACGATGGCGATGTGTTGTTTATCGATGAAATCCACCGCTTGGGGCGAGCTGTGGAAGAGATTTTATACTCGGCGATGGAGGATTTTAAGCTTGATATCGTCATTGGCAAAGGACCAGCGGCCCGCAGTGTCCGGCTCGATCTACCACGCTTTACAGTGATTGGTGCAACGACACGGACGGGGAGTCTTGCAGCGCCATTGCGCGACCGATTTGGGCATATCTATCGTTTGGAGTTTTACACTCCAGAGGAGATTGCGCAGATTATCACGCGGGCAGCGACTATCCTCGAGACGCGCATCAAGCCAGAAGCGTCACAATTACTCTCCACGAGGGCGCGCCTCACACCACGGATTGCTAACCGCTTGCTCAAGCGGGTGCGTGACTACGCGGACGTAAACGGCGATGGTATTATTGATGTAGCAACGACAACACGAGCGCTAGCCCTACTGGAAGTTGACGAGCTTGGCCTCGACCCAGCCGACCGTAACTTGCTGCTCTCGATGCTCGATACCTACGGCGATAGCCCGGTTGGTCTGACGACAATTGCTGCTCTGACAGGTGATGAGACAACGACGATCGAAGACTTCTATGAGCCATATCTCCTGCAGATTGGTTTTATTGAGCGGACACCGCGAGGCCGGCGGGTGACACCACGAGCACGACAGCATCTTGGCCGCGCAATGGAGTAAGACGCATGAGGTGATGAGCCCAAGATATGCTACAATATACCCATGAATTCACAACGATTGCAACGCAATGATCCACCACGGCCTGTCGCCTATGATGTCGATGGTAACCCGCTCTACGCCGAGCCGCCCACGGCACCACGGGCGAGCAGCACACTCTACGATGTGAGCGGCAAAGAAGGTGCTCCTCACTACCATGCGCCGCGCCCAGAAGCGAACCTGCCACGGATGTCATCAGAAGTGCGCCGCCGCCATGATGAATCAGTCATGGCCTTCCCGAATCTCAACCTGAGTGAGCAAGAATACATCATTAGTGTGGTGCGTCGCCACCCAATCGGTATGTTACCAGCAATTGTTATGTCAACCTTGATGACGAGCATTGTCTTGGCACTAATGTTTAATTACGACTATATTTTTGATCTCCTCCACCTGCAAACTTCTGCCTCTGGGTCATTTATGTTGCTGTGTATGGCGCTCATCTTGGCCTTTGTTCTTGGTGGCTATGTGTCGGTCTGGGTTTATACGCGCAATATGTTTTATCTAACGAACGAGAGTGTTATCCAGGAGATCCAGACGAGTATTTTTTCACACACTGAGCAAACGGTCAGCCTGATGAATATCGAAGATGCCAGCTACAACCAGCGTGGTGTCCTCCAAGCAATGTTTAATTATGGCTCAATTCGTCTCAGTACGGAGGGTGACGAGACGACCTATCGCTTCTCATTCGTAGCCAACCCCAAGCAAGAAATCGCGACGCTTAATAACGCAGTAGAGGACTTCAAGAACGGCCGGCCAGTGGCAAATGACTAATCTGAGCAGACGTTGATGATAAAAAACACCGAGCAGACAAGGCTCGGTGTTTTTGCATACCTATATAATAGAGATTTAGGTATTATTGCGATTGGTCTTGGTGTAGTCTGCCTCACGCTCTAAGTTGGCGGTGAGTTTGTAGCCTTTGCACTGGTTGTCGGTGGTGCAGTCGGTTCCACTGTAGTGGTAACTAGACTGGGCGCTGCCAAGCTTGTGGCCATTTGGATCGGTAAAGAGCGATGGGTCAACCGAGCGCAGTGTCTTGCTATCGATCGTGTTGGGGTAGTGGTTATTTTTCTCAAAATACACTTCTTCTAGGCTATAGTACATCGCGTTAATGGCAGTTTTGCGCTGGTTGTCGCGCTGCGTCGCTTCGGTCGCGATTTTCTCACTGAAAAAGAGCCAGCTGCCCGTTGCAAGGAGAGCGATCACAACGATGAGCTCAATAACGGTAAATCCTTTATGTGCCTTCATGGTGTTATTATAGCATGTCTACCACGAAAAATGTCTTCAAAAGGCCCGTTGCTGTTTAATGCTCCATACAGGTAGAGTTGTGGAAGCTAGAGGTTATATACAATAAATAAATCGGTGATAGTGAGGCTTCGTAAATACGAATAAATCTCCGTGCGGACAATGGTAAGAGATTCTGGTATAATAAATTCTTGAAGGAGAGGGGACGTATGACCAAACAATCGAATACGACACAAACCACAGATGACGGCAAGCTCAAAGCGCTTGGTCTCGCAATGGATCAGATTACAAAACAATTTGGCGACGGTGCCATTATGAAGCTTGGCGAATTTCATCAGGCAGATGTAGCAGTGATTCCGTCTGGCTCGCTGAGCCTCGATCTTGCGCTGGGCGGTGGCTATCCTAAGGGGCGCATTATCGAGATTTATGGGCCAGAGAGTAGCGGTAAGACGACGCTGACGCTGCACGCTATTGCTGAAATTCAGAAGCAGGGTGGCACAGCGGCCTTTGTTGACGCTGAGCATGCGCTCGACCCGAGCTATGCCAAGAAGCTTGGCGTCGATACAGACAACCTTTTGGTGTCGCAGCCAGATAATGGTGAGCAGGCGTTGGAGATTACGGAGACGCTGGTGCGGTCAAACGCTGTTGACCTTATTGTCGTAGACTCGGTGGCAGCACTAACACCCCAAGCCGAAATTGATGGCGATATGGGTGACTCGCATATGGGTCTCCAGGCTCGCTTGATGAGCCAGGCACTGCGTAAGCTAACGGGGATTATCAACAAGAGCAAAGCAACTGTCATTTTCATCAACCAGATCCGTATGAAGATTGGTGTGATGTTTGGCAATCCTGAGACGACAACTGGTGGTAATGCGCTGAAGTTCTATGCCTCGCAGCGGGTGGATATCCGCCGGATTGGGCAGATCAAAGTGGGTGATGACATTCGCGGTAACCGCACGAAGGTAAAGGTGGTGAAAAACAAGATTGCGCCGCCCTTCCGCATCGCTGAGTTCGACATTATGTATAATGAAGGCATTTCTAAGACTGGCGACATTCTGGATTTGGCAGCTACGCACGGCATTGTTGAAAAATCTGGTGCCTTTTACAAATATAACGGCGAGACCATCGGTCAGGGTCGCGATAAAACTAAATTGTATCTGAAAGAAAATCCTGAGGTTCTGGCGGAAATTGACCAGAAAGTTCGCGATAACGTAAAAGAAGGAGAAAACTAATGCGCGCAGCAGATACTGCATATCCAGTCGAAAAACATATGGCGTCAGTTAGCCTCGTCTTTGATGATGAGCAAAACGCGTATCTTCGCGAGTTGTCAGAAACAATGAACCTTGACTTTGGTGAGTTTATCCCACACGTGACACTGATTAATGTGACTGAGCAGGATATGCCACGTCTCAAAGCAGCCGCTGCGGCGCTACCCGTCCTCGATAAGTTGGTGCTTGATGGAGTTAATTTCCTGCCAGATAAAGCGGGCAACTGTGTTTGGGTGGAGCTGCGCACGCAGAAAACTGCCTGGATGGTTGAGGCGCGCCAGCAATTACTCGCGGCACTGGATGGTATTCATCCGGGGCTGGATGTTGATGGCTTCCGCCCGCACATCACGCTTGGTTGCGTCGAGGCCGGTACGCTTGACGACGTTAATACGAGCGCTATTCCAGGGCAACTACCGGTCATCACCGAGCCGCGTGCTGCTGCTTGCTACAACGGCGTGCATGGCAAGGTGGTCGAGGTAGTCGAGTAACCTCTGCCAGTAGCGAGCTCACCGTCTTCGCGTTATAATATTTTTATGAAAATCACTGATATCTCGCTTCAGGCTCGCGATAACAACCGCGTTAATGTGAGTGTTGATGGCGTATACAGCTTCAGTTTGGATATTGCTCAGGTGACTGACTTAAATCTTAAGGTCGGCCGTGAATTGAGTGATGGGGAGTTGGAAGAGCTGCAAGAAGAGAGCCAATTTGGCAAGCAGGGATTATCTATGGCGAAAAACCCAGCCAGCGCTTCGTAAGAGGCAAACTGGTATGAATAATCCTGTGGTCTATTCAGAGTGGGTGGCGTCGCGAGTGCTGAGTAAGCTCCAGCAGAAAGCATATGTTAATGACGAAGCGTTTGCGCGGTGGTGGGTGGAAAATCGTCAGCTCAGCAAAGGCGTAAGTCGGCGTAAATTGACGGCTGAGCTGACTCGCCTAGCGCAGCACATGCGAAAAGTAGTAACTGATATAAAGAACAACACACAGGAGTAAGTGATGCATAATGATCTATGGCAGAGTTATCGCCCAAATGGAGTGCCAAAACAGGGCGAAGGCCTTACCCGCAAAGATTTGACCAAGGATACTATTGTCGCGGCAGCGCATGTTTGGTTGTGGCGGCGTAGTAGTGATGGTGGGTGTGACATATTGCTTCAGCGCCGAGCTGACCAGGTCAAAAACTGGCCAGGCTATTGGGATATTTCGGCAGCAGGGCACGTGAGCCTTGGTGAAACACCGCTTGATGCGGCACTGCGTGAGGCTCAAGAAGAAATTGGTATGACGCTTGATACTTCTCGAGTGAAGTTTATTGGGAGTTTACCAAAGCGCAAATCAGCATATAGCGAGTTTCACTTTGTTTATACTTATGAATATCACGATGAGTCGCTTGATATGGTCGATGGTGAAGCAGCGGCACTACGCTGGGTGCCGTATGACACATTCCGCCAGATGGTCGAGCAGCCAGAAGATGCGATGCTTGTGCCGCATCGGCCACTCTATTTTGCACTGTTGATGGAAGAACTAGGGCAAATATTGCGCGAGTCATGAAAGAAGATAAAGAGAAAAATCAAAGTAGCAACCTACACTGTAGAGATAAGATCACAAACGAGTGATTATTGAATTTGTATATTTTCGCGATCGAGTGACATAGCACGCTGCACTCAGTATAATAAATATATGCCGATAGAAAAAACCTACACCATCACTGCGCTCACTGCGCAGGTGCGGAGTGCCGATCGAGTGAATGTATTTATCGATGGCACGTATGATTTTAGCCTTGATGTGGCGCAGGTGGTGGATTGTGGCGTGAAGGTGGGGCGGGTGCTGACTGAGGCCGAGCTGGCTGAGCTACGCCGCGAGGGGGAGTTTGGTAAGCTCTACGCGCGGGCACTCGAGTACACCCTTATGCGGCCGCACAGTGCACGCGAAATCCGTGACTATCTCCAGCGCAAAACACTGCCACGCAAGTATAAACAACGCAAAACTGGCACGCTGGTTGAGAAGCCTGGTGCTTCGCCAGCGGTGGCGCAGCGGGTGTTTGCGCGCCTTGAGCAGCGTGGGTATATCGATGACGGCACATTTGCCCAGTGGTGGGTGGAGAATCGCCACCAGAGTAAGGGGGTGTCGCGCCGCAAGCTGGAGGCAGAGCTACGTGCCAAGGGTGTTGCACCGGAAATAATAGACCAAGCATTAGCGCAGTCTGCGCGGACTGATGAAGACGAGCTAGCTAAGGTGATTGCCAAAAAACGCCCCCGCTACCCGGACGAGCAAAAGCTTATCGCCTATCTTTTGCGCCAAGGCTTTGCCTATGATGATATCCGAGCCGCTTTGGCGAGTGATGAATACTGGATGTGTTAGCGACGCTCGTCGCTCTTAATTGATTCTCGGGCTTGCGATGGCTTACGGAAGGGGTTGACGTATTCGCCACTACTCATGGCTGGTTGGGTGGCCTTTTGCTCGGGCTTTTTGGTCTCAGCCTGCGACTGGACGATAATAGCGTCGTTATTGATCTCGATAATTTGTGACCGATGGATAACCAGTTCAGCATCATTGAGGCGGTGGAGCCACGAGCGTCGGACGATGAGTTGCTGGATGACAAAATTACCCGTCTCGATCGTATAGTCGCTAATCTTACCGAGGCGTCGCCCGCGCTTGTCTTGAACAGTCATGCCCAAAAGGTGAAACTTGAGCTCGTAGAGGCGCTGGATCTTGATGACGTCGGTGGGAGTGATGAGCTCGTCGACGGAGTCGATGATCATGCCGAGTTCACTCATCTCACGCACATCAGCGAGGCGGAGCAGCATGGTTGTGTCGTTAGCAAATGAGCCATTCACGGTGTAGGCAACGATGGTTAAGGTTGCTGGATCGACAAGCGGCTGGGCGAGGCTGCCAATTTTGCCACCCATTTGCAAGCTCATCACGGGGTAGTTAGTGAGTGCAGATCCGAGCAGTATCATATGTGTAGTATAGCATTGCGCCGCAAAAAGCTCCACTAGCGGCCGCGCAAATATTACTCGACAAATGGGTTACGCGAGCTAATTGGCAGCTGGCTGGCACTTTGGTCGGATTCGCTGGCGGTTTTGAGTTGCTCGATTTTTTTGATGGTCGCTTGGTCAATGCCATTAGTGGGCTGGGGTGGAGCAGCCTCTGACACCTTGGAAATGGTGGTATTAAGCAAGAAGGTAATAACGGCTAAGCCACCGAAGGCAATAACGACAAAGAGAATAATGTGGTAGCGGTGGAGAAATTTACTACTGGCGCGCCCAAGCGCGGCGAGTGAGAGATCGCTGTTCATGATCGGAGATATACCTCGATGGTTAATGTGTTGCTAGTAATACTATCGGGTGGCTGGCCCTGAGCGGTGCTGCGCGAGAGGTCAACATTGGCTATGCGCATCTTTGTCAGGCTTTGCTCGACGAGATACATGAAGGTGAGAAGTTTGCGATACTCGACGGGATTCTTGACGGTGACAGAGGCGGTAGTCGCTTTGAGTCCGGCGATAGTGGGCAGAGACGTGCCTGTCTTGCTGCTGCTACTCGATGAGCTACTTGACGAACTGCTCGATGAGCCGCCCTTGGCATTGTCATCAGCAAAGGTGATGTCTGAGATAGTAATGCCAGCCTTGCGGGCAAAGTCATTGAGGTCGTTGATAATCTGATCTTGATATTGGTAGCTTTTACTTTCGGCAGCGATCTTGGAGGCGCGCTCGACGGCATGATGCTGCGTTTTGAGCATCTTTTCGGTCTGGGAGAGCTCTTGCAGCTCAGACTCACTGGCGGCAGCGTGCGAGGCAACAGTGCTGGCATCGGCCGCAAAGCCATCAAGCCAGTTATAGGCCAGCGCAAAGCCACCAGCTCCAATTGCAGTAATGGCTACCAGCGACACGGCGAGGATAATGCGGAGATTTGTCGCCGTTAGCGTGAATTTTTTGCTCATTGTTGGCCGATTCCTTTCTTGAATGTGACACTGTAGGTTGAGGTGTAGGGATAACTACCGGCGTCTTTGTCTTGCAGCGTGATAGATTGGAAGCTGACGCTGGAGAAGATGGCGGAGTCGTTGAGGCGGTTGCGTAGAGCAATGGCATCGTTGTAGCCTTTGGCGCGGATGCTTAGTGTGGTGGGGGTGCCAAAGGTGGTTGGGTCGATGCTGAGCTGCTCAATAATAACGTTGGGTGGGAGGCGGTCGGCAATGAGCTTGATGAGGCGGGTGTACGATACCTGTTGGTCGAGGATGGCTTTGGCAGTAGTGAGGTTGGCCTTGAATTCAGTGGCTTCACGCTTGACGGTGGCGTATTCGGCAGTTTTGTTGTGGTTGCGCTCTACGGCGGCTTCGTTGCGGCCACGCTCGGTTGCGATGAAAAAGTACACACCGCCGATTTCAGCCAAAACGACAAAGACCAAGACAAACAGGAGCACGACATAGCGGCGCAGTAAGGTGTTGGTGCGGCTCGCAGCGAGCTGCTTTTTATACGCTGGTGGCAATAGATTGATCATTTCCAAATCTCCCCACTACTAAGGCTGGCCAGGCCTGCAACACTGATATACCGAGGCCGAAACTGCTTTTGTGGCTGCTGGAGCTTGCCAAAGTCGAGCTTTTGCCATGGATTAACGACGCGCACTGGCATGACGAGATCGTTAGTGAAGAAGTCACCCATGCCCGGTACATTGCTACCACCACCGACGATTACGATTTGCTCGATCTTACGTTCATCGCCAATCCGGTCGTTATAATAGCGAATCACCTTGCGAATTTCGGTGCTAATGCGCTTAAGGCTTGGTTTGAGTGCCTCGGTGATGCCAGCTTGGCGTGGCCCAGGCGAGAGGCCATTGAGCACCTTGAGCTGGTGGGCATTCTCAAGTGTGATGTTGAGATGCTTCGAGATGTCGATAGTGAAGGTATTGCCGCCAATTGCCACCCCACCAGTCAGGCGGACGGCACTTTTATCTAGCACAGCGATATCGGTACTCGCTGGGCCAATATCGACGACAAGCGTGAGAAGGTTGCCAGCATCAGCGCTGTCGAGCACGCGTGCAATAGCGTTGATATTAGGCTCAACGACTACGGGCACGAGTCCCACCGCTTCGGCTGCTTGCAAACAGGCGTCGACCAGCTGCTTGGGCACAGCTGACATCACAACGTTGAGCTGCTCTTTGGTGTGCTCGATTACTTCATAATCAACGTACAGTGAATCGAGCGGCAAGGGGATGTACTGGTCGACCTCCACCTGGATAGCGCCATCGAGATGTGCTGCTTCTTTGGCTGGGATCATGAAAGTGCGCGAGTAGGTGCGGCTGGTTGGCACACCAATCACTACGTGATCGCTACCAAGGTTGCCAATCAGATGCTCGTTGATGAGCGAGCTGAGGCGCTCGGCCAGGTAGGAATCATCAGGGTTGTCGAGGGACGTTTGGACTTCCTTTGGGTCGAGGTCGAGCGAACCATAGCCCAGTACGAGCCAGCGCTTGGAGTCGATCGACATGATTTTGATGCCTGTCTGACTAATGTCGAGACCGATGATTGGTTTGTCGCGATAAAATAACTTTGCCATGATACGTTCGTTTCCGTCATTATAGCATAAGCGATATGATAAACGCTAGCGTTTTGAGGATGATTGTTATGGATCGGTAGACTGTTATTCGTGATGTAATAGCGGTAGGAAAGGTAGGCTGATACGAAGCTGGTGTAGCTGTAGATTTACAGGTAATTAGTGGTTGAAACGCTGACGGAGAATGGGGAGCCCAGCCTTACTTAATCTGGTTTGCCATATTCGAGATTGGCAACATCACCGAGGCAGCAATGAGCCCGACCATACCGCCCATGATGACGATCATGACGGGCTCGATGATGGAGCTGATGCCATCGATTGCGACGTCCACTTCCTCCTCATAATAATCTGCTACCTTTACAAGCACGGTATCGGTCTGGCCAGTCTCTTCGCCAACGGAAAGCATTTGCGCCACGATGGGTGGGAAGAGTGGATTTTTTTCGATGATACTCGAGAGGTTGCGCCCATTTTTGACTTGCTCGGCAGCATCATTGAGGGCATTTTCGTAGACTTTGTTACCCACTGCCCGGGCAGTCACGCGGAGGGATTCGAGTACTGCTACTCCCGACCCCATCAACGCCGAGAACGTGCGAGCAAAGCGAGCAACGGCGATCTTAGTGATGATATCGTTGATTTTTGGTATCTTGAGAATGATGGTGTGGAGCCAGAGTTTGCCTGCTGGTGTCTTGATATAGCGGCGGAAGAAGTATATCCCCGCACCGAGTGCAGCAATGATAAAGACCCCATATTGGATGATAAACGCGCTCAGTCCAAGCATAAACTCGGTAATGGCGGGTAGCTTGGCGTCCGGTCCGCCGAGGCCGCGCACAATGCTGCCGATTTGTGGAATAACAAAGACCATCAAGCCAAAAAAGGCGGCAATAGTGATAACAATGAGCACGGTAGGGTATGTCATGGCGCTTTTGATTTTTTTGCGCATACTGGCGTTTTTTTCTTGTTGCATGGCCAGGCGCTTGAGGATATCATCGAGAATACCAGCCGCCTCGCCCGCGCGTACCATGTTAATAAAAACAGTATTAAAGGTCTCTGGGTGCTTTTCGAGTGCGTCGGCGAGTGCCATACCGCCCTCAACATCGCGTAGCAGGTCGCCTGTCACCATTTGGAGGGCTTTACTACTGGTGTGGTCGTGCAGCGAACCCATGGCGCGCAGCAGCGGCACACCAGCCGACACCATAGCACTGAGCTGGCGGGTAAACATCACCAAATCCTCACTCTTGACTTTGTTGCCGCCAAAGAGAGCAAAGCTGGTGCGCTTTGGCTTGACCTCTTCAGCACTAATTGGTCGTAGGCCTTGACGGGTCAGGCTGGCTAGGGCACTGGCACGATCGGGGGCGTCGATCGTTCCATTGATGGAGTCGTTTTTGTTGGTGATGGCGATGTAGCGAAATTGTGGCATGTTATTCCTTTGTGACGCGGAGCACTTCTTCTACAGTAGTGTTGCCGCGGATTGCTTTTATTAATCCATCGGTGAGCATGGTGGTCATCCCCTCGGCGACGGCTTGGTCTTGGATTTCATTGCTGGTATTGCCGCCGATAATCATCTTTTGGATTTCGCGCGAAGTGCCGAGGACTTCGTAGATACCCACCCGGCCCTTGAAGCCGGTGTGATTACACTCATCGCAGCCATTTGGGTTTGGCCGCCAGAGTGCAGCGATGGTGGTGTCCGTCGTGCCCCAGGGTGTCTCACCACCGACCTTTTGGACGATAGCCTGGGCCTCAAGCTGGTGGATGTAATAGAAATTTTGGCCCGGCGCAAGGTGGAAGAGGCGGACGATTTCTGCGACTTCTGTTTGGTTGGGTACATAGCTTTGGCGGCAGTTCATACAGAGGCGGCGCACCAGGCGCTGGCCCACTACAGCCTTAACGGTACTAGCGATGAGGAAGGGCTCGATCCCCATATCCAGCAGGCGTGGCAAGCAGGTGGCGGCGTTATTGGTGTGGAGCGTACTAAATACCAAGTGGCCGGTTAGGGCAGCTTGGACGCCAAGATTAGCTGTTTCGCCGTCGCGGATCTCACCCACCATAATAATATTTGGGTCTTGGCGCAGCAGAGCACGCAGACCGCTGGCAAAGGTCATACCGGCTTTGCTATTGGTTTGGGTTTGGTTGACGCCGGGGATCTTATATTCCACCGGATCTTCAATGGTTGAGATATTGACCTCAGGTGTATTAAGCATCGACAGGACGGAGAAGAGCGAGGTAGACTTGCCACTCCCGGTCGGGCCCGTCACGAGGATCATCCCGTTTGGTTCGGTCAGTGCTTGGTTAATAACAGCCAGCGAATGACCCCAGTAGCCGAGCTGCTCGAGCGTTACTGCTTGGTTCGATTCGTCAAGGATACGCATCACTACCTTCTCGCCATCAGCGATGGGCAGTGTGCTAACGCGCAGGGCATATTGCTTGCCTGCGACTTTGATCTTAAAGCGACCGTCTTGTGGTACGCGGCGTTCATCTATCTTGAGGTTGGAGAGGATTTTAATGCGGCTTACGAGCGCGCCAAGCACATTCTTGGGTAGGCGGTTTACTTCTTTAAGGACGCCATCAATCCGGTAGCGCACCTGCACGAATTGCTCGCGAGGCTCGATGTGGATATCGCTGGCATTGCTGCGGATGGCATACTCTAGTAACAGATTAACCGTCTGGGCGATTGGTGAGTCTTCTGCTACCTCTGCTTCGGTCACTTTTTGGTTGGAGCCATCATCCTCGCGCTGGATGTCGATCACTTCCTTGAGCTCCTGCGTCACATCGCCGCGGTATCCCTCAAGACACTCTAAGATGTTACTGCGCGGCGCAATGTAGACACGGGTGTTGGTGCCAATTTCCTTCTCGATAAAGTTGACGGCTTGCACATCGTCTGGGTCGTCCATCGCGAGGTGGATGAGTCCATCAGGGTCGATCTTGAAGATGACAGCATTATACTGGCGAGCGATTCGCTCAGGGATGCGCGTAAGGATATCGGAGGGGATATCGCGTGGATCGGGCTCGATATAAGGGATATCAGCGTAGGTAGCGTAGAGCTTGGTGAGAGTACGCTCGTCGATGAGATTGTTTTGCAAGACAATATCTTGCAATCGCAAATTAGACGACGCAGCCTCACTCACCAGTGGTTGGAGCTGCTGACTGGTCGCAGCGCCACTGCGCTCGAGAAGTTTGACGATAGTAGAATCAGATATATGCATAGTACTTACGCTTAATTGTAGCTCATTATGCTTATGCTGGCTAGAGGATAGCGCAATATTCGTGTTAGCAGAGGTGAGGCTGTGCTATACTAGAGCCAGTATGCGTGTTATCTGTCAATCACTTGCTGATACGTTGCAGCTTGGCCAGCGCCTTGGCCAGGCGTTACGCGGTGGTGAGGTGATTGTGCTAGTAGGGGACATTGGCGCAGGCAAGACAACGCTTGTCAAAGGAATCGCGCGTGGCCTTGCCATTACCGATGATATTCAGAGCCCAACCTTTACGATTAGCCGGCTCTACCACGGGCGCAATGATATCCAACTTGCGCATTATGATTTTTATCGTTTGGGCGATGCAGGGGTGATGCAGCTTGAATTGGCTGAGGCGATTGCTGAGCCCCGCACAGTGACTATCATCGAGTGGGCTCAGGCTGTAGCGGATGTCGTCCCACCCGATCACCTAACGATCACCATTACTGCACAGAGCGAGACAGTCCGCTGGCTAGATATTGAGGCTGGTGGCACCGTGTCGACGCAGCTTCTCCAGGAGGTCTCGGCATGATTATTTTGTGGAATAGCGCGGGGATGGTCGTGGAGCTAACATTGGTAGATGACACTGGTACTCAAACGAGTTATGAGTGGCCAGCTGGCCGCACCCTGGCGCGCGATATGCTGGCGTATCTGCGCGATCGCTTGGCCGAGCATGGCAAGACACTAGCGGATGTCACTGGCATTGGGGTGTTACCCGGGCCAGGGAGCTTTACAGGGCTGCGGATTGGCCTAACGGTGCTCAATACACTCGCGCACGAGCAGCATATCCCGATCGTTGGCGCGGTGGGTGATGATTGGCACGCTACCTGCCTTAAGCGGCTAGCACATGGTGAGGATGATAGCATTGTCTTGCCTCAGTACGGCGCAGCTGCACACATCACGCAGCCAAAGAAGTAGCTAGTGCAAAGCATAAGGGTAATAAATCCTTACCTCTGTAAATAGATAGACCTTTATATTGCCAGTTGCGCAAATTGGCCAAAACGCGATACAATATACTAGTCTGTAGATAGTTTTAATGTTTGATAACACCGGTGTGGGCTGACGTAAGTCTGATGTAATAAGAACAACACATATCCGGAGAAAGGAATACCATGATAGAAGTACTCTTCGCGGCGATTGGCGTGGCGCTTGGTTTTGGTGGCAAGTACGCCTACGATCGCCAGCAAGCTACCAATGGTCAGCGGACAATTGACAAAGAATTGGCTCAGGCCAAGCAACAAGCGGGCGATATCGTCCTCAAGGCCAAGGACGAGGCATTGCGGATCGAGAATGAGCGCCGCCGCGCCATGCAAAAGACGGAGAATCGCTTGCTTGAGCGCGAAGCAAGCCTCGATCGCAAACTCGATGAGCTCGACCGCCGGAGCGAGAAGCTCCGCAAGAGCGAGACAGAGGTCGATGAGCTTAAGAATGAGATCCGTGAGATTCGGGGTCGGCAGCAGGCCAAGCTCGAGAAAATCGCCGGCCTCACCAAGCAAGACGCTGCCAGTAAGCTGATGCACATGACCGAGCGTGATATCCGCCAAGACCTGACTGGCCTGGTTGATAAACTGCAGCGCGAAGCAATGGATGATGCCGAGGAGAAGGCTCAGATGATCCTCGTGACGGCAATGGAGCGCATGAGTAGCGAAGTGACGGCCGAGCGCACAGTCACTGCCATTAAGTTGCCCGACGACGATATGAAGGGTCGCATCATTGGTAAAGAAGGGCGCAATATCCAAGCTCTGCAGCGAGCCACCGGTGTTGACATCTTAGTGGACGACACGCCAGGGATGATTGTCCTCAGTAGCTTTGATCCAGTCCGTCGCCAAGTGGCGCGCCTGAGCCTCGAAATGCTGATGAAAGACGGACGGATTCACCCTGGTCGCATCGAAGAGGTTGTGGCCAAGGCAAACAAGCAAATTGACAAAGAAGTCGTGCGCGCTGGTGAAGATGCGGCGCGTGAGATTGGCGTGGCGGGCATTCCAAAGGAGCTGCTCCACCTTGTGGGTGAGCTGAAGTTCCGGACGAGTTATGGCCAAAATGTCTTGAAGCACAGTACCGAGATGGCACAGATCGCGGGGCTGATTGCGGCAGAGATTGGGGCAGATGTGCGTACCGTCAAGATCGCCACGCTACTCCACGACATGGGTAAGGCAGTCACACACAAGATGGAAGGCAAGCACCACCACATTGGTGCGGAGCTGGCTCGCAAGGCAGGCTTGAGCGAGGCCATCTGCCATGCTATTGAAGCTCACCACGATGATATCGAAGCCACGACCCCCGAGGCGATCGTTGTGCGGGTGTGCGATGCGGCCAGTGCTGCTCGGCCTGGTGCGCGCAACATGAGTGCCGAGAACTTTGTGGAGCGCATGCGCGACCTGGAGAATGTTGCGACTAGCTTCCGTGGCATCGACAAAGCTTATGCGATTAGTGCTGGGCGCGAAGTGCGCGTCATCGTCCGGCCAGAGGTGGTGGATGACCTCAGCGCCATCAAGCTCGCGCGCGATATCGCTACCAAGATCGAGAGCACCATGCAGTATCCTGGCACAATCAAGGTCAACGTGATACGCGAGACACGAGCGATCGAGTTCGCCAAATAAAGTCTAATGACTCAACTTATTACAGACAAAACCCGGTCAAGTAAATTGGCCGGTTTTTTGCCGTGTGGGTGTGTAGTTCGAAGCGTGAATGCGCACATGAGCTCAAGTATATCCCCATTTCGTGACGTTGTGTGGCTAATGAGGGGTATACGTCTTTCAAATCGCCTGAGAGTTAATCATCCTTCAGCTCCAGGCTTGACCGTCAGATTAGTAGGTGCTTATACGCTTCTTGCATGAAGGCAGGAGTATGAATAGATGCAAAAAAGTGATAGCCTTAGGTCCATAAACTCAACACTACAAAAGGGCTGGTGTGGACGAGACGCCCCCATTCTATAGTGGATATAGGATAGAGTAGGATATAATACAAATCTTTTATTCTGTGACAAGCGGCTAAGAAGGAAGAAGAGAGGAGAAATGACTTTTGGAGTCCGCAAAAATATAGGATAGCACATAAGACCAAGATGACTGCAAAGGCAAAAAGAGTTGCCACCCGAATAAGATCATTAATAGGGGAGGTTATCGTGTGAGCGATATATAAAATAAATATGCTTTATCTAAGAATGATCTTGTAGCGTACAAGAACACCGATGCTACGATGCAACCTCACCCTGCTTCTCGGCAACGATGACGACTCGGCCAGTCTTGGCGCCACCTAAGTCGCAGCTGTAGAGCGTCAGGCGGGCGTCTTCTGTGGGGGCTTCGATCTCAACACTGGTTGGCTTGACGTCAAACTTTTTGGTGATTTTGTAGTTGTAGCGTTTGCCTTGGTAATCGGCGAGAATTTGGTCGCCCAGGGCGAGCTTGTCGATATGAAAGAATGGTGATTTTTCTACTGTGCCGCCAGGCGTTGGCTGAATACTAAAGCGGTGGGCTGCCACGACGAAGTTACCACCCTTCTCGGGGTTGCCATGGTCGGGGTAGCGCCACCACGCACCACGGTCGAGGGCGAGTTTGCCATTAGTACCGTACGGGATATTAACACCGATTTTGGGGATGATAATACGATTATCTTTGGCTTCAGGCTTGGCGAGTGTTGCTACGGTGATTGGCTTGGTAAAATGTGGTGCGATAATTGGTGATGTGGTGAGCAGGAGTAAATACCCCCCCACTAGCAAAAAAATGATTGCAATGGCGCCAAATATCCAGTTTGGTATCGAAATGCGTGGCATGCGCATACGCGAACGACGCGATGCAGATGGCTGCCGCTTTGCTTTATTCATTGCTAGCATAATAACTCCTCATCTCTGTCTATTATACGGCACGAGCAGCAGCACGCCAATAGTATGACAGTCATAGTATTGGTAGATGGCTCCATTAGGTAGTTCTACTCTAGAGTAGAGTGGATAGAAAACTCTTGTACTTTATCCATGGTTTTATTCGATAGAGTGTATAGATCAATCACTAATCTAACTCTGGTGTTAATAGTTAAATAATGGTATCCCTTATAGCGATATCAAAAAATAACTTGCAAGCAGAGAAGTCAACATTGAAAAGGTTAGTGTGGAGGCGTGGTCTAAAAAGCCACCCACTCAAAGTAAGAGTGGGTGGCATAGTAGTGCCGTGTGGCGAGGTAGGCTACTACTGCTTGAATGGCTGCGCGAGAGTAAGACTCTCGTCTGCTTCGGCAATGCGGAGTAGCTCGTTGTACTTCGCTACGCGGTCGGTGCGCGAGAGTGAGCCGGTCTTGATCTGCCCACAGCCCAGGCCAACTGCCAAGTGGCTGATCGTGGTGTCCTCTGTCTCGCCAGAGCGGTGGCTCATCACAGTGCGCCAGCCAGCATTCTGGGCAAGCTGCACGGCTTGGATTGTCTCGCTGAGAGAACCGATTTGGTTAGGCTTGACGAGGAGTGCATTCGCCGCGTCTTGGTCGATCGCTTGCTGGATCAGGCTTGTGTTAGTAACGAGCAGGTCATCGCCCACCAGCTGGACGCGGTCGCCGAGGCGTTGGCGGAGCTGCTGCCAGCCTTCCCAATCGCCCTCGGCTAGGCCGTCTTCGATGCTGACAATTGGGAATTCATCGACAAGGGCAGCCAGCCAGTCGATCATCTCGCTACTGGTGAGGCTCTTGCCCTCGCACTTTAGCTCATAATGGCCGTCGTGGTAGAACTCACTCGAGGCAGCGTCCATTGCAAAGACGACATCCGTGCCAACGGTGTAGCCAGCATTGGCAATAGCTTCACTGAGTAAGGCGAGTGGCTCGCGATTGCCCTGGCGGACGCGTGGTGCATAGCCACCTTCATCACCAACAGTGGTGGGGTAGTCGTGTGCTTTGAGGACTTTAGCAAGAGCGTGGAAGATTTCGGTGCCCATGCGGAGCGTATCTGCAAAGGTTGTCGCACCCTTGCAGATGATCATAAACTCTTGGATATCAGTCGCAAAGGCGGCGTGCGCACCACCGTTGAGAACATTCATCATTGGCAGGGGAAGGCTTGGTGCGCTGCCAGTTTGCTCGGCAATGTAGCGCCAGAGTGGTTGCTGCTTGGCATTGGCGACGGCCTTGGCGGTGGCAAGGCTAACGCTGAGAACAGCATTAGCGCCGAGCTTAGACTTATTATCCGTTCCATCAAGAGCAAGCATTGCATTATCAATCGCTTGCTGGTCGCTCGCATCGTGGCCCACCAGTGCAGGAGCGATAACGTCGTTAACGTGGGCAACTGCTTGGCTCACTCCTTTGCCAGTCCACTGATTGCCGCCATCGCGTAGCTCTAGTGCTTCGCCCGCACCAGTACTTGCTCCGCTCGGGACAGCTGCTCGGCCTAGCGTGCCATCAGCAAGGATGACGTCCGCTTCGACGGTGGGGTTGCCGCGGCTGTCTAAGATTTGTCGTGCTTTTATGGTTTGGATAGAGTAGTTGTTCATATCTTCTAGTATACCATCGAATGGAAAGTAGTCGCTATTACCGTTGAAATAGCATGAACCAACTGCGAAAATTTTCATGCCAGACAAGGATATTGACAAAAGGTCATTTTGTAGATTCAAGCATTGTATTTGCTGACACACATGGTACAATATAATTACGGCAACGGTTAATGAAGCGGAGGGTGGCAGTAACCCTGCGCTCTTCGTTTCGCACCTACACAGTAAGGAGGGCTATTCCCATGACATTCAAAAAAGTAGGTATCCTTAGCGTATTGGCAGTTGGCTCAATGGCGGCGGGATCTTTGCTGTTTAATACAGCACCAGCGTCGGCAGAGAGTTTCGGGCCGACCGCCAATGACAACGGTACATCCGTTGTCCAATACTACGATGGGACGAAACTGTTTTGCGTTTCTGATGCAAACTACCCCGATGGCACACCTGGCACGACAGCCTTTACAGTGGCGCCAACCCAAGGCAACGGCCCAAGCTATGGCCAAATCCTTGGCGCAGGCGAGACCGGCTGTGTCAGCCTTGAGGCAGCACCAGAGGGAGCAGCATATCGCTACTGGCTGTTGTCTCGTACTGACGGATCAGTATACCAAGGCGATTTCGTTCGCTAAATAACTACTCACTGTAAGCATCCGATATACCCAAAAAACGAAAATGAAAACCCCGTTGTCGCCGCCCCCTTCCGGGGGCTTTTGGGACCTCAAATACGGAATGATTGGTAGACATATATAGCACTCGCGCCAATAGTGCCGTATAATAGAGGCATGACAGGAACACTTATTATCAGCCGGCATGGCGAAAGCGAATGGAATTTACAAGGTAAATGGACAGGCTGGACGGACGTAAGCCTTACCGAGAAAGGTAAGAGCGATACGCGTCAACTCGGCGAGTTCTTGCGTGGTCGCACCATTGATGCGGTATATACTTCGGCGCTCAAACGGACGCATGAGACACTTGACGCGTTGATGGAAGGTGCAGATAACCCAATCCGCTCAAGTGATGCTGCGGTGGTGCACGCGTCTGAGCTTAACGAGCGTGACTATGGCGACCTAACTGGCAAGAACAAATGGGAAGTCAAAGAAGAGATTGGTGAGAAGGCCTTTAACGGTATTCGGCGCGGCTGGGATTATCCTGTACCCGGTGGTGAAACACTGAAGGATGTGTATGAGCGCTCGATTCCGTATTTTGAGTCAGAGATCTTGCCGCGGCTCCAGGCGGGCGAGACTGTATTGATTGTGGCACATGGCAACACAATTCGTGCGCTTATGAAGTACCTTGACCGAATCCCGGAGGAAGACATGGGCACAGTAGAGATGCCCTTTGGCCAATTACTTGTCTACACATTTGAGCCCGGAATGGCATATCCTACTGCGTGCGATGTGCTTAAAGCAGATATTGTACCACCCAAGGCGTAATTAAATATTGCGATACGTTTTATAGCACACGAAGTTGATGCTTATGTGTGTTTCGTTTATGTTTCTTGGATTGAACAACCGCAGGCTAGCCTTATATTTGTGAGTGGCACGTTGGCTTTGATGGCAAGAACAGTAGACAAATTGCTATATTGTGTGGTATGATGGCAAAGTCTTGTATCGCGGGGTGTGGCGCAGCTTGGTAGCGCGCACCGTTCGGGACGGTGAGGTCGCTGGTTCAAATCCAGTCACCCCGACCATATTTCGCTCCGGCAAAGAATGGTCGCCCGTGTGATATAAAACGTATCGGGGTGTGGCGCAGTTGATAGCGCGCGCGGTTTGGGACCGCGAGGTCGCTGGTTTGAGTCCAGTCACCCCGACCATATTTGTGGATTATTTGATCTGGCTTGTGTAGCCAGATTATTTTTAATAGATGTATGATGTTTAATCTGAATAGGAGATGTGGGTTGAGCTATCTTGACTAAACTGAATATCTTCTCGCGCATATAGAACACGACGTCTTGATACAGTGATGTCGACTGAGATAGCAACAATAGAATCGCATGAGTCTATAGAATGCAGAGTGAAATAGGAGAAAGCAAAGAAAAAACTAAAGAATAATTACCCCAAATAAAATCCTGTTGACGAATATTATAAGGCTAACTTATAATAAGTACACATATAATGAAAGGAGAAAATATAATGGAATTTAGCTTTAGTTTAAAAATCAAAGCAGGAAAAGAAGATGTGTGGGAATACTATGCAAATATCGAAAAATGGTATGATTGGGAAGAGGATCTCAAAAACATTACGCTAAAAGATGGATTTAAAACTGGCTCATATGGAACGATGGAACTTGAGGGAATGCCTCCCATGGAATATCAACTTACTCGTGTGAAGCCTTTTGAAGAATTTTGGGATAAAACAGAAACTCCGTTTGGTGATGTTCTCTTCGGTCATCAAATAATTGATAACAATGACGGAAGCATCAGCATAAAACATACGGTAGCTCTCGATAGTGAAGATAAGCAACATTTGGAGTTTTTAAGTCAAGTTTTTTCAGATGTTCCTCAGTCTATGTTTATTCTAAAAAGTTGTTTAGAACAATAAGGTGGTTGCCGTTTGTTTACGTCAAAGTATAA
Source organism: uncultured Candidatus Saccharibacteria bacterium (assembly GCA_963554165.1). Taxonomy (GTDB): domain Bacteria; phylum Patescibacteriota; class Saccharimonadia; order Saccharimonadales; family Saccharimonadaceae; genus Saccharimonas. Next base: position 284,283 of record CAUVQR010000001.1, on the reverse strand, counting down.
AGATAATTCAGAAAAATCAACAGGATTGCTGTTTATGAGAGTGTATAATAAATGGCACTTTCTGACAAAAAATGAGTTAAAGAGAATAAATCTGACGCACCCTCAATTTGTTGTTTTAGCGTCTCTTGCGTATCTATCACAAAATGGCGACGAAGTTACACAAGTTATGATTTCAAAACTCTCAGGGATAGACGTAATGACGGTATCTCAAATATTGAGCTTGTTGGAAAAGCATGATTTTGTAAAAAGAAAAGAACATTCAAGAGACACAAGAGCAAAGGCTGTTACTCTGAATAAAAAAGGAGAAGAAGTATTGCAAAAAGCTGTTCCGTTAATTGAGCAGATTGATGAATTATTCTTTGGAAAGTTGGCTAGTGACGAAGAGCAATTTAAACACTTTCTTAGTAGATTAAATGAAAAATAAAATGTAGTAGAATTACACGCCATAGCATCAGTTTGTGCTGTCGTGTATAATGACCAGTAGTTATGGTAGCGCAGTCTTCTCAGCCAGCAAAGTCGAAGGAGCAGCCCAAGCAGCCACAGCCACGGCGGTTTGCGCTTTTGGTGACGCATTGCTGCGCGTCGGTAGGGTATCTCTTTTGCTTGCTGCTGTGGGTGTGGTGTGCAATGCAATTGCTCTACCCATACATCACGCGAGATAAGGCGCTTTGGGTTATACCGGAGCCGCACGACCAGCCAGAGATCACGCTTCCACAGGGTATGCCCTCAGGAGCGGACTTGCCGCAGCCAATAGCGATTGCACTCGTGGCGATCATTACCATTGTTATGATTGGGTGCGGTCTCTATATGCTAGTCATGTTACCGCGCAATATAGCTAAAACAGGCGAGCGCGTAGTAAAAAAGACAACGAAAGCAGTTGCACCCCTGGCAGCAAAAACCCACCAGCCAGTGAGCAAGAAGCAGCGCACCATCCTCAACGCACGCATTGCGGCAGGCATTAAGGTGCTGGCTTGTGTCGTGCCGGTGATTGTCCTAATGATCTGGCCGGGTGCGGCACCATTGTCGCAGCATGTGGTACGGATCGTTGCAGTGTTTTGTGCAGGCATGGCATCCTTGAGCTTTTTGCTCCAGTATGTGCTAGCACGGATGCTTGGTGTGCCTGATACGCTCCTCAAGTAATTATTATATTCTTCTGACATTAACAATACCTCTGCCAAGAGCAGAGGTATTGTGAGGATGAGTGCTATCCTCGCGGTGGGAAGGGATCCTTCTTGGGCGGGACGGTGTCGGCATCGCGATACTGGGCGGTGTCGTCGGCACGCTGGATTTTGAGCTCGCCACCACCGTGCTGGTGCATGTAGCGCCTGGTTTGGTCGATGACTTCCTCCTGGGTGGTGCCTACGAAGTAGACACGCCCAGTGCCGTCGGCGACTGCTTGGTAGCCTTTGAGTTTGTTACCGCTAATCGTAAAATTTTGTGCCATGGAGTACTCCTCGTGCGGCTTTAACGATATTGGTATGCAAGGTGCCAACCCTGCCTCCTTCTAGCCTAATACAAGATTGCATATTAGGCAAATTAGTACTTTAGGGAGTAATGAGTTGAAGTAAGCTTCAAGTGGAGAAATAATGATTTGATATATCACAGGTGAGGTTGATGGTGATACACGAGTACTCTTGATACAGTAAAAACATAGCGCACAACATTAGTGACTCATAATTATGGATGAAATTGCTATGACATATATGCGATATGGCCAAAGTGTGCTATAAATATAAGCGTAAGAGTATTTTGGAGGGGAAACAATGAAACGATGGGGATTGAGCGTCGTGCTGCTGTGCGGTGCACTCTATGGGCTCGCGATGGCTCCGCCAGCGCGGGCGAATACGTCGCTGTGCGGTACAAATGACCAGCTATTTAGAGCGGTACGTCGGCCACTGGTGACCGATTCTGCGCCAACGGCGCGGGCGATGGCATGGCTGAAGCAGATGATGGAGCCAAAGCATAACCCAGGTGATGGTAGTACCATCACGCCAGCACAAGCCTATGGCTTTGACTACCAAGCAAAGGTGAGCGGGCGCTTTACGCTTGCGCACCCACGACAAACCGAAAGTGCGACACCGCTCACGGTCTCTAATACTGCGCATGCTGCCGAAGGTTACCGCGGCATAGTGAAGGGGACGGCACCAACTGGAGCTAACCCACGTGAAGTGCGGGCTTATCTCTATAGTGATACTGAGTATGAGCAGGCAGCTGTTGTACCAGCAGTAGTGCAGCCAGATGGCACATGGACGCTTGATCTCTCACCTGTCAACCCGGCATTTGCGGGGTCATGGCACTTCCGGCTATACGACAAAGTGACGGGGCAGCAGATTGGCGAGAGCTGGCCGCGACCTGTGACGTATAAGAATCTTGAGGTGCAGCTCTACGCGGTATCTGATAAAGAATACCTCCAAGCTACGCAGCCAGCCCAGGCAGATAATACTTTTAGCTTTGATGCAGTAGGTAAGGGGCATAAATTAATTCGCCTCTATGACACGGCAACTAAAACCATCATTGCTGAGTATTTCAAGCCAGAGCTGGTGGGGCTCATTCGCTCGTATGAGTATGCACCGGGCCAAGACGGCTATGGTACGCCACGTGAGTCGTACAGCTATGTGTATGATCAGTCGCTGGCGCTACTTGTGGCGATTGGTGCGGACGATCGGGCAATGGCGGATAAGCTCGTGCATGGCCTAAGCGCAATCCAAGTCAAGACGGGTGAGCAGAAGGGAGCGTTTCCGGCGAGTGTGCACCAGCTTGATTATACAGGGATCCAGCAGCCGATTTATTATACTGGTGGTATCGCCTTCGTGCAGTATGCGCTCATCCGCTATATGGAAAAATATGGCGATCAGCAAGGGGTGCGCCAAATGATTCTCGATACCTTCCGTTGGCTTGAGACAATGAAGACGACGACTGGCGATGCTGCTGGACTATTTCGCGGTGGGGTGCGGATTGACAATGGTATTAAGAAGGATATTGCGTGGCATGCTACTGAGCACAACACTGACATGTGGCATGTATATGAACGGGCAGCCCGCGTGCTAGGCGACAAGCAGTATGCCCAGAAGGCAGACGAACTTGCTAAAGTAACAGTGGCAAAGCTATGGAATACCTCTGAAGGGCGGTTTAATCAAGGATACGACGACAGCAGCAAGGCACTTGATACAACAAGCTGGGGCTCAATTTTCCTTAATGCGATTGGCGAATATGACAAAGCTAAGCAAGCACTCGCTCATACTGCCATCTACAAAACAACCGATGGTGCAGCAAAAGGCTACACGCCGTATTTGACAGGTAATTACGTGCCAACCGTATGGTTTGAAGGGACGTATGGTGTAGCACAGGCGCATACTATCGCTGGGGACACGGCCACAGCGCGGGCAATCTTGGCAGATACGTACCCAGCGCAGCGGCCAAACGGTGCATGGCAGTACGCCTCCAAGGCGGACCTACCAAATGAGCTAACCAATGCAAATTCGGTGGCATCGACGGCGTGGTATGTGTTGGCGGCCAGCTACCCAGAAGCGATTTGGTCGGAGTGTCGCGCGGCACTGGCGACAAATCCGCTCGATCCAAATAAACCTAACCAGCCCACTCAGCCAGCCGAGCCAAGCCAATTCCACGGTCTCTTGGCTGACACAGGTGTATCGCTCTGGCAGTTTGTCCTTGCGACAGCGGTGTTGCTCACCGGTGGAATGCTATTGGCGCGCTACGTGCGACGAACATAATAGCCACTACTTCAACCCACGAAAAGTGCTTGATTTAACATTCTTGCTATCAATTCCCTTATCTGTAAGGAGCTTCTTCATTGCCTTTACATCATCAGGCTGTCCAGCTAAGAGATACTGAGCTCGATTGCCATATTTATTGATTGCCTGTGCAACGTGTTCTTGACTCTGGGCAAGACTGGCATTGGTTTCATAGGTGATATTAGCTGTTTTATTTGCTAATTCCGAGAGCTCTTTGTCAAAGACCGTTACTCCCTTGTCTAGATGATAGAGCATGATAGGGCGCTTACCGGCCCACTGCCTGACAATTGGTCGCATTGCTGAGATACCGACATCAGAGGCGAAGCAGACCAGTGGCTCATTGCTGTCTGTAACTGACAAAGAAGAGTCTAGCCAACTCATCTCAACCTTGCTACCTGCCGGTAGACTCGTCAAAGCTTTTTTATAGGGGCTACCGCTATTGTGGGTCACTATGACGATTTCATTGTCCTCGGGGCTGGAGGCAATGCTGAGCCAACGACTTGTTTGATCACCCGTATAGTCATTCTTTTTACCATCAGATGCCGTACTGGGTAGCGTAATCTTGGCATAAGAGCCTGCCTTCCACGTCATACTATCAGGTTTTGCTAGGCGAATAACGTGGAGGTTGCCGCTAGGGTTTTCGATGGATGTGACCGATAACGTTTGGCTCCGCCCCAAGTAGGCAATGACACCCCAAGTGACAAGGCCTATAACTGCAAGAATAGCTATAACGATGATTACCATTTTTTTACCCCTTTTCATTATGTAAAACACCTCTCGCAAAGGTAGTGGCAAGTACTTCTAGCGTCCTACCGATACCCGGAAAATCGTCTTCGGTGATGTGCACATCCATGTAGTAAAACAAATTATACACTTGTAAAATATCCTGAATTTTTTCTTCTGAATATCCTTCTGCCACCATACGATTAGTAAAGGTTTCGACTAAAAACTGATGGAAGGTATTCGTAGCCTTACCCTTACCCGAAGAATAATAACCACGTAGTGTACGAGAGACGGCTGGATTATGCCATTCCGCCAGAATTTTATTGGACGAAACGAGGCTTTGTGACTGTTCAAAAATCTGCCTTACAAGCTCAACCAAATCCTGCTGCCAATCAATGTCGTCCATCATCGCTTGGCGAACGCGGTCGTTCTCCTCAACGTACACATCCAGAAAGATAGCCTCCTTGCCGCTGTAGTAGTTGTAAAAAGAACCAACTGCTACGCCAGCTTGTTTTGCAATTTCTGAGATCCCGGCCTCCTTATAACCCTTTTTTGAGAAGACATCATAGGCGGCTGTTTTTAATGCTTGTCTTTTGTCCAATGCTCGTAACCTCCTTCGTTGTAATGCTCTGAATGAATAAATTTTTATATTCATTCATAGTATATGAAATCACTAAAGGGTATGTCAATAGAGGGATTTTCTTGATCATCTTTTGCTTGGTAGCTCGATCGATGATCTTACCTAATTAAGTGCTATGTGGCTGGGATCGAGTTTGATCCAGCAAAGATCGACACCTGAAACAACGAGAGTGCGTCATTGGCTCTGTATCTTATCCACTAGCTTCGTCAGCTTCACGCCACCGTACGTCCAGTGGTCGGCGCCGCGGTATGCACCGGAGTTGTTGACTTCGCCGCGCTGAGTGTAGATCAGGCGGGTCAGGGCAGAGAGGCGCCAGGTTTTGCCGCCGTAGGATACCTCGCGTGGGCCGGCTACAATGGCGGTGATGGCTGGGTCTTTGATGAAGCAGATGGTTGCGCCCTTTTGGATACCCTTTTTATAAAAGCTAAAGCGCTGGTCTTGCTGATGCGCGGTGGTAACGGCTTCGAACGAGTCGGCCTTGCTAGCGGATTGAGCTGGCTTGGGGTAGATCTGCGTACCATCAAGGGCGAGCAGCAGCCGCTGGATAAGATACTCATCGAGCGCAAAGAACTCGCTCCGGCCAATGCGGTGCTTGCTAAAGACTTCGTGTAGGAGCTGTTCCTTTTTGTGGTAATTATCTACCTCAATGGCGACCAGCCGCTGCAGCCCAGTGATGTTGGAGTAGCCGTTAGACTCAAGGTACTGCATACGCGCCTCGAAGCGGTCGGTGCTGGTCTTGCCAATCTTGACCAAGCCATCAATGGCACTGGTCATAACATAAATCACTCCGCGCGGCTCGGACATGATTTTATTGTAGCAGACTGTGGGGCGGGGGAACAACCGACGACGATAAGGTGCTCAAACCAGCCTCGTTAATTAGGCTTGCTTGCAGTATAATGAGGGGCATGACAACAGGGGATAATCGTAAAGAACAAGAACGCAGCAAGCTGTAGGAAACCAAGGCTTTCGGTGTATAATACGAACATATCACCAAAGGGGAAACTAATGTCTGAAGACCAAAAACACCAACTACAAACGTCACTATGGAACATTGCGAATGATCTGCGTGGTAAGATGAATGCCGATGAGTTCCGTGACTATATTCTTGGCTTTATTTTCTATAAATATCTATCTGAAAAGCTTGAGCTCTATGCGGATGAATTACTAGAGGGTGAGGGCACAACGTACTGCCAGCTCAATGATACGGACGCTGATTTCATTCACGAAATCCGTAGTGCAGCGCTCGACAGCTTGGGGTATTTCTTGCTGCCAAGTGAGCTTTTTACGCGAGTGGCAGAGCGCACTGATTTGAGTGATTTTATCGAAGATTTGCAGGCCATTTTGAACCATATAGAGCAGAGCACTATCGGTACCGGCAGCCAGGACGATTTTGACCATCTGTTTTCTGAGCTAGATCTTAACTCTACCAAGCTTGGCAAAACTGTGGGTAAGCGCGCTGAGCTAATTGCTAAAGTGCTGCGCCACCTCGGCACTATTGACTTTCAGCTAGGTAATAGCCAAATCGATATCCTGGGCGATGCTTATGAATATCTTATTAGCCAGTTCGCTAGCGGTGCAGGCAAGAAGGCTGGTGAATTCTACACACCACAAGAGGTAAGTGAAGTTCTTGCACGCATCGTGACGTTAGGCAAAACGCGCATTCGGAGTGTGTATGACCCAACTTGCGGCTCGGGCTCGCTGCTATTGCGAATTGGGCGGCATGCCCAGGTGAGTGAATATTTTGGCCAGGAGATGAACGGTACCACCTACAATCTAGCCCGCATGAATATGATTTTGCACGATATCCACTTTGATGCGTTTGATATCAAGAATGATGATACGCTTGAGCACCCACAGCATCTGAGCCAGCGCTTTGAGGCAGTGGTAGCCAACCCACCCTTTAGTGCCAAGTGGGCGGGTGACAAAAACCCACTACACGCGAATGATGAACGCTTTAGCCCATGGGGTAGGTTGGCGCCAAGTAGTAAGGCAGACTACGCTTTCATTACTCACATGTTGCACCACCTGGCAGATAATGGCACCATGGCGGTTGTTATGCCGCATGGGGCGCTATTCCGCGGTGCAGCAGAAGGTGCAATCCGCCAGCATATTATTGAGCGAGATTTGCTCGATGCAGTAATTGGGCTGCCGGCAAATTTGTTCTACGGCACCAGCATTCCGGCTTGTATTTTGGTATTTAAAAAGTGCCGCACGCATAGTGGCGTACTATTTATCGATGCCAGCCGTGAGTTTATTAAGGGCAAAAACCAAAACCAATTGGGCGTAGATAATATTGATAAAATTATAGATACGTACGCTAACTGGGCAGAGGTAGATAAATACAGCCACATCGCTGAGCCAGCTGAGCTAGCCGAGAATGACCACAACCTCAACATCCCGCGCTATGTGGACACCTTCGAAGAAGAGGCACCAATCGACCTTACCGCCACCGCGCATGACATTCGCCAAATTAATACTCAGCTGGCCGAGGTAGATAAAACCATCGCTGCCTTTTGCCAGGAGTTGGGGATTGAGGGAGTGGAGTGATGAACGCTATAAAGCGGACACCCCAGCTGCGGTTCCCGGAGTTTACAAGTGAATGGCAAGAGAAGCGGTTAGGGGAGATAGGCTCAGTCGCAATGTGTAAAAGAATTTTTAAGAGCCAGACTAAGCCGAGTGGAGACGTGCCATTTTACACAATTGGCACTTTTGGTAAAAATCCGAGTGCGTTTATAGATAAGAGATTATTCGATGAGTACATCGGTAAATATCTTTTTCCTAAGAAGGGTGATATTTTAGTTTCTGCTTCTGGTACAATCGGGCGACTAGTTGTCTATGACGGCGAGCCTGCTTACTTTCAAGATTCAAATATAATTTGGCTACAGCATAATGAGGATTTAATATTAAATACTTTTTTAATGTATGTGTACAGCAGGATTAATTGGATTGTGGAAAGCAGTACTATGCCCAGGCTGTACAATAGTAACTTTCTTGCAACGAGAGCGTGCCTGCCAGGTGTTGAAGAGCAGCAAAAAATTGCCGCATTCCTTGCTGCGGTGGACAAGCGGGTGGCGCTGCTGGAGCGCAAGGTGCAGCAGCTAGAGGCGTACAAGCGCGGCGTCATGCAGCGGCTGTTTAGCCAGCAGCTCCGCTTCACTCGCCCAGACGGCTCACACTTCCCAGCGTGGCAAGAGAAGCGACTGGGGGAAGTCTTCGATGCTGTTAGAGGCTCAGCATTGTCTTGGGGCGATATAGAAGTTGACGGTAAGAACAAGGCAATACTATATGGGCAGCTCTATACTATATATCCAGAAGTTATTTCGCAAGTCGTAAGCTGTACGAATAGCAGCAAGGGAACACCGTCTAAAAATGGTGACTTATTAGTCCCGAATTCAACTACAACTACAGGTATTGATCTTGCTAATGCAACAGCACTTAATGAAGATGGTGTTCTTCTTGGCGGGGATATTACAGTTCTAAGATTTAAGGAAACAGGGAGCAATATATTTTATGCCTACTACCTATCTCACTTCATGAAGTACAAGCTTGCGGCTTATGGGCAAGGAAGCACAATTGTGCATATGTATTTCTCTCAGTATAAAAATATGAAAATTGTAGAGCCAAGTGCAGCTGAGCAGCAAAAAATTGCCGCGTTTCTTGCTGCACTAGATGAAAAAATCGCCCTCACTCGCCAACAGCTGGATAAAACAAAACAATTTAAAAAAGGATTATTGCAAAGGATGTTTGTATGAAAGAATATTTTTCATCCCTAATCCTGTCCATAAGCTCATTTTCAGGGGTTATTTTATGTTATCTATTGATTCGTCAGGATATTCCATATGTGAGCTGGGAGATGATCGGGTTGTCTCCTAGTGCTCTTATTATGTTTGTAGTAAGAAATATTGTGTGTATTTTCGGCATCTATGGTATTGCTTATATCAGTACATATTTAGCAAAGCGGTATTTTAGTAACACCGGTAGCTTCACTATTGCAGAAATAAAACCCCTTGAGAGTGTGGCTGTCCCAACCTATATAGGATTGTTTGTTGTATCTATGGGTGTTGCTTCGGCTGATTTTGACGGGAAAATGGTGACATCAGGTTTTAATATGGTTGATGCGGTTGGTGTAGTAACAATGTCGTTGCTATTTATCTTTTGGAGAAAAATTGAGCGTATTTTGTACTTTAACCCTATTTGGCTATTACTAAAATTTAGGTTCTATGAGATTAAAGCAGAAGATGGGGGTACGTACACGCTTATTACTCAACGGGAAGATATGAAAAACACACGATACATGGATTCACTTTTGCGAATAAACAACTATACCTATATGGAGATAAAATGAAGATATTAGCACGCACAAAAAATAAGGATGAGCCATATGTTGTAATTATCGGAGACACTCCAGAAGATAATTTAAGAAATGATGCTAAAGATAGTTACAGACCTCCCAAATATACTGGAATAGCATTTACGAATCCCTGGTACATTCTTGAAGATGAAGAATGGTTTTATATAGAGCTGACTGATACTGATAAGAAAGAAGAAATGCTCGGTGGGTATATCAAAGTAAGTAGATCTATGGCATCAATAAATCAAATAAGAAGCGATTGCTACAGTGAAGTGGATTGTGTTTTTGGTGTGGATGGATATGATATATTGTTTACGAAAATTACTCCAAGTTTTATTATTAAAAATAAGTTTGTCATTGAGATTGGACCATTTAAAAACAGACAAGCTCAGATTAAACGTCAAGTGGCTGGGATTGAGTTTGATCCATCAAAAATAGATGCCTTTTATAAAGGGGATGAGAATAAACTTTATTTTAGGAGCTTTAGAACTATTAATAGTTTGTTCCCCGGTATAAGCGAGTACTATAGAAGCGCAAGCGAGGATGAGGTCAAGAGATTTCTTAAACTTGACATATTCGAAGTAGACGAGAGTATAACGCCAAACAAAATTAACTCTAGTATTGTAAAACGTATTGCTGCTATTACTGACGATCCTGAAATTGGTTTGTACAACGATAATAGCAATAATTGCAAGAAGAAGACTATTGATGTAGTAAATAGCATCGAAAGAGGAGCATTAGGAGTGGAAATGCAAAATGGTAAGATTTTACTAAAAAGGTCTGCTGATGTAAGGGTAGTTTGTGACGTACTACTCGGCAATATCTATAGATCACCCATTACTGATGATATGCGTCGTACATCAGGAAATATCAGAATAGAGGGTGCGAATAACTAACATGACCCACCAATCCGAACAAACCCTCGAAAATGATCTCGTCGCCCAGCTGGTAGCTGGTGGGTATAGCAAGGTTGATTTGCCTGACGAGGCGGCGATGCTGGCCAACCTGCGGCGGCAGCTAGAAACGCATAATGCTGCCAAGCTCGGTGGCGTGCCGCTTACAGATACGGAATTTAAAAGTGTGCTGAACCACTTGAGCCGTGGCACGGTGTTTGAGCGGACGAAGACGCTGCGCGATAAAATGCACCTGGTGCGTGAGGATGGCAGTAGTGTATATTTAGAGTTTTTTAATACAAACCAGTGGTGCCAAAACGAATACCAAGTGGCGCAGCAAATTACTAATACCGGCACCTACGAAACGCGCTATGATGTGACTATACTAATTAATGGCCTACCGTTAGTGCAGATAGAGCTGAAGCGCCGCGGGATAGAGCTGCGCGAGGCGTTTAACCAGATCAATCGCTACCGCCGCCATAGCTATAGCGCGGGCTATGGGCTATTCCAGTATGTGCAGCTGTTTGTCATAAGTAATGGTGTGGATACTAAATATTATGCTAATACGGTAAGTAATAGCGGTGATAAGAAAGCAAGCTATGAGTTTACCTACTACTGGACAGACGAGCAAAATGTGCGCATAAGCGAGCTAGGGCAGTTTGCGGATATCTTTTTGGAGCGGTGCCATCTGTCACAGATGATTGCTAAATATATTGTACTGAATGAGTCGACCAAGACACTGATGGTGCTGCGGCCATACCAATACTATGCAGTAGAGAAAATTATAGATAAGGTGACGAAGGGCGTCGGTGGTGGCTATATTTGGCATACGACAGGGAGCGGCAAAACACTGACTAGCTTTAAAGCGGCGCAGCTAATGACGGAAAACCCAGACGTCGACAAAGTGATGTTTGTGGTAGACCGCAGTGACTTAGACTACCAGACGATTAAAGAGTTTAATGCCTTTAAGGACGGCAGTGTGGACGGTACAGACAGCACCGCTACGTTGGTGCAGCAGCTAGCCGATCCTAACACCAAACTGATTGTGACGACTATCCAGAAGCTAGATAATGCTGTGACACGCCAACGCCATGCGCAGGCAATGCAGGCGGTAAAAGACAAGCGATTCGTATTTATCTTTGATGAGTGCCACCGCTCGCAATTTGGCCAAACGCACAAGAATATTACTAGTTACTTTACTAATTACCAGCTATTTGGCTTTACGGGGACGCCAATTTTTACTGAGAATGCTACCAGCAGTAGCGGGTTTGGTAAGCGTACTACGAAGGATCTTTTTGGTGAGCGCCTGCATGAATATGTCATTACCGATGCGATTAACGATGGCAATGTCCTAAAGTTTAGCGTGGAATATGTGGGGCGATTCACACGACGCGAGGGAGCTGATACACAGGCAGATATTGATGTTGAGGCAATCGACACCAAAGAGGCGATGGAAAATCAAGCTCGGGTAGATACCATTGTGGATTACATACTAGCAAACCATGACCGCAAAACGCATGGGCGCGACTTTACCGCCATGATGTGCGTTAGTTCTACCGATTTGCTGCGTATGTACTACGATGCCTTTCAGCGCAAAAATACCAAGCTCACTATCGCAACGATTTTTAGCTACCAGGCGAATGAAGAAGATCCAAATGCTGATAGCCTACTAGATGAAGATGTGCTAAAGTTCACTGGCTCTGTTAACCAGTCTGCACGTGACTTTTTAGAGAGCGCTATGGGTGAGTATAATGCGCGGTTTGGCACCAACTACACTACGCGTGATAGCAAGAGCTTTTATGGGTACTATAAGGATATTGCTAAGCGCGTAAAAGATAGAGAAATCGATATTTTGCTAGTGGTAAATATGTTCCTGACCGGGTTTGATAGCAAGACGCTCAATACGCTTTATGTAGATAAAAATCTAAAATACCATGGTCTTTTGCAGGCATATAGTCGCACAAACCGTATTCTGAATGAGCGCAAATCCCAGGGTAATATTGTGGTCTTCCGTAATCTAAAAGCTGCGACAGATAATGCAGTGCAGCTATTCAGTAACAAGCAAGCCATGGAGACGATCTTCCTCAAACCATACGAATGGTATGTGCAGGAGTTTAATCAAAAAGTAGCAAGGTTGCTGGCTTTTACCCCAGAACCGCGCAGTGTCGATACACTACTCGGTGAGGCTGAAAGGCGGCAATTTGTGGAGCTCTTTCGTGAGGTGATGCGCACGCGCAATGTGCTACTGTCGTTTGCTGATTTTGCCAATAGTGATGTTGATATGAATGAGCGGCTCTTTGAGGACTTTAAGAGCAAGTACTTAGATATATACTTTGAGCGCCGCAGCAGCAAAGAAAAGGTGAGTATTCTGGATGAGGTGGATTTTGAACTAGAATTAATCCGTCGCGATGAGATTACCGTTGATTATATTATAGGGCTTGTAGCCAAAATGGCAGAGGCTGGTGAGCAAGAAAAGAGCCAATTACGTAAGCAGATAGCAGAGCTCATTAATGGTAATGAAAAGCTGCGTAGCAAGCGTGAGCTCATTGATAAATTCATCACCAGCTGGCTGCCACATATTGCTGATAGTGATAGTGTCGAGGGGGAATTCCAGCGTTTTTGGGGTGAGCAGGAGCAGTATGAGCTGGAGCAATTAGCTGCAGCGGAGGGCTTTGACCTAGCGCGACTGCGCCGGCTGATTGATAATTATAACTATACCGGACGATTGCCGCGGAGTGATGAGTATGTGGCAGCCCTGAAAAATAAGCCACGGCTTAGCGGGCGTCAGGCTTTGATCGAGCGCCTGAAGGCAAAGGTGTGCTTGTTTATCGATACATTCATAGAATAAGAGAAGTAGAATACTAGGCCCCATGAAAATCTCCACCCATCTCAAACCCAACTCTCGCCACCGCGAAGAAGTCGTGGTGGGTAGCGACGGCACGTATGTCATCTACACCAAGGCGCCAGCGATTGAGGGCCGGGCGAACGCGGCGGCTATTAAGCTGCTAGCCAAATATCTTGGCGTGTCGCAGTCGGCCGTGAAGCTGGTGCGTGGTGCGACGTCGAAGCATAAGGTGTTTGCTATTGATAGCGCGGCTCTATAAAACACATATGGGCGTAGAGCGCCCAACAAAATGACAATATGCAGCTTTTGCAATTAGTACATCGCCAAGGGCTCTTGTACACATAATGCACACGAGAAAGGTGAGACGTTGTAAAACACTGGAATGTAAATTCCCAAATGTCTATCTCCTTCTGTAGGCAATTGCCTCGTATTACCTCATTAGATAAAGCGATGACATCACTACTAATTCCAACAAGTATGTCATGACAGTGTAATAACTCTCTCGTGCAATGCTAACTTATAGAAACGAAACCTGAAAAAGGAAGAGTAAGAAGCTCAAAAATCTTAATATTCAGGCTCAGGTGTCTCTACGGATAATTGGCACCTGGCACAGTCTTGCCCAGTAGTGTCTGCACGGTGACGAAGCGATAACCTTGCTGCTTGAGTGTGCTGAGGATGCAGGGCACAGCATTCACAGAGGTAGGGTGGATATCGTGCATAAGGATGATGGCGCCTGGCCGCGCACCAGCAACGGCGCGATTGCAGACGATGGTGCTGTTGCGATCGGCCCAGTCACGCGTATCGACCGACCACAAGATGGAGGCCATACCGCGCTGGCGCAGTTGCTCGAGGACGACACTATTTACTGCGCCATATGGTGGACGCATAATGGTGGGCGCAGCACCCGATGCTTGGGTAATAGCAGTGTTGGTGCGGTCGAGCTCGCTGCCGATTGCTTCGGCACTATACTGCGGCAAAACTGGATGGCTCCACGAGTGATTACCGAGCTGGTGACCACTGGTATGGATGCGGCGCACGACGTCAGCACGGGCTGCGACTTTGCTGCCAATCATGAAGAATGTGCCTTTTGCACCATACTGGTCTAGAGTATCAAGTAGCTCATTGGTGTATGGCCCAGGCCCATCGTCGAAGGTGAGGGCGATGCAGGCTTGCGCGCAGGATGTAGCGGGTGCTGGTGCGGCTGGCACGGGGGTAGCAATTGGCTTGGGCTGCGGCTTGGGCAGGGCAGGAATGGTGGCAATTTGCCGCGCCTGGGTGGTTTGCAATGCAGCAAGGATACTCGTGAAGGGCAGAGAGATGGTCATTGTGCCATACGATGACGGCACGAGCGCAGCTTGGCTAAAGGGCCAGGCAAGCGCATTGTCATTAGTGATAATGAAGTTGGTGAGTGCGTCCTCTGTGACCATTTCGCCAAGATCGACGGCTGGCTGCTGGCGCTCGGCAATCGTGGCAGCGACAGAGCGCTGCGCAGCGTCAATGACGGTACGGAGGTGTACAGTATTACCGCCAACGAGATCGCGCAGACTGATGGCTGCGCCCGTCTGCTTGTTGAATGTCCAAAATCGGGTAAAGCTGGCGGGGTGAGCACCGTGGGTGTCTTGGTTAGCCTGGATAATAACAGATAGAGCAGTATTGGTATTGTGAGTAATTTGGTAGCTAATTGCCTCAGTCATTGGCCGATGAAAGGTGCGGCCAGCTGCGACGCTTTGGCGAAACTCATGGTCGAGCTGGTCGATAGCGCTGGCGATGGTGGTATCGATTGTGCGGTTGCCCGTCAGTGGATATTCGAGCGAGACCTTTTCTTTGTTAGAGGTGCGGCTGACCAGCTTCGAGCGGATACCTTTGTAGTGCGAATCAACGAAGGAGTATTTCTCATCTGTTTTGTCGGTTGTGCGCGTGGCTGGTGAGGTAGGCTGTTGTGTAGTAGGCTGCGTCATATGGACGATAATAAGGGTAATAACAAGGCCGCATAATGCACAGGCAAGTAGCGCAAGCAAGATAATCATGCGCCGCCGTGCCTGCGCACAGCGCTGTTGGTGCCGTTGCAAGCGTGATGTTGGCGAGGGAGAAGGACGCTCCATAACGCTAGTATAGCAAAATAATGAGCATAAGCGCCATAGATATGATGATTATGCTCACACCTATTGCACCAGCGCAGCCTATGGTATAATTTAGGCAGAATATGGGACCACAACAGCCGCGATTCAATAGTTTTCCCGAGCAACCTCGGGCAAACAACCAGAATATCTACCGTTCGCCAGCACCTCAGGCACACGAGCGGCTCCCTGCGCTCATGCCCGAACGTCGGAGTGAGCAGCAGCCTGCCGATACGCACGAGATGATGCCAATGGTCCCGCAGCAGAGCCTCACGCTGCCAGCTCTGCCTACCACAGTTATTGCTGCGCCACAGCCTGACCCAGACACGACCGTAACGGCTGCTCCAGCAACTGCTGCAGACGAAGACCTAATTGAAAAAGACTGGGTTATCAAGCTCAAGCAGATCATTAAGGACACCCAAGATGACCCCTACCAGCGCGAGCAGCAGGTCAGTGCTCTGCAGCGCGACTATATCTACAAACGCTATGGGCGCAAAATTGGCGCAACGGAGAACTAGATGAATACCGTCACCACATTCATTATTGTTTTTGGCTCGGCTGGCCTTATTCTCATCATCTTGTTTGTTGCCTTTATCGTTTATCGCAACAGTATGCGCGAGGCCAAGAATTACGAGCGCGGTCTTAAGATGGTGCCGATTCTCATCCACTTGCCACCTGCTAGTGACGATATCGACGGTGGTGGGCGCGACAAGCGTGACCTCACAGAGGAGGTGCTGTCGCAGGCTCAAGTGATGTACAACATCATTGCGAGTACCAGCACTAAGGGCTTTATGAGCCGGATCTATGGGCAGCGCCATGTGTCATTTGAAATTGTGGCGCGCGAGGGTCTGGTGTATTACTATGCGGTGGTGCCAACAGTGCTGACGGACACAGTGCGCCAGGCGATTGCTGCAGCTTACCCATCGGCACGATTAGAGGAGGTGTCGGAGCACTCAGTGTTTAGCAAAGTAGGCAAGGCAAGTGGGACGATTGGTGGTGAGTTTACTCTCCGCAAAGAGTTTATTTATCCGATTTCCACTTATATGGAATCTAAGCGCGATGCGTCACGGGCGCTGCTTAATGCAGTGTCTTCGGCTGGGCGCGAGGATGGGGTGGGAATCCAATTTTTGATCCGCCCAGCGTATGAGAAGTGGACAAAGCGCTCTATCTCGGCTGCTGAGCAGATCGTCAAGAACAAGGGTGAGAAAAAGAGTAGTGGTGGCAGTGGCCTCTCGGCGCGTGATGTTATGCAGGCACTATGGAAGCCGCCCGAGGCAAGCGACAAGAAGGAATTCCAAGCCGAGAAGCCGCTCAGTGCAGTGGAGCAGGCTAAGGTTGATGCTATCCAAGAGAAGATTCGCTACCCCGGCTATGAGGTAATGATCCGCGTGGTGGTGTCGTCCAATACGGCGGCGCGCTCGCAGGTGCTACTCAAGAATATTGTGGCGGCGTTTGCACTGTTTGATTCGCCGAGTTTTAACGGCTTTAAGTTTCATCTTACTAAGAATGTCGATGAGCTTGCGACAGCCTTCATCTTCCGATTCTTTCCGCAGGCAAATAGCCGCGATATTCTCAACTCAGTCGAGCTTGCGACCCTCTTTCATTTGCCAGACCAAAATAGCATTCCTACCTCGCAAGTCAAGCGCCAGATGAGCAAGCAAGTCGACGGCCCAACAGAGGTGATGGAGACGGGGTTGTTGCTCGGCTACAATGAGTTCCGCGGCGTGCGCAAGCCAATTCGTCTGGCAGATAAAGACCGTCGGCGTCACATCCACATCATTGGTCAGACGGGTGTGGGTAAGTCGGTCTTGCAAGAGAACTTGGCCTACCAGGATATGCTGGCGGGGCGGGGTTTTGCCTTGGTTGATCCACACGGTGACCTGGCTGAGGCGTTGCTTGCCAAAGTACCACGTGATCGGGTAGAGGATATTGTCTACTTCGACCCAGGTGATATGAGCAACCCGATTGGTCTTAATATGTTTGAGTTCGACCATCCCGACCAAAAGGACTTCTTGGTGCAGGAGGCGATCAACATGCTGTATGGCTTGTACGACCCAGGCCACACTGGTATCGTTGGGCCACGCCTCGAGCACATCTTCCGTAACTGTGCGTTGCTGCTGATGGCTGATCCTGCGGGTGGAACGTTTGTTGATGTGCCAAAGCTGCTGGTGGATGAGCAATTCCGCAATGCCAAGCTCAAATACGTAACAGACCGGCAGGTGCTCGACTTTTGGACTAAAGAGTTCCCAGCCTCGCAGCGCTCCAACGAAGCTGGTGACCTGATTAGCTGGGTGATCTCCAAGTTTGGCCCATTCATCAGCAACGATGCAATGCGCAACATCATTGGCCAGACCAAGAGTGGCTTTAATTTCCCTGAGATTATGAATAACAACAAGATTTTGCTTGTTAACCTCTCCAAAGGTAAGATGGGTGATCTCAACTCGAAGTTGCTTGGTATCATCTTCGTCATGAAGTTCCAGGCGGCGGCGATGGCTCGGGCTAATATCCCCGAGCACGAGCGCAAGGACTTTACGCTCTACGTTGACGAGTTCCAGAACTTTGCCACCGATAGCTTCGAGACAATCCTCAGTGAGGCACGTAAGTATCGCTTGAGTTTGGTCTTGGCCAACCAGTTTATGACGCAGCTCAAGGAAGAACTGCGTGAGGCTATCCTTGGTAACGTTGGTACAACTATTACCGGACGAATTGGTACGACTGATGCTGAGATTATGGTCAAGCGCTATACGCCTGTCTTTACTGCTGAGGATTTGACCAAGCTACCAAACTTCGAGTCGGTCTGTGTGGCGCAGATTAATGGCACGCCGTCAGCGCCATTTAGTATGGCGTGGATTCCGCCAATGGGTGAACCAAACCAGCAATTGAGCGATGCCCTCAAGAAACTCTCGGCCGCGAAGTACGGCCGGCCACGCGACCAAGTGGAACGTGATATATCTGCCCGTATTAGTGTGCAACAACCCAGCCAGCCAGCAGCCGGAGCAGGGCGCCCAGGAGGCGCGGCTGGAGCTGGTGGTGGGTCGTCCTTCCTTGATGAATGGCTTGCAAAGCGTAAACAGATGAATGCAAAGAAACCGCAATCGGCGGCAGCACCATCAAGCGCACAAACATCTCGGCCCGGTAGCCCGGCTGCTCAACCAGCTCGGCCACAGACCGCGCCAGCTTCCTCAGCTCAGCCATTGCGTGCTCAGCCAGCCGTGCCATCGGCTTCTTCGCTCTCCCAAGCACCACGGCCACAGCCAGCTAGCGCTCCCCGCACTATGCCAAATCCAAGCACGTCATCTCCATCGTCGACTGCTCGGCCTACTCCACCACCGTCACCAGCGGTGCAAGATGCGCTTGATAGAGCACGCCATGCTGCGCGGCCCAATATCCTTGGTAGCCAGCAGACCGAGGCGAGTGCTCAGTCTACTCCACCGGTCGCACCATCGCCCGCTCCCGGGCCAGCTATGCCATCGCCAGAAGAGCTAGAACGCGAAGCCCTGCGCCGCCAAGGCACTCTCAACACCCATGGTGACCTGAGCGGCGAACCGCAAGAAGTGTCGATTAAGCTGCATTGATAAGCACTTAATACAGGTGATAGAGAACACAAGCGGCAAGTATGATATTTTTCGACGTTCGTTACCGTGTGTATTATACTAAGTCTATGAAAACTCATTATGTTTTACAAAAGTTGTTTCAGGGGCGACGGTATGTCGGCGACGATTGGGAACTGGATTCTGATAACATAACCTGCCGAAACAAGCTCACATCTGCGACGACAACATTCGGTGTTGACGACATGTGCCCCTGGTGTATTGAACTTGGAGTTGGATTCACTCTACAAAAATATGTCGAAATCGGCGACCCGTATCTTATAGAAGGCAGTCGTTACGTCCTTACTGTCTGCTCGCCGTCTTTCGTTGATGATCCACGTGGCAGGTGGTACTTTGAGGACGATAATGAGGCAAAGCCCCTGATTATGAATACGCTTGATTATGATGTTATCTCCGAGTTCGTTCGAACGAAATTAAAGGAGTACATTTTTACGCCGACACCTGATCTTCCTTATGGAGATGATATAGAATTTCACAATGTCACGAAACACTGGCTCTTTGATACAGATTGGGAGGATTATTATCGATAGTTCTTTTGTCAAAGATGCTCCTTAGATACTTGCACTATTCGTTAGCGACTCTGACAGTGGTATCACTCATGACATACGCAGCTACCGTCAAGAACTTCTCTCTAGCTTGAGAACCTTCCTCCAGAATATTAGAGTTTAACCAATAGCAATAGGGGTGCTATTTCATATGGAAGTGTAAGCTATCAGTGATTGAATTATGTTGTTGATCGAGTAGTGATGATTTGCAGGGGCAGGCTACACATTGCGCCGACCGAGCATCATTATGCGCACAAAGTCGAAGGCGAGGCCGCAGAGCCAGCCGAGGGCGAAGGCAGCGATGGATTCGGCACCGGAGAGCGGATAGCCATTGAAGCGGGCGATGAGGTAGACGGCTAGGGTGAGTACGAAGGCGGCAATGGCACCAGAGAGTAGCGCGTTGGGCCGGGCAACGGTGTTGCCAGTGACTTCGCTTGCTTTCTCGATGGCTGGGTTGTGGATGACTTTGCTAAAGGCGCGGCTCGAGGGCGAGAGCTGGGACTGGACAGCTGCCATGGTTTTATCGAAGCGTTCTTGCTGGGCAGCTGGGCTGGTTTGGCGTTGGCGCTCGGCGCGCTGCTGCTCGCGGGTTTCGCACTGGCGGCGCTCAGCTTCGGCAGTGGCTTGTTCTTGCTCGGCAGCTTGCTCGTAGACTTGCTCGGCTTCGTGGCGAGCGGCCCTAAGGGTTTCGTGTCGCTGACGCGTTTCGCCCTGGAGGCTGGGGTGCTCTAACTGGCGGTGCTCGCCAGATTGGCGCAGGGCAGTTAGCTGCTCGGCGCGTGATTTCTCGATGGTTTGCTCGGTGCGGTGTTCGGGTTGGCGTTTGGTGGTAAATCGTTCTGCCATTGGTTTCTCCTTGGTTAGATTGTTCCGGCGTTAAAGTTGCGGCGCACGAGGCGGATCTCAGTGCTGAGCTGGCGTGAGCGGGCGTAGAAGAATACTACCACTGCAAGGACGATGCTAGCAAAGATGATATTTTCGCTGCTACCAGTGTGGGGTAGCTCGGTTACGACTTGCTCGACGACGCGCTTCTCGGCGGGGCAATCTACCTTGGTACTGAGTGTATTGCCAAAGGTATTGTCGATGCGGCAATCGTAGGAGGTTGCGTTGCTGGTACCAGTGCCCATCGAAGGAATCTGGTCTTTGAGTTGGACGGTAAATCGCCGCTCTTGGCTCTCGCCTGGTTTGATTTCCACGGCTGGCCAACTGAGGATGGTTGCATCGATGCTGGCGCTTTGGTTGGTGTCTTTGGCAAGTGTGCCGCCACCAGCGTCAACGACCGTAGCGTATTGGAGGACATCGCCGAGGTTGTCGCTAAAGGTGAATTTCTCGGCGTTGAGGCCTTTGTTGGTGACGCTAAGCTTGTAGGTAATGCGGTCGTGGGCTTTGGCGGTGACGGTGGTCGTCTCAGCACTGTTTTGGGTGAGGTTGTGGCCACTCTTGGTCTGGACAAATTTGGCTGCGCAGGTTTTGTCTTCGAGCCAGAGGGTGCTGTTGCCTGGGCAAGGTTGGCAGCGGGCATCATCTTTGAGCAGGGTAGGATTGACGGGGCAGCGGGCAGGTGCAGCGATGACAAAGGTCTTGGCGCAGGCTTCGTTGGTGCGGTCACCCAGAGAGGTCTTAACGGTGAGGACGACGCGGTACGAGCCAGGCGTTTTCTCGCTGTAGCTAACGGTGGGTGTGCTACTCTCGAGTGTTTTGGCGAGCTTGCCATCGCGGTAGACGTGGAAGACATAGCCAGTGATGGTGGCGCCATGCTGGGCAGACGCCGCAGCGGTGAATTGGTAGGTGGTGTCGTTTTTGTTGATAGCAAGGCCGCTACAGCTTGCCACTGGCGTTGGCTTGATGACGGATGGCGGCGTGCTACAGTTTGGATAGGTACCGACCTGGCCGGGTGGGCAGACAGGTGCTGGTGGCACTGTCTGGGTAATGAGGTTACCACAGTTGAGCATAATAGCGAACCAACCAAACTTTGCTGAGTGGCCAACGAATGCCCGGTAGGTGAAATTCCCCCACAAGTGATGTGGTCGGTAGTAGAAGTTGCGCATTCCACCTTGCGCTGCCTTCACAGAGTATACGCCTTCGCCCTGAGCGGCACTAAAATGTGGCGTCATCCCCCATGAGTAGGTGCTCTCGGTGCTGCGCCGGGTCTCCAGGCGAGTCGTCGCTTGCTGTAGCTCGGCACGAGTAATGCCGATGGTGCTGTAGAGGTCGCGGATGTTGTTGGTGTTGGCGTCGTAGTGTGCCATGAGCTGCGAGCCGTTGCTAATTCCACCATAGATCATATCGCTTGGGTCGGCAGCGTTGGCTGATTCTGGTGGTGCAAGCAGCGTAAAGGACTGCACAACGAGCGCTAGCGCGGTAAATATCAGCCCCAAGCGACGCGTTGCTTCTTCCTTGCGTAGGCGCTTCGCGTAGAAGCCCAGCTGGCCGACGATCGCCGGGCTGAGCGATAAGTTTGATACGAGTTTCCGAAACATGATGTACCCCCATAGACCATCGATGTTAGCTAAATGTTCTATGTATATTCTAGCAATGTGTTGCACGAAATGCAATTGCTTATTGGTTGTGCTTACTGATACATGATGCAGAGCCTGTGGCACAGCTCGTCTTATTTGACAATAAGCCCCAATTTAGATAATAATATGGAATATGGCTCGCTCTGTTTGCTCACACCGTCCCGAGGACTTTGCGCTCGATATTGCGCATGATGAGCTAGATCTCTTTCGCTGGTTTCTATTGGTGTATCTGCTGGGTAAGCCGATTCAATCACCGGTGGCGGTGCAGACTTGGCGTCTCTTGGTGAAGCACCAGCTTGATACGCCGTGGGCGCTGCTTGCAGTGGAACGCAGACGCCTTGTGCGGCTGCTGGATGAAGGTAAATACACGCGCTACGATGAGAAAACAGCGACGGCGCTGCGGCTCTGCGCACAGCAGCTAATTGACTGGTATGATGGCTCGCTGATGCTGCTCATCGGCAGTAGCTCGGGCGAAGCTGAGTGAGCCAAACGTCTGCAAACATTCTATGGCGTCGGGCCAAAGACGGCGGAGATTTTCTTGCGCGGCATAGAGGAGTTATTTGCTCAGCGAGTGGAGTGAAGATATAATAAGTGAGAAAATACCAGAGATAAGGAGGAGTAATGCCCTATAAATTTCGGAAAATAGCACATGCAGTAGCACGATGGAGTCAGCAGCACTGGCGGGGGTTGACAGTAATTGTAGTGATTATCATGGGGCTGTGGCTCAATAATACGAGTCTCTTTGTACCAACGCAGCACCCACGGATACTCGCTCACCGAGGCTTGGCACAGACCTTTGACTACAGCAAGGTTGGCAATGACACCAACACTGCAGCCATTATGGATAAACCCGAGCACCCCTATCTTGAGAATACAATCCCATCGATGCGCGCTGCCTTCGATCATGGTGCGGATGTGGTAGAACTTGACCTCAAGCTCACGAAAGATAAGCAACTCGCGGTCTTCCATGATTCAACACTGGAATACCGCACAGAGGCCAAGGGCGAGATTGGCAATTACACGATGGCTGAGCTCAAGCAGCTTGACATTGGTTATGGCTACACGGCGGATGGTGGCAAAACCTTTCCATTCCGCGGCAAAGGGGTGGGCTTGATGCCCACGCTTGATGAGGTGCTGGCAGCCTTTCCACACAAAGATCTTCTCTTACATGTTAAGGACGGCAACCACCAGACATACGAAGTGCTGTGGGGCAAGCTCCAGGCAATGAACCCGGAACGCTTCAAGCAGATGACGGTCTACGGCAACGATGATGGCATTGCCTGGCTACGCCAACAAAGCGCGACGCTGCGTCTCTGCTCCAAGGCAATGATGAAGGCCGGATTGCTGCGTTACTTGGCGGTTGGCTGGACGGGTTATGTGCCGCACGAGCTACACAACATGGAGCTACACATTCCGCGGCGCTATGCACCACTACTATGGGGCTGGCCAGGTAAGTTTGTTGACCGTATGGCGGCGGTAAACACGCGAGTAATGTTGGTCGAAGGCGATGGACAGTGGTCAGCTGGGTTTGATACCGCGGAGAGTGTGACGCAGATACCGCCACAGTTTGGCGGGTATGTCTGGACGAACCGGATTGATCGGGTGCAGCCAGTGCTCGCGCGGCGGCGCTGAGTTTTATACACTTGAGTGAAATGAGCTAGGATAGGTGACAGACGCGTGCGTCTTGTTCTTGAGTAGTGTACAAAACGAATCATTATTGTAATTTATTTACATTAGGTGTAATCTATGCGATAATGTTGACGAAGGAGAAGTATAATGCACACACAATTCGATGCACTGATTATTGGTTTTGGTAAGGCGGGCAAGACGCTGGCGGTAGCGCTGGCTGGGGCAGGTCAGCGGGTCGCGCTGGTGGAGCAATCGCCGCAGATGTATGGTGGGACGTGTATTAATATTGCGTGTATTCCGACTAAAACGCTGGTGAGTGCGGCAGCGGCTGGCCAGTCGATCGACGAAGCGTTTGCGCGCAAAACAGCAGTCGTGACGAAGCTCAATAGCAAGAACTACCACATGCTCGCGGATAACCCAGGTGTTATGGTTATTGATGGCGTTGCGTCGTTTGTTGACGCGCACACGGTGAGCGTCCAGGCGGGTGAGCAGCGCATTGAGCTGCAGGCAGAACGGTTGTTTATTAATACCGGTGCAGTGCCGGTGATGCCAGCGATTGCCGGCCTTGAGCAATCGGCCCATGTCTATACCAGTACGGAGGTACTCAACCAGCAGCTCAAGCCACGGCGGCTAGCGGTGATTGGCGCTGGGCCGATTGGTCTGGAGTTTGCCTCAACCTATGCAGCCCTTGGTACAGAGGTCACGCTCTACCATCGCCGGGCGCAGCTACTTCCGCACGAAGAGCCATCTGTTGCCCAGGCAGTTGCTCAGGCTCTGGAGGAGCAGGGTATAACACTGGTGCTTGCATCAGACATACAGCAGGTACGTGATACAGACCGCGGCGTTGCTGTGATAAGTGGCGGTGATGAGCAAGTATATGATGCTGTGCTCGTGGCGGCTGGTCGCCAGCCCAATACAAGCCAGCTTGGCCTCGCTGCCGCTGGTGTGGAGACTGACGAGCGCGGTGCGATTATCGTTAATGACCAATTGCAGACCACTCAGCCACACATCTGGGCACTCGGCGATGTCAATGGCGGGCCACAGTATACCTATGTGTCACTCGACGACTTCCGTATTGTCAAGAGCCAGCTCCTTGGTGATGGTAGCTATACGCGGGCGCAGCGTGCAGTATTGCCTCATGTGATATTTATGCAAACGCCGTTGGCTCGCGTTGGTCTGACGGAAGCCGAAGCTCGCGCGCAGTATGGTGACAATGTGAAGGTTAAAGAGTTGCCGGCTATGGCGGTGCCACGCATGCATGTTGATAATAAAACAACGGGGTTACTCAAAGCAGTGGTCCAGCCATCGACAGGCCATATTCTTGGCGCGACGCTCTTTTGCCAGCAGGCTCCAGAGGTGATTAATACGATCAAGACAGCAATGGATGCTGGCCTGCCCTATACCACACTGCGCGACCAGATCTTTACTCACCCAACGGTGAGTGAGGCGTTGAATGATTTGTTTGCGCTGTAAGTATTGTGTTGGCAAGGTGATAGATAGTGTATATTGTGTAGAGTAGCAGACTGTTTTATAATAAAAACACTATGAACGAAAGACCTCCACTCACCGACAAACTACCAGTGCAACCAGAGGATGATCGTGTCGATGCGAGTGAGATTAAACTAAGTCCTGAGGAGTGTGAGATTATTCGAAGGCTTCGACTTGGTGAGGTGGCGATCGTAGACACAAATACTGCAGAGCTTGTAAGCGCCGAAGATGCAATGAAGGCGTTCTTTGGATTTCGCATACAGAGACGGACGCCACGCTCAATAGTAGAGGAAAGTAATTCTGGTCATATAGCTTTTCTTACTATACTGTCAAAGCTCGAGGATCCTAACAAGGTATGTCGAATCATTGATGCACGCCTACGCGCAGAACGTGAAGCTCATCGTGGACAAGCCTACGTTTAAGGATATATTTGAGAGTAGCTACTCTGCTATTAATATTAAATATAGTGCTGCTAGCTAGCGCTGCTACGCTGCCCGAAACTCATACACAAACGCACCTGTCTTTTGTGAGAGACAGATGATATCTAGGTCGGGCGAGCTGTGTTTATCTGGGAGTGTTTGCCCAAGATAATGGAAGCGAATAATACACGAGCTATCTGAGGCAGCAGCCGAGCTCAGCAGAGCACGCGCGTGGCCAGACACCTGCTCTGAAGAATCAAGCGGCAATGTGCGCCCAAGCCGCGAATATGCCATCCATCCCGTGCAGCCAAACGCACAATCGCGAAACGGCTGGCTAGCGAGCAGACGCTGGCGTGCGGCGTGGTCGGTGATAGTACCGATGACGATACCACCTGGCCCATCAATATTGATAAACTCACCGCGGCTCAGGGTAATGTCGAGCGACTGCGTGGCCTCGCTTTTCACTCGCTGCGCGAGCTCCTTCGTCGCATTCGTCCAGAGTGGTTCGGGTCGCATTGCGTGCAGGGCAGCGCTCATGCCAATACCTACCACGACCAGCAGGATTATCACCACAAGCGGCAGCCATATATGGCGGAGAAGAGTAAGAAGCTTAGCGAGTGTATTGCGCATGTATTTCATGCATATAGTATATAGCAGGCGCTGGATGCTTGCAATGGGAGCAAAACGATGTAATAGCTAAAGATATGTTGTCGCGCTGCGTATGCTATTTTGTGCCAGCAAGGTAGATTTCTTGCACCTGGGCATCATTCAGCGCGGTGGTGTGGACAGCCCCAAACTGCATCATGCCAGTAAAGAATGTATTTGTGCTGTTGATAGGTGTATCATCGCCATTACGCCACTCGCTAAAGCGTCCACAGCCAAACTTCCAGTAGCCGCGGAAGTTTTGGGCCTGCGTGACACTCGGGTCGTGAGCAACCAGTGCGCCATCGACATAGAGCCGCATACCTTGTGGTGAGAGTGAAGCGGCGACGTGGTGCCACTTGCCATCGGCGTAGTTCTTGCCGGCTGGTGAGAAGACTGAACGTGTGGCATTGGGCCACACCGCAAAGGCAATGCGCCCTTGCTTGTCGAGAAAGAGGACACGGTCTAAGCTTGGGTCGGCACCATTGTCTGGTGTGCTAGTAAAGCCAGCAATGCGCCCATTATCTGCCCCATATTTGCTGGTATTAAACCAGACAGAGAGGGTGAAGGTAGTGGGGTTGTCGATGGCTGTGGGGTAGGCGAGACAGGTGTCTTTGAAGAGGGTGCTGCGCACACGGTCGCGCCGGCAGGCAAATGACTGCGAACCATGAGCGGCTGCCGTGCGAGTGAGCCAAGCGCCCTTATTGTCATTACCAGATAGGTCGCGCTCGGTAGTGCCAGTATCGAAGAATGTCATGCCGTAGATGAAGAGTGCCTGTGAGGGGGCAGTGAGCTTGGTGGCATCAGTGCAATTGTAGAGCACGGGGCGCGCAGTATTAGCATTGTTGCGGATCGTACCAGAAAACGCCCCACTCGTTAGATAAAAGTTATGAAAGATAATGAAGCATATCCCTACCAGGGTAATAATTGCTGCGACGATGACAGAAGTTATGGGCAGTGGCTGCGGTGCGCTATCGGCTGCGACAGGCCGAGATAGCTGGCGAAGGCCATAGAGCATCAGCCCAAAGGGGACAAGACAAATGAGCATAATACACAGGATAACCCATACCGTGTAATGAATCGTTGGCATGAAAAAATACTGCCCATGGCTATTTTGTACCGAGACGGTGATGGTGGCATCTTGGCCGGGGTAGAGCACTGTACCGACTGCGTCAATCGGGAACACACCGGTGTTGACGATGTGCATAAGGGCGCCTTTGTCTGAGGGGAGAACGCTGAGCACACTAAAGTTGATCCATGGATGAAACCACAACGACACAACGCAGAGCACTAGCGTCATGCCAATAATCCGATAATACCAGCGCCATGCTGGGCGAGCGCGGCGGGTAGCTAAATGGATGATGAGCCAGCCTATCACCACCCATGGTACCATCAGCCATACCCAGCCAAGCCATGGGTTGATGAAAATTGCTTTGCCAATAATGGCATTGTGCTCGATGGGGAGTGGATCAGCCGCGTGGTTGAGGTCGCCCTTGGTGAGGATACGCTGGTTGGTGATGGACTGGATCCGATGGGTATACGTCCGGCCGTGGCGCCGGAAGGTGATGATATCGCCAGGGTGGTAGTTGCTAGCTGGCTGCGTGACAACGAGCGAGCCAACTGGTGCGGCTGTGGCCATGCTCGGTGTTGTGACGAAAAAGATACGCATGCCGAGCGCCATCATCACGGCAACGAAGCCTCCAAGACAGAGGCTTAGGATAGTGATGATAATCATTCGTTGCCGAGGCATGCGTATCGTCCTACTCCAGAGGAATTACGCGCCAAATGTCCACGTCAGTGGTTGCGAGACCTGCAAGCCTTGGTAGGTTGGGCCAGCATTGGCGTCGAGCGATACCTCAAAGGTGATCGGCACACTCTCACCTGCATTGATGGTTGCTTTGCTGAGCTTGGCGAGCAGGTCGATAGCACCGCCTGCTTGCAATTGTGCGGCAGTGCCCGTAAAGAATGTGCTGCTGCCTGATTTGATAGCTACCTTGACTTTGCTACACAAGTCTGTTGCCGAACCCGCCATTGAAGCACCGGCGACCGACGATTGGCTACATGTGCCAGGGTTGAGGCTGAAGGATGTTGCGGCTACGCTTCCGGTGTTTTGCAGGGTAATGTTGGTTGTTTGGGCTGGCCCACCAGCAACGAGTGGTGTGCTCGTGCCACCATACTTGTTAATGGTGGAGCAGGTGGCCGAGTTCGTCGTTGCACCAGCGCCATCTGTGCTGTTGCAGGTGTAGGTGCCCGATGTTTCCTTCATGGTGAGTGTACCGGTTGAGGCACTGTTGATGGTGTTTTGGATGCTTGCCGCAAAGCCTGCAAAGGTTGGCGTAAAGGTAAAGGCGACCAGCAGTGCACCCACAATCCCCGTTGAGATAAGGCCAATCCGTTTTTTGCCCTGGCCAGTTTGAGTTGCAATCATAAAAATCCCCCTTATGGTTATATTAACTATAAGTGTATCAAAAGCATGAGCGTTATACAAGAGAGTTGTTATCGGATATATAGAGTGAATGCACAACGATTGCCAGCAAAAGCCTGATGAAGGAGGAAACAGATTTTTCTCGATATATAGCAGAGCAGCGAGAGAAAGGCTGCTGCACCAGATCGTGCTCGTATAGATATAGCATGGCTGTACCTCTGTTTTTACTGTAGACTAATGCGAGAGAGCTGGTTGTTATACACTGCATTACCAGTCTCGCTGCGCAGCCGTTTCCAAACCTGCTATAATAGAATATGAGTAGAAAGTAAAGAGGCGTTATCGTTCAGGATAACGCGAGCGGAGGTCGGAGCGATATGGCAATCAGTCAGGCGAAACTAATTCAGGCAGCACGGCGGGTCTTTGCCCAGGATGGCTACAAGGCGGCATCGATCGTGGAGATTGCTCAGGTGGCGGGCATTGCGGTGGGTGGTGTGTATTTGCTCTATCCGTCTAAGCTGGAGCTCTTCCTTGCGGTGTATTGTGCGGAGGACGAGAAGACGAAGAACCGGATCGTCGGGCGGATTGATTGGTCGCAGCCGCGGGCGGCTTTTGCAGCCTATCTACGTGCCACGACGCAAGCCATGCGGCGTAATAAAATCCTCGCCGAGTGGCAGAGTGATGTGCCTGGCGAGCAGGTGCGCCAAGCCTACCACGATGATGTGAAACAAGCAGGAGCAGGTAATAGCCTGGTAATGCGTGGTGAGTTCTTTGCCGAGCAGGTGCAGCAGTGGCGGCGCGATGGCAGACTACGGCCAGGCGCGACCGACCAGACAATTAGCGAGCTCTTTACGGCAATGGCGGCAATCGACGCACTGGAGGGTATCGCACCAAAGACGATGAAGTTTATGGTTGATGCGGTGCTTGAGCAGCTGTTTGTCAGTGAATAGTCGTCGCCATACGTCGCTATAAAATAGTGAACGGTGCAAAACGCAGAAGCAAATCTGTCGTATTATTTGCAATTATCACCGCTTCATCGTATACTTATCACTAGTATGTTGCAATATCTTCGTTCGAGTGAGGCAGATCAGACGATTACGCCGCGTGATGCGCTGCGGGTTGGCTCGTGGCTGCGCTGTGAGAAGCCTAGTAATGAAGAGATCGACAAGCTTCTGGCGCTTGGTATGGACGAAAACATCATCAAAGATGCGCTGGACCCGCACGAGGTGCCACGTGTTGAGTTTGAGGATGAGTGGACGTATTTGATTGCCCGCTTGCCTGATACGGATGATGACTTTAACGACTTTACGACACCGATATTATTTGGTATTCACAAAAACTACGTGGTGACGCTCTCGCGTGATAGCCTGGGCCGGCTCTGGCAGCCTTTTGTTGACAAAACGCGGATGAATACGGCACGGCGGATTGAGCTCGTGGTGGCAATGATCGAGGCGGTGTCGCTGCAGTACCAGCGGCGAGTGGCAACGATCAACCGGCAGATGCGAGCAGCAACAGACGACCTCCATACGCTGCGGGCGCGCGATATCGTGACGCTGACCGAGTATGAACGCAAGCTCAACGACTACCTCAATGCACTAGTGCCAATGAACTGGGCGATTGAGCGCTTGATGGCAAACCGTAGCCTCCGCCTCAAGGAGGACGATAAGGATGATGTGGAAGATATTTCGATTGACTTGGAGCAGGTGATTGCACGTTGTAAGTCGCTCCTGCGCACCATCACCAATGTGCGTGATAGCTACCGCGCCGTGATGGACACGCGCTTGAATGAGACGATCCGCTTACTAACGGTGATCACGGTGGCGCTGACCATTCCAACGATGATCGCTGGGCTCTATGGTATGAATGTGCCGGTGCCAGGAGCGGATGATCCAACGATGTTTTGGAAGATTACCACCGTGAGCGTCATTGCTGCCATGGCAACGGGGTATTATTTCTTACGCCGGCGGTAGGGGCTATTGCACCCCACCTGCCTTGAGTAATGTCTTGAGTCCGTGCTCGCCGCCACCAAAGCCGCTGGTGGTGTAGTCGTTAACGATCATATAGGGGAGGCCAGTGACGCCGAGCTTGAGGGCGCGGCTGGTGTTTGTGGCGATGTCATCTTTGTGCTTCTCATTTGTCACACAGTCGCGGAAGGTCTCGACGTTGAGCCCAATCGCTTCGGCTGATGTTTCGAAATAGCTAACCGGGAGGAGCGGAATTTCTTTGGGCACGGCAACGCCTTTGACGCCAATGCCTTTGTCAAAGTAGTCAGCTTTGATGCGGGGCACAATATGGTGCGTGTATTCCCAATATTTATGCTGGTCGGCTGCGCAAAATGCTGCCTCGGCACCACGTTCGGTGTTAGGCACGATATCTTTGAGAACGGCAACAATCCGGTGCTCATAGCGCAGTTTGCCCGACTTGATGTACTGCTGGAAGTCTGCAGTGTTCGTGGCGGCCTCGACCTGCGCACAAAATGAGCAGAAGTAGTCGGTGTAGTCGACGAAGACATTGGGTACGGTGTGGCTGCCCTGCGACATAGCACTCTGCCAGGGCTCACCTTTGCCAATATGCTTGTTGGGTGGGCGGTTGATGAGATTGTAGGCAAAGAGGCTGATGATTGTGACGATGACAATCCCAAGCATGATATGGATCAAGCTAACCCCTGTTTGTTGTGACTGCATGATGCTCCTCCTGCTGAGCTAATGTTATGTAGATGGCGGCAATCTGGCCCGATCGATAGAGCGAAAAGAGGCTGAGCCCAAGGGCAATGATAAGCACAAGAGTGCTGGTAACTGTCGCGGCCGAAGCGGCGGCTGCTCCCGAGAAAAATACTGCCACGATGGGGAGAATGAGCGATGTACCACAGGGTACGCAGCCCAGGCCAATTGCTGCCGCGACAGAGGCAATACCGCTGAGGCCGAGCTGCTGCGTGGTTTGTTGGTTGCGCTTATTGTGCCGAGCAGTGAAGATAATAAGCGCGAGCGATATCCCTTGTAGCACTGAGACAAGCACAAGCAGTACACCCGTCAGCGACGTCGCTGCCTGCCGAGCAATCTCCACGAGCATCGTCCCAATGACGCCAAGTTTATCGATAAGTGGCAAGCGAGACATAAGCAGCGCGCCATAGAACCCACCGTTGGTTAAGAGAAAAATCAGCCAGGCAAAGCCAAGTGCGCCAACTAGCGCACTCGCCGCATAACGTGGCCTGCGCAGCACTTGGCCAATGCCACTCAGGGCGGTAAGCGAGGCATGGCGTAGCGAAGAAAGGCGATGTTTCATCAGTGTCTCTATTATACCACTGAGCGCTGTAAACCTCTGTGTTTATCCCATTGATGGTTACTCAGTGACGCCATAGCCAAGTAGGCCAGTATAGTTGCGCTGCTGATTGGCAAAGACACGTATCTTGTTGTTCTCATTGCCACCAACAGTGGTGAGCATGCCATCGTCATTGCGCAGGACGATGTGCGTATGGTCGCCAAAGACGGGCGAAGCGCGGTAGATTGCTACGTCGCCAGGGCGGGGCTGGTAGCCACTATCGGCTGGCTTGAAACGGCCAGTAGACTCGTAATACTCACGCAGCGTGAAGGTGCCTGGAATGCGCCAGCTACCAGTGTGTGGGTTCTTGAGCGGCGCACCAGCCTGCTGCATCGTCCAGCTGACGAAGTCGGCGCACCACGCTTCGTGCGCTCCTTGGCTATATTTCGTACCAGCGGGCTGAGCGGCAAACTCCGCTTGGGTAAGCTGGATGACCTTGCGGCGAGTAGGGCTGAGGGCTTGCGTGTTGACCTCAGGAAACTGGGCGAGCCCTGGTGAACGATCGAGCGTGGCCACATGCGACGTACCTTGGAGTTTGTAGAGGATCTTACGCCAGCCAATCGCTGTGCCAACAGTGCCGCCAATGATGAGAAGGAGGGCAAGGCAGATGGTGATAATGGTTGCTCGGTGGCTAAGAGGGGATAATCGTTTCATACGTATAGTATACACCGCATGGTGATGAGATGCTTGTTGGGTAGTTGCTGTTTGGTGCCAGTAGAGGTGTTTCGGGCTGTGAGTGAGGATTTATTTTGTTTAATAGCCGCACACCATAGCGGCGAAATTGCCGAGTGCCTTGCCGACATCTTTCCATTGGCGACACCGAAACAGGTCGTGTGCGGTAATGAGCAGCGCTGCACCAATGATAATAAGCAGCATAGCTAAGGTATACCCTGCGAGAGATGACTGACCGATGAATAGCTGCAGCGCATAGTACCCTGCCGCAAGCGCGAGACCAAAGATGATGAGACTGAGGAGTTTGAAGAGGTAATGCATGGTGGTTTGATTATGGTACGATAGCAAAAATATGTCAACGACAGATAAGCATTTGACACAATAATAGTATCGCTCTATAGTTATGCATATGTTTCAACCACCTCGTCCTCTCCTGTATAACACAGCGCCACTAACAAGCCAGCAGCTCAAAGAGCTCCTCAAGGAGTATGTTCAGCACTATCGCGAGCTGTTATGTACACCTGATACCATGAAGCAATTACTCAGGCCACATTCGTATAGCGGTGCAAAGGCAGATGAGGTTGTGGATGCTGTCGTTGACATTGTCAATATGTGGGGATATTACTTCTACCAGCCAACTGGCAAGACAGCTGCAAATCAGGAGAAAAAGCGTTTTGCGCAGCAGCTGCTACATGATATTCGCGCAATGGTTGACGAGATTCCTGACCTTGCGAAGGTTATGCCTGAGATTGAAGAGACAGTCTGGCAAAAGCTTGATTTAGAAGTGAATCAGCAATCAGCTGAATCTCTTGTGGCTGAGGCTGGTGATATCGATCGAAAAGAACTGTTTGATAGGTTGGCGACCCACTATGTACAACTCAATGAGTATTATGATAGTGAAGGAGGAGCAACCGCTGAGCAGAAGGAGCAGCTGGATGACATTGTGCAGCATATGCGCACTATTATCGATGAGAATATTGCTGCAAAACGTAAGATGTTTGCTAATCGCTATTGGTCAGTAGCAGCTGAGACTTTGTATAAAGCGCTTTTTCTCACTAGCCGTCTGTATCATATCAGTGGTGCTGATGAGGACTTTGAGCGGGTTTTGAATCTTGCCAGCCTATATCGCACAGCGATGTATAGTACGCTCGGTGGGTCTGTACCAGCCCTACCAAGCCTTGATGATGCAGATATCGTACCACTCTCGCAGGCAGAGCTTAAGCGTGACAGAAAGGCGAGTACCTATATCTATGATGTTGAGTTTGTCGTTCTCTCACTGGTGGAGGACTGTCTGAGAGAAGGCCAGCCTGACAAGGCACGCCAGATTGAGCGCTACCTCATTAATCCGTATATGCGTGCTGTTGCGGATACGTACTATGTTCTTAATCACGAAGATCCAACCGGCAAGAGACAAAAGCGCGCTGCGGCATACGTTATCGAAAGAGAGGACATAGCCTACGTAAAACATGGTGATGAGGATATCGATGATGAGATAGTCATCAATGAGCTTGATGATGGACGTGTCGCGTTTGATGAGGAGATACGCCGTCGCTATATTGCATATGTACGGCAGTCAGCAGCTACTGGCAAAAATAATCATGTGATACTTGCCCTCGGAGCACTACAGCAATGTTGCGAATACACCAATAGGGATCGTACTGCTATCTGCCAAGCTGTCTGGGAAAAATTGCAGAGTACCCTTCGTCCTACAGAATGGCGGCACCCGGTCATTATTAGTGCTGAACAGTCTGAATGTCTCTATCTTTTATGGAGATACGATGATGCAGATAAAGTGGATAATTGGCTTAGGCAGCTATACATGAATGACCCTAGCTACAATATAGTTAAATTCTGTCTCTTACGGTTTGCGTTTGATCCAAAGGTATTTGCAACGCTGGAAGATATTATTATGAAAGACACAACAGGTCACCTCCAGCCGAAACTCGGTAGGATACTTAAAGATCTTCGATTCTATCTTTGTCGCGCGATAGAAGATGCATTTCAGTGTGAAAAGCAGATAAAAGGATGAAGAACTGTGCTGCAATAATAGAGAGCCTGAAATAGTACTTAGGAGCGTTCTTAATAAAGTGATTTTGAAAGACTGCTGCGCCTTTCGCTTTCTTTCCCTCTATGTTATAATTCGGCCCAGCGGATGGTTGTTAGCGTATAGCTGGGAGTGATTCAAGCAGAGGCCTGTTTGGGTGTGGGGCTCGTAGCATAAGAAAGGAGTTTTATGACTCAAACCAAACCAATCATAACGGTGGATGGCTTGACTAAAGCCTATGCCGGCACGCCAGTGGTGGATGGGATATCCTTCACGGTTAAGGCGGGCGAGATTTTTGGCTTGCTGGGGCCCAACGGCGCTGGTAAGACCACAACGCTGGAGATGCTGGAGGCGCTGCGGCCGATTGACGCTGGCCGGGCCACCATTGACGGCATTGATGTCGCCAAGCAGCCCAAGCGGATTAAGCAGATCATCGGCATCCAGCTGCAGTCGACCACCTTTTACGATAAGCTGACCCTGCGCGAGCAGCTGCGTATGTTTGCCAGCCTCTACGGCCGGCGCGTCGATGCTGATGCGTTGCTGGAGAAGGTGCAGCTTGGCGCCAAGGCCGGTAGCTATGTCGAGCAGCTCAGTGGTGGGCAAAAGCAGCGCTTTGCGATTGCTGCCACGCTGGTCAATCAGCCCAAGGTGCTGTTTTTGGATGAGCCGACGACCGGCCTAGACCCGCAAGCGCGGCGCAACCTGTGGGAGCTGATCAAGACGATTCGCGATGAAGGCATCACCATTGTGCTCACCACTCACTATATGGATGAGGCCGAGCTGCTATGTGATCGCCTGGCGATTATGGATGCGGGCAAAATTATCACCATTGATACACCGCAGCATCTTATTGAGCAGCTGCTGGCCCGCGGCTTTACCAAGCAACAAACGGTCGAGCCCGCCAACTTAGAGGATGTGTTTATTGATTTAACCGGCAAGGCCATTCGGGAGTAGATGATGCGAGTCAAGTCATATTGGATTGGGGTATATGGGCAGGTGCGCGCCCTACAAAAGCGCTTTATGCGTGATGGCACGTCGCTGTTTTTTACCTTTTTGTTCCCGCTCATCTTTTTGCTGGTGTTTGGCGCGATTTTTAATAACCAAACCACCAGCTTTGATGTGGCGATTATTAACCACTCACAGAGCGAATTTGCCAAGCAGTTTGTGGAGCAAGCCAAGGCAAACAAAGATACGACGCTCAAAGTAAAGGACGTCAAGGATATGCAGGAAGCGCGCGAGAAGCTAAAGCACTCGGAGCTGAGTGGTATCATCGAGCTGCCAGCTGATTTTGGCACCGTGACGCCGGCTCAGGGGCGTCCGAGCGGCACTTTGCGTGTGCTCTACGCCAAGGGTTCGGAGCAGTCTGGCAATACGCTGACGGCTATTATGGGGCAGATTATTGATGGTATTAATAAAGGTATGGGCCAGCCCGAGCCACCGCTGAAGGTTGCGGGTCAAGCTGTGGGTGATGAGCAGCTCAAGACCTTTGACTATACCTTTACTGGCCTGCTCGCCTTTAGTTTGTTGAGTATGGGAATCTTTGGCCTAGCTAACCAGATGCCGACAGAGAAGCAAAAGGGCTCCTACCGGCGCCTCCGCGCGTCGCCCTTTACGGCAGGGCAGCTGATCCTGGCAGTAGGCATCCACTACACGATTGTATCGCTGCTGAGTGCCGCTATGATGCTGGTGGTCGGGATGACTGTCTTCCACTTCAACATGCGTGGTGATTGGCTACTGGCCGTGCCGTTCATTACTCTAGCGGCGCTGCTGATGGTGGGCTTTGGCCTGCTGATTGGTGGCTGGGCCAAGAACGAGAACCAGTCGGCACCGCTGGGTAACCTGGTGGCCTTCCCGATGATGTTCCTTTCTGGCACCTTCTTCCCGTCCTTTATGTTCCCGGAGTGGCTGCGCACGCTGAGCCAATTCATCCCCATGACACCTGTGACCGATGGCCTGCGCCTGATCATGACCGAGCACGCCAGCCTAGCAGAAGTGCTGCCGTATGCTGGCACCATTAGCCTATGGATGCTGGTGGTGTACATCGCAGCGATCAAGCTGTTCCGGTGGGAGTAGCGAAGTAGCTAATGGAGGAGGTAAGAACTGTAAACAAAGGAAGGGGTGTTTTATGGGTAGCCATATCTCAGGTGGTGTACCAAATACTGGCGTAGCTGATTTTCGTGCCTACCCAGTCGACCAGGCAATTGGTATTATTCGAGCAATTGCCGAGCATCGATGGCCCATGACCGTCGAAGAGGCTTTCTCACTGCGAGACCAGTTCGGCTGGACACCCGCTCCCGACGATGGAAGGTTTTTTGTCACCCCCGTCAGCAACGGAGAAGAAGACGGAGCAATAAGCATCGACCGAGAGAACAGAGTTTATATATCAGGAATCGACTTCAACTTAACTTCCCAACTCCCTAAAAATCCAGACCCCGACATTCAGTCAGAAATGCGGTCAGTATATTCGAGGTACGTCGAAGCTCTCACCAGGCAATACGGCACAGGCGAAGCCAGATCCAGCAGTGACGTAGATGGTGTTTTGTGGCACCTGCCGTCACGTGTGAGCGTCGACATCGGAATCACTCATCGATCTATTTCTGTCGTAATTGAATCGCCAGCGATGACTGATCTTACTGAAGCTGAAGAGAAGTATTTTGTTCAGTAAACGACCCCAAACTACATAACATCGAGAGCGTCGAGCACTGTCTGCGGGATAATCATTCTCTACTGTCTAATCATCCGCAGGCTTGGTGGTGAGGGTGCGCTGAGGCAAGAAGAGGGCAACAAGGAAGCCTGTGGCCATAAGCGCGGCGCTAATGATGAAAATCTGGTGCAAGGAGTCGCTAAAGGCATTGAGAATACGAGTGGTGTAGTCGTCTTGCTGCTGGCTTAGCTGCTGCTGAGCATGTGCGCGAGCTGGAGCAGGCAGGCGGGCCATGCCTTTGGCTGCACCCTGGCTAATGGCGTCGCGTTGGCTGTTGATACGGAGCAGAGTATCGGCATTGAGCTCGCTGTCGAGTTGCCGAGCGGCCTGTGGCGTGTGGCGCAGCGTTTG
Source organism: uncultured Candidatus Saccharibacteria bacterium (assembly GCA_963554165.1). Taxonomy (GTDB): domain Bacteria; phylum Patescibacteriota; class Saccharimonadia; order Saccharimonadales; family Saccharimonadaceae; genus Saccharimonas. The sequence goes on along the minus strand of CAUVQR010000001.1, from coordinate 246,598 downwards.
GATATAGGGAATCTGATTAACATCGCCAAGGCTGTGCAAGATACCACTGGTGAGCACGCCCGCGAATATGGCAGTCCCCACCGTCGAACCAAGCCCGCGGAAGAGCTGTACGCTTGAGGTGGCAGCGCCAAGATCCTGCTGGCGGAATTCATTTTGCACGGCGAGGGTGAGGATGGGCATGCACATCCCCATGCCAAAGCCAGTGAGTGCCATGATGATTGCCTCATGCCAGTAGGGTGAGGTGGGCTGGAGTGTGATAAGCGAGAGAATGCTTGCTGCGGTGATGGCGCAGCCAATGACGATATAGCGCTTATACACACCAGTCCGGCTAATGAGCTGCCCCACACCAATAGAGCTGATCATCATCCCGCCTACCATTGGTAAGAGCATCAGGCCAGCTTGTGAGGCAGTCGCACCAAAGACTTGCTGATTAAACTGTGTAAGATAGAGGATCGCTCCGAGAAAAGCGGCACCAAAGAGCAGGCTAATGAGCATAATGAGGCGGTAGGTGGGGTTACGGAAGAAGCGGAGAGGGAGGATGGGCTGAGCGGCGTTGCGCTCAAGCCAGAGGAAGATACCACCGGCAAGGGCGGCAATAGTCAGCAGTACGCTCTTGATGAGAGTAAGAGTAATGCTACGGTCGATGACACTCTTAAAGACCATCTCCGTATTGTCTACTGCCAAGACAAGCACCGCCAGGGCAATGGTGATGAAAAGAGCGCCAAGGTAGTCTGGCTTGTGCTTGCTGTCGTGCTTGATTTGTGGGCAATAGCGGATGATGAGAGCAGTGGCGATGATGCCAATTGGCACATTGATAAAGAACGTCCAGCGCCAGTCGGTTGTGACGCCAAAGATGGTCGCACCATCGGTCAGCCAGCCACCAAGCAAAGGCCCCGCTACCGAGCTCATACCAAAGGTCGCACCGATGAGCCCTTGCCAGCGGCCCCGCTCCTTAGGCGTAAAGAGATCGCCGACAATAGTAAAGGCGTTGGCGGTGATAATGCCGCCACCAATTCCTTGCAGCGCCCGCCACGCAATGAGCCATTCTACGGTTGGCGCGATACCGCTGAGTAAGGAGCCAATAGTAAAAATTGCCACGCCACCGAGTAAAAGTGGCTTGCGGCCATACATGTCGCTTAGCTTACCGGCTAGCGGCACTGTCACAGTGGTGGTGAGCATATAGGCGGTAACGATAAAGCCAAGAGAGGAGAAGCTATTGAATTCCTTGACGATTGCGCCCAGTGCCGTCGCCACGATGGTTTGGTCGAGCGCCACGAGGAAGAGGGCGCTCATCACGGCAAGCATGACGATGAGTTTGTGACGTTGGGGCAGATGATGGAGCATACAATTCCTTGGTTAGTTACTATAGTTGATATTCCAAAATGTAAATAAGGTTCTCGCTCTCGCTAGAGTATATACTCCTCCTATATGGCTTTGAGATACGTCAAGTAGAGAACTGTTAACCAAATATGCTATGATACGCCGAAGAGAACTGTTTGTCAATTTTATGCCAAGGAGCTTAGGCATTGCACTGGCTGATCGTGCGCGATAAGCTGCGCTAGATCAACCTCGGCAAGGAAGTGAGGCAAAATTGGGTACTGCTGCGTGCTAATGAAACCACACTCGGCGACTTCCGCTAAGCCGTGCGTTGTGACGGCAAGGTCAATTGACTGGTAGTCTTGCCAGTTGGTGATGTGAAACAAGAACTCAAGCTGTTCGCGTGGCTCGCCAGCTGCTGGCGCTGCGATAGCAAACTGCTGGACGAAGAGCAGCCGGCCAATTACTGGCTCAACGCCAGTTTCTTCGATTATCTCTCGCCGTAGGCCATCCAGTACGCTCTCACCCAGCTCCAGTCCACCGCCTGGTGTGCACCAAAAATCTCGGCCGTCGCCAATGCGCGCTGTCAAGCGCTGGCAAAAGAGCTCCCCCCTGTCGTTGATGATAATTCCGCGTACGTTGATGTGTCTGTGCATGGTGTCTCCAGTGATTGATATGACTTATGGATGATGTGCTGTATTTATTTTACTCTAAAAAATATATTGGTTGTTTGTGTAGTCTGCTGACCTACCTCTCTTGATTTTCCCATTAGCACTCGCTATACTAGAGTGCTAGAAGCGCCTTGATTAATATGGGCGCGGTGATAAGTAGATAAGTATAAGAAAGGGGTAACCAATGAGTTCACCAATCAAGCCAATGGCGCATTTCGTCGTGGCGGTTAAGGAGAAAAAGCCAGAGAAGACTGCCAGTGGGATCTTTTTGCCCGAGTCGGCTCAGGAGAAGTCGGAAGCTGCCAAGGTGATTGCTGTTGGATCGGCAGTAGAAGATGTCGTAGTTGACGCGCGGGTGGTCTACAAGAACTACGCAGCTACCACCATTAAGCTCGATAAAGAAGAATATTTGATTATCAAGGACGAGGATATCCTCGCGACAGTAGAATAGGAGAACTAGTCTATGGCAAAAAAAGTATTTTATGATGAAGATGCGCGCCGCCGGATTTTGGGCGGGGCAGAGATTCTCTACAACGCAGTGAAGACAACGATGGGGCCAAAGGGTCGCAATGTCGTCATTGGCAAAAGCTACGGTGGCCCAAGTGTCACGCACGATGGTGTGACAGTAGCCAAGGGTATCGACATCGAGGATGTTGATGACGAGACACTAGGCTTTAAGGTGGGGGCAGAACTCATCAAGCAGGCCGCCAACAAAATGAACGATGTAGCAGGTGATGGCACCACTACCGTGACGGTTTTGACCTACCACATTCTCAGTGAGGCAAACAAGCTGATTGCTGCTGGTCACAACCCAATGCTGCTGCGCAAGGGTCTGGAGCGGGCTGCGGCAGAGGTAACAGCGGCTTTGAGTGAGCAGGCAGAAGACATTCGCAATGATGAAACACGTGTCGCAGAGGTGGCAACTATCTCGGCGGGTGATGACGCAATTGGCCGGCTGATTGCTGATGTGATGGAGAAGATCGGGCCCAATGGTGTGGTGACGGTTGAGGAAGGCCGCGGCCTCGAGCTAGAGAGCGAAGTGGTTGAGGGCTTTACTGTCCAGCGCGGCTTCGTCAGCCCATACATGGCGACAGATACGAAGCGAATGGAAGCGGTGTACGACAAGCCAGCCATCGTTATTACCGACAAGAAGATTTCTTCGGCGCAGGAGTTCGTTCCACTGCTTGAGATGATTGCTCAGAGTGGGAAGAAAGATCTCGTTTTGATTGCTGACGATGTGGATGGCGAAGCGCTTGGCTTGCTTGTGCTGAACCGCCTCAAAGGTGCCTTTAATACATTGGCTATTAAAGCGCCGAGCGATAAGGATGTCCTCTATGATATTGCTGCTCTGGTAGGCGCAAAAGTCATTACCGAGGATACTGGTATGAGCTTTGATACGGTTGGCCCTGATGTGGTCGGTTCGGCTCGCAAGGTGATTGCTACCAAGGATTTGACAACGATCGTCGAAGGGGCTGGTGCGAAGACGGCAGTCGATGCCCGGATTGACCAGATTGCCGTTGAAATTGCCAACAGCACAAGTGACTACACCAAGAACAATCTCGTCAAGCGCCAAGCTGCCCTGACTGGCCAAGTGGCGGTGATTAAGGTAGGTGGGGCAACCGAGACCGAGATCGAAGAGAAGAAATATCGCGTTGATGATGCAGTGGCTGCTGTTAAGGCTGCTCTGGCTGAGGGTGTTGTGCCTGGTGGCGGGGTGACACTGGTTAACCTCGCGACGAGCTACACCCACGCTGGTGATGCCGATGCGTCGGTGACTGCTGGTGAGGACTTGCTCATTCACGCGCTGGAGCAACCATTCCGCATTCTGCTGACCAACTCTGGCCTCAATGCCGATGAGTGGCTGCCACAGGTGAAGGCGGCGCAGCCTGGCTTTGGTATTAATGTTAATACACCAGGCGAGCTGATTGATCTCAAAGCAGCTGGCGTGGTTGACCCCGTTCGCGTTACCAAGGAAGCACTCCAGAATGCGGCGTCCATCGCGGGCACCGCAATGACGATGGGTGCGCTCGTCGTCGACTTGCCTGAGAAGGAAGCGGCAAGCCCAGCTGGCATGCCTGGCATGGGCGGCGGTATGGGTATGTACTAAGCCTCGTTCTGCCTTGTTTTGCAAAAACCCACCACGTTTGTGGTGGGTTTTTAATTCGGGAAAGAATCGGTTGACAGATACCCCTAGGGGGTATACTATAGGAGTATGAGCAAAGATATTACCAGACGAGCATTACACCGTATCAAAATTATGAAGGGCCAGCTTGAGGGGCTAGAGAAGCGTGTGGCCGACGACGCCTACTGTATGGACATCATCATCCAGAGTCTGTCCATCCAGAAGTCACTGGCATCACTGAATAAGCTGATGGTTAAGCAGCACCTCGAGATGCATGTGGCTGAGATGTTGGCGTCAAGCGATACGAAGCAGCGCGATAAGGCGCTCAAAGAGCTCGACCAGCTCTACGACCTGACGAACATCCGCTAGCAGCAAGCGGATATAAGAATAGAAAGGATAATGCGGTGCGCAGCACCGAGGAGTTTGTTATGGATAAAAAACAGTCACAGCACCATCATATGACTCATGGTGAGCATACTCACCATGAGGGGCATGGACAGGGTGGCCATTGCGGGCATGATGCGGCCCAGTTTCGGCAGCGGTTTTGGCTATCGCTGCTCATAACGATTAGTGTATTGGTGTGTTCACCGCTGCTGCAGCAGTGGCTCGGGTATACACTACCTGAGGTGGTGAGCCGGTATGTGCCGGCTGTAAGCGGGACGATATTGCTGTGGTATGGTGGCCGAGTTTTTATTCGGGCGGGGTGGCAGGAGCTACGCCAGCGCCAGCCTGGTATGATGCTGCTGATTGCTCTCGCGATTAGTGTGGCCTATGGCTACAGCCTGCTGGTGACCAGTGGCGTGGTAGCAGGGATGGATTTTTGGTGGGAGCTCGCGTCGCTCATTACCATTATGCTTCTCGGGCACTGGCTTGAAATGGCAGCGATTAAGCGGGCAACGGATGCCGCTCATACCTTAGCCCAGCTCTTGCCTGAGACAGCCGAGGTTGTGACGGAGCAATCGATTGATACAGTGCCGCTTAATCATCTGGCTGTGGGGATGACCGTGCTGGTGCGCCCGGGTGGGCGTGTGCCAGTGGATGGCCAGGTGATATCTGGCACGTCACAGGTTGATGAATCGATGCTCACGGGTGAGTCGCGCCCTGTTGCTAAGCAGTCAGGGAGTCTTGTGACGGCAGGCACGATCAATGGTAATGGTGCGCTTCATGTTACGACTCAGCACATTGGTGATGATACAACGTTGTCGCATATTATGGAGCTGGTGCGCCAGGCTGAGCAGCGTCGGTCGCGAACGCAGGTGCTGGCGGACCGGGCAGCGGGCTATCTTTTCTATGCGGCGCTTGCTACTGCGCTGGTGGCGGGCGCTGGCTGGGCACTGGCTGGTGCATCGCTGGGTGAAGTGCTGCAGCGAGTGGTAACGGTGCTGGTGGTGGCGTGCCCGCATGCCTTGGGCTTAGCAGTGCCACTGGTTGTATCGATCTCGACTGGGCTTGCGGCGCAGCGTGGTATTGTGGTGCGTGATCGCCGCGCTTTTGAAGCTGCGCGGCACGTTGATGTGGTGTTATTTGATAAAACGGGTACGCTAACGACTGGTCACCTAGCAGTGGTTGCAGTCCATGGTGGGGACGAGGCGGCTGTTCTGGGATTAGCGGCAGCGGCTGAGCATGAGGCAGAGCACCCGATTGCAGCAGCGATTCGCCATGCGGCAGCTGATCGCCGTGTCGCGATACCTGCTGCGCGCGACCTTCAGACGGTGCCAGGTTATGGTGTGCAGGCTGTGGTTGATGGTGTACCGACGTTAGTTGGCAATGCAGCCTTTATGCAGCAGCATCAGATTGATCGAGATGAGATAACGACGGACCATACAGTGGTCTACGTTGCCCAGGCTGGGCGCGTCTGTGGTGTGATCGAGCTTGGTGATGCGCCGCGTCCTGGTGCGGCAGCGGCAGTCGCAGCGCTCCAACGCCGCGGTATAACAGTTGCCATGGTAACAGGAGATGGTGCGCGGCCAGCCGATGCAATTGCTCGCCTCGTTGGTATCACTGAGGTCCACGCTGAGGTAACGCCAGCTAAGAAGGCGGCGATTGTCATGACGTACCAGCAGCAGGGGAAGCGGGTGTGCTTTGTTGGTGATGGCGTGAATGATGCGCCAGCGCTTGCCCAGGCCGAGAGTGGTGTCGCGATTGGGACGGGGACCGATGTTGCCGCAGCGTCTGCTGGGATTATGCTGGTTGGTGATGATCCGCAGGCAGTTGTCCGGCTGATCACGCTGGCCCAGGCGACGTACCGTAAAATGGTACAGAACCTCTGCTGGGGAGCGGGCTACAATGTGCTGATGCTTCCCCTCGCAGCTGGAGTGCTTGCGCCAGTCGGGGTGGTTATTTCGCCCGCGATTGGTGCGGTGGTGATGTCGCTTTCGACGATCATTGTTGCAGCAAACGCACAGCTCCTGCGCCGCGCAGCGGTGTAAGCTGTTAGTCTCGTTATTGACAGGCCTTGGCTGTCTATGTCATACTAGCGCGCAGTATGCTTTCATTCTTAGGGAATTTCACCGCGTCGTTTCGGGTGGCGCTTGTGATGTGGCCGTTTGCTGCATTTGTGTTGACGCTGCCACTGTTATTGGTGCACTATATTCGCTTTCGCCGGGTGGCGTTTGGCCGGGTAGTCATGACGTATTTGGTGGTACTCTATGGCTTGGCGCTAGCTGCCTTTACGCTTTACCCGATGCCAGATGATGCGGCGCGCTTTTGCGGGAGTCACCATATCCAGCCGCAATTAGTGCCACTGGCGTCGATTTTCGATATCTCGCATGAGGGCGTGCGGGCGTTGCTGCAGGTGGTGCTTAATGTTATTTTCTTTGTGCCACTGGGGGCGTTTTTGCGGGCGATGTATCGGGTGCGCTGGTGGACAGTGGTGATGATTGGCCTTATGACGTCGGTAGTGATCGAGCTGACGCAGCTCACGGGGGTGTTTGGCGTGTATCCGTGTAGCTATCGGTTGTTTGATGTTGATGACTTGCTACTTAATACGAGCGGGGCACTGCTGGGTTTTTGGTCGGGTTGGTTACTGCCAAATCTTCGTGATACTGAGCGTGGGGCAACGACGATTCGTCAGCCTGGCCTTGTGCGGCGTATCGTTGCCTTTGTTGTTGATATGACTGGAGTGGCGATTGGCTCAACAATTGTGATGGTAGCACTTACACTCTTCAATGTATTGCATTCACGGCAGTGGACTGAACAGATGCAGATGCTGACGCAGATCGTTCCGTATGGCTTTATTGCGCTTGTGCATGCCATCCTCCCATTGGTGGCGCAGGGGCGGACGCTTGGTGGCTGGCTAACGGGTATTTCACTTGACGACCGGCCGCGGGGGTGGTTCCACCGCGTGGTGTATTATGCGGTGCGGCTGCTCTATATTGCGGTGTTGTCGATGGTGCATCTGCCGTTTGTGTCATTAATGACGCTGCTTGTCACGATCGTGCTATGGTATCGGTATAAGCAGCTGCCCTATGCAGTGCTTGATCGGTACTGGCCAACTCGTCACACGCCAACCACTGATGACAAGTAACCTATACCACCTCATACTTTACCTATTCCTGCAAACGATATAGACTAGAAGGAGACAGGTAGCAAAAGCAAGGAGGCGATATGCGGACGGCAATGGTGAAAAGTGTGCTTAGTGTCATGATGATAGCAGTCGGATGCCAACTGATGGCTCCAGTGCCAGCTCAGGCTGCGGAGCGGGGGACAATCTCGGTCTATGTCAGTGACGAGAATCTCCCAAAGGTGACTGACGACCATCTGAAGATGATCGATCGGCTCATTGTCCATTTTGGGCGTATTGCGGCCGATGGACATCTAACGCTTGATACATTACCGCACCTTAGGCAGGCGGCCACGCTGCAGCGGATTCGGGCGGTTAATCCGCGTATCTCCCTTATTCTCTCAATTGGTGGTGGTAATGATGCTGCGCGAAGTGAGTTCGATGCGATGGTGCGTCAAGCAAGCACCCGGCAGGCCTTTGTGAGCTCTGTCAAGGAGGCGCTGCAGGCTCATCAGTTAGATGGGGTGGATATCGACTGGGAATTTCCAAAGGGGAGCCAGCAGACTGATTTGATTGCTCTCTTGCGCGAATTGCGCGCGGCAACGACCACCAGCGGACGCCAACCGAGTATTTCGATGACCGGTGCGCCAGCCAAGTGGTATGCCGAGCAAAATAAGTTTGCTGAGTACCAGCAGTATCTTGACCAGATTGCGATCATGACGTATGACATGCGAGGGTTTGGCTCGTTCAAGACGCACGCTGGGCATCATGCTGGGCTCTATACCGCGCCGGATGACCCGCTCGACCAGAGTGCCAACTCGGCGGTGCAGCACTACCAAGCTCATGGTGCGCCAACAAACAAATTAATGATTGGAGCGGGGTGGTATAGCCGGCGGTTTACCTCAGTTCCTGAGGTGAATCATGGGTTACACCAGCCTGTGGGGGATACCCAAAAGGCTGGCGAGTACCACACTACGTATGACCGGCTTGAGCGAGAGTATATTAATAAGAATGGCTACACTCGCTACTGGGATGATGCAAGCAAAGCGCCCTATCTCTATAATGCTGCGCGGCGTGAATTTATTAGCTACGACGATGCGGAGTCGATGAAGTATAAGGCAGAGTATATTCAACAGCACAACCTGCAGGGGATTATTGTCTGGCGCTATCTTTCTGACCCGCAGAGTAATGATGCGTTGCTGCGCCAGCTCGACCACACGCTGCATGGCAGCGCTGCGCCATCGTCGACTCAGCCGCAATCAAATCAGCCACAGAATACCACGCTGCCACCAAAGGTGATGCATATCTCGCAGGCCGAGCAGTCGCAGCTGGGCCAGCCGCAGCGAGAGGGGGCATTGGCAGCGGCTGGTGATAATGTTCCGCTGCTCTATTATGGCGGCGCGGTGCTGGTTGTGCTGGGTGGAGTTGGCGCGGCAGTGGTGTATGCCAGGCGTCGCCGGCGCGCCGTGCGGTGTTGACAATAAATAGTTTAGCTAGTAAACTATTAGTCTATGACGATAGAAGCAACCTCAGATGCGCAGGCACAGCGTCAAGAATGGATTGAGCATATTACGAGCTGCGTGTTTCAGTTCAAGCAGCGCCTGGCCCATGCTACGCGCCAGACCGACCAGCAGTTTGGTTTGACGCCGGTCCACTGGCACGTGCTGGGCATGCTGCATCGTGGGGCCATCGAGACGATGGGTGATGTCGCAGCAAAGCTGTGTGTTTCTAAGGGCGCAGCGACGCAGATCCTTGACGTGCTGGTGGCAAAAAAGCTTGTTCGACGCACGCTTGATCCGCACGATCGACGGGTGGTGCGCCTACAGTTGACTGCGCAAAGCCAGCAGATAACCGATCACTTCCAGCAGTATATGGCGGAGACTGTTGCCGATCTTTTTGCAGTGCTGAGCGATGCCGAGCTAGCGCAGCTCGACCAGCTTATTGATAAAGTGGTTCAGTCACAGAAGGCGGAGCGAGCATGAAGTACATCTGGCGACTACTCTGGGGCTATTGGTGGCAGCTCGGACTGCTGGTTGCTGCAACGTATGGTTCGGTGATGGCAACGCTGAGTTTGCCAGACTTTATGGCGGCGATTATTAATAAGGGCATCGTTGGCGCAGATATGGCTGTTCTGTGGCATAATGGCTGGCAGATGATTGTGGTAACGCTGGCGGGCGCAGTGGGGACGATTATCTCAGTTTTCTTTGCGACGCGGATTGCGACTGGTCTCAGTCAGCAGCTGCGCGATCAGGTGTTTGCCCGGGTGGAGGATTATGCCGTGGCGGACTTTAACCATTTCTCGACAGCGTCGCTTATAACCCGTTCAACGAATGATATCCAGCAAATTCAATCGACGGCAATTATGCTGCTGCGCATTGCCTTGATGGCACCGATTATGGCTGTGGCTGGCCTGCACAAGGCGCTGGCTAATGCACCGAGCCTAAGCTGGATTATTGCCCTGGCGGTCGCTGTGCTTTTGGCGGTCATCATTGGCTTGTTTATTGCGGCGATGCCACGCTTTCAGCGCTTGCAGAGTGTGGTGGATAAGCTGAACTTAGTCGCTCGCGAGAACTTGACGGGTCTGCGCGTTGTGCGCGCTTTTCATACCGAGGCAGTCGAAGAAGCAAAATTTGATGCTGTCAACCATGAGCTCACCAGGCTCAACTTGGTAGTCAATCGCCTGATGATGGTGATGGAGCCAGTGATGATGTTAATAATGAATCTCGCGAGCGTGGCAGTGGTGTGGTATGGCGCGCTGGCGATTGGCGATGGACGCCTCGCGATTGGCAATATGATGGCCTTTTTGCAATATGCTTTGCAGGTGATTATGTCGTTCTTGATGATCTCGATGGTGTTTATTATGGCACCGCGCGCGGCTGTGTCGGTGCGCCGAGTGGCAGAGGTGCTTGATACCGAGCCATCGATTACTGATCCGGCTAAGCCTCAGCCACTCGCGCCGGGAGGCATGGGGCGGATTGAATTTCGCAATGTTACCTTTGCCTATCCAGGAGCAGACGAGCCAGTGCTCAGTAACATTAGCTTTGTGGCGGAGCCTGGCCAGACGACAGCGTTTATTGGCAGCACGGGCTCGGGCAAGTCGACATTAGTCAATCTGATTCCGCGGTTTTATGATGTGTCGGCTGGACAGATTTTGCTTGATGGGGTGGATATTCGCCACCTCAAGCTAACTGACCTAGCCAGCCAGATTGGCTATGTCCCGCAAAAGGGTGTGCTGTTTCGGGGCAGTATTGCCAGTAATATTGCCTATGGTGCGCCTGAAGCAGATAAGGCGGCGATTGCTCATGCGGCAGAGGTGGCCCAGGCGAGTGACTTTATTGCTCAGCTTGATGATGGTATGGAAAGCGCGGTCGCGCAAGGCGGCAGCAATGTCTCGGGTGGGCAGCGCCAGCGCCTCGCGATCGCCCGGGCGTTGGCAGCGCGGCCTCAGGTGTATATCTTTGATGATTCGTTCTCGGCGCTTGATGCGCGGACGGATGCCGCGCTGCGCCGCCGCCTGACGCAGGAGGTGGCGGGTAAGACGGTGTTGATCGTCGGGCAGCGGATTAATACGATCGCTCAGGCGGATACAATTATTGTCCTTGATGAAGGCCGGATCGTCGGTCAGGGGCGGCACCAGGAGCTGATGAAAACCTGTGCGGTATACCAAGAGATTGCCGCGTCGCAGCTCAGTGAGCGCGAGTTGGCTGTGCTTGAGCGGCCTGCTCCGCTTGGTACTGCTGCGCAAGGAGGGGCGTTATGAGCCAGCAATCGTCTACACGACCGCGCTCATCGGGAGTGCGCCGCGGCCCAATGGGTGGGCCAGTCGCTGGCGGCGGGACGGAGCGAGCTAAGGATTTCCGTGGGACGGTGCGCACACTGCTGCAGTATCTGCGCGCCTTTCGTTGGCAGCTGGCCCTAGTGGTTGGCTTCACGATAATGAGTACGCTGTTTGCAATTGTCAGCCCCAAGCTGCTTGGCAACGCGACCAACCAGATTGTCGATGACTACACGCGCCTGCGTACGTATGATGCTATCCACGAGAAGCTTCCTGCTGGCGTGACGATCCCTGCGGGTATGACGGGTGAGCAATTTATGGCATCGCCCCAGGGCAAGCAGCTGGCTGAGGCACTGCCTGTTTCGGCCCGCGACACAGTCAAGACGCTCGATCTGGGCAGACGTCCTACTTTCCATTATGACGCGATCCTATCGATTGTCCTTTGGCTGATTGGGCTCTATGTGATCAGTGCGCTGTTTCGCTATGGACAGGCCTGGCTAATGACGAATATTACCCAGAAGCTGACGTACCAGCTGCGCCGCGATATCTCAAAGGCGATCAATCGCTTGCCGCTGCGCTATTTCGACACGCAAACCCACGGCGACGTTCTCAGCCGCATTACCAACGATGTTGATACGGTGAGTCAAACGCTTAACCAAAGCCTGTCGCAAATGATGAGTGCGGTAGTGATGCTGGTTGGGATTATGGGGATGATGCTGTCGATTAGTTGGTTGCTCACTGTAGTGGCACTCTTAGTTCTACCGCTGTCGATGGGACTGATCATTATGATTACCAGGCGCTCACAAATGCAGTTCATCCGCCAGCAAGATGAGCTAGGCGAGCTCAATGGCCATATTGAGGAGATGTATGCTGGCCACCAGGTGATGCGTGCTTTTCGCGGGCAGGAGCGTTCGCTGGCGACCTTTCGGCAGATTAACCAGCGGCTTTTCTCGAGCGCGTGGCAGTCGCAGTTTCTCTCTGGCTTGATGTATCCAGTGATGAATGTGGTGGGGAATATTGGCTATATTGGCGTGGCGGTGCTCGGTGGCTGGCTGGCAATCGAGGGGCGGATTAAGATTGGCGATATTCAGGCCTTTATCCAGTATATGCAGCAGTTCAACCAGCCGATTGCCCAGACGGCGAATATTGCCAATGTGGTGCAATCGACGGCGGCTGCGGCTGAGCGGGTTTTTGAATTTCTTAAAGAACCAGCCGAAGCACCCGACCCGGTGCCTGCTACGACGCTGCCAGTGGTGCGCGGCGAAGTGGAGTTTCGCGATGTTGTCTTTGGTTACGACACAAAGACGCCGGTTATTAAGCACCTCTCGGCTCATATTCGCCCTGGCCAGCGGGTGGCGATTGTTGGGCCAACGGGTGCGGGCAAGACGACGCTGGTTAATCTCTTGATGCGATTTTATGATATTGATAGTGGCCAGATCCTGATCGATGGGGTGGATATTGCCCAGATGACGCGCAGTAGTGTCCGGCAGCTCTTTGGTATGGTGCTGCAAGATACGTGGCTTTTCCATGGGACGATCCGCGACAATCTACGCTATGGTAACCCTGAGGCGAGCGAAGCTGAGCTGTTGGCGGTGGCGCGTGATGCGCATGTCGACCATTTTGTCCGATCGCTGCCTGGTGGCTATGATATGGTGCTCGACGAAGCAGCGACTAATATGTCGCAAGGGGAGAAGCAGCTACTGACAATTGCCCGCGCTATGCTTGCCAAGACACCGATGCTTATCTTAGACGAAGCGACCAGCTCGGTCGATACCCGCACTGAGGTGCTGATCCAGCAGGCGATGGACAGGCTGATGCAGCACAAGACGAGCTTTGTTATTGCCCATCGCCTGAGCACGATTCGTGACGCCGATCTCATTCTTGTGATGAAGGATGGTAATGTTATCGAGCAGGGCACGCATGATGAGCTGCTTGCCCAGAGTGGCTTTTATGCGGAGCTGTACCAGAGCCAGTTTGCGGAAGAGCCATAATATGAGATAGCTTCTCGTGCTATACTCAGTAATATGAGTATGGAACTACCCGAGCGAACAATGCAATTTATTGACTCATGGCTGACACTGCGGAGCAAGTGGCTTTCGTGGCCAGGCTTTGCGGTGGCGATTACCCAGCAAGATGAGGTTGTATTTCATCGCGCCTATGGTGTTGCTGACCAAGAGACCGCCACACCGCTCACGACGAACCATCTACTGCGCGCAGCATCACACTCCAAGATGTTTACTGCGACAGCACTACTGCAGCTGCAAGAGCAGGGGTTGTTGCGGATCGATGATACCATTACGACATACCTGCCATGGCTGGCTGAGCACCCCGATACCCGCTGGCAAACCATCACATTGCGGCAACTGCTGAGTCATTCAGCCGGTGTGATTCGCGATGGGACAGTAGCGGGATTTTGGCAGGGAGAAGCAGCCTTTCCTGATTATGCGACATTGCAGCAGCAGATAATGCAGACCCGTCTGGTGTGTGAGCCAAATACAGAGTTTAAATATTCGAATTTTGGGTTTGCTCTGCTTGGACAGGTGATTGCACAGGTGAGTGGTCAGTCGTATGCCGAGTATGTGACAGAACACATCATCCAGCCGCTTGGCTTGTCGCATACTGTGCCAGAATATTCTTCTAATCTATCTATGGCAACTGGCTATAGCCGCGTGACGCTAGCCCAGCAGCGACAGGCCTACCCACACCTCACGACGGGGGTATTAAAGCCAGCGGCTGGCTTTTGTACGACTGCTCATGATCTCGCTCGCTTTGTGGCTGCACTGCGGGTTGGTTCGAGCAAGCTGCTCCGTGATGCAACCAAGCGCGAGATGCAGCGCCGCGCCTGGGGTTACACCAACGCACCAAGTACAGCAATGGCCTATGGCTTGGGTGTCAATGTCGAACAATGCGCCGATGGTACTGTGCTCATTGGCCACAGTGGTCGCTTTCCTGGGTTTGTTAGCCGAACGTGGCTTCGTACGCGCGATCATGTGGTTGTGTCTGTAATGGCGAATGCACGAGATGCTGCACCAGATGATATGGCACGCTCGATTCTATCTATCATTGATGCACTTGGTGATGAGCAACAGGTGTGTGCGGACCTTTGTCGCTTTGAGGGGCGCTTTGCCAATCAGTACAATATATACCAGGTCGTCGCAACGCGCCACGGGCTGCAGCTCATCAACCCAAATACATGGCAGCCGTTTGCAGCAGCGGAATCACTAGAAGTCGTGGATGATACAACACTACGCATTGTACGTGGTAGCCATTTTAATTACTATGGCGAGGATATCACCTACGATTTTGACGTAACAGGCACGCCAAAGGCAATAGCGATCAGTGGTATGCAGAGCGTAGCTTCTTGCGATGGTGATGTGCCACCACAATTTTTTGATCATGCGTGATTGCATAGAGTACTTTAGGCAATGCACGATATGTGTATCGTGTCCGAAAATGGCGACAGATAGCACTGGAATTGATAAAGAGCGTGCTATAGGTTGATCTTACCGCAAATCAAATATATCCAATGCGCCAAACTTCCCTGTGAGCATACTGCGCTCGATGATGTGTGGGGCGATTGCTTTGGAGAATTTCTTAGGGCGTGTTTTGGCGGGGAGGTCGAGCACGGTATTGAGCGCATAGACGAAGAACTGATAGCGATGGGTGCCAAAGGCAGGATGTGGGCCACCCCAGCCTGGCTTACCCCAGGTGGTGGTGCCTTCGACGGCACCGTGAGGGAGGTAGTCGCTGCCGATTTCTGTGGTAGTGGGAGGGAGATTCCAAACAATCCAGTGGTAGAAGCCACCAATGAAGGGTGCGTCGGGGCTATAGCACACCACGGCGAGGCTCTGGGTACCATCAGGGACGTCGCTGATAGCAAGAGGCGGCCGCTGGTTGCCGCCGAAGCGCGAGTAGATCTTTGGTATTTTGGCGTTGTTTTTGAAGGCGGGGCTGGTGACTTTCATGGTTATAGTATACCGTATACTGGTCATGCTCGCCAGAATAATTTCGATCAAATGGCATACAAATGGGATTTGTATATGAGAAAGCGCCAAAATGAACCAGGTCATAGCATCGTAGGCAATTATTTGCTATAGTGGGCCAATAATGATCACCGACCAACTTCTCCGCACTTACCCAATCATCTCCGACCAAGTGGATGAGCGTGAGCTGCGGGTTTTGCTGCGTGAGCTTGAGCGGCTTCTGAGAGCTGGCTGCCAGGGGTCGGTTGTTGAATTTGGCTGTTATGTGGGGACGACGAGTTTGTTTATTCGGCGCTTGCTTGATGCGTATCAGTATGTGGGAGCATTTCACGTCTATGATTCATTCACTGGTTTACCAGAGAAGACGGCGCAGGATGCGAGCGCAGCTGGTGAGCAGTTTGTTACAGGGGAGCTTGCTGCAACGCGCAAGGGATTTCTCCAGCAGTTCAAGAAAGCCGGGCTGCGCCCACCAGTGGTGCATAAGGTGTGGTTTGCTGAGCTTATGCCGCACGATGTGCCGGAGGATGTTATGTTTGCCTTTCTCGATGGCGACTACTACCAGTCGATTATGGACTCACTTCGGCTCGTGACGCCGAAGCTGACTCCTGATGCAGTGCTGGTGGTGGATGATTATGCTAACGAAGCGCTGCCTGGCGCGGCCCGGGCAACTGATGAGTGGCTGCAAGCGCACCCTGGATTCCGCTGCCGGGTGGAGGCGAGCTTGGCGGTTATGACTCGAGTGGTGTAGTAGCCGATAGAGTGATTGGTAAGGTGCCGCTGCATGCTCGTTTTGCCTTGCTCAGAAAATACCGTGGATACATTCACATTATTGGTAATGCTCGAGACAAACTAGCATACAAAAAGGCCAGAAACAGCGGTCGGTCGAAACCTTAGGCTTGTCTGGCCATGGTGATATTTTTGTAGTATAAGGCATGACAGTGAGTGGTGTCAACATGGTTTGTTTGAGCCAATGTGACACCTGTTATCCATTGCACTTACCTCAGAACATGCTACAATGAAAGCATCAACTATAAGCCACACAGGGGGAAAAGGTGGACGATCCAATTCATATTACATCAGAGATTGGCCGGTTGAAGACAGTGCTCTTGCATCGGCCGGGTGAGGAGCTCGAGCATCTCACGCCAGAACATTTGCAGCGCCTATTGTTTGACGATATTCCGTATCTCAAGGTTGCGCAGCAGGAGCATGACCGCTTTGCGGAGCTGCTCCGCTCGCGTGGGGTCGAAGTGTTGTACTTAGATGAACTTGCCGCCGAGGCACTCGCTGACGAAGCGGTGCGGCGGCAATTTGTTGTTGAGATGCTGGTGGCGTCGAAGCAAGACAACCAACGCGCATCGCGGACGCTTGCCGAGTATCTGCTTGGTATGGAGCCGCGCCAGATGGTGCGCAAGCTGATGGCGGGGGTGCGCAAGGATGAGATTAGCCTGCCACCTGAGCAGCAACAACTTCATACGATGGTCGCGCATGAGCAATATCCGTTTTATCTCGACCCAATGCCGAACCTCTACTTCACGCGCGACCCAGCAGCGGCGATTGGCCAAGGTTTGACGATCAACAAGATGCACTGGCCAGCTCGGCGGCGTGAGTCGCTCTTTATGCGCTATATTATCGATTTCCATCCGCGCTTTGCTGGCAAGAACGTACCGACCTGGTATGATCGCAGCCAACCATTCTCGATTGAGGGCGGTGATGAGCTGGTACTTAATAACCATACGATGGCGATTGGTATTAGTGAGCGCACCTCACCAGAGGCGATTGAGCTGATGGCGACAAAGCTCTTTGCTGAGTCGAATTTTGATACGGTGATTGCCCTTGAGATCCCCAAGAGTCACGCCTTTATGCACCTGGACACTGTCTTTACGATGATTGACCACGACAAATTTACCATTCACCCCGAGATTCGAGGTTTTGAGGGGCGGATGAATATCTTCGTCTTGCATAAGACAGACGGGCAGGCCTACCCAACCATTACCAAAGAACATAATCTTGAGCAGGTGCTTAGCCAAGCTCTTGGCGTGCCGTCGATTACCTTGATCGAATGCGGTGGCGGTGACGATATCGCTGCAGCGCGCGAGCAGTGGAATGACGGTAGCAATACCTTAGCGATTGCTCCTGGGGTGGTGGTCACCTACGACCGCAACTACGTCACCAACCAAAAACTGCGTGAGGCAGGCGTCGAAGTGCTGGAGATTACTGGCTCGGAGCTTGGCCGGGGCCGTGGCGGGCCACGCTGCATGAGTATGCCACTAATACGAGAGGATGTGTAAATGAACCTACCAACCAATCTAAAAAACCGCTCATTCTTAGCCCTCAAGGACTTTTCGTCAGAGGAAATCCGGCAGATGCTCGACATCGCGCACGAGCTCAAGAAGCTCAAGCGCGAGGGTGTGCTACACCGCTTACACGAGGGTAAGCAAGTTGCCCTCTTGTTTGAGAAGAACTCAACCCGTACGCGCTGCGCCTTTACCGTGGCGGCCAATGACCTTGGTGTTGCGCCGGAGTTTCTTGGCAAGGATGACATCCAGCTGGGTAAAAAGGAGTCGGTTGAGGATACTGCAAAGGTGCTGGGCCGGATGTTTGATGGGATTGAGTTCCGTGGCTTTAAGCACTCGACGGTGGAAGATTTGGCTAAGCACGCTGGTGTACCGGTGTGGAATGGTTTGACCGACCAGTTCCACCCGACGCAGATTTTGGCTGACTTTATGACGCTCGAGGAGCATGGTGGGCCGCTGGCTGGCACAAAGCTGGTTTTTGTCGGTGATGGGCGCAACAATATGGCCAATAGCCTGATGATTGGCTCGGCCAAGATGGGCGTTGACTTCCGCATCTTAGCGCCAGCTGAGCTGCACCCGAGCAGTGATCTGGTTGACCTCGCCCGGGCAATTGCCGCCGAGACTGGTGCGCAGATTACCGTGACGGATGATCGCGCGACGGCTCTGGAGGGAGCTGATGCGATCTATACCGACGTGTGGGTGTCGATGGGTGAGGAGGCGCAGTTTGCTGAGCGGATTGCTTTACTCAAACCCTACCAGGTGAACCGCGCGATGCTTGATGAAACACACAATCCACACGTTAAGTTCTTGCACTGCTTGCCAGCCTTCCACGATCTCAATACCGAGACGGGGCTGAAGATCTACCAAGACTATGGTCTTGAGAGTATGGAGGTGACGGACGAGGTGTTCCGGAGCGAGCACAGTGTGGTCTTCGACGAAGCGGAGAACCGCATGCACACGATTAAGGCAGTGATGGCACTGACGTTATAACAAGTAACTGAGGCATAGGGGGCCTCACGTATGACAACACAACAAACACAACAAGAGAGCAAGCTGGGGTGGCGATCACTCACCGGGCTTGTTATCGGCAGCATGATTGGGGCTGGTATCTTCAATCTTGTCCGTAATACCGCAGAGTCGGCTGGGCCACTGGCAACCATTATTGCCTGGCTCGTCACTGGGGTGGGGATGGTCTTCCTTGTCCTGAGTTTTCGTAACCTTGCCGAGAAGCGCCCCGACCTTGACGCTGGTATCTATAGCTATGCCGAGGCAGGGTTTGGCAAATATGTTGGGTTCAACTCGGCCTGGGGGTATTGGATCTCGGCCTGGATTGGCAACATCGCCTATGCTGTAACGGCCTTTTCGGCGCTTGGCTATTTCTTCCCGCAGCTGTTTGCTGATGGCCAAAACTGGGCCTCGGCGATTGGTATGTCGATTTTGCTCTGGGGCGTGCACTGCCTGATTCTCAGAGGTGTGCGCACGGCGAGTGTAGTGAACTTGCTCATCACGATTGCCAAGATTGTCCCGCTGATGGTCTTTTTGGTGGCGATTATTGCTGCTTTTAAGCTCGATATCTTCTCGAAGGACCTCTGGGGCCTGGCTGGTAGCAATCTGAGTCTTGACGTTGTTCTGCGGCAGATCAAGGATATGATGATCGTTACCGTCTGGGTGTTTATTGGTATCGAAGGTGCGGTTGTGTTCTCGGGCCGGGCTAAGCAGCGCAGTGATGTCGTCAAGGCGACCTTCATTGGCTTTGCGGCCGTGCTTGCGCTCTATGTCTTGATGACCGTCCTCGCCTTTGGCGTGGCAACGCAGCCGGAACTGGCTGGTCTCAAAGACCCAGCAATGGCGCTCTTGCTTGAGAAGGTGGTTGGGCCGTGGGGTGCCTGGCTAGTTAATAGTGGCTTGATCATTGCGGTGCTCGGTGGCTGGCTGGCATGGACGATGTTTGCGGCTGAGCTGCCCTACCAGGCGGCAAAGGCTGGCACTTTTCCGACGTTTTTTGCCAAAGAGAACAAGGTTGGCGTGCCAAAGAACTCGCTGCTGGTGACCAACACTTTGGTGCAGCTCTTTATCCTGACGATACCGCTAACGAGTGGCTCGGTGTATAACATTGGTATTGCGATTGCAACATCGGCAATTCTCGTGCCCTATGCCTTAACGGCCTTTTACCAGCTGAAATACTCGGCTCTGGAGAAGCCAGAAACGAAGGGCCGGGCAGCTAATATCTTGATTGGTGTGATGGCTAGCGTGTATAGCGTCTGGCTGGTCTATGCCGCCGGGGTAGAGAACTTGCTGGTGACGGTGTTCTTGTATGTGCCGGGTATTGTGGTCTATGGCCTGATGCGTAAGCAGCAAGGCAAGAAGCCGTTTACAGCGCTTGAGTGGCTGCTTGTCGCAGCACTACTGGTGGCGCTGGCTTATGCGCTGCTTCAGCTGCTGACTGGTGGGCTGGATAAGACACTTGGTATTACGATGCCAAAGCTGTTTAACTAATGAGGAGCCATGCGGTGCGCCAAGAAAAGGGCGCACCGCATCGATAATAAGAGAAAGGAGTGTGATGTTTCATTACGCGATTACCCGCCGGCCAAGCCGTAGCTTGATCAACGGTATTAGCCAGACGCCGGAGAAGGGGAAGCCAGACTACGAGCGAGCAATGCAGCAGTACGATCAGTACGTTGCGCTGCTCCGCCAGTGTGGCCTTGAGGTGACGGTCTTGGAGCCCAATGAGGAGTATCCGGATAGCGTCTTTATTGAGGATAATGCTCTGTGTACGCCGCATGGGGTGGCGATTTTGTCGCGGCCTGGGGCAGCAAGCCGGCGCGGCGAGGCGAGCTTGCCTGATTTGCGCCAGGCGCTCAGCCAGCATTATGATACGATTGAGCAGGTCGAAGCACCCGGCACCGTCGACCCCGGTGATATTATGATGGTGGGTGACCACTACTACATTGGCCTGAGCCACCGCACCAACCAAGCGGCGGCCGAGCAGATCACTGCTATCCTTGAGCGCTACGGCATGACGGCCGAGACGGTTGAGGTGACAGGGATTCTGCACCTGAAGGATGATGTGGTTTACTTAGATAACAACAACTTGATTGTTGCCAAGGCCTATGAGCACCACCCAGCCTTTGCACCATTTAACAAGCTGGTGGTGGATGACGATGAGTACTATGCGGTGAATAGCTTGTGGATTAATGGCACGGTGATTGTGCCGCAGGGCTTTCCCAAGATTGAGCAGCAGATCCGCGACTGTGGCTACCATGTAGAACTAATCGATACCAGTGAATTTGAAAAAATAACCGGCAGTTTGACCTGCATGTCGTTGAGGTTTTAAGATGAGTACAATTGTGATTGCATTGGGTGGTAACGCCCTCCAAAAACAAGGTGAAGCAAGTGCGGCTGCGCAGCAGCGAGTGGCGAGCGAGACGGCGGCTCAGCTGGTGCCGCTGATTGCAGCTGGGCATCAGCTGGTGATCGTCCACGGGAATGGGCCACAGGTGGGGAATATTGTGCTCCATGAGGAGGCGATTAATACCCCTGAGGTGCCAACGATGCCGCTTGATACGTGCGGTGCGATGAGCCAAGGGGAGATCGGCTATTGGCTACAGCAGGCGCTGACGAACGAGTTTACCCGCCGTGGTATGCCAAACCACGCCGTAACAATGGTGACGCAGACGGTGGTTGATGCGGGTGACCCGGCGTTTGCAAATCCTACGAAGCCAATCGGGGTCTTTTATGCCTCCGAGGCTGAGGCGCAGCAGTCGGCGGCGGGGCGCGATTTCGTCTTCAAAGAAGATGCGGGGCGAGGCTGGCGCCGCGTCGTGCCATCACCTCGACCGCAGCGCGTGGTCGAAGAAGGTGCGGTGCGTGCCTTGCTTGATGCTGGCTTGACTGTCGTGACAGCGGGCGGCGGCGGCATTCCGGTGGTTGAGAATGAAGCGCACGGTATGGCCGGGGTCGAGGCGGTGATTGATAAGGACTTTACCGCTGCGGTGGTGGCTGATGCGATTGATGCTGAAGCCTTGGTGATTCTTACGGCCGTCGATAACGCGATGGTCGACTATGGTACGCCGCAGGCCCGTGCGATTGGCCGAACGACCAGCCAGGAGATGCAGGCTTATGCCGAGCAGGGGCAGTTTGCGTCGGGTAGTATGCTACCGAAGGTGCAGGCTGCGCTCAATTTCGTGGCAAAGCCTGGTCGGCGCGCTATCATTGCCAACCTAGAGCACGCCGCTGCCGCTGTAGCAGGTGAGCAAGGGACGATTATTGTGTCGTAGGATACCGCGAGGAGAGAAACAGGTAGACACTGGTGCAAAGAGCGCTGGTGTCTATTTTTGATGGCATTGTCTGTGGTAAGTATGATATAACCAGTACTTTATTTCTCAAACTACTTGACATTTCAATATACCTTGTATAGCATAGTACCAGGCAATAACAATAATATAGTAAGGAGTATCGAATGAGGAGAATCGATATAATCAAGCGAGCAGGGCGGAACCTACGCCAAGCCAAGGCTCGCACAGCACTAACAGCACTGGCGATGTCAGTGGGAGCATTTACAATTGGTTTGGCGCTGATGCTGGGCAATGGCGGCCGGGCTTTCTTGACCTCGATAATTGATAGTGCCGGTAGTGCCTCAACGGTGTATGTGACGCACGCCCGTGACGAAAAGAAGTTACCTGAATATGGCAAAAATAAGGCGGTGAATGAGAGCGGCACCCTCGTGCTGAGCGATGATGATGTCGCCAAGCTCAGCAAGCTGGATCATGTCAAGACAGTGCGGCCGTACGCGAATGTAACCCAAGTGGTGCGCTACGTAGAGAGCCCAGCCAACCACAAGCGGTTGATTGCCTCGATTAACGTCAAGAACGAGGGCAAATCATCGAAGATTGTGGCTGGTGAATTGACGAAAACTGATGACGGTACAGACCTCGTGCCTGGCCAAGCCATCCTTGCCAAGGAATATCTGGCCGACTTTGGCTTTGACTCGGCCCAGGATGCGGTTGGCAAGACGGTTACGCTCCATGCTCAGGGGCCAGGCGGGACGCATGATGCCCAGCTGACTATTGTGGCGGTCGAAACAGCCGGTATGGCCTCAATTGGCTACCAGCCTGGTGTGACGATTGCGACTGATGATGCACTGCTTATCAACCAAAAGACCAAAGCTCCCGGCGCAGCTAACCAGTATCCAAGCGTCGTGGTACGAGCAGATAGCGATGATCATGCCGCTGCCGTGAAAGACGCCGTTGTGAAGCTCGGTGGTGGTACCTACCAAGCCCAGACCTTTACTGAAGCAAAGGAAGGTATGCTCAGTCTCATCAATGGGGCACAGTATGCTCTGCTCGCCTTTGGTGCTCTCGCGTTGCTGGCTAGTATGTTTGGGATCATTAACACCATGTACATCTCGGTGCTGGAGCGAACGCAGCAGATTGGCCTGATGAAGGCGTTGGGGATGCGCAGCCGCGATGTTGGTAAGCTATTCCGCTACGAGGCTGCGTTGATCGGTATCATCGGCGGTGCGATTGGTGCGGGCGGCGCCAGCCTGCTGAGCCTGCTCAACCCGTGGATCGTTGAGAAGCTCAAGTTTGAGGAGGGTATGCAGCTGCTTCTACCGGAAGCCTGGCAAATGGTCGCTCTCGTGGCACTACTGGCCATCCTCGGCATTATTGCCAGCTACTTACCAAGCCGCAAGGCAACCAAGCTTGACCCAATCGAGGCATTAAGGACAGAATAGAATAAGGAGAAGGACATGATTGAACTACGGCATATTACCAAAACCTATGGCAAAAAGCACAACCAATTTAAGGCACTCAATGACATCAACCTCACCATCCCTGGAGGCGCGAGTGTAGCTATCCTCGGCAAGTCCGGCTCGGGTAAGTCCACCTTGATGCACGCGATCTCTGGCCTCGACCGGCCGCAGACAGGGCAGGTAGTGATCGGCGGGCGAGATATCCTGCAGATGAAGCCGCGACAGGTTGATGCCTTCCGGGCACGGACGATTAGCTTTATCTTCCAGAGTTTCTTTGTCGAGGGTAACGATAGTGTGGTGAGCAATGTGATGCTACCGCTCGAGATCGCTGGTGTGCCGCGGGCTCAGCGCAGCGCTAAGGTAAACCAGGCGCTCGAGGCGGTCGGCCTGGCCAACAAAAAACACAATAAGGCCAAGGATCTGTCTGGTGGGCAGAAGCAGCGTCTGGCGATTGCCCGAGCAATCGTGGGCGAGCCGAAGATCCTGTTTGCCGATGAACCAACTGGCAACCTGGATAGCGAGACGGGCACCCAGATCGAGGAGCTGCTCTTTCGCCAGCAGCGCGAGCACGGCACAACGCTCATCATCGTAACGCACGATGCGGATCTGGCTAAGCAATGTGACTACCAAGTGGTGATCAAAGACGGGCGTGTCACACGCCATAACATCCCAGGGGGACACTGATGAATGCAACTGACTATGCTGAGGCGCTGACGACGCAGCTGCGCAAAGGCTTCTTATCGTACTGCGTGCTGGTGGTGTGTGCCAAGGAGCCACGCTACACCAGCGAGATCATCCAGCAGCTCCGTCAGGCTGACCTGATGGTGGTGGAGGGGACGATCTACCCATTACTGAGTCGCTTGCAAAAGGATGGGCTCTTGCAACACGAGTGGAAAGAAAGTGAGCAAGGGCCACCACGCAAATATTACACGGCCACATCATTTGGCGCAGAGGTAACCAAGCAGCTCAAACACAATATTGCGGCACTAAGTAGTACAATAGAGAAGTTGTAAGGAGGACATGTCATGAAGGAAATTACCAATATCCACCTCGCCAAGACGCCATTTCGTGTTGAGGTTGAGGCAAAACACGTACTGGGAGCGTATCTGACGTCGATTCAGCAGCGGATGCATGCCGAGCCAGAAGCAATGCGCGAGATCGAAGCGCGGATGGTTGAACTGCTTGCCGAGCGCGGTGTGACGCGCGATGGTGTGGTGACTGCTGAGGACGTCACGGCGCTGCGTGGTCAGATGGGCGAACCTCGGGAGTTTGCCAGTGAAGCCGAGGCGGGAGACGACGATGCTGCGCTGCGAGATGCAGCTGAGGCAGCTCTCGCGGACGGGGCACCCAAGCAGCTGATGCGCGATACAAATCATGCGTTGATCGGTGGGGTGTGTGCTGGGGTAGCGGCATACTTTGGGATCAGCCCGCTGTGGATTCGCTTGCTGGCGATCGTCTCACCTTTTATGACGTTTGGGACGGCGCTGCTGATCTATATCGTGATGTGGCTTTCTATTCCACCAGCCGTCACGGCGTCGGATAAGCTGCGCATGGCCGGTAAGCCAGTGACGTTTGATAGCTTAAAAAAAGCCGCTGCCGAGCCTGCCAGCGGTAGCCAAGCGGCCCAGACTGCTGCGAAGGTGCTGCGCATTATGATTGGCTGTGGGGTCTTGATGATGGCGCTGGGTGCACTCGTCGCACTGATGGTCGGTGGTGTAATGAGCGCGACTATGGTCTCAAGCATGGGCGACTTTGCTGCGCAGAGCTGGCTGTGGTTGGCGTATGGTTGTGCAGTGCTCGGCGGCGTGGCGCTGACTGCTTTGCTCTCACTTGGTGCATGGAGTATCTTTGCCTGGCGGCTAAAGCGGCCGGTTGGTATTGCGATGCTAGCGATGCTCCTCGTTGGGGCAGTTGCTATCTCTGGCCTAGCGGTTGGTGGCATGAACGCGGGGATGAGCTTAGAGCGCCAAATGCGCGACGTGCAGCGCACCAAGGTGGTTGACGTCGCCGATGCCACTACGGTGCGCGTCGATGGCACCGCCAGGGTGAGCTATGGGGGTTATGCTGAGAAGCCGCGTGTTGAGATAGATTACCTGCAGATGAAAGGTGTCAAAGAGCCAACAGCGACGATTACTAAGGAAGGCAGTCGGGCTATTGTGACCGTGCAGCATGATGCCTGCCGTGATCGCCATGGTCTCTTCTCGACGTGTACCTACTCGCCCAAGGATTATGTTAGTGTCCGGGTCTATGGGCCATCACCACAGATGATGGAGGTGGACCATCGCCCTGATGTGGTGACTGATCGGTCGTAGCTGCGATGAGGATAGGCACTAAAGACCCGCTTGCATGAGCGGGTTTTTTATGTATTTTTGTTTTTTGCGTATAGGAGAAGGGTGGAGCGTAAAACGGGCCATGTCTTCGTCAGTATGGTGATTT
The DNA here is from genome assembly GCA_963554165.1 of uncultured Candidatus Saccharibacteria bacterium. Lineage (GTDB taxonomy): Bacteria > Patescibacteriota > Saccharimonadia > Saccharimonadales > Saccharimonadaceae > Saccharimonas. Next base: position 220,746 of record CAUVQR010000001.1, on the reverse strand, counting down.
ATGACACCTTTGCTATACTAGAGGTATGAGTCAGCCGTCGTCTTCCCAGATTTTGAGCCCATCGGCGCTTGCGATGGTAGCGCAGCACTGCAAAGTGGCGCGTGATCAGGTGCGGGTGGTGCCGATTGACGGTGCGTCAACCGGGTGCCGGCGAGCTGTTGCACTGGCTGGAGCGCAGTCGGTGTTTGTCAAAGAAGCTGATCCAGAAGCTTCGAACCACGCTGCGCTGGCAGCGGCTCTGAGCAAAGATGATGCGGTGATTCGGGCGCTGCAGCAGGCCGGTTCGCCTCTGGTGACGGAGTTTGTTCAGTATGATGATGAGCGGGTGATTATGCTGAGCCAAGCGTATATTGCTAAGGATGGCTGGCAGTGGCAGCCGCCTGACGCGGCAGATAAGCTGGCTCGTCAGCGCTATATAGCGGCGGTGCTGCGGGCGATTGCTCAGCTTGAGCAGACCGAGCTGCCTGCGGCGGCAGCTGAGACGCTTGTGCTGCATGCCACGGCGTTTGACCGGGTCGTGCAGTGTCAGGGGCTTCGGTTACTTTGCGATGATGTGACGCGGCGTGAGGAGCTTCAGCAGACGTACCGCTCCTGGGCTGAGCAAGCCAGTAAGCCAGTGATTCGTCGGCGCTACGAGCAGGTTTGTGCTGTGCTTGATGATACTGGGCGCTTGGCTGATCTCGCGGCATTGGCTCAGCAGGTGGCTGACCAGTCGTGCGATCGCTTGAGCCACGGTGATGTGCGGAGTGAGACGATTGCCTACCATGCTGCTCAAGATAACGTGAAGCTAATTGATTGGCAGTGGGCGGCTTATGTGCCAGAGCGGTGGAGCGCAACCGAGTTTTTGCTCGATATGGCGCGCCGCGGCTACGATGTGCAGGCCTGGCAGGCTGAGCTGAACCGGCCGCTGCTTGCTGGCCTAGTAGGGTATTATGCCGTGTGTAGTGCTCAGCCTGCTCCTGAGGCGGCTCAGGCAGTGCGGCGGCTCCAGGCGTATATGGCGGCCACGGCGTATGATATGCTGGGCTATGAATAGCTAACCAGGAGACTGAACGCGCTATTGCTCAGGCGCGTGCTATGATGGATGGCACGCCGCCATCGCAGCAGTATATGTCAATTGCTGCACTGGTTGCAGCGATTGACGCAGAATTGTGATGTGGACCCTTTGATATGCTATGAGAAGAAAATGATTCGAAAGAGGCGCTAGAGAGAAATAGGTCAGGCACGTAAGAGAGGCGATAACGTGTTTTGGTTATAGCAAGTAGCAGAGTGCTGGGTTATATCTTCGTTTTCTTCATCTTCTGGCGCAGTATATGGCTCGCATTATCATCAAACCTATGTCCACTACCCCAGCTTTAATTACTGAGCTGAAGGTTGCCTACAGAGAGGAGCGAGAAAAAGAGAAAGAAGCTCGTTATCTAGGAAAGGGAGTAGAGGAGTCTGTATAAATTCAGCTGGTAACTCCTGACGCTGTGCTTCTGAGACAATCTTATGCCGCTTCCTTACATGATTCTACAGCAAGAGCAATACTTTTTCGTTTACTCTCATTGGTCTGGTAAAGAGGTATAGCTAAACAAGAGGTAGTGATATACAGATCTCCATAAGTAAGTCGTATGAGATGATTTATAAAGCACGCGAGAAAGACTGAAGAATGTTACAAAAGACATGAAATGCCACAAATCTTCAGTAAGAGAAATAAGATAGTTGTTACTTCGCCCAATCCAGTTGCTGCCAATCAGCCCTTACCAGTGTATACACCCTCCATTTCACTGCTTCGCCTGCAACTTCACTTTGCTCGATTCCCGTGTACTGATAGCCAAGCCTCTCGAGCGCATTCCAGCTGTGGACGTTTTGCATGTAGGCCTTTGCCTCAATTATTGCAAAACCACCTTCAGAAAACGTCCAATTGCAAGCTGCTTGCTTGGCAGAACTCCCAAGGCCTTGACCCCAGTTTTTCGGATCGCCAATCAGTGTACAAAATGCCCCAGCTGTGACGCCGTATTTGTGGCTAAGTTTTCTTATATCGTTGATTTCAATATTGCCAACGATCTCGCCGTTGCGCTCAATCATCCAGCTATACCGATCGTCATCGTCAAGCATATTCTGGAGGTGTGCTACTTCGTCTTCCTCGGTCATGTGCGAAAAATCCGCACCCAAATACTGCGTCACCTCTGGCCGGCGAATCCACTGCATGGTAATCGGCGCATAAGCTGGGCTTGGCTTAACCAGGCGCAGTGTTTGAGTCTTGCTGGAGGATGGTATGGCGATGGTGCGGGTGTACATACTAGTAATATCTTATCACCTATCGATGATAGTAAGATTGAAAGATGACTGCATGAAGGCAAGCCCACTCTTATACATTATTCATCTTGCCGTAGTAGACATATAATACCAGTTTTCCGCACCATGCTATTGATTTGGGTGCAAGGCTACCTTGCAGGTGTGTTTCTTACCAACACGCAAAATGTCATCGTTAGCAAGTGGTGTATCTTCGCTGGAAATTTTGGAGTCATTGATCTTCACGGCATTTTGCTTGATGAGCCGTCTGGCCTCGCCGCGACTTTTTGTGATGCTCAGTCGAACAATGATATCGATAATTGACTCATGGGCATCTACCTGAATGACGTCAATATCCTTAGCGAGATTCTTCTGACTCACCTCAGAAACCCATTGCTGCTCAGCATCAACGGCGGCGCTCGCTCCGTGGTACATTGACACTATCTCTCGAGCAAGATCCTTTTTGATATCGCGTGGGTTTTCTCCGTCGTTGAGTCGATTTTTAATTACAGTAATCTCACTCATAGGCAGGCGCGTACAATCCACAAAACACTGGTAAATACCCGCATCCGCCAGCTGCATGATTTTAAAGAACATATCTTTGGCATTCAGATCGAGACCCACACCGGTGCCAAGGCTTTTGCTCATTAATTTTTCGCCAGTTTCTGGGTTTTCGAGCAGTGTGGTTGTAATGACAAACTTTTCTTTTTGCTTGTAGCGCTTGAGCAATGTACGGCCAGCCAGCATGTTGAATGTTTGGTCGGTGCCACCAATCTCCACATCAACATCCATTGCCACAGAATCGTAGCCCTGCATCAGCGGATAGAAGAACTCATGGACGAAGAGTGGCTTCTCGGCAGCGACTCGTTTTTTGAACGCATCGCGCTCTAGCATCTGCTGCACGGTAAAGTTGGAGGCAAGCTCCACGGAATCTTCAAATGTTAGCTTGGAGAGCCACTCCGAATTAAACTGGAATTCTATCGGGTTGTCGATATCGTTAAAGTCTAGAATCTTGCCAATTTGTGCCTTAAATGTCTGCAGGTTCTCTAGCACCTGTTCACGTGTTAGCTGCACACGCATCGAGGTTTTATCGCTCGGATCACCGATCATGGCGGTAAAGTCGCCAATTAGCACAATAATCCGGTGGCCAAGAGCGTGGAACCGTTCGAGCATCAGATAATTTGTTGAATGCCCAAGATGAACGTAGTTCGCAGTTGGGTCAATACCGAGATAGAATGTGAGGCGGCGGCCACTTTGTAGCTCCTTTTTGAGGCTATCTTTGCTCGGAAGAATTTCGGCAACTGAGCGAGATAGCGCCTCATCGATCAAGTGTTCGTCGGTAATAACGTGGTGCGCTTGAGTATTCATGTATAGTATTTTACTACATACGAGAAGAGATAAAAAACTGAACATGCCTTGAGATCACTTGTTATGTGCCGCTGGAGCCCTATGATTTACGGTGTATCATAATGTGAAAGGGAACCGCGAGGGCGCAGATGTCTTGTTTATACATAGATGTATGACATCGCTTATACTACTTATGCTACAGTTGATGGTAGTGCTAGATCTGAGAATACACTACAATAATACTATGAATCAAGAATGGAACATTATAAGTCAAAAGAAGTTAGTCGACTCACCGTGGTACAAGCTAAATATTGAAACCGTCAGGCTCCCGTCAGGCAAAGTCCTCGATGATTATTACGTGCGAGAGGGTATGAACGCCGTTTTGATCGTTCCACGCACTCATGAAGGCAAATTTTTACTGGTGCGTCAGTATAAACACGGAGCGCAGCAAAGTGTTATAGAATTTCCTGCGGGTAAGATCGATGCGGGTGAATCTGCTTTAATTGCTGCAAAAAGGGAATTATATGAAGAGACTGGAGGCACCTCCAGTCTTTTTGTAGAGGGACCTACATTTTTTGAGGACTCTACAAATAGCCGTGTCAAGATAGCGATCGTCTTTGCTGATAATGTCACTATAAAGCATAGGCAACACCTTGATGATACTGAGGATATTGAGGTAATGCATGTAACACCTGACGAACTACGAACTATGCTCATAAACAATGAGCTGTCTGTAGCAGCATCCGTAGCGGCAGGTTGGATGGCCTTAGAAGGGGCCATAACATGAAGAGACATAAGTCCGGGACAGTAAACCAGGTATTGAAAAAAGCAAACTGATGATTGAGGTGATTGATAAGGAATGAGGAGTAGGATGGAGACTGTTTATTGATGCGGTATCTAGACAGATATAGCGTATAAAAGGGAAAATCAGAAGTTCTATATTCGTGCTAGAATAGTCACAGAATAGAAAGTATGGGGGTGAGGGTAGAAAATATGCGAAAAAAGAAACTAAGTGACAACGGCACACTAAGCTTTCGTACTATCATCTTCCGCGGTATCCTCTATGTCATCGTTATTCCAACAACCATTATGCTTCTCCTCGTTGGTGGTTTTTATCTTAAGTTAGATATCGAGGCTGGCCAAGCTCAAGCGACAATGAAGACGTATTTACGTAACAAGTATAAAGAAGAATTCGTTGTCGAGAAACCAATACGAAACGGAAGTGGGTTCGCAGTGCGGGGGTGGTTTGAGGTGGTAGCTTATCCTGTGGCGAACAAAAAACTTCTCTTTAAGGTGATGATGTCACTTTCAGACCCATGGGATGATTATGTAGATACACTATGGGGCATGCAAGAAATGACAAGAATAAAACCGATGGTCGATAAAATAATGGCTGGATCGTACGCGTCTACGGTGGATATAGCAACGGGCGAAATTGGCAATGCTGTTACAGACACTAAGGCTTTGCCATTATTTCAAGAGGTGGCGCATAAGCATAGCCAAAGTATACTCTATAAGCTAGAAGTAACTGCGCAAAACGATGATTCTTCGTTGGTGCACTATGAGCGAGTCAAGCAGTTGTTGCAGATTATTAAGGATGTTCCTGCTGAGACTAAACTGATATACCGATGGTACGAAAATGGTACTAAACACATCATAGTGCTCTTAGAAGATGAAATAGCAAAAATACTTCACGAAAACCAGGATATTCGTATATATGATAAAGAAATAATTAAGGAGAAAAAATGAATTTGAAAGTTGAGCAGTATCTTGCCTTGTCATCGCTTGCTTATCAAGTAATACCAAATAGTTTGTTAGATGATGTGCCAAAACAAACCCTTAAAGAGATTGTCTCTCACTTGACCGCAAGAACTGTCTTGCTTGAAATTAAATCTCCTCTCCTCATGGCTCTTCATCAATTAAACAACTTTCAGAAGAGAAACAACCTGGAAGTTTTATATTAATGTAAGAATAGTCACAGAGTAGAAAGTGGGGGAGGGTAGAAAATATGTCCAATAAAAAACCAAACGATAACACCAAACTAAGCTTCCGCACTATTCTTCTTCGTGGTATTCTCTATGTCATCATTATTCCAACAGCTGTTATGTTTCTCCTTGTTGGTGGATTCTATCTCAAGGCTGATATTGAGGCGAATCAAGCTCAAGCAACAATGAAAACTTATTTACAAAACAAATATAATGAGGAATTCATCGTTGAGAAACCAGAGCGGAAGAGCAGTGGCCTCGGCGTAGAGGGAGTACTAGCTGCCAATGCTTACCCTATACGGGATCCTCATATACGATTTTCTGTAAACACCTCATCGAATGGCAATCAAGATAACTATCCAGGTGTAATATGGTCCCGCTCTCAGAATGATAAGTTAATAAAGGATCATATCATAAATAACTCGTGGGCGCAGACCGACATCACTGTCAGTCTTGCAGACAATACAGCACAGTCGCTGAGCGGTACACCTAAAACATACGAAGAAGCGATAGCGTCTTATGGAAAAGATATTCACTACATAATAAGTGTTAATCGTAATACAAATCAATTGGCTGTCGATAACCGGGATCGGTACTATCTCATCAGCCTTATTAGATATATCAATCAGCAAAAAGTTGGCTACCGTATTATACATTACAGCATACATGATACGAAGATGGATACAGACGTAGTGTGCAATATACAGGTAGAAGGTACGCGTCTATTAGATGAAAAACAAGCCAATGAATGCTTTAGAAAATAAGGGGTGGGGACAGAAAACATGCACGAGAAAGAACCAGACGAGAATAATAGGCTAAGCTTTCGTACCATTCTTTTTCGTGGTATCCTCCGCGTTATCATTATTCCGACATGCGTCATACTTCTATTAACTGGTACATTGATCGGTATATTTCATATTAAGTACCTTATAGAGGCTCATCAAGCTCAGGCTGAAATGCGCGCCTATCTAGAGAAAAAATATCATCAGCACTTTATTATCAAGAACTATCGAATTGAAGGAGGTGGATTCGCAAGAAGGGGCGGCAAAGTTGCAGATGCACATAGAGAGGGTAGCTCTTATACCTTTCGTGTTTTAGAGAAAGATCACCGGCTCTACCGCGATAACTACCTCTCGGCACTCTACAGTGAGCAGGAAGAAAAAGATCTTACCAAGATGGTTAAAAAGTTGTCTATACCTGCAGTAAAATATATGCCAGATATTACAATTGCTCCTGTTGTAGCTGATGGGATACAGGGTACGCCAGCTTTTGCTGAGATGTTGCAAAAGTATGGAGACCATATTATATATGAAGTATCTATTGTTGTAGTAGGGGATCAGGTAAAAGAAGAAGATGTCCAAAACGTAAGAAAACTTATGGAGTATACCCAATCAAAAAACCCGAAAAGTTATGCTGTGAGATACGTTGTAAATAGCAGAACTGAAGATGCGCGATATATTTGTCAGGAGTATGGAGGTATAAGCGAGAAAACGGCGCAGGAAACTTCCAAGGATTGCTTTAAAAAGAGTAAGGGGAGGATATAGTCAATAAATCTCTAAAAGAAATCATGAAGAAAGTACCCGAAAACCAATCGCCTTGAGCGTAAACCTCTCACACCTTGACAGCTCATCAAAGCTACAACTTGCAGAATAAGAAGAATAACTCAATAGTTCTGCATTTGTGCTATAATAGTCGCGTAGCCAAAAATAGGGACCCTGAGGGCAGAAGATATGCACAAGAAAAAACCAAGCGATAACGCCAAATTAGGCTTCCGCACCATCCTCTTCCGTGGTGTTCTCTATATGATTATCATTCCGACAGTTATCATGTTGGTAATATTTGGTATATTCTACACAAAATCTACTATTGATGATCATATTGCTCAATCACATATGCGGTCATACCTCAAACGTAAGTATGGCCAAGAATTTATAGTAGAGAATTATCGAATCGAGGGAGCTGGCCTTGGGGTAGATGGTGTTGCTAAGGCTGATGCGTATGCTAAAAGTGACCACACGATTCGATTTATGGTGAAGGGTTTTCCAGGGGACAGTCCATACAGTAATAACTATTGGGATGGATACCCCGATATGATATGGGCAAAATACCTCAAAAAGGATATTGATCCTATGATAAAAAACGTATTTGGTGCCGACACATCGCTCGCATCGATAGAAGTCTACAGTATACCTGCAGTGAACCAAAGGATAGGAAAAGAAATACCATTGTATCGTGATGTCTTCCAGCGATTTGGTAAAGATATACATGTCGCTGTACGTATAAAGAGTAGGGTTGTCCATAATGATGTAGCCGCACAGATATACCAGGTAATCGTCAAGCTGCGAGAGTTCGGTGTGTCACTATCTATTAATTATGAGAACCCCGCGGTATATGTTGCACTAGTCGAAGAAACGAGTATACGTGGTATACACTCACCGCAGGATGTAAGGAAATATATAGAAATGAAGGGAGAAGAGCTATGAAAATAGAACAGTACTTGGCATTAAGCATATTATCTTACAGTAAATCCCTAAGTAGTTTTGCCTCTAGTAGCGGGGAGCCATCTATTGAGGCGCTCATAAAACAGGGAAAAATTGACAATTATCGCCATAACGATGGATCTATTTCTCTCGAACTTAAGCCCCTCTCCTTCCTCGCATCCTGGCACCTCATTAACGCCACAACCACTTCATCTGGTATGTCGGCTATTGCTGTGCAAGATCCAGCCACCAAAGACATTGTCTTTGCCTACCGCGGAACAGATATTGATAAAAATATCTGGGAAGCGATGAAAGATATTGAGTCGGATATTGCGATTGCATCGAGTGGAAATGTTTTTGTGCAGGATGGGCTGAACCAATTCCACGATGCCTACACCTTCTATACCGAGACGATCAAGAAAGTTGGTGGCGGTGCTCACGTAGGCACCAAGAGCTTCACTGGCCATTCACTCGGTGGTAGGCTAGATGGTTTGGGCTACTTTCTCAATATTAGTGCCTAGGCAGCATACTAGCTTTCATAACTTCCTAGAGGAAGAATAAGACAGCGAGAAATAATAAATGGGCTGATACTCGCACGTCGCTTCTGCAGGAGTCTCTTTAAGCTAGCTTTCATCTCTCTCCTGCACAATACCACACATGAAAACAGCAACCATCACCCAATCAGCCGCAGCGGTAGAGACGCCTGCTGCGCCGGTGCTGCGGGCGCTTAATCCGCGGACGCTTAGTATCGATATTGTGCTGCCGGTGCTTAATGAGGCGCATGTCATTGCGCGCTCGGTGAGCACGTTGCACGCGTATTTATCACAGCATGTGCCGCATCGCTGGCGCATCATTATTGCCGACAATGGTAGCACGGACGGCACAGCAGAAGCGGCGCGCCAATTGGCGCTGCATTACCCCGAGGTGCAGCTCATCCAGCTTACCGAGAAAGGTCGTGGCCGGGCTCTCAAGCAAGCGTGGCTACAGAGCTCGGCCGATATTCTGGCCTATATGGATATCGACCTCTCCACCAATTTAGACAGCTTCGTGCCGATGATCACCCCGCTGATTATGGGTGAGGCAGCTGTGGCGACGGGCTCGCGCCTGATGAAGCAGTCGCGCACAACCCGCGGCTTCAAGCGCGACACTATCTCGCGCTGTTACAACTGGATTATTCGCCGGACGATGAAGACAAAATTCGTTGATGCTCAGTGCGGTTTCAAGGCGATTCGGCGCGATGCGGCACGCAAGATTCTGCCTCGCATCAAGGATACTGGCCGGTTCTTTGACACCGAGCTGCTCGTCAAGGCAGAGTACGCTGGCTATACCATCCATGAGGAGCCAGCCTTTGGGTCTGGCTCTCTATTATTTCTGTTATCTCAACTAGCGCAAAGCCTACTTGTGGCGCATTGCCAGGCCAGCGCGGAGCGTCTCGTGATAAAACGGTAGCAGTGGCAAGGCATCGATCTCGGTGAGTGGATACCACGTCGCTGCGCTATTTTCGGCATTAAGCCGAGGTGTTATGCGCTGCGCACATTCAACGAGCACCGGATACACATACCACTGGCGGCTATGCGCTGCATCGATCTGCATCAGGGGTTGCTGTGCCACCACGATAGTCGTATCTCGCGGGTCAATGCCCAGCTCCTCGGCCAATTCTTGCCCGGCCAGTACCGTAATGCTCGTATCAGTCCGGTCGATAAAGCCAGAGACGCCATTGAGCATACGTGGCTGCTCAACCTCTTGCTGGCTCCGCCGGGCTAGCAAAATCTCATCACCATAGCATACCACGCAATTAAAGACAAAACAGATGAGTTGACCAGTGTAGTCGATCCTTCCATTGGGCAGGCGTGGATAGTCTTTGGTCTGGTAGGCAATCATCGCAAGCGGATTCATATGATTAGTATAGCATAAGAGGAATGAACAGGGGTAGATAATGAGCAAACCAGAACGGACTAAGAGTATAAACCCAAGACAGTGGCTCTCTAACTCTAGGGTGAGATAAGCAAAGAGGAGAGGGGTTCAAGGAGATATGAAGAGCGGAGATTAGTGCAGGCATGCGAAGAAAATTGGTAAAAAGCGATGATTTAAGATAGCCCTAAGCCATGTCGTGCATACTACAGATACAACTATAAACAAGGAGTATACGACAATGGCACAGCAACCAACTCTCACCACAGACGAAGCTCTCGTTTTGCAGCAGATCAACGAGCATGGCGGCAAAATTACTGTCGACAGCACGCCCGGCACTGGCACGACCTTTACAGTGGGGCTGCGCCTTGCTGGTAGGTAGAGTACGCAGTAGATAACGTCCTGTGGTGGCAATATAAAGAGCGGATGCTTGATAAACAAGCAAAGACGCGTATCAAACTGGGTTTGGAGTAGCTGGAGTAGTAGGGCACATGAGTTGTATTACTTTTTGAGATCAGCTAAAAAATCTTCGGCAGAGTTAAAAGGCTTACTCAGGCCATTGACTAGTTGGACTCTGCAAGATTTCACTTTAAGCTTCTTTTAACGCCTGCTCTCTATACTCGAACCATAATAACGAAAGGAGTATGCATGAACATAGAAGATGGTTTTGCAGCGGAGAAGAGAAGTATGTCGCCACCAGGCCAAGCAGGGCAGTCGGCGGGCAGTGGTGCCAGCCAAGCGCCCTGTTAAATGGAGCAAATACTACCATACAAACCCAGCAAGGCACCGCCCAGCAAACCACGCAAGATACGACCAAGAATAACTAATATAAAAACCACCTCTGTTATGAGGTGGTTTTTGGCTTGCTGGAGTAAGGGCTATTGTGGTAAGGAGACGCCCTTTTCTTTGAGGGCTGGCTCGATGACGAGCTTGCCAAAGGCATCAGCGTCGGCCCACACTTGGCGCGCATCTGAGCTGCCTGAGGTGGTGAGTTTGCCGTCCTTGACGTATTGGTTGGTTACATTCTTGCCATTGACGAGAATAGCCGGTGTGGCGCTAGCGGCATTTTGGGCGCCAGCCAGGGATTTATCGAAGGCGATCTTTTTCTTAATCCGGGCACCTGAACGGTCGGCCTCAGCGAGGTCGGTCTTAAAGCGGTTGACGTCGAGGCCAAGCCCCTGTGCAGTGGTGACGAAGTAGTTGGTGCGTTCTGTACCGTCGAGTGACTGCCACGAATTTTGTTCGGTGTAGACTTTGTCGTGCATCTCCCAATATTTACCTTGGAAGCCAGCCGACTCGACTGCTGCCGCTGCCGCGAGTGCATTGGGGTGGATGGACGAGAGAGGGTTGTTGCGGAAGATGAGCTGCACGTGATCCTTGTATTTTTCAGTGACTGCCTTGAGTGCAGGCGAGGCTTGCGAACAGCCAGGGCACTGGAAGTCTCCATATTCGATGATTGTTACCTTGGGTGATTTGCTCCCGTGGGTGTGGTCGGCGATGTCGCCATTTTGGCTACTGGCGCTTTGTACCTGCAACGGGTCGACACCCGACAGATTGATCGACTCACCTTGGCGCGACAGCCACACGAGCCCACCTAAGATTGCGAGGCAGAGCACTGCAAAGATTAGCCATGATTTTTTTGTCATAAACGAAACATTCCTCCTTATTCTTGCATATTATATCGTGCTCGAGTGGCCGAATCAAGCTGACAGAGGTGCTGCACAGGCCAAAGCATTGAGCCGATCAGGGGAGTGCGCTACAATGATGGCATGGAAACGCTCATGATCATCATCTTTGCTATCTTTGTGATTGCCCTCATCCTGGCTGGCAGTGCATGGCCCGATATACCACCGGTGAGCCAATACGAGCTTGAGCGCCGTCGCCAGCAGAATAATCGCACAGCGATCCACCAGTTGCGGCGCATTGCTGTCTATGATGATCTCGTCTCGCTTCAGCGCTGCGTGGTGGCGCTATTGCTGGTGCTGATGGTGATGGCAAGCATTGGTGCATTTGACTTTGGTGGCGGTGTGCTGGTGGCGCTTGCGGTGGCACTGCTCCATGGCGGTGTGGGGCGGATTGGCTGGGTACATGCGATTGCCCAGCGCTTCTATAATGCAGTCGAGCCGAGCTTCGTTAGTTTTGCCGGGCGGTTCCCGCGAGTGGTGCGCATTGTCCGTTCGTTTGTGCCGCCAGTAGAGACGAATCTTCGCCTGGGGTCGCGAGCTGAGCTTGAACATCTGGTGCGTCATGCTCGGCCATCAGTTTTGCCACCAGTCGAGCGTGAGCAAGCGCTGGGGAGCTTGACTTTTGCGCGTAAGACGGTCGAGACAGTCATGGTGCCGCGCAATGCTATCAAGACAGTCGAGCAAGATGCTATGGTGGGGCCGCTGTTACTCGATGAATTGCACCGCACCGGGCATAGCCGCTTCCCAGTGGTGGATGGCGACATTGACCATATTATTGGCGTGCTACACACCCGCGACTTTATGTCGCTCAAGGAGGCAGTGTCGGCTCAGGTGCAAACGGTGATGGACCCAAACGTGTACTACATCGACGGGGCACAGTCGCTCGAGCAAGCCTTGGGTGCGTTTATTAAGACGCGCCAACAGGTTTTCATTGTCGTCAATACGTATCGCGAGACAGTGGGGATGGTGACGCTGGACGATTGCATCGAGGCCTTGCTTGGCCATGCTCCCACAGCGGATGATGACGAGGTGTATAGCCAGCCAGTGGCCTTGCCCGAACCCACGCAGCCACGCGCCCTCCCCATGGGCGAGCAGAATGATGCCTGAAATTGTGGTATAATCTAACAGATATGACACAACGAATACTTGCCAACCAAACGCCGGATTACACCGGTCAAACCATCACTGTGGCCGGCTGGGTACATGCACGGCGCGACCATGGTGGCCTGATTTTTATCGACCTGCGCGACCATACTGGCCTGGTGCAGCTGGTCGTCAGCCCTGAGCAAACTGCGGCCTTTGCCCTGGCAGAGCATGCTCGCGACGAGTATGTCCTGCGCGCCCATGGCGAGGTGCGCCAGCGTGGTGAGGGCCTGACAAACCCTAATATTGCCAGCGGTAGCATTGAGCTTGTGGTAAGCGAGCTAGAGGTGCTCAACAAAGCCGAGACGCTGCCCATCCAGCCCTTTAGCGAGACCAATCAAGCCAGTGAAGACCTGCGCTTTGCCTACCGCTACCTCGACCTGCGCCGCCCCAAGCTGCAAACGATGCTGCGCCGCCGCGCCGATATGTACCGCCGCATGCGCCAGTATATGGACGAGCGCGATTTTATCGAAATCCAAACGCCGATTTTGGCGAATTCCAGCCCCGAGGGCGCGCGTGACTTCCTCATCCCCAGCCGTTTGCAAGAAGGTAAATTCTACGCCCTGCCACAAGCACCGCAGCAGTTTAAGCAGCTGCTGATGGTTGGCGGCGTGCCGCGCTACTACCAGCTGGCTGCGTGCTTCCGCGACGAAGACCCGCGCGCCGACCGCCTGTATGGCGAGTTCTACCAGCTGGATCTCGAGATGAGCTTTGTGGAGGATGGTGAGCAGGTCCGCCAGATGATGGAGCCACTCATGCAGCAGCTGGTGACGGATTTTGCTGGCAAAACGCTGCTGGATCTGAGTGATCTGCCGGCCGGTGATGGCCAACCCATCCCGCGCATCCCGTACCAAACCGCCATGGAAACCTATGGTAGCGACAAGCCAGACCTGCGCTTTGGTATGGAGCTGGTTGAGCTAACGGACGTGTTTGCCGACACCGAATTTGGCGTGTTCAAAAATGCTGAATGTATTAAGGCAATCTGCGTCACAAACGGCGCGTCGCTCAGCCGCAAGCAGATCGATGGCTTTACCCACATCGCCAAAGCCGAGGGCGCAGGCGGCTTGGCTTACATTACCTACCAAGATGGCGCAGCCAAGAGCCCAATTGCCAAGTTCCTGCGTGAGGAAGAGCTGGCCGCTATCCAAGCCAAAACGGGGGCTAAGGACGGCGATGCAGTCTTCTTTGGGGCCGATACGCGCCCAGTGGTCAATGCCGTGCTGGGGCGGCTGCGTAGTGAGTTTGCCGAGCACTTTGGGCTGAAGGATCCGCAGGCGGTGGCGCTGGCCTGGATTATCGATTTCCCATTCTACGAGTGGGACGAGCATGCCCGTAAGCTCGACTTTGGCCATAATCCCTTTAGTATGCCAAAGGGTGGGCTCAGCACGCTGCAAGCCGCTCAGACGGACGAAGACAAGCTGGCCATTCTAGCCGACCAGTTCGATATGGTGATGAACGGCTACGAAATCTGCAGCGGCGGTGTGCGCAACCACAACCCGGCCGTGCTGTACGAAGTATTCGGGCTGCTGGGCTATAGTCGGCAGTATGTGGAAGAGAAGTTTGGCGCCATGCTGCGGGCCTTTACCTACGGTGCGCCGCCACACGCGGGCTGCGCCTTTGGCATTGACCGCATCCTGATGGAGCTAACCGGCGAGCACAACGTCCGCGAAACCCTCGCCTTCCCCAAAAATGGCAGCGGCGTCGACGTCATGATGGACTCACCCGCGCAGGTAGACCCCGGGCAGCTGAAGGAGTTGGGGCTGTAAACAAGCGAACGATGGCTCGCTATCGTTACGAATCTGCTGCGCACCAACCAAAAGCAAACTAAGGAGGCAATGACCCTATGAGCTGGGATCTCACCGCAATCAAAACAAAACGCCATGTCCAGTCGGTCGACGACCTGACGGAAGAAGACTGCGTGCCGCTTGAGCGCCAGCAGATGATTGCCGAGCTCAAAAAGATTGCCAAAGCATGCGATGCGCAGCTAGACACGCGCGACCCGTCGTGGCTTGTCATGGAGAAGAAAGAGTGGCTGATTGAATTCAGCCTGAGCAAACATAGGGAGCAACTCATCACGATGGGGCTGCGCGTCAGGGGTAGTAGGGAGCCAACGGAGGTATTTGCGTATCTTATCCAGCAACTTGGCATGCGGCTGGTGGAATGGAGCACTGGCGAGTTCCAGGATCTATCAAAGCAGAGCAGCTTCGGCCGCTGGCAGGAGTGGAGCGAGCGGGCGCTGTGAGACCTTACAAAGTCACGAAAATCATAAGCGTGTTGCGGGTGTAATAAGAATAAAATAGAGACTAGCTAGTTACGATAGCTCTATCGTTTCTATCCGCTGATACTTCACTCCAACCTCAGTTGCCGCTGCTGTGCAAAGTGTATCAATCAATCCCTTGCCAGCGTCGCTCAAGATAGCGTCATGAACAGGGAAGGCCAGGCGCGGGGCGACGGCCTGCAAGAAGCTGCGTGCCTCGGAGAACTTGAGCCATGGCGCAGCTACAGGCAGGGCGAGGACGTCGATGGGGCGCTGAGGCAAAGCGAAGGAATCGCCAGGGTAGTAGATACGATTGTTGATCAGCGCGGCAAGATTGTGGAGGCGCGGAATGTCTGGACTCACCACAGCATGCTCACCGCCAAAAAACTCAAGCGTGAATGGCCCAATCTGGATCGTATCGCCAGGCGCCGCGGCTGTTGCATGGCGGACAGAGAGTGTGCCTTCTGGCAGAGATATCGTTGTACTATCTACAACGATATCATCAACACTTATAATCTCTGCTCCAGGAAATGCCTGTATAATACGCTTGGTGAGCGCAGGGCTACAGTGGTCGGGATGCGCATGGGTAATGAGAACTGCCGCTACCTGCTGCGGCATAGCAAAGTCGTCGGTGTATACACCTGGGTCGACGACCAAGCTTTGGCCGTTAATTGTAATAGTAAAGCAAGAGTGGGCGAATTTCGTTAGTGTTGTCATACATCTAGTATAGCGGAGAAGAGGGTGAAGCGATACTATGGATTTGTTATCATACGTGCTTTGTCTCTATATCCTGCCAGTCGCTGTTGTGCCGGAGCTCGGCGTTGTCACCAGCGAAGACTGCTTTTGCTTCGGTATTGTCGCTCAGCGTCCAGAGGAACCAGGCGGTCATGTAGGCATCGCCATATTCGAGGACATCTTTGTGACCAACGGTCTTGCGCCGCGCGATGACGCTCGGCTTATCTGCATTAAGAGCGCGGAAGTTCTGCTGCAAGTCGCTCAGTGGGCTAATGGCGAGGTTGTCGCTTGGGCCAGTGCCAGCCATCATGTAGGTGGCTGTCTTGAGCTTGCTGGTGTCGTAGTGCCAGTTGTTGTCGTTTGCGGTGCCATGGCCGACGGCGCTAGCAGTGTAGAGGGAGGTATAGCGGTTACTATTGCCGTATTTTGTGGCGGCATTGATAGCACCGGCTCCGCCTTGGGAATGTCCAGCAATACCGATCTTGCTCGTATTGATGAACCCCTTGATGGGGCTATCCTCTGCAGTGTTGAGCTCTAGCGCGGTATCAAGCATGATCGATGTCGTTGCGCCAGTGCCTGGCCAGCCGTCCTCATTGCCAATAACGACAAAACCCCAGCTGGCCAAATGCTCGAAGATTGGCGCATAAGTAGACGCGTAGGTGGCGGTGCCATTGACCATCAGCACAAGTGGGAAGGTTTGGCCCGGAGCGGTGCGCTGTGGAGTGTAGATATGATATTCTTTGATGGCTGTGCTATCGCTGCGATGAGTGTGGTGTGCGACGCGGTAGGGGCCTGGCTTAGTATAACGCTGCTCTAATGTGCCACTGGGGCTTAGCTTTGCAGCGTAACCCTTTGCCACACCATCGTCGCCGGTGATACTTTGGTTGAGGTAATTCATATAAAGCACAAGCAGCACAAAGCACACGAAGAGTATTGCTATGATGATACCCAGAATTTTCAGAAGCTTTTTTGTCATTGCTATATTTCCCTTTCGCTCATACTATGAGTAATAATATTTACTATACACCGAGTGTATAGTAATGACAAGGGAAAGTGATTACTTTTTGGTAGGTATATTTTTGGCTTTGCTGGCATGAGATCGAGTGACTTAGATCTCTCTAGCTATGGCAATGAAGCGTCTCAGCATTGCGCTCATGAGAGATAACGATATATACTGATGAGTATGTACAAACAAGAACTTCATACCGCGCAGCGGATTGCTCGCGAGGCGGGCGATATCATGCGCCGCTATTTTGATGGCGACCAACAGCGCCAGACCAAGGCGGATGGCACGCCAGTGACAATTGCCGATACAACAATCAACTCGCTGGTGATCCAACGCCTCCACGAGACCTTCCCGGACGATGGCGTCATTGGCGAAGAGGAGAGCACGACGGGCTATGGCCTTGGTCGGAAGTGGCTGTGCGATCCGGTCGACGGCACAAAAGCCTTTACCTGGGGTGTGCCCACAGCAATGTTTTCGCTCGCACTGGTAGTTGATGGCGTGCCAACCGTCGGTGTTGGCTATGAACCAATGACAGATCGGCTCTACTGGGCAGTGCGTGGCCATGGTGCCTTTTGCAATGGTACGCGGCTGCAGGTGAATCACCAGACGCTTGCCGAGGGGATCTTTGCTGCGTCGTGTAGCTATGCAAATATCCGCCGCCATGAATATTATGATAAGCTGATCGAACGCAAGGTGAGCACAGCAAGTATTAGTGGCGCAGTAGCCAAGAGTGTTCGCGTGGCTGAGGGGCGCTTCGTTGGGTATTATGCCGAGAAGGTGAATGCGTATGATATGGCAGCAGTGCACGTTATTGTTGAGGAGGCTGGTGGTAAGATGACGAGTGTATCGGGCCAGCCGCTTAATTATGCGCAGCCATTTCGTGGCGCGCTTGTGTCTAATGGTGTCGTACACGATGAGCTGATGGCAATAGTGCACGATGAGTGCTCATAAATACCGCACGCTACCAAATGGTATTTTGCGCTTCATCTGCGTGGCAATGCCGAGAGTATCGGCTGGCTGGACGGTGTGTGGGCCGTAGAACTGGTTGATCTCGTCGATTGCAGCAGTGAGAGCGTGGCGAGCTGATGGATCGTCGAAGAGTGCGAGCTGTGCGTCTGTCTCGTTCGTAAGAAGATAACACGACATGCCAATCTCATAGGCGGGCAGTGGCATCGATTGGGTGAGTCGCTTGACGATCTGGAAGAGCGTAGTGCCATCACACAACGGATACTCGCGGCGCTCGTGGTTGTGCCAGCGGCCTGTTTGATAACTTTTGGCATAGAGGCGCACACCACGGGCACGCACGTATTGCTGCCGGAGCGCAGCCGCGATGTCTTCGCATAGAACATGGAAGCGGCGCAAGACTTGATCGTAATTGAGGTTTGGCTGATCAAGGACGAATTGTCGCCCGACTGTCTTAAGCGGGCGCTCATCACTATCTACCTCCCAACCACGCAGCCGCTTATACCAATCGCGTCCTGGCTTGCCATGAAATACCATGTGCTCGAGCGTTGCTTCGTCTGCAGCCAGAAAGTCCAGTGGTGTCTGGATACCAACCTGGTGGAGGCGCTTGCTATAGCCAGTGGCAATACCAGTGAGGTCTTCGAGCGATAGCGTAGCGAGTAATGTGTGGAGATTATCTGCAGTGATGCAAGTCAGGCCGTCAGGCTTATTGATGCCAGCAGCAATCTTGGCTAGCCAGCGGTTGGTGCCAATACCAACATTGCAGCGCATGTAGTCGCCAACCTCGCTACGGAGGCGCTGCTTGATCTCCTGGCCAATCGCCAGTGCGCCGCGTGCCCGGATGTCGGGTGGGCTTTGGCTGAGGTCGATTACCCCTTCATCAATGCTTTTCATGGTGGCACTGGGTGAGTAGTCGCTGAGGATGGTTGCAAGTCGGTGGTAGACATAGCGATACTTGGGTGGGTCGCTTTCTAGTGGAACAATATCGGGGCAAAGTAGTCGCGCTGCAGGTAAGCGCATGCCGGTGCGGACGCCACGCGCCTTAGCTTCGTAGCTTGCAGTGACGATAGCCGCATGCTGGTTGCGCCGATTAACGATGACAACTGGCCGGTGGCGGAGTAACGGCCGAGATTGCTGCTCGATCGTGGCAAAGCAGCTATTGAGATCGATATGCATCATCAGTGGTGGGGCGGGATTGATATTGCTATGAGACATGATCGGCCTCGCGTGTGAGCCGCCATATCAGCGTGATACTGTCAAACTCCAGGCGGTAATCAGCCTGCTCATCTGTCACATCGAAGATGTGCACCGTGCGTGCGCCGCGCTGATGCTCGAAGCCTAGGCCGATTCGCCTGATCGTCACTTCCTGGCCATTACTACGCCGAAATTTGACTGGCTGGCACGGCTGATGTCCGCGCCGAAAAATCGCCACCACCTCCACGACTTCATCAAGATATAGTTCGTCATCCATTGTTCTTAGTATAGCGCATGAGCCAGGTACGGTCGACGAGTGAAAACACAGTAACAGAGGTAGAGTGTGCTTATAGCTAAGCGGTGCACTATGTATTGCTTAGCTGGTGTTTCATGCGACTTGCTTCTACTTCGCAAGAAAACATCTGCGGAGGTGAATAGAACCTAACCTTTTGCATAGAACTAAAGGAAAAATTACGCGCAGCTCTTACATGCTGTATCGCCTCGCACAAGAGCATAGCGAAGACGAAGAAGGAGATATTTTACAAAAACGAACAATGCCAGCCGTCCTTGGCTCAGTTGTCACGATAAGCTAATATAACAGAGCGGCGCAGCTCAGAAAATTACTTCTGCTGCTTGCGGCTCTCGATAAACATCATAATAAGCCAGATAATGACGACAATTGCCGCCAGCGAGAGCAGCCCGTTGATAACCCATGCGGCTAACTTCAGTACAACACCAAGCAGCCACGCGGCAATAATGACAATAGCGATTGTGAAAATAAGTCGAGATAGTTTCATCCTTCTAGTATACTATACCTATGGACATAGCGCAATTCCAGGCTATGATATGGCACAAAGCCCGGCAGCTCTACCGCCCCATGCCGTGGCGCAGCCAGCCGACGCTATACTATGTGCTGGTCAGTGAGCTGATGCTGCAGCAGACGCAGGTAGCGCGGGTGCTGCCTAAGTTTGCCGAGTTTACTAACCGCTTCCCGACCATCAAGGCCTTGGCGGCGGCCCAGCTACCGGCGGTGCTGCAGGCCTGGCAGGGTTTGGGGTATAACCGCCGGGCCAAGTATCTACACAGCGCGGCGCAGGCGATTGCCGCTGGTGCACCTATTGCGACGCAGGCCGACCTTGTGGCGTTGCCTGGCATTGGCGCTAACACGGCTGGGGCCATCATGAATTACGTGCATCAAACCCCAACCGCCTTTGTAGAGACCAATATCCGCACGGTGTATTTTAATCACTTTTTTGCTGGGCAGGAGCGCGTGGCAGATAGGGAGGTGCTGGTGCTGGTGACGCAGACGATGGATAAAGAGCAGCCCCGCCAGTGGTTCTGGGCGCTGATGGATTATGGCGCTGAGCTCAAGGCGGCGGGGAAGGGCCAGCTTGGCACCAGCCGGCACTACACGTGGCAGTCGCGCTTCGCTGGCAGCCTGCGCCAAATGCGGGGCGAAATTGTGCGGCGCATGGCGCAGGGGCAATCGCTCAGTAGTATCACCCAGGAATTATACGGCGACCCGCGTTTTGCTGCCGCGCTTAGTGGGCTACGAAAGGATGGTTTGATATGAGTGAGCTAGCCCTCACGCGAGAAGAAGCCATCACACTGTGCCAGAATTGGGCGCGGATGCTTCGCCGCGAGTATACGATCGACATGCTGGTAAATGACTACGGCGATGGGGTGCTTATGTCTGACCAGCTAGCCTATCCGCTTGAGATGCAGCCATGGATCACGCCAGAGGCAGAGCCGCTCCTCTGGGCGATTCGCGACCATGCGGTCGACGTCGATATTGACCACACCCGGCGAGCTGATTGGGAGAAGTTACTGGAGCTGATCGACCAGTTGCCAAAGAATGGTGCGGCAAAATGAGCAGAGATGCCAAGCTTTTTTCTAGAGTGTGATGAAACCAGCCATTATGATTTAATGACTATGCCATAAACAATGATGAACATTCACTAAATATATTCATATCCATAAAACTTAGCAAGTTATAGAAGAAAGATAAATAACAGAGGTAGAATCATTAGAATTGTTTGCAGCTCTTACAGTTGTACACCAAGCCATCCAGCGAGCACTGTTCCAGCGCCATAGGCCAGGGCAGCAGCAATAGCACCGAGAGCGAGAGTTTGCAGGGCAGCAACGAGTGGATTCTCGCCACCAACTTTGCCCTTGATATAGCCAATTGCTACAAAGGTAAGCGCCGTCGCTCCCGAGCTGACATAAAACAGCATGGGGTGAGCAGCGCTCGAGCCGCGTGCCAGCACATGGGCAAGATAGGGGATAACAGGCACACTACCAACGACAACGAAGGCAGCAAAGGTCATGAGGCCGATGATCTTTGGTGAGGCGCGTTTGCTTGTACTCCGCGCTGACTCATCGTGCTCAGCACTGGCCGCGAGGTAGGCGCTAGCACCCATCGAGAAACCATCGGCAATAAGGTTAGCTGCACCTAGCACCAAGATAATTGCACTCGAGATACCCGCACCAGCACTGGCTGCTACTACAGCAAAGGTTGTGACGGTGCCATCGACCGCACCGTAGACGAATTCAGAAATATAACGTTTGAGGACAGGTTTCATATTCATAACTTGGTTAGTATAGCATAGTAGGGTGCAAATGCAAAAAATTGTGCTATGGGTAGGTGAATGCTTTGGTGTTACAGCCTCCCGTACTATAGATTCTTCGTGCTATAAAATTGGTGATTACGGGAGATAGCTCCCCTAGGATGAGCGAGAAAATCATCAGCGCAATCATCAAGCAAGACACAAAAAATGAGCGACTGGTGGGGATAAAGTGAATAGCTTACAATGACAATGTAGGGCACATTACCACTGATATGGATAATGAATAGTTAGAAAATATATTCATAATAATACAATAGGAAAAGAAGCCAGCAAGAGGCGGAGCGAGAAACTGCAAGGTTTAGCTACTCACTCGTTTGGTTGCTTAGGCTTGAGGAGAAGCTGATTGCGCTCGGCAGTGCGCGTCCGCGCCTCATCTAGCAGAGTAATACCTTCTTGCGAGCTGAGGCTAACGATCCGCACATACTCGCTCTTGGTCTTCTTGTCGTAGCCCGAGACAGCAACGAAGCCGAGTTGTTCGTCGGCATAAATGACGTTCTCTTTCTCGCCGCTGTAGTCGATTTTGTTAAATAGGCTTACATCTAGCAGTGCTGTACCGCGGCCATTGTCCCACGTGGCAAAGACGCCAATGCGGCGCTGCACTGCATCTAGATCGGTCGAATCAAATGGCGTGTCTTTATCGATATACTCGATGATTGGCGCAAAGATCAGTGTATCGGCCTTGGGAAGGATTGTCTTGAGTGCGTGGTCAGCGGGTAGCGAGTAGGCCAGGGCAAAGCGCTTGCGAAAGTCATACGAGAGTGGGTAGCGTCCATCGGTCGATGTGGTGCACTCGACTTGGTGGCGCGAATCGAGGAAGGTAAGCTCGGCGGGCGAGTAGATTGGTTTATGCTCCTCTGTCGCGGTGACCTCATTCGTTATTTGGCTCACCTTTGTATCGGCGTCGGTGTAGACCATAGAATTACCCATAACAGTGACGGGGGAGGCGTATTCATTCACGGCGTCCGATTTATCGCGCTTGCTGAGGCCACAGCCCATAGCAAGCAGCTGCTGGATGGTATCGATAGCACAATACTGCGTTATATTGCCCTCGGCATCAGTAATGAGGCAGTCCATCACCATCTCATGCCCCATGCCTTTGCCGAACTGCTTTTCCTTGCTGGGGTCGCTGTTTTTCTCATCTCTCGAGAGTACGTGCCCAATCTCATGGCTGTATACGTTGCCACCAGTCTTGTTGCTCAGCACAAGCACCATCGGGCCGTTGCCGCCCTTGGCTTTATCTTCGTCTGTGCTCTGGAAGGCAAGGCCGAGTACATCATTCTCCACACCTGCTGTATTAACGGCCATCAGCATAAGTGAATGCTCACCATCCTGCACGTCTAGCTGCTCGCGATATTCTTCGGCGATTTTTTTGATTTGGTCGTTGGAGTAATAGTATTCGGTCGTGCCATCTTCCTTGGTGCGGGTGCTGTCTGGCGTGACGTTGCTTGCAAACCTGGTAATGTGGAACTCATACGCACCACGAGTTGTGTGAGTAATGCGGCCAGTGTGGACGTGCACTTCTTCGTATATTTCTTCGTTGGTCTTGCCGGGCTCGAAGCCAGCGGCATTAAGAGCCACAACGCCGAGCCGGACAACGACCGGCTGGAATGAATCTTTCTCGTGGTCTTGACACTGCTCTGCAGAAGGCTGAGGGGTGTCGCTGCTGGGGAGTAACGCACTAAACACTCCCAGGCCAGTCATCATCAATACCTTACGGCGTGGTAAACCTTTTGGTGTTTGGGTTGAGCCGTCTGGCGCAACTTCGGATTTTGAGCGAGTCATATTAACTATCTTATATCACGAAAGGGGTAACAATGTCAAATTATGTTGGCTTACGCTGTGTAGTTCTAGCTATCTGCAGCTTAAGATCCTTCTTTTGCAATATTAGCTCATTCTCTTATTTTGTTATTTTCTCTTTTGTAAGCATAAATAAAGCTGAGCTACAGAGATAAAAGTAGATTAATAGAAAAATAAAACTCGCTTGTTACTGAAGCGAGTTTTAGGTGTGCTACCAGCGTGAGGTACTATTGCTGCTCAGCTGGCGCTTGCGTTTGTTGCTGATTCTCGGTGTCGCTATTGGTAGAGAATAGCTGGAGTGATTCGTCACTCAGGACGTTTGGGTCAAAGGTACCATCGGCGATTTTGCTGCGGCGCTGCTGGTACATTTTTTTAAACTCGTCGAGCGATTGCTTCGTGATACTACCTTCGGTTTTGTATGTCTCGGGCTCAGCATCGCGAGCGGCTTGTTTGCGCACCTCCTGGAAGCCAGGCCGACTGAGATCAACCTGCGCTGCACCGCTGGTGTTGTACATATCCATAGCGATCCACACCATGACGCCCGCAATAGCGATCACCCCACAGATCATCACCAAAAAACGGTGCTCGCGCATAGTGCTCAGCTGGTGCTCGAAGTCGAGTTTATTGGGCTGGCTGGGTTGGCTGCTGGGCACTTGGCACCTCCTTCTTGGCGGGGAATTGCTTACTATAAAATACATCAAACTGCGAACCGTACTGGCTGAGTAGCTGGTTGAGCCGCAAGGCAACATCGGCCACCCGCTTGCGACGCTCACGCACAGGCTTGATGCGGTAGTAGAACTCGACCGGTTGGTCGGTGCAGTCAATACGTAGCAGCTCAGATAGCTTCTCCTCATACTGGCGGTATTCGCTGCGGAAGGCGGCAAGCTGAGTATTGTATTCTACCGTTGTCTTGGCAAGCTCCACACCGTCGAGCCGGTTGAGGGCAATGCGGCTATTGAGTGGTGCCATCAGACGGGTGGCAATCACCTCATACTGCTGCCCTTGGTTGACCCGGACAAGCCCGTCGTTGGCATGAATGCGCCGCAGGGTAGACTTGACGCGGACGCAGTTTTGTTTTATTTGAGTGAGTTGATCGTTGCTGAGCGGTGCAGCAGGCTCGGCATAGGCCGGAGAGCCAAGTGCAGCAGTAGCAACTATAACAACAGCAAGAAAAGTGCGCTTCATAGCTCCCCATTATGACGCATCAGAGGAGATTGGTCAAATGATTTGCTCTTAAAAATAATTACGTAATCACTGCTGCAATAAAAGCAATCAGCACTAACAAGATTGGTATTCCAAGACCCAGAATGAGGGCAATGTTGACACTATTGTTGATAATGATACTGTCGCGCTCGAGACCGTTGACGAGCTTGGCGAAGGGTGCGTAGGCTTGGATGGCGGCCCACCACCAGTCGTAGTCGTTGTTGAGGGCTCGCTCGATGTTGTGGCCATAGAGAGCACCGCCAACGCCAGGTGACACTGCAGCACCAAGGCCCGCTAGCAGCTGAGCGCTCGCTCCGGCAAAGTCGAATTGAATACGCTGACCATTGACCCATATAATGATAAAGCTTGTCTCGACCGCCGCTTTGGTAATCTGCTGCGGATCGATGTCGAGCACTACACCAATCATTTGATTTGTTTGGGGGTCAAAATCGACGGCGCGGATGCGATTAGCTGTCGTCCATTCGAGCACACAGGGCACTTGGCTAAAGATGGTGCGATTGCGATAGTGCGAGACAGGCGTTGCCATGACCAGTGGTGTACCGTCGAAAACACTACTGTAATTGGCATCCATCATTACTGGTGCAGGCTGGGGAGCTGGTTGCATAACGAGAGGGGCAGGCTGCTGAGTGGGCGGCTGCTCAGCTAGCTGTGCTGGTGCTGGCTGCGCGAGGTTGCTCTGCGACATTGGGGTTGCTGGCTGTGGCGCCGGAACTGCTGTTGGTGGCTGTGGAGATTGCCACGCCACTGGCTGCTGTGGCTGTGCTTGCGTTGGCTGCTGTGGATAATATTGTGTTGGTGGCATGGGCTGAGCCTGGGGTGGGGCCACCGGCTGTGATTGATAAGGATAAGAAGGAAATTGCTGATTCATGAATGTATTATACTACACCAGTAGAAATACCAGTGTGATAATCATTAAGGACTCGCTGCCTGGAATATACTGTAACGGTAGTATGTATGCAACGGTGGTAGGTAGAGGCTATTTGTGCTTGGCTGGCGAGGCTGCGCCAAGCTCGATGTGCTCCTTCTCAAACTCACGCAAGATCCGCCGCCGCATCTCAGCCGTGAGGGCCCACTGGTCGGATGGTTGGGTCTTGCCGGAGACAACAAGGCTAATCGACGACGCATTGAAGTCGCCAAGGATGTCGAAGTGCGGTGGCTCGATTACCTTGTGCTGCCATTTTTCCTCGCCAGAAATTTCCTCACCAATCCGATTGATAATATCGCTGGCGGTACTAATGTTGGTATCAGGCGCAACGGTAATGGTGAAGTATACTTTGCTATAGCCCATTGTCTTGTTGATGACATGCTGCACCACGCCGTTAGGGAAGAAGTGAACATTGCCCTCGACGTCGCGGATCACTGTGGAGCGTACACCGATCCGCTCGACCGTCCCGCCAAAGCCATCGATCTCGATGATATCTCCCACCCGATACTGGTTTTCGCTAATAATAAATACGCCGGAGAGAAAATCCTTAACGAGTGACTGCGCGCCAAACCCGAAGGCGACACCAATAATCCCTGCGCTCGCAAACAGCGGCGCAAGAGCTGCGTCATTGAAAAAATGAGTAAAGATAGCATAGCCCGCAATCACCACCACAATAATGCGCCACACATTAGCAAAGAGCCCGCCCAGCGTCTTGTGCCGCTTCTCGAGATCCTTCTTAGGTAGTGTACGCTGATATGTGGTAACGAAGGCATGCCGCGTCAGCCACATCACCACGCGTGGCCCCAACCAATACAGTGCAATCGCCACGATAATAATGATAATAATCTCTAGTGCAGTGATCTCGGGTGAGGTAATTGGCTTCATAATATGGTAGTATAACAGATGTGAATGATGAATTAAACCAGCTTGTGCTTACCCTGCAGCGTGGTGGCGTGGCAGTACTTCGGACTGATACCCTGTATGGCATTGTTGCCCGGGCAGATGACGAAGCGGCAGTGGCGCGGGTGTATCGTCTTAAGCGGCGTGATAGCAATAAATCACCCATCATCCTCGTGGCCGATGCCAGCCAAACGTATGCCGATGTGCCCACCTTACCGTCGCTTAACACCTCCCGGCCAACAAGTATCTTGCTCGATTCGCCCCATGCTCCGCGGTGGTTACGCCGCGCTAATGATATGCTGGCCTATCGCCAGCCGCAGCTGCCGTGGCTCCAGGCGGTCTTGCGCCAGACTGGCCCGTTGATCGCCCCCAGTGCTAATCTCGAGGGACAGCCGCCCGCCCGTACTATTGCTGAAGCTCGTGCGTACTTTGGTGATGGTGTCGATTACTATTATGATGGCGGTACTGTGCCAACTGATACGCCGCCATCACGCTTGATACGGGTGCTATCTGATGGGGTGGTGGAACGACTCAGGTAGGGCATAATAACCTGAGAAAAACGTAGAAGCTTACCTAGTGATGTAAGTATTACAACACCTTTTAGAGCGGTTCTCACTACTCAAGTGAGAACCATGCTAGACAATAGTGAGTTCTCATACCTCACCCAAATAACGTGGAGCGTGGGGTCACTCACGAAAGAGGCTGTGTGATTCAGGTATAATAGACTCATGACGTATCTTGACCCTCAGCAATTTATCATCACTCGCAAGCGCAAGAAATATCGCTTTGCTAAGTTCCATAACGCCACCAACTGCTACGAGTACGACGAATGGTGCCAGGCAGCACCAGAGGTGCGGCAGAGTGCGACGGTGCTCGAGGTTGGCGCTGGTACCGGGATGTTTAGCGTGGAACTAGCGGCGCAGCACCCAGATGAGGTGTTTGTAGCACTGGATGTTAAGGGCGATCGCTTGCAAAAAGGGGCGTACACAGCGCTCGAGCGTGGCATCACTAATGTGCTGTTTGTGCGGGCTCGGGCCGATCAGATTGGCGAGCTCTTTGCTGCCCACTCGCTCAAGCAGTTGTGGGTGACCTTTCCTGATCCATTCCCTAAGCGGCGCAGTGCTGGCCGGCGTCTTACCCACCCAACATTCTTGCGCCAGTACGAGCAGCTGTTGCAGCCTGGTGGATCACTTTTGCTCAAGCATGACGATCGCGATTTCTTTTGTTGGAGCCTGGAGCAGCTCGTTGCCTGTCAGTGGTCGATTCGTGAATTATCTTTCGATCTCCATGAGTCGTCGCTGCCTGATGAATACAAGACGCTCACCGCCTATGAACAGCGCTGGATGAGTGAGGGGAAAGCGATTGGCTGCGTGCGAGCGACACCTCACTGCTCATAAAAAACCGGTATTGTACTGCTAGTGGCGAGTCGCTTGTTTTTGAAGCGCCCATCTGTAGTGATATCGTGCTGAACCCAGGCAGGAGTACCAAATGCGTTTGCTGCAGCTCGTGCTGCTGTTTCATCTTCGCCAGAAAACTCAACCTCGCCGACGCACAAACCAGCAAGTTGGCCATGATAGATATCAAGCTCAAGTACAACTTCTTGATAAGGAATTTGATAGCGCGTTTTTTCGACTCGTGCTCCTGCAGTGCGAGGCCACAGTGCTGTGAAATCTTCGCGGCTGAGAGAGGTGTTTTTCTCATCGCGGATAAGACCACCACTAGATTTCATTGTGTGCTCAAAATACATATCACCAAAGCTCCGGATGCGTTCTTCGCTCCCATCGTCGCGAATTGCCAAATAGCCTTGACGGAGGGTAGTATGGTCAAAATCATCAAGACTCTTTCCGGTCAAGACCTCTCTTGCGAAGGTGCTTGATGTTGGGTCAATAATAAACTTGCGTTCGATTTCTTTTGGAGGCTTTGCGTACTCTTGCTGCTGTGGTGGGGTACTTTCACTTTGCGCTCGTGCGGTGTATCCGATAGATTCTACAGTGGTAGGATGAGGTGAGCTACTGGTTTCTGCTGCGTTGTTACATCCTCTATGCTCGCTATTTCGTTGACATTGTGGCATATTTCTCTCCTGTCGAAAGGTTGACCCAGCTCTAGTATAGCGTGCTAAACTAGATATGTCAGTTATGATAATTTGAGTCAAATATGTTTGAGCAAGATATGATTAACCACCACATCCAAAGGCGGATTCTTAGTGTGCTGTGCTACCGCAAGGTGGCTCGCTTTCGTGATCTGCGCCCGCCACGGGTGGATACCAATCTCTTTAGCTATCATCTCAAGGTGCTGATTCGTCACCAGCTTGTCCAAAAAGTGCCAGGTGGCTATAGCCTGGCACCGCGTGGTTTGGCGTATGTCGATCGGGTTAGCACAGACAATATGCTGGTTCGAACCCAACCTAAAATCGTAACCATGCTAGTGGTGCAAAATAGTAATGGTGACGTCTTACTCCAACAGCGCACTAAGCAGCCCTACATTGATACCTGGACGCTCCCTTACGGCAAGCTCCACATTGATGACAGATCTATCCAAGCGGCAGCTCAGCGCGAAGCGGCAGAAAAGATTGGCGCTATAGACCTAGTACTGCAGCATGCGGGCGAATGCTATATTCGTGTTTGGGTAGACAAGGCAATTCTCTCAACCACGCTTGCTCATGTATTTTATGGGACGACTGATGATATCACTCCGCACGAACGGCTCATTTGGGTGCGCCCATACAAACTGGCGCAGTACATGCTTGCACCAGCAGTGGAGCAGATTGTCGCGCGGGCATTCTTTCGCGATCCGTATTTTTTTGAGGAGTTTGACGACGTTTTAGATCAATAACAAGAGGAGGATATATGAAGATCGACGACTACGCACAGCAAGCAATTACCACCCTGAGTAGTGACTATGCCTATGGTGATGCCAATGCCCAACTAATGGGTATGGTGCTAGGTCTGGGCGGTGAATCGGGCGAGGTGCTCGAGAAATTCAAGAAGCTACTGCGCGACCAGCAGGGTACAATAACTGAGGCAGATAAGCAGGCAATCATTAAGGAGCTGGGTGATGTTTTGTGGTATGTAACGGCAGTGGCACACTTGCTTGGTTCGAGCCTTGAGGAGGTTGCTCAGCGTAACAACGCCAAGCTCGCCAGCCGCCAGCAGCGCGGTCAGCTGCGGGGTAGTGGGGATGACCGGTAGGCTGTGTGTGGTTTGAGAATGCTGTAATCCATCACAGCTACCACACAGGCAATAACGAGCAGCGTAGAAGCCTGCAAACACTATTTGCAACGGATATGGGCCGCTTGAGCTGGTGTCTACCCCTGTTGTGCGAGTTGCTGCCGCACCCAGCCATCAATCGTGCCTGCTCCCATGCAGAGCACAAGCTTGCCCTCGGCGCGGGCAGTTTGGATAGCGTGCCACAGGGCATCATCGAGCTCGGCATAGTGAACGCTGCTACGGTTCGTTAGCTGCTCGGTCAGTTGCTGTGGGGTGAGGATGGATAGAGTTGGGTCTTCGCGGCTGAGGTAGGTTGGCAGCCAATAGATTTGCTCGGCGCGCTCCATACAGTCGGTGTATTGCTGACGGATCTCATGCTGGCGGACATTTTGATGTGGCTGATACACCAGCACAACGTGGTCGGACAACTCTCGTGCCATTTGCAATGTCGCGGCGATTTCTACCGGGTGGTGGCCATAATCGCTATACAGCCCAGTCCCAAGCCGCTCAAAGCGTCGCTGCACTCCCGGGAAGGTATTGATAGCCGCTCGAATGTGCTCGGGTGAGCCAAGCCTGAGCTGCTTGCACGCCGTTGCCACCAGTGTTGCGTTTGCTCGGTTGTGGGCCCCTGCGAGGGTAAATTGCTGTACATCTTCATCTTCCAAGACACGCGCCCGCCGCCGTGGTGGCACAACGCCTGCGTCGGCATCGCGCTGCCACATGATGGTATATTCGCTCTGCTCGAGGAAGCGGCTAAAGGCATCGGTGTAATCCTGCTTGGTAGGGTAGGTATCCGGGTGGTCGTAGTCAACAGAGGTCAGTAGTGTGAGATGAGGGTGGAATTGCAAAAAGTTGCGGTCAAACTCATCACACTCATACACAAAGTAGCGACTACCTGGTACGTAATGGCCACTGGGACCAAAGCTTAGCGTGGTACCCACCGAGTAACTTACTGGCTCGCCCAGCTGACGCAGCGCCCACACCATCAGGCCAGTCGTCGTCGTCTTGCCGTGGGTACCCGCGATGGCAATGAGCTGGAGGTCTTTTTCGTTGATAAGATAAGTGAGGAGCTCATCACGCTTAGCGGTATAGATGCCAAGTCGATGTGCCAAGACCAGCTCGGGGTGGTCGGGCGGCAAAGCTGCTGTATAGATAAACCAATCGATGGGGGTTTGCTTGTGGCGATAGGCCAGGTATTCGCCTGTTTGGTCTTGTGAGACGGAGATGCCACGCCGCTCGAGTTCTTGTGTCTCGAGTCCAATGTGGCTATCCGAGCCAAGCACATGGTGCCCTGCATCGTGCGCCAACTCAGCCAATGGCCCCAGGCCCACACCGCCGATTCCAGAGAAGTAGATATTCATACCTTCCATTGTACCGCCTCTGGCACAAAACCACCAGAGGTAGCTAAGGAGTGCGATCGCTCCACCTCGCGCTACTGGGTTCAATATTGAGGTTATGCTATACTAGAGCCAAAGTATAAGTGGGCATACGTAGGGTACATAGCATGGCAAACAAACAGCAAGTCAAGCGGTCGATGAAGCGACTCCGGCGCATTAAAATGTGGCACCTGGTGCTATTGCTTATGGTGCTGCTCGTGCTGTCTGCGACCTTTTTGCGGCTCAATAATGTGGGGATGACTGAGCGGCGACGGGCAGTTCTCTCGGCTGACAAGGCAGGTAATATGGAGCAGATTCGCCAGCGCATCGCCGACCTCCAGCAGTATTCCTCTGCCCACATGAATGCTGATACCGGCCCTATCTACCTGCAAGAGCAGTACAATCGCGACGCTAAGGCTGCGCTCAACGCCTCGATGAGCACCACCAACCGCGCCGGCCAAACCGCCAACGCCAAGGCCGATGCAGTGTGTAAGCCACGCTTCCATAGCTGGTCGATAGACTATGTGCGCTGCGTCTACGAGGAGCTTGGCAAGCTCAGTAGCACCAATGCTGGCCTTCAGACAGCCAAAATGCCCGACACCAGCCTCTACCACTACAACTTTAGTGCACCGCTATGGTCGCCCGATTTCGCTGGCTGGACAATTCTCCTTACTGGCGTAGTCATCTCGGCCATTCTTGGGCGTATTGTGGGGATGATTATTTTGCGGATTATGCTGCGCATTCAGTATCGAGCGGCGAAATAAATGGCCAAAAAATAAAAAATTACAACATAATTTACAACACGTACAACACGCAAGATGGCCGTGAGCGGGCGTTCGCTAGACGCTCCATAAAATTTATGCTTGACCCCTGTTTATCGTACAAAAATAGTACCAACATCTATCATACACAATAACCATAAGCAAAAAACAAAATTACTCACCCTTGGCCGTTATCTCTGTAAAAAATCGCTGCCAAAGTGTTGACATCCATTTTATGAGCATGTAGGCTAGGTTTTGTAAGATCAAATAGGAGGAGCACTATGGCTTACGAATATACTAGTTCGAATGGTACTACATATTACTTGCACACGCAAAAAGATGCGGTATTGCGCGGTGGCGTAAAGCGGACGATTTACTACTTTTGCAAATCACCAAACAACGGCAAAGGTGAGCCGTGTGACATGCCTGAGGGTTACTACGTGAAGGAACACTCACGCAACAAATTCCCCTTTGCTGCTAAGAAAGACGCGGCAAAGCCCACCAAGAAGGCTGCTAAAGCAACCAAATAACCCGGACACTTGTATATAGAAAAAAAGACCTTTCTGTCACAGAAGGGTCTTTTTTTGTTGACTTAGCGCAAGAGAGGGCTGCAAAGCAAGTGGAGATATGAGATGAAGTAAGCCGTGAGCCTATACCGCGTGACGATAACTAAGTTTGTATAGAAAAGGACGCTCTCGCATCACTCAGAGCACCAGAGAGCGGCGCTCAGTGTGAGTTGTGGTTTTCTCTCGTTTTGCACCGTTCGCAGCGAGAGGAGTATGAGAGGAGGTGTGAGCGCATAAGCTGCGTATTAGCAATTAGCTATATGACATGTTATGTATTGGTGTAGTGCTCCCCACATGCAGCGCCGGACGGACGCGCATTGGCGAACTACCACGAGTGGCTTTGCCGAGACGTTGGCGCACTTGGCCATGCAAGACTGTCCCTGAGACAGCGCTGCCATCAACCAATGCTTCACCAGCAAAGAGTGTACTCGTCCAGCGCTTGCGTTGTTCGCAGTCTGGTGCTTGGAGATTTTGCAAGACGAGCGCACACCATAGTTGCCGGGTCATCAGTTGGCGCGTGTCGGAGCCGTTGACGGTGTATATATTCCTGGGCTGTGCGGTGATATCGTTGTAACTGCCCATTGCTAGGCCAGCATCAGAGATAATGGTGACAAAGAGTGTCCAAGGAGCTGCAAGGTCGGTATGGTCAGCGCCAAGAGGAAGACGCTCGTCGACGAAGTCTGGCTTGGTTATCTCAGGTTGGCTGCTGCGGATATGTCTGCTTTGAGATTGGCGCACATCAAATAAACGGGCGTGCGGCACTAGGAGTGGGCCATAGATAGCCTCCTCAGCGAAGGGGCAGCTCTGGAAGTGTCGCGACAGATCGCTAGATAATGTCGCAACCGTATTCCAGACCGATGCGTCAAAGGCGCTCCGTAGATAAGCTTCAGTTGGTACAGGAATACCAGCTTCGGTTAAGGCACGGGCAATTGATGAGCACTGGGTCCAGCCACTGTTGGCGAGTTGAGTGAGCATGACTGAATGAGACATATTCCTCCTTTGCTGGCTAAATATTATGACGACGACATATCCACGACTGCCATACCTGGTACGAGGTTGCGCTTGTCTTCTATGAGATGGCAATGTATGGTGGTTATTTCTGCCGATCCTTTTGGTTAAGCTGCACCTGAAGGTCAAACACTTGCTTGCCAAGCGAGTCGACTGCACTGTGATAGCTGTTTTGCAGTGCTACGGCCCAGCCGATAAGCGACAGGAGGCCGATGGTAAGCACCGCCAGCCATGCAATGATGATCTTGTCGGATAATTTTTTGCTCTTCATAGCCGCAGTATAGCAGAAGGTAACGATTATATGCAATGAAGTTTTGCAATAAGCAATAGTATGATGTTGCTAATACAATCGTAAAATTCCTAATGATTATTCCGACCAATTTGCAAGGGTATTGCCTACTGGGTCTTGAAGATAAAAGCACTTTTACTGTAGCCAACTTCGTAGCATCTCGGGCTGGAAGCTTGATATAGTCTACACGGTTAGCTGCATTGCTCATAGTTCTATTAATATCGTTTGCGCGTACTAAAAACACGCCACTACGGGCGTGCTACGACTAATCTTTGCAATGGTGGGGGCGGCTGGACTTGAACCAGCGACCAACAGGTTATGAGCCCGCTGCTCTGACCACTGAGCTACGCCCCCAGATCCACTTGCCACATTATACCGTATTGTTGGTGTATATGCTACTAGTAGTCGAGTTTCTTAGGGGTTTTTGGTAGTTTTGGACGCACTACATATTCTCCAGCGGCGGCATCCTGGGGGCTGAATAATCTTTCTCGTGCGCTTCGCTGTGGCCTGTTGCTGCGCTGGGCAACGGTTTGAGATGGGTGAGTGGCTTTAGCAGTATCACGCACTTTTCGACGATATGCAACGATTGCATAGAATTGCTCTGTCGCCTCAGTACGGCACTTTTCATATTCTTGTGGTGACATGCCAAAGAGATGGTTGGCAATGGCGTGATCGAGCTCTCGCCAAGCATTGATAAGTTCGGGGGTAGAATGACGAGTGCGTTTGTGCTCAAGCGCATTAACAGAGCGTTGTTGGGCAAGGAGATCATCAAATGTAGGCCGTTTTGGCTGTGTTTCAGAGGTAGAGCCGCCTGTGGTATGGGTGTTGGGGTATATTGCGGGTATAGGCTCGGTTTGTTCATGATCGGCCGAATGAGGAATAGTGCTGTCATCAAATAACTTGCCTTGTATCGCTAGTTGGCCTACCCGTGCTGCTGCATGTGTCGCAGCACGAACTACCGTTTCTGGTATTACTGGTAACACTGGACTGCTCTCAAGCACAGCCCTATGAGAAGGTTGTTTGTATGTCATCTTGCATTGGTTATAGCACAGAGGTCGACACCTGGCAAGTCTATGAGCGATTTTTGACCAAAATTGTGGTGCGCAGCGTGTTTTTTGCTGGCCCGCAGCTTTTGCAGCAACTGCGTGGTCTACGGTATAATAGAAGCCTATGAAGTTTGTGTTCAGCGACACTACCAAGCGCCACATCATCTACAAGATCAAGCATGATTATCTCCAGCTCAATACCATTGTGCTGGCGCTTGCGCTCGTGATTGCGACATACCTTGCCTGGCAGTCGGTGGCACGTCTCCAGCAGAACTATACCCAGCAGCGCGAGCTAGAGACGAAACGGCGGCAGCTTGTCCTCACCGAGCTTGAAACGCAAACGCTGCAATACCAAAAGAACTTCCGCGAGAGTGACGAGTACAAAGAGCTTGCTGCCCGCGAGAAGCTTGGCTTGGTGGCGCCTGGCGAGAAGGTGATTGTGCTGCCCAAGAACAGCCCCGAGGCGCACGACCCGCCAACCGATAAGCCCGCTAACCCCGATACACAGAGTAGCAACTTCGAGCAGTGGGTGACCTTCCTCTTTGGTGGTGCAGCTGAGCAGGCCCAGCAAAAGGATAAATAACAAGCGGGGGAGCAGAAATCTTGATATTCAGGTGGTAAATCCTTGACAATTGGCATTCATCACTGGTAGAATAAGAACCGTAACGCGGGGTGGAGCAGCCCGGTTAGCTCGGTTGGCTCATAACCAACAGGTCGCAGGTTCAAATCCTGCCCCCGCAACCAAGGTAAGGACCCTACCACACGGTAGGGTTTTTGCTTTGGATTATCTTGGGAAGGTAGAGATGGAATGAGGTTAGTATCAACCTCAAAACTATTCTTGGTGCCTTTACCACTGGCGTCTAGTAGAGTGTAGTTTTCGTTCAAATGAGTGGAGATTCATTACTGGCTCATGGGCTGGTAGGTACTGCTCACGCCTTCAATACAGTCAGCGGCTATTGTCTCTACCGTGAAGACCAAAAGACAAAGAGGGTGTAATGTAAGTAATGCAGACCTTCAGAGGTGGCACACCAAAGTACGATACACAAAGTTTCTTAGAATAAATAGTAAATAACTGGGGATAAATAAGGTAAAAAGTAAATTAAGAAACAATTTGTTTGCATTTTGTTCGTATATATGCTAGGATCGAGGTAGGTCGATAATGACAACACAAAAAAGAGGGTAGATATGCGAAAAAAGACGAAAGAAACCATACTCGCCACCTGGAATCGGTCGCGTAGTATGGCAGAGCTGCGGGCATTCATTGCCGCGCGCCATAGCAAATTAGCAGAGGTAGAACTCTAAACGATCGAAAGCACCTTGGGTGATGCGCCTGAGGTGCTTTGAATATATCTCTATAATATTCATCCTCGCACATCCGAAATAGGCTATAGCCTTGGATAAAAAACAAAACGGCGCACTCGTCGTACGCCGCCTATCATACCTGGTAGCACCGACTGGGATCGAACCAGTGACCTCAGGCTTATGAGTCCTGCGCTCTAACCGGCTGAGCTACGGTGCCAAACATGACGCATTATAGCAGAGAATTGGCAAGAAGGCTAGAGCTCAGGCGAGTGTTTTGGCGTTCTTTTTTGCCCAGGCCAGTGGTATAATAGAGAAAACGCCCAATCAGGAGTTAAGGAGAACCACCACATGATACGACGACCACGCTACGATTATGATTTGTTGGTGCTGGGTAGTGGTGCAGCTGGCAGTACTGCGGCTTTGGTGGCCGCTCGGGCAGATAAGAAAGTGGGGCTGATTGAGGCAGACACCTTTGGTGGTGGTGCACCTAATTGGGGAGATATTCCTGTCAAGACGCTGCTGGGTGTGGCACAGCTTTACAATCGTATCCAGCGGGGTCACCAGTTTGGGCTCGATACATCGCGAGTGGATTTTGACTACCCAGCCATCCAGCACTGGAAAAATACAGTGGTAGAGCGGACTGGCGCGGGCGATAACGAGCACTATTATAACCAACAAGGAATTGATACATTCTACGGCAAAGGTGTCTTACGTGACCAGCACACTGTAACGATTGGTGACCATGAAGTAACAGCAGGGCATATTTTGATCGCAACAGGGGCACACGTGACCCAGCCAGCGATTGCGGGTATCGAGACGATTGACTGGCTGACACCACGCACCGCCCTCAAACTGAGCCGCCCACCTCGCAGCCTATTGATTATTGGTGCGACGACGACGGCGATTGAGCTCGCGCATTTCTTTGCGACCTTTGGTAGCACGGTGTCGGTGGCAGAGCAGTCATCGCGCATTTTGCCGACCGAGGATGAAGAGGTAAGTGAGGCAGTAAGCAGCCTCCTGCAGCGCGACCAACCACTATCGGTCTTAACACAAACGACGATTCGCTCCCTCATGCGTGGCCCGAGTGGTAATGTGATCGTCCAATATATCCGTGGTGGTATTGAGCGGACGATGGAAGTAGAGCGTATTTTGGTAGCAACCAAGCCAGAGCCGACCATTGATATTGGGCTTGATAATGCCGAGGTAACGTATTCGCCTGATGGCGGTGTTGAGGTCAACCAATTCTTCCAAACCAACGTGCGGCATATTTATGCGGCGGGTCATGTGCTAGGTAATGATGTGCCAACCCACACCGTCTTGAGCGAGGGCCGACTAACGGCGCACAACATCCTCCATCCCAAATCGCAAATGACGCTTGACTACGAGTTAGTGCCGCGTGCTACCTTCATCTACCCAGAGGTGGCTAGCGTGGGCTTTAATGAAGATGACTGTATTAAGCGCGATCTCAAGATCAATAAGGTGTTGGTGCCGCTCGGGATGATTGCTCGTAGCAATACAAGTGACTTCCGTGAGGGGTTCGTCAAGCTGATTAGCGACAAACAAGGGGTATTGCTCGGCGGGACGATCGTCGCTCCACGTGCTAGTGAGCTCATCCAAGAGGTCACTCTCGCCATCAAGCACGACCTCACTGCCGAGCAGCTGGCAGAGCTCCCACACGTTTTCTTAACGTGGAGCGAAGCAGTGCGGACTGCGGCAAGCAAATTATCCCGTAAGTAGAGAGATCTGTTTTGTAGTTGAGGTATTTTCGCCTTCTTAGTTTTGGCTGTTTAATAATCTAGGAGTTTGAGTCTTTTAGCTCGATACCGTCGGATTAGTTTTTTATTTTCTGCTGTTTCTGAGAGTAGAGCGATATAGAGGGAAAGAGTGGAATTGCTAAAACCTGAGCAATGAGGAGAAAAAGAAAAAATTGAATATACTACCGTACTCTTCATAAAAACAGAGAAGATTATGGTGTAGATTGTATAAAGC
Source organism: uncultured Candidatus Saccharibacteria bacterium (assembly GCA_963554165.1). GTDB lineage: Bacteria > Patescibacteriota > Saccharimonadia > Saccharimonadales > Saccharimonadaceae > Saccharimonas. Next base: position 182,747 of record CAUVQR010000001.1, on the reverse strand, counting down.
GTGGCCTATTGCTTTGCAGTATATGACGAAAGTTGTGACCACATTGCGAGACTTTAAAGCTTACAAGAAGCTCGCTGGTGAAGACTCTGCCACGCTAGTTTGCATCGGCGTATTGCTAAAAATAGTAAAGAGTATCCACTTTCAGCTCCATTTAAGCAAGACGGGGCATACTACCTGTAGTAGCACACGCTACCTCCTCCTCTATTATGCAAGCCGCCGTTCCTCCTCCCGGGCGGCTTGTTCTGTGTCTTACGCCTAGCATATTGCGCATAATAAAACTAGTATTTACTCCTCTTGGCAAAATGAATATACTATTGCCATGGCATATCTTGTTGCAGTGTCTGGTGGTGTGGATAGTGTAGTGCTCTTGGATGTGATGGCGGCGCAGGCGACAGAGCCGTTGATTGTGGCGCATGTCGATCATGGGATCCGGGGTGAAGCGTCGGCAGCGGATGCGCGCTTTGTGGCAGCACTGGCGGCGCGCTATGGGCTACCCTTTGTGTCTACCCGGCTTGAGCTTGGGCCGAATGCGAGCGAAGCAGCAGCGCGAGAGGCTCGGTATGATTTTTTGCTCGATACAGCAGCGCAGTACCAAGCACCAGTGGTAACAGCACATCACTTGGACGATTTGGTAGAAACAGTGGCGCTTAACCTGGTACGTGGGACGGGCTGGCGTGGGCTGGCTGTGCTGAACCACCCCGGGGTGGAGCGGCCACTACTGGGCTGGCGCAAGGCAGATATCCGCGCCTATGCACTAGCTCATCGCCTGGAATGGGTAGAGGATGAGACAAATGCGAGTGACCGCTACACGCGCAATCGGCTGCGGCGCTGCATTCAGCGGCTCCTCACGGCAGAGCAGGCGGCGCAGATTACCTCGCTGCGGGATCGGCAACTTGCGCTCCGCCATACGATTAATGATGAAGTGCAACACCTCTTACCACAGTTTGCGGCTGAGCGCTATGGATTTATTATGATCGACGAAGCAAGCGCTCAGGAACTATTGGGTGCGATGATTATGTGGGCAGGTGCGCCGCGCCCAACCCGTCCGCGGCTTGAGCGTGCGGTGCTGGCCATCAAGACTGCTCGCCCAGGCAGCCGCCATGTGGTGGGCGATGGCGTGTATTTGCAGTTTGGCCCTCGGCAATTCACTGTAGAAGTGGTACAATAGATCAGATTACCGTGTGAGAATGCAAGCGAACGAAAGGAGTGAGTTCCCTGATGAATAAAAAACCGTCGAAAGCGACCAATGCCCTGCGTCTAGGGCTGTTTTGGGCGATTGTGGTGCTGGGTGTGCTGGCATTTTGGGCGATTAATTCGCCGCAGGCCAACCTCAAGGAGGTACCGCTCTCGGATGTAGTGAACCGGGCAAATAATGGCAAAATTGCCAAGATCGAGATCCAAGGCAATGAGCTGACCGTTACGCCCAAAGGCCAGTCTAAACCAACCGAGCGTAGCCTCAAAGAAAATGGCACTATCTATACCCAAGGACTCAAGCACGACAAAACAGAGGTAAAAGTGCAAAATGAGTCACAGACGGGCCTATTGTTTTGGAATCTCGCACCAATTGTCCTGTCGGTTGTATTGTTTGGTGTTCTCTTTATGTTTATGATGCGCCAAGCTCAGGGGCAGAATAGCCAAGCGATGGGCTTTGGCAAGAGTAAGGCCAAGCTGTATGGCCTTGATAAAGAGCGGGTAGTATTTGATGACATTGCTGGCAACGAAAACGCCAAGCAGGATTTGCAAGAGGTGGTGGACTTCCTCAAGCACCCCAAGAAATATCAGAGCCTCGGCGCTAAGATTCCCAAAGGGATTCTCCTTGTTGGTAACCCTGGTACTGGTAAAACGATGTTGGCACGAGCTGTTGCAGGCGAGGCTAATGTGCCGTTCTTTTCCATTAGTGGCTCAGAGTTTGTGGAGATGTTTGTTGGTGTGGGGGCAAGCCGGGTACGTGACCTCTTTGCTAAGGCCAAGAAGAATGCGCCAGCTATTATCTTCATTGACGAGATTGATGCTGTGGGGCGCAAGCGTGGCTCTGGCATGGGCGGTGGCCACGACGAGCGCGAGCAGACGCTGAACCAGATCTTGGTAGAGATGGACGGCTTTGAGGCTGATACAAACGTGATTATCCTAGCGGCAACCAACCGAGCCGATGTGCTTGACCCAGCACTGTTGCGCCCAGGCCGCTTTGACCGCCATACGACGATTAGCCTACCCGAGCGCAAAGACCGTGAGGCAATCCTCAAGGTGCACTTCAAGAACAAACCAACCGATGCGTCGGTCGACCTCGACAAGCTTGCTGCCAAGACAGCCGGTAGCAGTGGTGCCGACCTCGCAAACATGGCCAACGAAGCAGCGATTATTGCAGCGCGCCGCGGCAAGAAGACGATCACTAATCAAGACCTGACCGAGGCCTTTGAGAAGGTGGCGATTGGCCCCGAGCGCAAAGCCAAGGTAATGACCGACCATGAGAAAGAACTCACGGCGTATCACGAGGCGGGTCATGCTATTGTGGGGCATGTCTTACCGGATAGCGATCCGGTACATAAGGTGACCATCATCCCGCGTGGTGGTACGGGCGGCGTGACATGGTTCTTACCCCCAGAAGACAAAAGCTACACCAATGTATACGAGTTTAAGGATATTCTGGCCCGGGCGATGGGTGGGCGGATTGCCGAGAAATTGATTTATGGTGATGATGGCATTACAACTGGGGCAGGCAGTGACCTGCGCAAAGCGACGGAGATTGCCCGTGATATGGTGATTGAGCAAGGCATGGGTGCAAAGCTCCGCGACCAAGTCTTCCATGAAGATAACGGTGGTATGGTGTTCGATAAGATTACTCACGAGCGGCCATATAGCGATGCGACTGCTGAGGCGATTGACCACGAGGTAGAGGCGCTTATCAAAGAAGCTTCTCGCCGTGCTGAAATTGTCCTCTCGCACAACCGCTCAGTGCTTGAGAAGCTCAAAGATGAGCTGCTCGCGCACGAAACACTCGAAGAAGACGAAGCTAAGGCTGCAATGGCAGATGCCACTTTGCCAACGGAGGCCAAGCTCCACTAGGAGCAGGGAGGTACCAGTGGCACATGGAGCAAATCGTCGGCGTGTCCGCTCAGTCGTCGCCAAAGCAAATAGCAAACTAAACATCAAGAATGCTGCTGCCCTCCTGGCAGGCTCGACGTTACTATCGAGCGTCTTAGGGATGTATCGCGAGCGGCTCATTAATGGCATGTATTACGATACCTACAAAGTGGGTGCCGATGCCTATACTGTAGCCTTTACTATCCCCGACTTCATGTTCTTTGTGCTGGTGTCTGGGGCACTGAGCGTATCCTTTATACCAGTGTTTAATCAGCGCTTGGCGTCAGGCAATAAGCAGTCGGCATGGGATTTGAGCTCGAGCTTGATCAACTTCTTGGCACTCACCACCTTAGCGGCGAGTATTTTGATTATGATCTTTGCTGAGCCGCTTGTGAATGTTGTGGTAGGGCCGGGGCTCAGCGAATCAGGGCGGAGCCTGGCGGTGAGTATGATGCGCGTGATTGCGGTCAATCCATTCCTCTTCTCTATCTCCACCGTCATTGCGAGCATGCAGCAGGCGATTGGGCGCTTTACCTTCTACGCGTTAGCACCAACGATCTACAATATTGGCATCATCATTGGTGCAACCTTCTTTACGAACGGTATCAATATCTTTGGCTGGCAGGTGTTTGAGGGTGGCATTATGGGCGTGGCGCTGGGTGTGGTGCTGGGCTCGGTACTACAGCTGATTGTGAGCTCGATTGGCCTGCTGGGTTTGGATTTCGACTATCGCTTTATGATCAAGCGCAAAAACAAGAGCTTTCGCCAGGTGCTGCGCTTGCTGCGGACGCGCTCGCTCGACCAAGGGATTGACTACCTCAATGGCCTTGTGGAGACAAACCTCGCCTCGCGTATGGCTGATGGGACAGTGCGGGCCTACCAGCAGGCATCGGCATTGTCATTGATGCCTGTGAACTTGATCGGCGTGGCGATTAGCAACGCAGCCTTCCCACAAATGACGGAGCACCTTGGGGCAGGGCGCGAGGATCTCTTCCGCAAAGAACTGCAGGTGATGATCCGGGTGATTATTTGGTTGGCATTGCCAGTGGCGGTCATTACCTACTTCGCGCGGGGCTATGTGGTGAGCTTTATCTACAACGGGGGTGACCCAGTGATATCCGGTTTTCTTGGGGTGCTAGTTTTGACGATATTTTTCCGTACGATTTATCATATTGCAGCCCGTAGCTTCTATGCACAGCAAGATACCAAGACACCGCTCTATATCTCATTCTTTGCGATTGGGTTTAACATTATCCTAGCGATTATCTTGGTAAATCTCTGGTCGAAGAACCAGAATCCAGGCTATGGCCTGGCTTGGGCGCAGTCTATCACTGCCGTGGTGGAGGTGATTGTCCTCTTCTTCTTTATGGGGCGGCGCATGCCAAGGCTGTTTAACCGCAGCTTCGTCAACAGCATCTACAAGATGGTGATCGCTGCAGTGCCAACTGGTTTAGCTGCTTACCTGAGCGTGGTAATGATCCCCTTTGGCACAAACGATAAGAGTTTCTTCCTTGCTTTCCCGAAATTTATTATGATCACAGTAGTGAGCTTTGCAGTTTATATATGGTTTAGCCGGCGGCTGAGGCTTAAAGAGGCCGAGCCAGTGCTTAATCGGTTGCGGCAGATCTTCTTTGGACGAATTAACCTTGGCTGGAACTGGAAACGCTAGCGTATGGGACATATCCGTAATTTCTGCATCATCGCCCATATCGACCACGGCAAGAGTACCTTGGCCGATCGCATGATGGAGCTAACAGGCACCGTTACCAAGCGGGATATGAAGCAGCAATTGCTGGATAGCATGGACCTGGAGCGCGAAAAGGGAATTACGATCAAGCTCGCCCCGGTGCGGATGAAGTATGAGTATGTAACTTCTTCAGAAGCGGGTGTTGCCCCGTCGACTGCTACCTGCTTAGTATCGCCTGCTGATTCAATTGACGGGGGTAAAAACGCCGCGTCCCAGCCCGGCACCTACGACCTCAACCTGATCGACACCCCCGGCCATGTTGACTTTAGCTACGAAGTATCGCGTAGCTTGCAGGCCTGCGAAGGTGCGGTGCTGGTGGTGGATGCCAGCCAGGGGATCCAGGCGCAGACGCTCGCCAATGTGTATCTCGCGATGGAGCAGGACCTCACGATCATCCCGGTGCTCAACAAGGTTGACCTGCCAGCAGCCGATGTGCCGCGCGTCTCCAAGCAGGTGATTAATCTACTCGGCTGCGATGAGAGTGATATTATTCATATCTCAGCTAAGACTGGGCAGAATGTACCGCAGGTACTGCGGGCTATCGTCGAGCGTATCCCAGCGCCGGTGTCACCACTGGCGGTGCAGGCTGAGCACATGGCCGCACAGGGTAGTGATAGGCTGGTCATACCAACGCGTGCCCTGATTTTTGATAGCTACTACGATGACTACCGGGGGGTCATCCTCTACGTGCGCGTGGTAGACGGCACGATACCGAAAGGTGCGGACATCACCATGATGGCTACCGGAGCCCGCGGTCTCGCCCTGGAAGTAGGGCACCTCAGCCCAACTATGCAGCCCGACCCACTGCTTGGCACCGGCGAAATCGGCTACATCGTCACTAACCTGAAAACCACGCGTGAAGCGCGGGTGGGTGATACGGTGACGCTGAAGAAATACTTTGAGTAGTTATAACATAGTGATATAGTTTATCGTATGATAGCTGCGATAAAAAAGTACGACACATTCATCGCTGTCTTGTTTGCTGGCCTAATTATGCTATTCATCGCCGTGGCATTTACTGCTCCGAGTTTTTGGGATTGGCTGTGGCAGCGGCATCACAACCAGCTTAGTTGGTACATCCGTCTGTTATTCTTGATACCGTTTTGTTGGTTCGCCTATCGGCGGAGCTGGGCGGGGATAATGATGGTGATATTCTTGACCTTGACTAGTATGGGATGGTTTGCCCCGCCCGATGAAACGAATTTACATATGCAACAGTTTTTGCAAGTTGAGCAGCAGTATCTGCAGAGTGAATGGACATTTGGTAAGATTTTTCTCACATTGCTTATACCATTATCCTTTATTACTTTAGCAGCGGCATTGTGGTGGCGAAATATCTGGCTAGGTGTGGCAGTCATGGCGTTAATGGCTGCCGGTAAATTACTATGGAGTATAACTTTTTCTGGTGAAGCTGGTCTGGCGGTGATTGCTCCTGCGACAATTGGATTTGTCCTATGTAGTGGCTGTTTGTGGCTGATTACAGTGTTGTCTCGTCGTCGTATCCCTAAGGTTAAGAAAGTGAATTTTATTAAGAAAGGGTCAAATAGGTAAAGCTATTATCCATATTTTACCAACAATGCCGTCACACCAACTGCAAAAATGGCGCACCCAGTCATCACGAATACTCTTCGAGCACCCTCGGCTCACCGTCGCAGAAGATACAGTAGAGCTGCCAAATGGAAAGACAATCCAATATATCCATTATCCCTACCATGGGCATGGTGGGGTGATCGTAGTGTGTCGCCGAGGTGACAATATCTTGGTGCAGCAAGAGTATTCATACCCAGTGGATGAAGTGTTGTATCAGTTCCCGGGCGGGAAGATCGAAGCGGGCGAGGATGTGTGCGCGGCGGCGCAGCGAGAGCTGGCTGAGGAGTCGGGCATTGCCATGACAGGTGTACGAGCGTGTGGCTGGCTCTATGCCGACAATCGTCGCACCGGAGCGAAGCTCCATGTGGTTTACGGCGAATATGCTGGGATAGACCACCAGCACCAGCCGGATGACACCGAGCAAATCATTTCGGAGTGGCTGCCAATTACCACCATCCACCGCATGGTCGCTACTGGTGCAATCACCAACTACGCCATGCTCGCTGCCTGGGCCTTGCTCGCCAGCAGCCTTCGGTGGGTAGGAGACTCTCGTGCGGACGAGTAGTGTGGAATTACCATCGGCCAGTGAACTGCGCACAATGATGCGCCAAGAATCGCCACGGTTAGCTCGGCACCAGGATTATCTTGACGCACGGCTGTGGTTGTTTGCGGAGCTGAAGCGGATTGCATATCACGCTGGTATCGATACAGCTGTTTTTGATCATTATACAGTGTATGATTTTGATGATACTATATCGAAGCTTCATCGGTTCACAGTGCAATTTGCTGATTACTTGGCTCAACATGCTCATCATAGCGAAGCTGCTACACTCTACGAGGTGCTCGCGAAGGGTAACTCACCAAGGCCGTCGGATGTCATACTGGTGTTTGGCTCGGCAGAGAATCGGCGAATTGCCACTGCAGTGGAATTGTATCATGCTGGTGTTGCTCCCAAAATAACGATTGCTGGCGCCTCACCGCGCTGGGCAGTTGCCTACGGCAAAGATACTCCTGTAGCCGAAGCTTGGCGCATGGCGGAATACGCTCAAGACCATGGCGTCCCGTCAAGAGATATCATCATCGAAGATCGATCGATATCCATCCCAGACAATGTGAAGCGCAGTATTGATTGCTGGGAAGCGATGCTGTGGTGTCCACGGCGTATTATATTGGTGACGAGCGAATTTAATGTTCGCCGTGCAGAGATGAATATGTATAAGTTTGCGCCGTGGCCAGTAGAGATCTTTACCGCAAGCCCTGAGCCAAGCCCATCCTTGAGAGTGAACACGTGGATAGCAACCGACCGTGGCCGCCGTCTCATCCTCAACGAATATGCTAAAATCATAATAGAAAGTACCATTGATCATCTGCTGGCGGCAGAGAAGGGAGTGTGAATATGGGGTATGTTGGCTCGTATGTGTGGCAGTTGCGCCAGAAGGTTGGGGATAAGAAATTACTCACGACAACTGTTGATGTCTTGCCTGTTGATGAAGCAGGGCGTGTCAAACTCATCTACGCCAAAGCCTTTGATCGCTGGAGTACAGTAGGTGGACACGTCGAGGAAGGCGATAGTTATGCCAGCGCGGCACTACATGAACTACGCGAAGAAGCAGGAATCACTGCGCACGCCAGCGACCTCGAGCTCTTTGCAACGCAGTCTGGCCCAGGACGGGTGTATCATTATCCTGATGGTGACACACAGGCCTTTACTGTAGTGTTTTGCCTTAAGCAATGGCAAAGCGAGGCATCGCACACTGATACTGAGGAAGTAGCGACAGGCCAGTGGTTCTCGCTAGACGAAGCATTGCAGCTCAATACGAATGACGCCACACGTCAAATTCTCACTGCCTACCAGAGGTATAACGAGACGGGTGTGGTGCAGATGATAGAGGAACGGTAATACTCTGCCTAGTAGAGGATTGGTATGACGCAGGAAAGGACCCTTACGACATATATCCTCTGCGGTGGTGCAGAGCGTTGGGCGGGTAACTTTGGTAGCTATTTGCAAGATTTCTTTGCAGGACGGCAAGAAGAGCTTAGAATTCTTGAAGTGTTCTTTGCTAGCCCACACGGAGAATGGCAACAGAAGTTTGATGATTAGGCGAGCTGGTATAATCAATATTTTCCTGGAGCGAAACGAGAATTGGCAAGCAAAAGCCATTTTGTTGAGCAAGTTCGACGCGCTCATATTATCTACGTTCACGGTGGTAGAACAACCCGACTTTTGCAAGAACTTCATGACTTCTCAGCGGTAGAACGACTACTGCGTGGCAAAGTTTATATTGGCTCATCAGCTGGAGCGAACTATCTTGCACAGCATTTTTTGAGTCATCAAGGGATTGATACTGGTTCGGCCATCTTACCAATGAATGTTGTTGTCCACTATAATGCCGATAATCCTGCAGAGCGGCGTACTGTTGCAAGTGCCGATGCGCTTGCGGCGGCGTTTACTGCGGTGGGTGCCAACAGTGCGACTACATGAAGGGGAATATACTTATATAGAAAGGTAACCACGATGAGTAAATTCGATATCATGGCGCCAGAAGAAATTGGCCAGTTCTTTCCTATAGAGGTGGTACCATATGATGAACGGTGGCAACAGTTATTCATGACTGAGGCAGCGCGGGTAAGTGGTACGCTGGGTGATGAGGTGTGTGCCATCGAGCATATTGGTAGCACGGCGGTACCGGGGTTGGCAGCCAAACCAATCATAGATAGCCTACTCCTTGTGAACAAGCTTGATAGCAGAGCGAAGCAACGGTTGATAGAGAAGCTTCGCCCGCTTGGCTACGAAAATATGGCCAATGCTGAAACGGAACTGACAATGGAGTTTGGCAAAGGCTATGACGTGGATGATCCGCTACGCCAGAAGTATCATCTCCATGTCGAGCAGGCAGAGGCGATGCCGTCGCCGAAGATTATCTTTCGTGATCGCCTGCGGAGTAGCCGCGTCTTGCGCGAGAAGTATACTAAACTCAAACGCGAGCTGGCGCAGCAGTATCGACACAACAGAGAGGCATATACGGCAGGTAAGGCGGTTTTTGTGCGGAGCGTCTCAGATCTTCAATCGCTAAGGTAAGTGTTGTGTTTATAGAACAATAAGATGGTTCATATACAGCTGATTGACATTGGTTTATAATTATCCTATTATTGTCACATGCCAAATAGAGAGACAGCAAGAAAACGCACGCTATTGCACGAGTCAAATATGCCTGCCGATACAAACAAGGAAGATGATAAGCAGAAAGACGCACCTCCAATTGCGGCGGTGCTAGCAAAATGTAGTATTGACGCGACTGAGCTATCTGCACAAAAGAGTCATACAGTTGAAGAGATTCGGGATTATATCAGCCGTCGAGATTATTCTAAGCCGACTGCGCATCTTGACTTGACTACGGAGGATGCACAAAAAATGCTTGACTCTGGAGATGAGGTGACGCTGTTGGTTGGCCTTAAGTATTTTGGTCAACTTGACCCCACTATTGCGCAGCAGATATGTGATATTGGTTCAATTGCAGTGCCTTTTCGGCTCAAACAATTCCCCGGCATTGATTATGACGATATCACAAAGCGCATGACACAGGCAGGTCACAAATGGGTGTCTCAGGTTGGCCTGGAAAACTTTACAGAATTAAACGATGAATTAGCACACCGAATGGTTGAAGCAGGGGAGGGAGGCTTAGCTTTACGTAGAGAAGAGGTGCAGATTGCTGATGTAGATAGTGTGCTGTGCCATATGATAGATTATGGCGATGTTGATGACGTACTTATGGCAATAAATAGCCCGCGGGAAGATAGATGGAATAGCAGCATTGATATTACAAAAGTGGTAAGTTATATTGCTCGGCATAAAGGGCTAAATGAGGATGATTTTGAGCGTATTATAGAGAACAACCCTAGTATTGATCGTACCACCGTCTCGCTTGCACTTATTGACCATGGTTCAGCTGATATGGTCTTTACAATGCTTGATAGTATGGCCGTTGATCGACAGAGATTTGCTGCTGGGTTGACTGATCGCTATGAAGTACTTCTCGAATCAGACGTTTCTGATGAGACGTTTGCTCGATGTGGTGAACTTATGGGAGACAAGCGTCCTGATTCTATGGTGCGAGCAGAAGAATTCTTTGGCTCAGCAACAGTTTCACGGGTGAAACTACTTCAAGAGATGCTTGATGGTAATGTCCCGGATACAGTGCGTCAGCTTGGTGTTACATCAGCAGGAGAGGCTAGTATTACTGAGTTACGGAGTGTGATTGAAACATTTCGACAAGCTTTTCAGGCGGCAGAGCTTGATAAGGTTTATACAAAACAGCTTGAGGAATCGCCAGTTTTACGTGATGTTCTCATGACATTAACGGGCTATAAAGGTTCTCGTTGGGGCGGCAATAGCGATGCAGGGTTACAGGAAAAAATTCGTTATCATAACCAAGCAGCCGAAGACGGTCGCATTGCTACCATGAAGGAATTCTATCAGCCAAGTGATGTTTATAGCATAGCAACTGTTGCTGGTAAGAAAGAACGCATAGGTTGGACCCCAGATGTTATTGAACGCTATGATGTATTACGAAATGATATTATGCATGCTCGCGTGCTAACGGGTCCTCAAGGTGGCGGTATGCGTCAAGCAATCGATGAGTTGCGCGCTGATATCTCTGTTGAACTAGAAGATTTACAATATCGCATTGATACTACTGACAATAATGATCCAAAAGCGGATATCAAGGTCAGTAATCTTAAGCGTCGCAAGGATGCTCTCCAGAAGTATGTCGAGCAAGTTCAACAAGGAGATTTTGCTGATACTACCCGCTTTGTAATGGATTCCCCGGCTGACTTTACGCGAGGGTTTCAAGAGCTACAACCGTATAAGAGCTTACATCAGTCAATGCGTCGACTGGTTTACGCCTGGGCAATGCGCAAACAGCCAAACCAACGTCGTGAGATGGCCGGTTTGAGTATTCAGCCATCAATTGAATCACTGGCAAGTATGCGCGAGTTTATAGAGCATATTGTTAATCAAGAAGTATATGGCCAGTATTTTAGCGATAAGAAGCAAGCAAATAAGTTTAAACAGATGAATAGCACCCGTGCTCTTGAAGAGGCAATGAATCTGCACCAGCAAAAAGCCGAACGGCTCGGCACGACTACTCTACAGTTTATTCCAACAAGAGGCATACTGATGGAGATGTCGGGGCAAATTGCCGATGCATGCTGGGCCGATAAATACGATTCATTAGCAGAAGACTTTCCGAACTTTACTTCGCTTATGATTAAAGCGCGACCTGGTAAGAAGAATGAGCGGATCGTTGGCGCAGCAATGCTTATCGAAACGCATGATAGCCAAACGGGCGATAATGTGCTATTAGTGCGTGGGCTCAACCCAACAGAAAACTATATTCACAAAATAGACGTTGGTGAGTTTTATAATGCTATTGTAGATTACGTATCAAAGACAGCCGAAGTGGCTGGCGCAAAACCTGCCATTGTTATTGATGACCATAGTGGCGGATCAACGACAAATAGGCCAACGCTTTATGGCTATATTCGTGCTCAGCAGCCGACACTGCCGAAAGTCTCGGTACCCCGCGATGAAACATTCTTCAATACATATGATGTCTCAAGCAAAAGTCATCTCCTTCGCTAATACCCTCATTTTCACTCACAAGAATACTTCCTGAACTTCCATGTGGCAGAATGCTATGATTAGTCGCACAATTTAAGAAGTGGCTGAATGTATAGTGTGCAGTATACTACAAAAAAGCTTGGAATTGCGATGAAGAAGTATAGAGCGATCGATGACTATAGGCCAATGTTTTGCCTCTCGCCCGAGCAGTTCTCGCAGATTCAGCACCACCGCGAAAAGCATCTTAATCCATCCGCAGAACATAAGAGCTCCTCGCAAGAAGGGTAATTCTCCTCCGTCGCAAAACTTGCTATAATATCAAACATGACAGCGATAACCGTCCAGCCTCTCCCTGGCTACAAAGAAGTCAAGCCTTTCGTTTACGCAGGGTTTTTCCCAGTGTCTAATGAAGATTACAATGACCTGAAGGAGGCGATTGAGCGGTTGAGCCTGAGCGATAGTGCGCTGCAGTTCGAGCCGGAGAATTCGCCGGTGTTGGGTTATGGCGTGCGGATTGGCTTCCTTGGCCTCTTGCATATGGATATCATTCGTGAGCGGCTTGAGCGCGAGTATAATTTAGACCTTATCGTCACCAACCCAAGTACCGACTACCAAGTGAGTTTGACTAATGGCGATGAGTTAGATATCAAGTCTGCCAGCGAATTGCCTGACCCAGCCCAGATCAAGGAGATTCGCGAGCCGTGGATTGATGGTGAGATCGTCGTACCCCAAGATTACATCGGCGCAGTAATCCAGCTCATCGTTAGCAAGCGCGGTCGGCAAAAGAACCTCAGTTACATCGACGAACGTGCCCTCATCTCCTTTGCGGCACCACTAGCCAATCTTCTGACGGATTTTTATGACCAACTCAAGTCGGTCACCAGCGGCTACGGCTCGTTTAATTATGAACTGCGAGGCTACCAAGCGGAGGATTTGGTGCGCGTGGATTTCTACGTGGCAGGTGAGATGGTCGATGCGCTCAGCGTTATGTGTCATCGCTCGGAGTCGCAGCGGCTGGGGCGCGAGGTGGTGAAGAAGCTCAAGGATGTCGTGCCGCGCCAGAGCTTTGAGGTGGCACTGCAGGCGGCGATCGGTGGAAAGTTTATTGCCCGCGAAAATATTGGTGCCTACCGCAAAGATGTGACGGGCTATCTCTACGGTGGTGACGTGAGCCGCAAGAAGAAGCTCCTTGCCAAGCAGGCTCGTGGCAAGAAGCGTATGAAACGCTTTGGCAAAGTTGATATCCCTAGCGAAGCCTTTACGGTAATGCTCAAGCGAGACTAACAACTAACAGGAGTGGTGTTGTGGTGTTACGAGTGCAGATACGTTATGATCGATTGGTGGCCGATATAGACAGAGCACCAGTGTATGACAATGTGCCACCTGCAGAGAGAGAGCGATTATCGGTATTGGCGAGCAGTGAGCTTAGCGCGGCTTGCGCTAGAACTGAGCAATGGCAACGATGCGCTTACTCTTGATGGCATACCAGTGCATTTTACTTGTCACTATGCGGATGCACGACGCACGGCGCAGTCAATTGCCCGTGGCCAGTGGACATACCAAACGCGCGGTAGAGAAGAGGAGATTGCGGCAACGATTCATCATGAGTTTCGACCTGAGCAGCAGTTCCAACCAGCATTGATTATTGCGCATCGGCAATATCACGCTGTAACGAAACCAGATTATATGGGAATGCCTGATTGTGTGCGTATCGGAGGATATATGACAGATATCGATCGGTACTCCCAAGAGTTCCTGGAAGACTACTTTCAGATAGATCTAAACAACATCAAGAATAATAGCTAGCTTCTTACGCCACGGGTGAGAAACCACTCTCTGCGATGTGCTATCATAAATATGATATGACTATGACGAATCTTCAATCACTTATCGAACAGTATCAGCCAACCGAGGCAGTGCGCCAGCTTGTATGCGACACGAGGATTGTGCTGCTTGTTGGTATCTCTGGGGCAGGCAAGGATACGACTAAGCAGCGATTGCTCGCGAGCACTGAGTTTGCCGATATCGTCTCGTACACCACCCGTCAGCCTCGCCAAAACAAAGGTGTATGGGAGCAAAAGGGAGTCGACTATCATTATATCGATGAAGCAACTGCCGCAGAACTGCTGCAGAGTCGTGCCTTTGTAGAGGCGAAGTTTGTCCATGGGACGCTCTATGGTACAGGCGTCAGGCAGATTCAGGATATTCGCGATGCAGGTAAGATTGCAGTGACGGATATTGATGTGCAGGGTGTTGATGAGTATAAGAAGCTTTCTCCAGGTGTGGTCGCGATATTTCTCTTGCCGCCGAACTTTCAAGAGTGGCAGCGGCGCCTCAGTGTGCGCTATACCTCGCAGGCGGAGTTTGATCGTGAGTGGCCCAAGCGCTATACCAGTGCAATCCGCGAGATCACTCACGCACTCGAAGTTCCATACTACCACTTCGTCATCAACGATGATATCGACGAGACGGCGCGCATTGTGCGGGCGATTGCCTCCAAGCCGGATGTGTATAATCGCAAGGATGACGAAGCTCGCTTGGCGGCGCGAGATTTGCTCGATAGCCTCTTGCGCGAGCACCCGGAGCATGTATGAGTAAGCCAGCCACGCATGCTGCCGCTGAGCCAGGTGATGTAGAACATAAGCAACGTTCATCTCTGGCGCTACGCCGACCAGTGTGGTCACCCACGGCGTTGGTCGATCAAGGGTTCTTTATTTTTGCGGGGGCGGCGTCATTTTGGTTTGTTTGGCTGGTGTGGCGCGAGGGCTGGCACACTGGTGGCTGGTGGCTGGTAGGGTTTTTTGCTGTGGTGTGGTTGATCACGGCATATTTTGCATTGCCGCGCTTGCACCGTATCTTAAGTAGTATTTATGTACCTAATTATTTCATTGGCCGAACACGCACCACAGATGGCCTCCTCGGAGATCCGGTTAATCTCGCCTTTCGTGGCAACGAAGCTCAGCTCCACCGTGCCATGACGGCCGCTGGCTGGGCGCTGGCTGATGACGTGACGGTGCGCTCATCGTGGCGGATTATCCTCGCCACACTGACCCGCCGCAGCTATGCTAGTGCGCCCGTTTCGCCCCTGGTGCTGTTTGGTCGGCAGCAGGACTTTGCCTACCAGCAGGAGATCGATGGCAACCCGGGCAAGCGCCACCATGTGCGCTTTTGGCGTTGCCCCCAGGGGTGGTTGTTGCCCGGCGGGCATCAGGTGGACTGGCTCGCGGCTGGTACGTACGACAAGAGTGTGGGGTTATCAATCTTTACGTTGCAAGTGACGCACAAGATCGACGAAAATACCGATATTGAGCGCGACTACGTCGTCAAAACGGTTACGCGCGCTCTTCGTTCGATTGAGCTAACGGTGCTGGAGGATTTCTCGACGGGCTACCACTCACGCAATGGGGGTGGAGACAACATTATTACCGATGGCGACCTGCCCGTTATCGAGCTTGGCCGTGTCCGCGCCAAAGCAAGCGAAGACGAGGACGTGCCTTCCGATCTGATTCTCGACGCAACGACGCATGAGACTATGCCTGATGAACACGCTACTCTCATGTCGCAATTTTTGAGCCGCCGCCCACCACAGATCGCCCTTGGGATTATTATGATTGGCCTGGCGATTGCTGTAGCCACGATGAGTACCTTCTTCGAGATTCTCAACTTTAGCCACTTGCGCATGGAGGTGGTACGAATTTTTCACGAGAGTGGCCTGCCGCTGCAGAGTATTGAGAGTGCGACGCATATCGTGGCGACTATCTCAGCCATTGTATCGACGACGTGGATTGGCATCGTGATTTTTCTTGCGGGGCTAACCTTCCGCGGCAGCGACCGCTCGCGGATTTTGCTGATGAGCATTGCTAGCCTTGCAGCGGTGATTAGTTCATTTGGGCTGACGATCGGTAGGGTCACGTGGTCGGCGGCTGGTACACTGCTCTTCATTGGTATCAACATCGTCATCGTGCTCATGTTCTCCACCGACGCTGCCCGGCGCTTTACACGGGCACGTAGCGGGAAGTAATGGTCGCAAATTTGTAGGTTATACCCGGTACTGTTACGCTGTTTCTACTCTGGTATGGTGAGAGGGGATAGGCTACTTCATCTGATGGAGCTACTATCGATCGTAACAATTAACCCTGACCTCAGGGAGAGGAGCTGAATAATCACGAATAATATTTATCCCTATCAATGTTCCAGGAAAGGGGTGATAACAACGAGAGGTGTGAGATCTGCCAGAGTTTTGGCAGCTCAAATTTACTCAGATTGACAACAGGGCAAAAAATCGCTACACTACCTGATATTGTGACAGAGCGGTTTCGTGATATTGCCAGACAAATTGATGCTGGCCCAGATTATAATGATATAATTCCCAGACAGTGCTGGGACTGTCCGCAGCACCGAGAGATAAGAGATGCAATCGAGCTTCTAGAAACAGCTCGTAAGGCACTTGCTAACACGGGGTTTCGTGCAAATCAGGAAGATATAACTGAATACTTACAAGCGCATGGAAAAACTGAAGATGAGATAGGTGAGATTCTTAAAAACTCAGAACACATGGAAAAAATTCGAAGTAAGATGCGAAAGGAATTAGCGGCGAAACACGCCTTTTATAGTAGTACGCTTGATATACTTTGCTCGCGGCAGTCGGTGCAAGAAAATGATGATTGCCCTGGGCCTGTAGAATGTACGAGTGAAGATAAAACCATAATCGTAAAGGTATGTGGCTCATCTACTATACCTGATGGAGAAAACTACGAAGTGACAGCAGTCGATCGTACCAGCAGAGGTAATCAGAATCTGTCCGAATCAGACACCTCCGACCAATAACAGCCTATTTGCGCCAATAAATAACTACAGAGGGATATACAGAACACACCAATGGCATCAGACAAAGAACGAGAATTTTATGGCATTGTGGAGGGGCTTGATGAGCCAGATATATCTGCGGCTTCTTATATCCCCAAGCAGTGATATGGCTGCCCGCGAGCAGCCGAGCTGCGCCGCAGAATAGCGATGACAGCCTGGACGTATAGTGATCTCTGGAAAAATTGCTTTGATATTGCAGATGGCGACCCTGAGCTAGGCAAGGCTATTGTGTGTGCTATGGATAGGCTCAAGCAGCAGAATCAGCAGGCAAGAGATAAACTGAGCCAGCTCATTGCTCAGTGTAAGGAGCGCTAGTCTTGATAGGTAAAATAGTGAAAAGAAATAGCACAGTGACAGAGGTGGCAGCCACTGCATGTATGTCACCATCACTCCTGCATTGCGAGATGACCGACGGTGCAACAGTTGAGCGGCGCGACCCCGATAACCAAGATACAGAGGAAGGCTCGCTGTGATACGCCGCCGGCAGATTGGGCTGAGCGGCAGGGAATAGGCTACATCTTTCACTAGCTCATTAGCACTCTATTGACGAGAGTGCCAAACCTACGCTATAATGCGACTATGACCGAACGGCAACAAGCGATTCTTTCTGCCATCATCGAGCAATACGCCGAGATCGCTGCCCCTGTGGGGAGTGTGACGCTAGCGAAGCTATTTGGTGTGTCTAGTGCAACCATCCGCAGCGAGATGGCCAAGCTCGAGGAGATGGGCTTCGTCAAGGCACCGCACACCAGTGCTGGGCGTATCCCCACCAGCAAGGGCTACCGCTTCTATGTTAATGGCATCACCAACGCCCAGATGAGTGAGCTCCCCAGTGGGATCGATCGCAGCACCAAGGCTATCGAAGCGCACGTCAACTCACATCTCGATGCGGCTGATCGAGCCATTCGCAGTGCGGTGGATAGCCTCGTTGAGCTTACGGGCAACCTAGGCTTTGCTACCATCGGCAGTGAGCTCTATATGAATGGTATTAGCCGGCTCTTTAGCCAGCCAGAATTTCTTGAGGGTAAGCATGTCCAATCGGTCGCACATTTGATTGACAATATCGAGCCGTGGCTGCGCGAAGCTCGGCCCAATGAGCCACTTAATGTCTATATTGGTAGCGAGAACCCCATCGGCAAGAGCAGTGACGCAACGCTCATCATTAGCAAATTTCGCTCGCCCTATAGCGACCGCAGCTACATTGGTGTGATTGGCCCCATGCGCCAGCACTACCGCCGTACCATCGAGCTTGTCAAGCGCACTGGGGTGATGCTGGAGGAGATATTATGATAACACGACCACTGTTATTTGTGCTGCAGCCATGCTATACTATGAAGGATAATGACGACTGAGCAGTCTGCTCAGTACCACAGGCAACACCACTAGGCAGGAGGAATGATATCGATGACAAAACACAAGAAAGCGCCAGATACGGCCGAGCTCGAGCAGCAGATTGGCGAGCTGACGCAGGATTTGCAGCGCACCAGAGCAGACTTTGAGAATTATCGCAAACGCGTTGATGTAGAGAAGGCCCAGGCTAAGGCAGCGGGTACTCAGCAAGCAATTCGCAAGCTCTTGCCCGTGATTGATACGATAGAGCGCGCCACCGCCAACGTCCCTAAGAAGCTCCAGAATGACACCTGGGCGAGTGGGGTGGTGGCAATGTCGAAGAAGCTCGATGGCTTGATGGCAGAGTTCAAGCTTGAGCCGATCGTGATTGAGCTTGGCACGACGGAGTTTGATCCAGACCTCCACGAAGCTGTCTCGATGGATGACGAAGGTGGTGACAAAGAAATTATTAGTGAAGAGCTGCAGCGCGGCTATAAGCTTGATGGTCACGTCCTGCGCCATGCTATGGTGCGGGTCAGCCGGCAGCCGTAGGAGTGAGTGTGGTGAGGCGTTGGCTGCTTGCAGGAACACTCATCATATTAGCAACACTTGGTGTTGGCAGTGCTCATGCTCATGCAACGCCACTGGCCAACCAAGCCGATATTACAGTGGTCAAGCGAGCGAGCACAGCCTACCAAGCCTTCACGCGTGAACTCTATGCCGCCCAGCCCAAGAAGGATTCTATCGACGAACGAGCCAAGCAGGCCGCAGCAGCCTTTGCAGCGGTGGCAGAGCACTCATTTTCTCCGCAGCTTGGTGATGAATATAGCCGTCGCGCAGCAGTAGTAAAAGAAAAAGCCTCGGCCGTCAAGACGCTTCTTGGGCGTGCTCCGCAGGCCTTTGCCAGCAAAGATACGCAGGCTGCAGCAGTCTATTTGACGGATGTAGAAACAGCGGTAAGTCAGTATGATTCAGCCGTTGGCGTGCTTAATACAACAGTAGACGATGCCAACCAAGCAACGAATCGCCTCTACTTGCTTATGGTGATTGGTGCTGGACTCGTGGCGGCAGTCGCTGCAGTCTGGGCGCGACGCCAGCATACCCGGACATTTGCTAGTAAGCGTGTAGTGCGGGCACGCTGGGCGGTGGTTGCAGCAGCGGCAGCACCACTGGTGGGAGCAGTTGTGCTCTATGTGATATTTATCCAAGGGAGTGACACACGGGTTGTGCGCGGCGTGGGCTACGCTGTGCTGACCGGTGGTGTAGCGGTTTTTGCCTATGCAGTGATGGCGTATTGGCGTCTCCGGCGAGCTGAGACGCTCGCAGCAGCAATTACTGCGGGTGACGAGATCTATCAGTGGTAAGCAAAATCTATTAGCACTCTTGACAGCCGAGTGCTAGCTCGCTATACTAAACCTATTGGCACTCGCTGCTAAAGAGTGCTAGAATAAACAAGATGTTAATAACCGAAACAATAAACTAACAACATTGCGTCGCTGCCGGCAAGGCGGGCGCACAGGAGGAAAATATATGGGTAAAACTATCGGTATCGACCTCGGTACAACCAACAGTGCCTTTGCATACTTGCTTGCGGGCAAGCCAGAGGTTATCGCCAATGCTGAAGGCAACCGCACCACACCATCAGTGGTGGCGATTAATAAAAAAGGTGAGCGCCTTGTGGGGCAGGTGGCGCAGCGCCAGCGTGTGACCAACCCTAAGAACACGATCTATGGTGTCAAGCGCTTGATTGGCCGCAAATTCACCGACAAAGAAGTCCAGAAAGATCTCGACATCATGCCATACGAGATCGTCAAGAAGGGTAATGCCGTTGCCGTCAAGCTGGGCGATAAAGAATATACACCAGAAGAAGTAAGCGCCATGATCCTCAGCAAGATCAAGGCTGACGCCGAGGCCTTCTTGGGCGAGAAGGTAACAAAGGCGGTCATTACCGTGCCAGCCTATTTCGACGATTCGCAGCGCCAAGCTACCAAGGATGCGGGTAAGATTGCTGGCCTGGAAGTCGAGCGCATCATCAATGAGCCAACGGCGGCTGCTCTCGCCTATGGTCTCGATAAGGGTAAAGAAGAGAACATCGTTGTCTTTGACCTTGGTGGTGGTACCTTTGATGTGTCGGTACTGGAGATCGCTGATGACTTCTTCCAAGTGAAGTCGACCAATGGCGATACCCACCTTGGTGGTGAGGACTTCGACAACGCTATCGTTAATTACTTCCTCGACGACTTCAAGGCCAAAGAAGGTATTGATCTGCGCAAAGACAATGCCGCCATGCAGCGCCTCAAGGACGAAGCCGAGAAGGCAAAGAAGGAGCTCTCGACTGTTACTGAGTATGATGTCAATATTCCATTTATCACAGCTGATGCTGACGGGCCAAAGCACTTCGAGATGAGCCTGACGCGCGCTAAGCTCGAGGACTTAGTGAAGGATCTACTCGACCGTCTCGATGGGCCAGTAGAAAAAGCGCTCAAAGATGCCAAGCTGAGCAAGTCTGATATCAACAACATCGTCATGGTTGGTGGTATGACTCGTATGCCAGCAGTGGTCGAGCGGGTGAAGAAGCTGTTTGGTAAAGACCCAATGCAGGGTGTCAACCCAGACGAAGTGGTGGCCGTTGGCGCGGCCATCCAGGGCGGTGTGCTAGCTGGTGACGTCAAGGATGTGCTGCTGCTGGATGTAACACCGCTAAGCCTCGGCATTGAGACAATGGGCGGTGTGTCAACCAAGCTAATTGAGCGCAACACCACTGTGCCAACCAGTAAGAGCGAAGTATTCTCAACTGCAGCAGATAATCAGCCACAGGTGGAAATTCATGTTTTGCAGGGTGAGCGCGAGTTTGCCAACGACAACAAGAGCCTAGGCCGCTTCGTGCTTGACGGTATTGCACCAGCACCGCGCGGTGTGCCACAGATTGAAGTAACCTTTAATATTGACGCCAATGGTATCCTCAGTGTTACCGCTAAGGACAAAGGCACAGGCAAAGAGCAGTCGATTACCATCCAAAACTCTGGCAACATGAGCAAGGAAGATATTGAGAAGGCGCAGAAGGAAGCTGAGCTCCACGCCGATGAAGATAAGAAGAAGCGTGAAGCAATCGACGCCAAGAACCACCTCGAGAATGCCATCTACCAGGCAAAGAAAATGCCCGATGAGTTTAAGGACAAGATCTCGAGCGACGATAAGAAGACGCTGGAAGATGCCATTGCCGAAGCTGAGAAGCACAAGAACGCAGAAGACAAAGACGAGCTCGAGGCTGCCACCAAGGCGCTGGGCGACGTAACAATGTCTATCGGAGCTAAGCTCTATCAGCAGCAAGCTGAGGACAAAAAAGCCGAAGAAGAAGCTGACGCTAAGGCAAAAGCTACAGACAAGAAGCCTGGCAAAGACGAACCCGTCGAAGGCGAAGTTGTCGACGACAAAAGCAGCGACAAAAAGTAGCATCGCGTTATAGCTACAGCTGCATTGCGAATGGCCACCTGGAAAGGGTGGCTATTTACTTAGTATCATAAGTGACTAGGTGGTGACGAACGCCTTAAGTAAATCTACAAAGAAAATAAGAAGCTCACCTAGTGTGAGCTTCTTATTGCGCTGACCTCTGTTATTTAATATCCATCAACTCAATGTCGAACACAAGATCGCTATTAGGCGGAATGTTAGCAGCAGCGCGGACGGAGCCGTAGGCCATCTCACTTGGGATGATGAGTCGGCGCATGCCACCAACCTTCATGCCAGGCACGCCCTCTGTCCAACCGCGGATGACTTGGTCGAGGCCGAAGGTGACGGGCTGGCCAAAGTCGTGGCTGCTCTGGAATATGATGCCATTCTTACATAGTGCACCAGTATAGTGTGCAGTGATGGTTGCGCCAGCTGGTACCTCGGCACCAGTGCCAGGGATGATGTCGATGATTTGCAATGTGTCGACTTTGGCTATAGGTGTAAAGTCGATGAGTTTGGTTCCTTCGTATTGTGTCATGACCCTATTATACCATTATGCGTCTTCCGCCGCGCCACGCAGTTGAGCGGTGGGATGGCTGTGCCGGGTGGGGTGCGATCGACGACCATGACCTGCTGCAGCTGTGGATAGTGCGCGAAGAGATGGTCAAGCGTGCGCGTCATGGTGCTGGTGTAGCGTTTTTCATCTGGCGCTGCGGCATAGCGAGCTCCCTCCTCGAGCGGTGTCGCCCAGCAGCAACTGGCGTGGATGGCACGAGTGTCTTGGGGGAGTTTGGGGTATTGGGGGTATTGCATGCCATAACCCACTAGATCGGCACACACAGCAGATAACGTGCGGGTACACTGCTGCCGCAACGTGTTGCTTGCGGTGAATGTCCCCTGCTCGGCTGAGCTAAAAATCGTGCGTTTGCGCTCAAGCACGCGGCGTGTGCCATTTTGGATAATAACAAGTGAGTTGTAAATTTCATCTGGGTGGTACTCTGGTGTGCCTACCACTAGCTCCGCTCTTGCTACAGAAGTAGAGAATTCTTCTAGCTCGGCGAGGCGATCATTTACTACAGCATCTTGGTCTGGGATTTCAGCCAGCTCCATGTCTGCCGTCGTCATTAGTTCGGGGCTGACAAAGACAAGGCGGTGAGTGGGGTGATCGGCAGCTGCTTGGGCAGCTGCTTGGCGTATCAGATCCATGTACTCGCTCCAGGTATTGGCAGAAACACCAACTGTTGGTGTTTCTGATGATAGTTGCTCAGGGTAAAATACACCTGTTTGGCGGTGCCACTGGATGTCATAATGGCGGGCTTGTTCGCGTGGTGGTTTATTATGCATAAATATATCATACGATATACCAGCCTGCAGAGCAAACATACGCAAAATATCCCAATAGTATAGAAGAGTTAGTAGGTGTTGATGAGTAAAGCAAGGAATGCGGCAGTTCTGACGGGTTAGTTTTGGCTAGACTGTATATCCGCACATGATGGATTGTGATTATAGATTGATATCATGGAGAGGTTAGGCTCCACACAAAGTGCTCTTTATTGATACCGCCACTGCGCCATATCACGGTTATAGACGTCGATGATTCGTGGCGTTAGCAGGGTTGAGATGCCCGCTGGGGGTAGGCTGGCGGGGCGCTGGCGCAGGGCGTAGTCGAGCAGTTTGGTGTCGGTATAGCTGAGCCCAGGCGGTAGCGGCTGGCTCAGCAGGCTGGCTGTATCCTTGGTCGAGAGTACAAAGCCCCACTCGCCAAAGGAAGGCACATTGATGCTAAAAGGTGTGATATGCCGCTGGGGCTGGGCGGATGCGACGGTGCTAGCCACCATCGCGAAGGCGTGTGGCGAAAAGTACGACGACGTCGCTTGGGTGATCATCACACCGCTGGGGCTGAGGATGCGCGCGGCCTGGCGGTAGAATTGCTGCGAGTAGAGCTTGGCGAGGCGGTCGTTCGATGGATCAACCAGGTCGATCAGAATGGCATCATACGCCTGGTGCGTCTTGAAGGCAAATAAAAACGCGTCCTCGCTTACGACGCGCACTTTGGGGCTAGCAAGCGAGCGCTTGTTTTGCTCGGCGAGTAGGGGATTCGTGCGCGCTAGCTGCGTCATGGCCGGGTCGATATCCACCAGGGTAATGTGCTCTACGCTTGGGTACTTAAGGATCTCGCGCGCGAGCAGTCCGTCGCCACCGCCCATAATCAGTACGTTTTTAGGCCGCTTGACCGCCGTCATCGCCGCACCAGCCAGCGTTTCGTGGTAGCGGGCTTCGTCCAGGCTCGAAAACTGCAGATTGTTATTCAGATACAAGCGTAAATCCTGCTTGTACTTGGTGAGGACAATCTTTTGGTAAGCCGACTGTTGGTACAGAATCACCGGGTCTTTATAGGCCTTGGTATCGATGCGGTGCTCCAGCCAGCTGGCGCCAAAGAACAGCCCAAGCAGCAGAATGGTTGCGACCACACTAGCAGCTAGGAGTTTGCGCGAGGTCCTCAGCTGCAGTAGAATCAGCACTGCCACGGCGATGTTAAGCGTGGCGATCAAGTAGGTGCTGCGCATCAGGCCAAGACTGGGTAATAGGAAGAGCGGGAAGATCAGTGAGGCTACCAGCGCGCCAAAGTAATCGATCGCCAGCACCTTGCTAAGGAGCTCCACTGAAGATGGCCGGCCGTAGCGTGTAAACATCTTGACGAGTAGCGGAATCTCCAGGCCAATCAGCACACCAATCACTAGGCTAATCAGTGCAAAGACTGGCCAGTGCAGCTTACTTAAGCTAAAGGCGCTGTATAGTAGGAGTACCGAATTACCACCCACTAACCCGAGCAGGATTTCATTCACGGCGAAGCTTGTGGCTGGGTGCCAGTGAATATGCCGCACCAGCAGTGACCCCACCCCCATGCCAAAGAGGGTAATACCAGTTGCCAGGCTAAAGCTCAGGATTGAATCGCCCACCAGGTACGAGGCAGCCGTACCCAAGATGAGCTCGTAGATAAGCCCGCCAATTGCCACGAGGAGTGCCGCCGCAAACAGCGCGATATTTTCCTTGTTGGTGATACGCTTGGTGCCTGGTGGCGTGACGCGAGTATGTGCCATAGTGTCTTTCGTCTACCTTTCGCGCCCAGGTTATTTGCCGACGCCGCCACTGCCACCACCATAGACGCTACGCCCGTGATAGGTGCCGGTGCCATGCGAATCATCATGGCCAAAGAACTCATCGTAAATGGCAAAGAGCAGTGCGCCAACAAAGCTGATAATCATCACCCAGCGCCAAAATAGCGGCCAGTTGCGTGGACGGATGAGGCGGCCAAATAGTTCCTTTTGCTGCGCATCGGACAGCGGTGTTTTGCGGTAAACATCGTACTCGCGCCGGTTGTATTTTTCTACCGTGTAGGTGGTGGTAGCGCTCGTCTCGGCATCGGTGTAGTGCAGGCTGGCATAGGCCATTGGCTCACCCTCGAAGACCTGGTAGGCGTTCTTGCCGTGGATGGCCATAATGGTGCCTTCGCCGGCCTCGGCAACGGTAATGGTTTGCACCGTGCCGTCCTCGAGTGTAATGGTAAACTCATTGCCAGCAGCCAGGTGCTCTGGCTCAAGCCGCTGGGCAAACCGCACTGGCTCATAGAGCGACACAACCTTACTATCGTGGTCGTATTCTACCCAGCTATCGTAATTTTCGAGGCCCGTCAGCTCCCATTCTTCCCAGTAGGAGGTTTGCTTGGTCTTGGGGTTTTCTTCTTTAAACAATAGGCAACCTACCGCGCGGAAGTTGGTTCGTGTGCCGCGCAGGACATCATTGATTTTGAGGCGAGCTTTGGTGCGTTTGGTCATAAGATAGCGCTTTCGATCGTTATAGTATTGGTATAAAATGCGTCTGCAATGGCTTGGCGAAGAGTCTCGATTGTATCCTCACCTAAGGGTTGGCACGTGGCAATACTGAGGTACGCTCCGCGGCTCTCGGGCCAGGTGTGGATGGTGGTGTGCGACTCAGCGAGCAGCAGCGACACACTCACGCCCTGCGGTGAGAACTGATGCGAGACAGACTCGAGCGCGTGCAGGCCAGCTACCTTGGCAAGCATGCGCACCGTCTTTTCGGCATACGCAAGGTCATCCAGCCGCGTAGCATCCGCCTGGCGAATCGTAAAAATCAGTGCTTGCACCTGCTCCATTTGCATTGTCTACGCTATTATATCACTCTTGATGCGAGAGAGCGAACTGGCTATGCTTATACCAAAAAACCAGCCAGAGTGGCTGGCTGGTCTGCTGTAGCGCGCGAATAGTTATGGCTCGAGAGTGTGCAGTGATGTACTTGAGCTCGATTCATCTGGGTTGATTGCCAGCGGCACAACAAAACCCTGGTATTGCGCGAGTGTTACCATGTCGCCAGGCTGTAGCTCGTAGCGGGTGTGCTCGTAGCGGGTGTCGCCATCGGTCAGGTAGAGCTCCGCAACGCGGGTCGATGCAGCATTAGTCACGCCGTCTTGCTCGGGCTTAGTATGGAATGCATCTGCTTCGGCGAGTGTGGCGATGTGCCGGTCTACCACAGTACCGATGCTGTCGCCAGCCTCGACGGCTAGAGTAGTAATACCATCCAGGTTGGCTGGTAGCCGAGGCTCTTCTGTGGTTTTGCCTTCCTCGTAGGCTTTGCGCTGGCTGAGGTAACCGCTATACGCATCGACTAGCTGGGCAGCTTGCTTTTCGGGGGTGGGTTGATGCTCAGCTTGTGTGCTTGGGCTTTCCTTCCCGCCTAGATAGCGACGCCCAACGAGCGCAGCAGCCAAGCTAACACCTAGTGCACCTAGTATAGTGCGCCGTGGGATTGATGGTAGCTCAGTAACTTCATACTTGCCATCACCACATTTGGATGTTGATGAAGAATCTAGGGCTTCATGACCCCTGTTTGTTCTCTGTTGTGTACTCATAGTCCATTCACTATACAACAGAGGTCGCAAAAAGGGAAGAGGAAAATGGCAAAATAACGCACAATATTGCATAATGTGTCCAAAAACAGGGGTAATATCACATAATACATAATATTATAGATATTAATGCAATAATATATCTTGTTACACATACGCAAACGCCAATATCTTACAGCCCGGTGGCTTACTTCACGCTCTTTCTGGTGTTAGCTTGGCTACATAAAAATGAATGCCTTTCTAGAATATTCACCCCTTTAGTGCGAGAGCGCGGCGCTTAGTATAGAGACGAATCATCATACTTCATTAAATAAAACTGCAGACAGAGATGAGAGTATACCAGAGGTCGTGGGCCAAAAATAGAACAAATACCATAAATTTGCTGTTTTTGAGGTATTTCTGCCGCAGATGCCATGCTACAATAGAGGGTATGAGATCTACTCGAACCATCCAAATTGTGAATATTACTGGGCGAGAACTCGCCGGCAAATCATCAACAATTCGTGAGCTAATGCCGCGGCTGGGTGCCGGGGTTGTTTTGTTTCGTCCGAGCGATGTCTTGCGCGAATATGCCGCCAGCCATCACATCACGCTGCGTAAGCGGAGCGATTATCTGCGTGTGCTGCAGATTATGACGGAGTCTGCACCGAGCTTGCTGGCCGACCGGGCACTGGAGCTACTTGAGCGGCCTGGTGTGGAGCTGGTGGTGCTCGATGGCCTGCGTGACTACCGCAGTGCTTGCCGCCTCAAGGAGCGGCTGGGTGATCGCTACCGGACGGTGGTGCTCACAGCGCCAGATGAACTCCGCTATGAGCGCTTTAAGGGCGTGGCCGAGGCCAGGCGGCGTGCTGGGCGCGATGCAGCGGTGATTCAGAGCTTCGAAGAATTTATGCGCGATGGCGAGGACGACATGGATAGTATGCAGCAATTCCCAGCGGTGCTGGCCAGCCACGATCTAACGCCTGGTGGCCCGATTGACACGAGCACCTATCCATCGGCTATTGCAGTGGCAGATGAGATTATCAGCTACTTGGCGTAGAGTAACCCAGATCAGGCAGTGAATGCGGGTGGGCGATCATGTATCGACGAAACACAGTAATACCATCTGTACTCTCCAAGACGCTTATGTTATGATGAAGGCATGAATAAGCGAGGGTTTACGCTAGTTGAGATTTTGACAGTAGTGGCGATACTAGCGATCTTGGTGTCGGCGTCGATTGTGGGGTATGGTGCGTGGCGTCAGCGTGCAGCCCAGACGGAGCTCGTGAGCGATCTGCGAGCTGCTGCCGCGGCAATGACAGCCTATAGGACGTTTTATAATGGCTATCCTACATCGCTACCAGCTGATTATAATAAGAGTGAGAATGTGACAGCGACACTCAAATACGTCGCATCGGCAACCTACTGCATAGAGGCAACGACGCGCACCACTCGGGGGCTTGTCTATCATATAAAGGGTTCAGAGAGCGAACCCAAAGAGGGCGGGTGTGATGCCTATCAGGCGCAATCTGGCGAGAATGAGTCGCGAGCGACCGATGGTGTGTTGCGCTACTGCCATGTGATCCGCGCCGTTGAGCCAACCCAACCGGCAGTGTGTGAGCCAGAGCTTCAAAGATAAAGTTCTGTATCAATAAAAAGCTAAACTGGAAGTTGGATTCTCTATGAGTTGTATATCCTGTTAGTCAAGATGACAATAAATTAGCTATTGTATTTTATACTACAGATCAATCACCTCACCCCGGTCGATAGGCTTATGAACTGTGCGATGCCCGCGCATACGACGGCCCACTGTACGGCGCAGCTCAATGGTATTGGTAAGGAGAATGATGCCATTAACCAGTGCATAGCCACCAACGATTTGGACGAAAAGCTGGGCACTGCCAACAGGGAAGAGCCAGAGGACGAAGCTCACGATCACACCGATCACGCCAGACATGAGCCAGAGCGCTCGCGTGCGGCTCCCGGCAGGGAAGATGCGGCTGAGTATAAGGTCGATGAGGCTGCGGAGCATTACCACCCAGCCAAGCACAAAGCTGAGCGTTGCTACACTAACCCGAGGGTTAGCAAGCATCACCGCGCCAAGCAGAATAAGTAGCGCACCTGCTACCACGAGAAACGTCTTTGCTTGGCTGTCTGCTACCTGCAGCCCACGTACCAGCTGCGACAGACCCCAGATGATGATCAAAATAGCGAGGAGTGTCATCAAAACAGTGAGAGTGACTGCTGGCATCACAAGCGACACTCCACCAAAGATAATTAACGACAGGCTAATGATAATAATCACCCACCATGCACCAATAAGCTGTCTTTTGAGTTGTTCGATCATACACGCCTCCTTATCTTTCTAGTGTAGATGATGGCGGGGTAATCTGCAATTAATAGGTGAGGCTATGAACTATCCACCACTGTAGAAATGGTATAATGCTCGAGCACTAGTCACGGGCAAAC
The DNA here is from genome assembly GCA_963554165.1 of uncultured Candidatus Saccharibacteria bacterium. Lineage (GTDB taxonomy): Bacteria > Patescibacteriota > Saccharimonadia > Saccharimonadales > Saccharimonadaceae > Saccharimonas. The sequence continues at coordinate 153,689 of CAUVQR010000001.1, read as the reverse complement.
TGCATCAGCACGAGCGGGTCACCAGTGACGGAGCGCAGAGTGTAAGCGCTGGGTAGTGTTGGGGTGGTGGTTGCGGTCGAGCTGCTATAGTAGAGAACGTTGATTTTTTTGGCATTGGTAAAGGGCTGAGTGGTGTCGGCTACCTTGCGGTACGTGGTACTCCCTTCGAGCGGTGCGTAGCCGCCCATCAGTGGGCCACCCACATAGGCCATGTAGATGGGACAATGCGACTGTGCTTGCTCGAGATAATAGCTTATCTCTATGGCGATGTACGGGTCGGCCGCAAGGATAACACTCCCATCGCGGCAGGTGCCGAGCTGGGTGGCAATTTGTTTTACGTTGGGTCGCTCATCGCGCTGGAAGTTGAAGTTGCCTTGCAGTGATAACTGCACCATACCATAAACCATAACCACCGGCAGAAGTACCAAGAGAGCGGTTGACACAGCCTTGTGCCAGCGCAATGGCGAACGATGTAGGGCTACGCAGGCTGTATAGAGGACGACGCTTGCAATAGCAACACCACTGATTGCTACGTGAGCAAGATAGCGCTCGACATACATTGGAGCAGATAGTGACACAACGATCAGTGCTGCAGCTGGTACGCCCACATGAGCAAGCAATAGCCAAGCAAGCTCAGGATGCGGCAACGAACGCATTGCACGAGGCCACGCCCACGCAACGGCACAGACAATAATAAGAACAAGTTGCGACGACACAACGCCTAGCAGCCAAGATGGCTTATAAATCATGTTGAAGGATGCGATGCCAAGCAAATTCTGCAGGTTCATCGGCTGGCCAATCTCGGCTAAAGCACCATTGCCAATTTGTCCCAAGAAGGTTGGCAGCCACGGTAAGAATAGCATGAAGCTCACTACATACGCCCAGAGCCACGGCAGTTTCCACCACTGCTGTAGGCCTTGGCGACGGTAGGTCATAACCATGAGCCAGAGCAGCTGAGCCAGCCAGAGTAGGGCGCTATAATACAGTGTCCCCATGCCGAAAGCGACAAGCACCGCATAGAGCATCCAGTCGCGCCAGTGATCATCATGCCAAGCGCGTGCCAGTACGGCGGTTGCACTTACACCAATCAATGACCCCAGCGCATACATTCGTATCTCGAAGCCGTAGCGCATGAGTAGGGGCGTGCCAATCAGTGTGAGGAGTGTATACCCCGCAGCGCGCTTACCAAACCAGCGCCGCACGAAACACCCCATACCAACCATCGCGCCGCCATAGCAGAGGATACTAAAGGCACGCAGGGCTGGCTCACTATAACCCCACACGCTGGCCCAGAGCTTGAGGATGAGATAGTAGAGCGGCGGGTGTGTATCGATACTGGTGAGGCGAATGAGTTCACTGATTGGCTGCTTAGCGAGCCACACCGAATATGCCTCATCAAACCACACACTTTGCTGGCTGCCAATCCACCAGCACAGTGCCATTGCCACCAGGGGTGCTAGCACAATGGCGATGCGAAACCAATGGCATCGCATCTTACAGGCAAGGGGAAATAGTCGATTAGCGAGAATAAGGGCGGAATTCTTGACCCGAGCGGCAGATTGTTGCCGCGCTAGTTGTTTACTCATATCTTTTATAGTACCGATTTGTCGGCAAAAAATCCACTAGCAAAGCCATAATCATCCGTGGTACAATACCACTATACGTACCCGTAGCTCAGCTGGATAGAGCGTTGGTTTCCGGAACCAAAGGTCGCAGGTTCGAACCCTGCCGGGTATACCATAGATAATTGAGGCTTGCGCGGCCTCTGTTTTTTATGGATATGTATAGTAAGACGTACTAATTGATGGGATAGATTAATTAAACAAAAGAAAGTCTATCTCTCTAGCTGACCCCTGTTAGCGTGGAATAATCTTCATCAAAAACTTTGTCTTGACGGCAAGGTAGATAAGCACAAGTGCACTGACGGATAAGGCGAAGTTGGCTGGGATCTCGTGGAAACGATCGACTGACGTAAAATAAAAATCGCTAATATAATAATCTGGTGCCACAAAGAGATGCATGACGAGAATAACGAACGCATGCACTGTATACACATAGAGCGAATTATGGCCAAACGGCAGTAAAATCCAGCCTAGCCACCGCTTGATGCGATCCTCGAATCGCCGAAACAGCATAAAGAACCCAGCAAACCAGAGCCACGATAGGGTCAGGCGAGGCAGTGGTAGGTCGAGCTTAAGGAACTGATTGTCGAGTGCGGTATCGGCCGCGGCAAGCGCTTGATGAAAGCCATCGCCCAGCCCATGTGCCACAAAGGTGACGTATGCGTCGGTAAAGAGTGTGAGGGCGAAGAGTGTTGCAATACTGCGCTTGATGATGCGTCGACGGCGCAGCGGCCACGATTGCCAGCGTGCGGTAATCTCTGGTAGGTGGTAGCCCAGGGCAAAGGCCATGAAAAATAGCACCTGCCAGGTGAGCGGCTGGTATAGTTCACTGACTGGCCGTGGTGTTAGCGCCCACACTAGTAGGCTGAGCCCTAGCACGATATACCACTTGCCGCGCCGCAGCAGCCAGAGCGCACCCGGTGCTACCGCAATAAACAGTGCATACAGGCGTAGATAGTCCGCCCAGCCATAGAATTGCTGCAGGGTGATGATATCCCACGCCAGGCCAAGCCAGTTACCATCGGGTAGTGGCAAGGGCAACTTGACACCCTTATTGTCGATAAAACACCAACTGATCAGGAGCGAGAGTATCGTCACGATAATGCTCGTAAGGTAGAGCGTACCAGCCCGTTTCCAGAGCAGGCGGGTGGCTGCCATGAGGGGCTGCGTGCGGAGCTTGGCACCGCGCACAATGCCCAGGACAAGGCCGGATATAATAAAGAAACCTTCGGCTGCTGAGACAGCGAGGCGACTGTCGCCAGTGAGGAAGGTGAGGCCATTGGGGAAGTAGGTGAGATGGTCGAGAATGATAATCAGCAAAAACCACCCGCGCATGAGGTCGAGACTAACGATGCGCCCAACAGAGGACGCGCTGGCTTTTGGTTGGGTTGTCACAATGATCTAGTATAGCAGATTTGCTAAAAGTACGCCTAAGATTGTCTAATGTTGTGGTGAGGAAATATGGATCCGAGGTCTGGATATCCAACACTGATGACTCTATGGTCTCAAAAACTGAGGGGCATAGCGACACGCTAGCGTGGTCGCTTGCTTGCAACAGTGCGTGCCTTGGTGGCAAAGGTATCATCGATGAGGACAGACGGTGCAAATTCACCACAGCGCCGCGATACTGCTTGCTCGATTAGGAAATCGGCAATGCGTGGATTCTTAGGTAGAATTGAGCCATGCAGGTAGGTGCCGATCACATTGCGGTAGCGCGCACCTTCGGTTTGGTCGGTACCATTGTTGCCCGCCCCGCGCGATACGATGCCCAGGGGTGGCACGCTGTGCCCAAGGGTTGTTAGGCCGCTGTGGTTCTCATAGCCAATGACTTCGCCAAAGTCGCTGCTGGCAGTGACGATATTGCCAATCAGGCGCTGCTCGCCAGCGACTGTCTCGATATCAAAGAGACCAATTCCACGAATGATCGCTCCTTGCGTGGTCTTAAAGAATCGCCCAAATAGCTGGTAGAGCCCACACACTACCAGCATCGGCACGCCATCATCAGCGAGGCGCTGCAGGGTGGGGCCAATCGCTAGTAAATCATCCTGAATGGTAGCTTGGCCAGAGTCTTGGCCGCCGCCACCTACAATGATATCGATATCAGCTGGGAAGGTGTCGCCTGGGTTATATTCAACGAGCCGCACGCTGTAGCCATACCATTCAAGCCGTCGCTTGAGTGTGAGGGTGTTACCCCAGTCGCCATAGATATTCATGGCGTGAGGGTAGAGTTGGAGGATGGTGATAGTGTTGTCTTTCATACAGCATTTACCTCTGTGTAATGAGCTAATTCGCGCCGCAAGGCAAGCATGGCGGTATAAGTACAGTAGATGCGCAAGGGGGTGCCGCGGTTGGCCTGGACAAACTCTGCCAGAGCTTGCTTGAGGCTAGGCACAACGCGCCGAGTTTCTACCTCATCATACTGGAGGCGCAGCGCCATATCGTAGGCGCGCACACCACTCACCATTGCCACGCCAGTGGGCCGAAGCGTGTCGAAGTCGACATCCCATAGCCAACTCATATCGCGGCCGTCGGCGTACTGGTCGTTGACGGCAATCATTGTAGCAGTCTTGTGAGGGTCAAACGATGCCAGGCTCAGGCGGAAACCGCTCGGGTTCTTGACGAGGACAAGCTCGCAGGGCTGGCCATTGACGGTCAGAGCTTCGCCGCGGCCAAAGGCTGGCTCGACCTGAGCTAGGGCAGCGAGCATGGCGGGTGTGTCGAGTTTATCTTGCAGAATAGTACGGACGAGGGTAAGTGCGCCTGCAGCGTTTTGGGCATTGTAGCTGCCCTTGAGCTTGAGTGAGACAGGATGATCGGAACCGTCGAAGCGGAAAGTGGCAGCTTGGTCAGATAAGTGGCATAGCGTCACATCAGCATCGGTGGTGGCTGTAGCCTGACCTGGGGTGCTTCGCATGGTATCGTCGCTTGGGAAGAGGTGGGCAAGTGATGGATCAACGCCATAGCGGCTTATTGGTGCTGTGAGATCAGCGGTAAATTCTTGCCGCGTCAGCCGTGGGTCGTTGCCATTGAGAATAATGCCATTTGTGGTGCGCATGGCGATGGTGTGAAGCAGCTGCGCCGTGTAGTCAATCTCGCCAAAGCGATCGAGTTGGTCGCGCAGGACGTTGAGTAGTAAACAATAGCGCGGGGCAACTTGCTGGACGAAGTGCACTGCATGCGCTTCGTCAAGCTCGAGCACGGCAATATCCGCTGGCAAAACACCATGGGTATCAACCGCCTCAAGTAGTGCTGCTGCCACGCCGCGGGTAAAGTTGCTCCCCGTGCGGTTAGTAAAGGCGCGGAGGCCTTGGCTTTCCAGTAGGGCTACGACCATCTTGGTAGTGGTTGTCTTACCGTTAGTGCCACTTACTACTACCACACCATGCGGTAGAGCATCAAGCGTACGGGCAAGAAAGTGCCGATCGAGTTTCTCGACGACGAGGCCTGGCAATGCCGAGCCACCACCGCGCAACCGAGCTGCGCGCTGCACCCCTTTGCCCACAAGAGTTGTAATACGAATCATGGTGTTTATTATAGCATGAGCATACATACCTGACACGATGAGATTGAGGTGGATTCCAAAACTGTACTTAGTTTGCTATTATATGTCATATGCGTAGTTATGAAGATCTAGCAGACCATAATAAACCTTCTGTTATACGTGAACCTAGTATCCAGAATCGTATCACTAAGGAGTATAAAGAGATTGTTGAAGAAGATGGTGTACGAAAAGTATATATTCCATGGAGTGATGTCCAGTCTGGTGTATATGATCCCGATTTCCACAGCCTAATGATAGAAAACAACTTGAGCAGTGCATCAATAAAGAAACATGATGATGAAGTAGAGGTTTCATATCCATCAAGCCTTGACGTTGTGCGGATGGATGGGGTGTTGGCAACGTGTCGAGCACAGGGTGATTATACTGATTTCACACGTTCGGTTGTCATTGCTGCCCATCAAGTCGCTGATACGATATCAGTGACAGGCAAGATCCCTCAATTGAACTCCATAGAAAATATTCTGATTAAGCGCAATAGTCAGCAATTGGGTAGTGCAGAGTTTACCCCACCCTTTTATGCAGAGGAGTTTGTAGTTGATACTGACACTATACAAATACAGCAAGGAGACGAAAGGGAATTGACGGCTGAAGAATTAGATCTCCAGCGCGATATCGCTATTAGCGACACAACAAGCCGAGTTGTTGTCCGAATGTTAGAGTCGACTCTGTCTCGAAAAGATATGGATACCGACAGTGCCACTGTGATTAAACAGATAATTGAAAGTATAGAAAAGAGATAGGGGTTATATGCACAAATATGAAGAACAGATAGTGCACCCTGAGCTTGACAAACCTACAGAGGTAGAAAAAGTACTTACCGTTGATGCTCTCGCTAAAGCTATCGGTCGGCCGCTCGAGTTAAGTCACGCTGGAGAGATAGGTGCATCTGATAGTGGGCATGGTGTATTTTTTGCATTGGATACTCAAGATAATACTCAGTCATATGCAATTAAACGGTTTGGTAATAGTCAAAAAGCGCAGAGAGAGATTGACATGTTACACGAAGCTGCTAACCGCGGCCTAAAGACTCTCCAGACGGTGCTTGATAAGCCACTAGCGGTTTCTAATGTGAGGGGTGTAGATGTTGTAACTCGGCGGATCCCATCGCTTGGTACGATGAATTCCATAGCGTGGTCTGAGTACTATGCGGGGCAGCCCTCATATGAGTCAGATATTGTTCCTGTTATGGAGTCAATTGGCCAATATATCGGGAATCTGCATGCAAATGGGATGCATCATGGCGATATGCAATTGAAGAATATCGCAACTATACCTTCTGGTGAGTTTGTTACATTTGATTTGGAAAACGCTTACTTCCATGCAGACAAAAAAAGTGCTCTGCAGCAAGTGGATTTTCAGGATGATTGTATGAAGGATATCACTACAGTAATTGAGTCCTTTGCGCGGAGTGGCTTCATGGCCTCATCGAGTGACGAGATTTTTTGGCAGGAGATTCAAGAAAATTTACTACAGGCATATATAGAAGAAAGTGATAGTTTATTCTTGCTTGACGATGACAGGCATAAAGCGCTCATGCATTGCATCGATAGATGTAAAGGAATTCGTAATGAAGCAAACAAAACACATCTGACAATCGATCAACTCGTTGCTCATTTGTAATAAGATATGGATTTGCAGGGCGCGACGTCTGTATATCCTAGGTAGAGTCGCTTTGTGACAATATGAGTAGCACAAATCACGCTAGTGCGCTACAATGCATAGTATGATAGTGGTTGGATTTTTTGCGTGGTGGTATGGCGCTGGGTGGTGGCAGCGGATCACGATGGTATGGGGGAAGCTGGTGAGTATATTTGACTATTTTTCAATTGATCTCTTGGTGCGAACGTGGTTTGCGCCGTTTCGACAGATATCGGCAGGAGCGGTGGATGGGCCGATTGGGGTGCAGATTCGGGCATTTTTTGACCGTCTCATATCGCGGACGATTGGCGGCATCGTGCGGAGCTTTATGATTATCTTTGGTATTGTCGCGCTAACAGTAACCGCTATGGTGGGGCTTGTCTTTATTATTGCTTGGGCGCTTGTGCCTGTGTTGCCGCTGCTGGGGGCGGGGCTTGCGGTAGTGGGGTGGCTGCCATGGTAAGCGACTTTCATTATGATAGCTTGCGCGCTAAGAAGGCTCGCTTGGGTGTGCAGATGGGCCGCTTCGACCACTGGTGGTGGGTACCATTTTTGCTATTCGTAGCAGGGGCGGGAGCATTGCTGGCGATTGAGCTGCCGCTGGGGTGGTTTATCGCGAGCCTTGCTGTGGTGCCATATGGGCTCCACCGGTGGTATCAGGGTGAGATTGCCCATTTGCCCATCAGTGGTAGCACGGCTGACGGTTTGCTTACGGCTGATGTCCTGGGTCGGTTGCCTGCCGCGCCAACACCACGCGATATTGCATGGGCGTTGCGCTCAGTTAATGATGGGCTGTTTATGGCATTGCGACTTGGCCTCAGCCCAGCGCTTATGCAGGATCTCGTGAGTGACGACCCGAGCATTATGCCCGAGTTTTGGCAATTTGCTGACCGCATCCGTCAGTACAATCAGCTCGAACAAATCAATGGTAGTGTGCTTATGGTGGCTTTGGTGCGCAGTGTGCCTGGTTACCAAAATATCTTGGCGGAACTCCAGCTTGACGACGAAGATCTCGATGGCGCTGTGCAGTGGCAGCACCACTTGCGTCAATTGGTGGCGCAGATTCATCAGCCGCGGCGCACTGGTGGGGTGGCACGCGATTGGTCGTTTGGTTATATCCCACTGTTGCGCCGCTTTGGACAGAATATCAGTGAGCAAATTAGTCGTGGTGGCGGGATGTTCTCTGTTGATGTTGCGTCGCACACCAAAGCGATTGATCAGCTCATCGACATCTTTGGTACTCGTGGGCGGCAGAATGCCGTGTTGGTAGGACAGGCTGGCACGGGCAAGACGACCATCATCCACGCCTTTGCCGAGCGGCTACTTGATGCCTCGGCACGTTTGCCTAGCAGCCTCAAGTTTCGGCAGGTGTTTATCCTCGACTCATCATCACTCATCGCTGCGGCACCAGGCCGAGGTGAGCTCGAGAACCTTGTTATGCGTGTCCTTGGTGAGGCGTATACTGCTAAGAACATCATCATCTGCTTGGATAATGCTCAACTATTCTTTGAGGAAGGGATTGGCGCGGTGGATCTTACCAATGTACTGTTGCCTATCCTCGAGGCAGGGCGCCTGAGAGTTATTCTGAGTATGGATGAGCAGCGGTTTTTGCAGATTGGCCGGCGCAACCCATCGCTTGCTAATGCGCTCAATCGCATCTCCATAGCACCCACAAGCGAAGCCGAGACACTGCGCGTCTTGCAAGAGCAAGCCGTCATTACCGAGGGGCAGCGCCATGTGGCTTACCGCTATCAAGCGCTGCGCGAGACGTATCGACTAAGCGCGCGCTATATTCATGATCTCGCTATGCCGGGCCAAGCCATCAAGCTGCTCGAGTCGGCCGCGAGCTACCACGAGGATGGTATTGTGACAAAGCAATCGGTGCAGCAAGCTATTGAGCAGACGATGGATGTGAAAATAAGTGTGGCGAGTACTACCGATGATCGCGAGCGGCTGCTCAATATGGAGGCGCTCATCCACCAGCGAATGGTCAACCAAACGCGAGCGGTCAGCGTAGTAAGTGACGCCCTGCGCCGAGCACGAGCCGGTGTGCGCAACCAAAATCGGCCAATTGGCACCTTCCTCTTCCTTGGGCCAACAGGGGTGGGTAAGACGGAGCTGAGTAAGGCTTTGGCTGATGTGTACTTTGGTGGCGAGGGCAAGATTGTCCGGATCGACCTCAACGAGTATGTCCGGCCGGAGGATGTGTCGCGCCTGATTGCTGATGGCGCTGATGACCCAGCCAGCTTAACTGCCCAGGTGATGAAACAGCCCTTTAGTGTGGTATTGCTGGATGAAATCGAGAAGGCCGCGCCAGAGGTATTGGCAACCTTACTACAGCTGCTGGATGAGGGGATCCTGCGCGATATTAAGAACCGTGAGGTGAGCTTCCGTGATGCGATTGTCATTGCTACGAGCAACGCTGGGGCCGACCGCATCCGCGAATATATTGAGCATGGCTATAAACTTGAGCAATTCGAGCAGCAGTTTACTGACGAGCTCATCAACAGTGGCCAGTTCCGCCCCGAGTTCCTCAACCGTTTTGACGAAATCGTCCTCTTCCGGCCGTTTACTAAGGAAGAACTAGTGCAAGTGCTTGACCTTATCCTCGAGGGGGTCAATGCTACGCTCGCCCAGCAAAAGGTCTCGGTCGCGGTAGAGTATGATGCGAAGCTCTTTCTCGTCGAACGTGGCTATGATCCACGGCTTGGTGCTCGCCCAATGCGCCGCGTGGTGCAAAAAGCGGTGGAAAATACTGTAGCGCGCCAGATGCTCAGCGGCAGTGTGGCACCTGGCAGCACCATTACCGTTACGCTTGAGCAGGCTCGCCAAGCCTTCCAGACCGATGGTGCACCAGAGGTTGTAACAGCAGATGAAATCATCCCACCAGAGTATAAGCGGTAAGAGTATAGCACTTTTGAGCAATCAGCCTTAGCTCTATAAAGCAATAATATTGAGAAAGTGCCCATTCTATCATGGGCTACACATTGGATAAGAAGAACGAAGGTATGAAAGGGTTGTCGAGGACGCTTGAAAGCACAGGCTTACCATCCTTAGGAGAAAATTTAGGAGCAAGAAGTGGCACTCTTACAGTGCTAGAAGTATTTTGTAGAATATAACCTCTAGCAATGCGGGCCAAAGCCGCGTGATTATTGGCCTTGGTTTGGTTGCATAAACCCTGGGCGGAAGTTTGGCTTCATGGCTGGTTTGCTATAGGCTGGTTGTGATTGTCGCGGCGTGTGTACTGTGTTATCACGCCGGCGGGCATAGGTGGCAGTGCCTGGCCGGCAGCCTGATGGGTCACGTGGCCCATTGCTAGTGCCTCGGAGGCGTTCGTTGTTCATATAAGGTGCTTCATCATCGATACGGCTACTATTGGCTGCGACTGGCCGGCAGCCCATCATAGTGTGCGAGCTTTGGTAACGCAAGTGGTTGGCGCGGCGTTCTTGGATGGATTGATGTTGGCGCTGGTCAACACGTAGCGACGACGTCTTGGCGCCGTTGACGATGGTGCGGGTATTGCGCGCAACACCATTGGTATGTATGCTCGATCCGCGCAAGCGATGGAGTCCTCGGGTCATACCTTTATTATACACAAAAAAGTGGTATAATGGATAGCGCATGCGGGTGTCGTACAGCGGCTAGTATACAAGTTTTCCAAACTTGGGATCGGAGTTCGATTCTCCGCACCCGCACCACAGATGCAAAAAATACGCATTGCTCCGCCAAGGGAGCGATGTTTTTGTTGAGAGTATAGCGAGCCAGACTGGATGAAGAGAGGTCGTAGCCTCTTCTTTGGTTTGGCGTGGCCCTAAAGGGTGCAATACTTTATAACAATTACACTAAATCAAGTGAAAAAGGAAGGATTAGGCACGATACTGTTGACATATATGCAACATTGTGCTACCATCGAACGGATGTCGCAAAAAACAAGAACAAAACACGGCAAAGCCTATAACGAAAGTGCTGAGAAGCGCTGGTTTGATCGAGTCGTAGCGGCACCTCTGCTAATTGGCATGGGCTCGGCGGCTCTCGTTGCGGCTGCGGCAATGCATAAGGAGCTTGGCGATGGCCCAACGCTCTTTATTCAGGAGCGGTATGGGAGTGACCTTGATGACCTCGTCAAGGTACCAAAGTTGCGGACGCTGCGTGGTGCGGTACGCAATACTGCCTCGGCTAATGGCTACAACCACAGTGGTGCTGGGTCAGTTGGTAAGCTTGTGCGCAAAGCACATGTAGACGAAGCACCGCAGCTGCTGCAAGTATTGCGCGGTAAGATGGCAATCGTGGGGCCAAGGCCACTAGCCACAGGCGAAGTGTATAATGATATCCTTGCTAACCCCGACATCCCTGAAGGCCTTAAACAGAAGTGGATCGACGCACGCAAGACGGCTCGCCCAGGCATTATGGCGCCCTATAGCAAAGATCAGCATGGGCTTGGCTACAAGCTGGATATAGCTCATATCATCTATATAATGGAGCAGGACGTTTTGTACGCTGACACAGCCTCACTAAAGAAGGATGCAAAAGTGGTTGCTGCGACGCTCGGTATGGTGGCGACAGACCTAGTACAAAAGCTTATGCCGCGGTCTGCCCGTGAATGGCTGCAGGCTAAGACAGGCTTGGCGTCAGCAGGCCAAGAGTATGCGGAGAGCGATGTTGTGGTGGCGCTGCAGCAAGCGCATACTCAGACTACACGGCGCGCTGCGTAACGTGAGACCACAAGCTTCCACTTTCTCTGCCAGATTGCCTGTCATCTGCTCACTATTCTACCTGAAGAAGTAGTGATGTATTGTTCTGGTATTATAGTAGGTACTTTGGGGATAGTTCTGCTATGTCACCCGTAAAGTTCTCCATTTTCTCAAGTAGTGGTCTCTCGAAATAACGGTGGAGCAGTGACCGTAGCAGATGCGTATACTCTATGTATTAGAGTGATGAAAGGGGAGAGAACGGGCATCATACCATTGAGCCCTTGTGGTACAATAGAGGGAGATTTTTGCGAGAGAGCTTTTCTCCTTGCACAAAGCACGATTATTTCAATGTAAAATACCCCAAGGGGTATGGGGGACGCAACCATACTATGCCAGTACCATTCTCATTTACCATCACTCACCGCATGCCGCAGACGTTGGCGCGGACAGGCGTGATTCACACCCCGCATGGCGATATCAAGACGCCAGCCTTCATTGTCGTGGGCACAAAGGCAAATGTGAAAGCAATGGTACCCGAGATGGTAGCTAGCGTGGGCGCACAGGCTGTCTTGGCTAATGCCTATCACCTTTACCTGCAGCCAGGGCACGAGCTGATAGAGAAGGCTGGGTACTTGGGTAAGTTTATGCACTGGAGTGGTCCGACCTTTACCGACAGCGGTGGCTTCCAGGTGTTAAGCCTGGGCTCGGGCTTTAAGAAGGTATTGGCGATGAGTACTGATGTGGATGAAGAGATTGCGATTGCTAAGAAGTCGAGTCGGCACGCCTGGGTGGATGATAATGGTGTAATGTTTAAGTCACACCTCGATGGCTCATTACATAAGTTTACGCCAGAGCTGTCGATGCAAATTCAGGCAGGGATTGGGGCGGATATTACCTTTGCTTTTGATGAGCTGACGTCGCTGATTGACCCGTATGAATACCAAGTGGAGGCACTGGCGCGTACCCATGCGTGGGCGGAGCGCAGCCTAGCAGAGGTCAAGCGTCTTCGGGCTACTCGGCCAGATAAGCCGTATCAAGCGCTTTTTGGTGTCTTACAAGGGGCGAATTATGAAGACCTGCGTAAGCAAACCGCAGCACGCCTTGGCGCAATGGATTTTGATGGCTATGGTATTGGTGGGGCGCTGGAGAAAGAGACAATGGCTCAGACTATCCAGTGGATGAACGATATCTTGCCCGAGAACCGCCCACGACATTTGCTTGGTATTTCGGAGCCAGATGATATCTTTGCGGCGATCGAGCAGGGTATTGATACCTTCGATTGCGTAAGCCCAACTCGCGTAGCACGCAACGGTGCGGCCTACACGCCGCATGGGCGGGTGAATATGCGCGGGACGAAATATCGCGAGCTGTTTGCGCCTATTATGGCGGAGTGCGATTGCTACACCTGTCAGCACTACACTGCGGCCTATATCTGTCATCTACTTCGCGCCAAGGAGAGCCTGGCGGGGACACTGCTGTCGATCCATAACGAGCGCTTTATCATCAAGCTTGTCGACGACATTCGCCATAGCCTCGAAGATGGCACATTCTACACCTTTCGAGATCATTTCTTGGCGCAGTATTATCGCCAGTAGCGATTGATGAGTTCATAGGCTATAGTATGCATTCACATAACAACTAGGGAAGAGAGTTTGCATAGTAATCCCTTTCCTATCATCAGCCCTTTCTCTCGCCACCGTCTCTTTAAAAACGCTAAAAGGGTCTACTATTTTTCCTAGAACGCCGAGCTTTTCCGCGCTCACGCTGCAATAATCTCCACAAGCAACTTTTTATTCTAGCAGGATGTAAGCACTGCATTCTTCACACCCTGAGAGAGGCATAAATCTGTGGCAGCGAACAACTCGCTCGCTAGACACGCAAACGAAATGGTGTGAAGTTAGTGGTGGTGTCGTAGGTATCGACGGATTCGCGTCGCTTAAGCATAGCAATGACGCGGTAGGTAAGTGGCAGGCAGACGACCTCAACGGCAAGTTTGAAGCCAAGCCCGACGGCGATATAGTTGAGCAGTGCCCCCCCCCGTGAGCTGCCCGCCAAAAGCAACGACACAGAATATAACGGTATCAAATAAGCTCCCCACTACTGTCGATCCAAGCAGGCGCAGCCATAGCTGCCGACCCTTCATAGCAACCTTAAGCTTAGCAACGATGTACGAGTTGAGGAAGCTCCCTGTCAGGAAAGCAAGCAAGCTCGCCACGACGATCTGCGGGAAGAAGCCGAGCACTGCCTCGTAAGCGGCTTGGTCGTGGTACTCTGCCGCCGCGGGCAGATAGCGCACTAGTGTAAAGCAGCCAATCGCTAGCAGCATTACCCCAAAGGCCGTCCAAATAGCGCGGCGTGCCCGGCGATAGCCATAGACCTCTGTCATGACATCATCAAAGATATACACGAGCGGGAAGAGTACTGCTCCGCCATCGAGGATAAGTGGGCCGAGTGCTACCAGCTTGGTGGCGGCAATGTTGGAGATGAGTAGCGCCGCAACATATACTGCGAGAATAACGCTAAAGTATCGATAATTTCCGTTCGTGTGTTTCATGCTTCGTTTATCATACCACACCTGCCAAGAAACCTGCTATAATAAACCCATGCCCCGATAGCTCAGCTGGATAGAGCAGAGGACTTCTAAGCCTAAGGCCGTAGGTTCGAATCCTACTCGGGGCGCCATTTTATCGTTATACCCCGTCTCGATGGGGTTGTTTTTATTACATACAAAATGCATTTACACGCTGCGCGAGGCTATGCTATAGTACAGCGAGATTTATGCAAGATGTGACCAACCACGACCTCCTCAAGCGCAACATTGTCAAATATTCGTGGTTTCGGATTTTTACCAAGCGTGTCTACTTGCCGCTCATTACGGTGCAACTGGTGAATGTTGGTAAAGTGAGTTTGGATGAGCTCGCACTGATGGTTGTTATCTCGTCTATTATCCAAGCAGCGCTGCAGATGCCAGCGGGTTATGTGGCCGATAAGTTTGGCAATCGGCGGGCGATTATCCTTGGTGCGAGTATTGCTGTGGCGTCGCCACTGTTGTATGCTGTGTGGCCGAGCTTCTGGGGTGGGCTGATTGCCTCGGTTTTGTTCTTTGGTGGCTATGCATTTCAGTCTGGTGCGGTCGAGGCATTTATGCACGATTCCTTGACGGCGCTAGGGCGAGCACGCGACTATACCAAGGTGATGGGTCGCGCCCAGACGTATGGATTGATTGGTAATACTGTGCTCATTATTGTAGTGCCACTCACATACCGTATTCATCATACACTCCCGTTTTTGATTGGCTTTTTGTCGCTTGCTGCGACGGTGTGGTTGGCGCTGAGCTTTGCTCATCCACCGCGCCGAGGAGTTGCCCAGGCTCAGCGGCCACGGCAGGCTGCTCGCGCAATCATTACTGCGAAAAATCTTGCTCTCTTTACCTTCGCTGGTTTCTTGGCTGGTGTATCCAATAAGGGGCTAGAATATCGCGAGCTACTCTTCCAGCACGTTGGTATTGCGGTAGAGTGGTTTGGGGTAATTGCGGCGGTCGGGAGCCTGGGTGGAGCGTTACTAGGCTGGTATGTACATTGGTTTGACCGCCTGCGGCCACTGGCATTTTATTGGGTCGATGCGTGGATTATGGCGCTGTGTATTGTCTTGATGGGCGTAACGCCAAGCCCAATTATCGCGGTCATTGCTGTTGTGCTATTTACTGCATATACGCGAGTGCGACCGATTGTTTTACAGTCAAAGATTCTCAGTGAGCTGCAGCATACATACAAAGCAACGCTCCTCTCCGCGCTCAATATGTTTACATTGCTTGGTGACGTCGTGGCGATTAGCTTGCTCACCCGGATGGTTAATCAGCATGGCTATAGTGCGGGGCATGTGTGGTTTGGCGGGGCAGTTGGGGTGATTGCGCTTGGTCTGTGGCTGGTGATGTGTGTTGAGGCACTGTGGCGTCGCACGAAAGCCCGCTAAATTAGTTAACTTCAGTATTTACCTACCTTATCCATTTGTCATTTTTTAATCATCTGCTCTACCCAATGAAGTATAGTGATGACCCCTATTACAGGTAGGAAGACTCACTATAGAAGCGGTGATAAGCCTGAGGAGAAGCAAGCAACCTAGTGGTATTTAGAGAGGAGAGAGGTATAAGGTAGTAAAGTTTTGAGATTGAGAATGAATGGCCGTAGGTAATAGACAAACTGCGTTATCTCTGCTACAATACAGCATGTCAGCAGCACAGTAAGGTTTGCTGTGCAATTGTCTGGTGGATATAGCTCAGTTTGGTTAGAGCGCTGGTTTGTGGCACCGGAGGCCGTGAGTTCAAGTCTCATTATCCACCCCAAAATAAATTCCCGGATGATTCCGGGGTTTTATTTTGGTTATTGCCAGAAGTTCAAGGCGTATGCCTGACATGTCTGTTTTGTGTACTCTTGCTTTTTGTACTCTTTTTCATGCTGTGCGAAATAACAATAGATCTTCGCAGCTCAACAGGCAAAACACTGGCGGATGGGAGCTAATACTGAGAAAAGTAGACCTTCTAAGACTTAAACTCTATTTGTGCAAAGTCTACGCAAGATACGGTGTATATAGCAAGAGACCTCTCATTATGAGAGGCTCTCTATTGGTATGGTAAGACAAGCTAAGAAGCGGCTAATATTCCCATGTTGTTTCGATGTCCGCTCCGAGAGTGTTGAGTCGGTTAGCGAAGTCTTCGTAGCCTCGGTTGATATTGTACACATCACGCAGAATGGAGCGCCCAGGGGCTGCGAGCATAGCTAGCATCACGACGACGCTGGGGCGCAAGGCTGGCGGTGCGACGACATCGGCAGGTTTCCAGCGGGTAGGGCCACTGATGTAAACGCGGTGTGGATCGACCATCTCTACTTGTGCGCCAAGGCGAGTGAGGTCGGTGAAGTAAATGGCGCGGTTATCGTAGCTCCAGTCGTGCACTAGAGTGCGGCCCGTTGCTACCGTGGCGATGAGACCAAGGAAGGGGAGATTATCCATGTTGATGCCCGGGAAGGGCATACTGTGGAGCTTGTCTTGTGGAGCGATGAGAGTTGATTTGTGCAGGCTAATATCGACCAGGCGAGTCTGGCCATTGCGCGCTGGGTACTCGCTGGAGAGCTCATATTGTAAGCCCATACCGCGCAGCACTGCTAGCTCGAGCTCGAGGAATTCGATTGGTGCCCGGCGGATGGTAATAGCAGAGTCCGTCACTACACCTGCTGCGATGAAGCTCATTGCCTCGATAGGGTCTTCGCTCGGACAATATTCGACTGTTTGGTTGATCTCGCTGACGCCATGGATGGTGAGGGTCGTTGTGCCGATGCCATCGATCTGTACCCCAAGCTTTTGCAAGAAGAAACAGAGGTCTTGCACCATGTAGTTGGGGCTGGCGTTGCGAATCGTCACGACGCCTGGGTGGAGCGCTGCCGCCATGATAACATTCTCAGTGACGGTGTCGCCGCGCTCGGTAAGGACGATGGCGTGCTCAACCATATGCGGGTTGGCTGTTGCTTGGTAGTAATCGGTCGTTGCCTCGACAGTCAGGCCAAAGGGTGCGAGACCCGCCATGTGCGGCCCCACTGTCCGTGTGCCAAGGTTGCACCCACCTGCGAAGGGGATTTGGAATGACTCATATTGATGGAGCAATGGCCCCAGGAACATAATAATACTGCGGGTGCGCTTGGCTGCGGCGATATCCATCTCGTCTAGATGGAGGGTGCGTGGTGGGGTGATCTCGAGGTCATTGTGTTCAAGCCAGCGGCAGCGCACGCCAATGCTTTCGAGCACCTCGATGATGCGATTAACTTCCTCGATCCGGGCCACTCGGCGTAGTGTTGTCTTGCCTTTATTAAGGAGGCTTGCACAGAGCAGAGCGACAGCGGCATTTTTGCTCGTCTTCACCTCAATCTCGCCATGGAGCGAGCTACCACCATTGATGACGAAGTTTGTTTTGCCAGCTTTGTTGATGCGGACAATCTCACTGCTCAGCACTTCGCCAATGCGAGCGATCATCTCTAGGCTGATGTTTTGGCCGCCCTTTTCGATGCGGTTGATGGCCGACTGGCTCGTGCCAAGTGCTGTAGCGAGCTCGGCTTGCGTCATACCGCGCGCTTGGCGGGTTTCTTGGATGAGTGTTCCGATATTACGGAGATATTTTGCTGTTCCCATGCTTGTACAATATATCATCGGTGATATATTGTCAAACACAAGCATCTCGTGTTGCAAAAAGAAATACAGAAGTTAAGCTGCGAAGTTTTCCTAATAGCCCACCAGCTCCTTTCTGCTATTTCAACTAGCCGTGCGCAAGGCCCCCATTTACCACACGACCAAGTGCCTAGTCTTTATATCATAGAGTAATATCAAAAGAGATGCGATAGCACGTCAATACTACTGGAGAAAAAGAGAGCTATCACAAGCTCAAGACGCACGTAGTCAAGTACTGCAACTCCCCACATTGAGTAGCTGTGCTATACTACACATATGATCTGATGAAAAGTGCATAGCGAATCCTAAGATATAACCAACGAACAAGGAGTATTACCCATGCACGAAACAACTATTGCAACCCTTATCACCCGTGAGCAGCAACGCCAACGCGAAGGCTTGGAGCTCATCCCTAGCGAGAATTATGTCTCTGGTGATGTACTACGGGCGCTTGGGAGTGTCTTTACTAATAAATATAGCGAGGGTTACCCAGGCCGGCGTTACTATGGTGGGCAGCAGTATACTGACCAAGTAGAGCAGCTGGCAATCGACCGTGCCAAGCAGCTCTTCCGGGCTGACCATGCCAATGTCCAGCCGCACAGTGGTGCTCAGGCGAATGAAGCAGTGTATTTTGCATGGTGCGAGCCAGGCGATACCATCCTCGCGATGGATCTGGGTCATGGTGGCCACCTGACACATGGCGCGCCTGTGACACATAGTGCTCGTGAGTATAATTTCGTCCGCTACAAGATGAAGGATGTAGCGACGGGTGAGATTGACTACGATGAGCTACATCGGATGGCGCAAGAACATCGGCCAAAGATCATCCTGGCGGGCTTTAGTGCCTATCCGCGCCAGCTAGATTTTGCACGCTTTGCGGCGATCGGCCACGAGGTTGGTGCGTTGCTCATGGCCGATATGGCACATGTCGCGGGGCTGATTGCTGGTGGAGTAGCGGAGAATCCCCTCGATTATGGCTTTCATGTTATGACGACAACGACGCACAAGACGCTGCGCGGGCCGCGTGGTGGGCTCATCGTTAGCAAAGGAGTGGTGAGCAACCCACTCAAGCGCCCAGCCAAGATTCTCGAGAATATTCCGACACTCATCGATCGAGCGGTCTTTCCTGGTATTCAGGGTGGGCCACATATGCATACGATTGCCGCCAAGGCAGTGGCTTTTGGCGAGGCGCTCCAACCAGCCTTTCGTGCCTATGCTGAGCAAGTGGTAGCTAATGCCGCTGTCTTAGCACGGGAGCTGCAGCAGCGCGGCTTTGTGCTCGTGACGGGTGGCACAAGCAACCATCTCATCTTGGCCGATGTCCACACGAGCTTTGGGATTGATGGCAAGACGGCGGAGATTGCGATGGATAAGATCGGCCTCACACTCAATGCCAATGCCATCCCTGATGATCCACTGCCACCATTTCGCCCTAGTGGCATTCGCCTTGGTACGCCAGCGGCAACAACGCGCGGCCTAGCGCCGCAGCATATGCCGCAGATTGCTGAGTGGATGCGGCTAGCCATCGACCACCGTGATGACACGGCAGAGCTAGCTAAGCTCCGCACCGATGTTGCAGAGTTCTTGGCGGACTTCCCTGTACCGACAGAGTAGGATATAGAGTTAGGATTGGTCACTGCTAATCATGATTACGCTTCGCTAGATGTAGCAGGGAATAATAGTATCCGCATATCAAAGCACCCGCTAGAGAGCGGGTGCTTTTGTTGATTGGGAGGATAAGTTTAGCAGCTGCCTCGGACGATATCCTCGGTTTTGTCGCCCTTCTTGTAGGTGATTTTTGCACCCTTACCACTACCACACTGGGTATACAAGACAGGAGTGTCGTTGTTTGGTGTGCCAGATGTGATAATCTTCTTCTTAAGGTCAGGATCGATCTTTGCTTCAGTTACTTTATCGTCAACAAGATTGCTACTGACTTGCGCGGCTGTTGGGTATTCGCCCTTCTGACTGTTCCATGCCTCTACCTTGGTCGAGAGCTGCGATGCAGCGCCAGCGGCTGCAGAGTCGCGAGCGCGTTGCTGGATACCGTTGTAAGCGACGATGGTAATAGCCGCTAGGATGGCGATGATCACAATCACGATGAGAAGCTCGACAATTGTGAAACCGCGCAGGTTACGTTGAGTTTTTGTTGTCATACAGAGTTACCCCTCCTTGTTACTGATTATATTACGATCATACTACGAACATTCATTAAACACAAGCTTTTTGAACACAGATATATGAGAATATTTTTCAGAGATAGTGTGCGCACTAGCATAGGCTGAATTGTGGCTAATGGCATGCTAGTATAGCTAGAATACCTGAGCTACATACTGCCTATAGTTCTTTCGATTCAGCTAATTATTAATTCGCCGGGCCTGCATCGACCCCCGGGCGTGGATGGTCTGGCCAGTGCTCAGAGCAGCGATATCTATTGTGGCAGAGACGACAGTGGTGCTATCATTTGGCGTAGTGCTGGCTGCTTGATTAAAACTCGTTGCATAGCCAAAGCGAATGCTCGATACATTGCTCGCGACGCGTGTATCGAGCGCTTTGCAGGTGCCACCAATGTAGTTGCAAGTGCTCTGCTGCCAGGGTTGGCCACACATCGTGTTGTTGCTGGGGTTGGTAGCATTGAATTCGTATTGGCTTGGCACGATAGTCCGTCGCCAGAGGGTGGTACCTTGTACAAAGTAGACGACCTTGACGGTAAGTGGGTTGTTTGTGCGGTAGAGCTTGGCGGCTAGGTCAGCTTGAGTGCGGCAGGGGTTGGCTTGGCTGTTGAGGTAGATGAGCTCGCGCTGGGTGTCGGAGGGGTTGCGATCGGTGGCGTATTGAGTAAGGATCAAGACATTATCGCTCGCGTAGTGCTGTGCCCAGTTGGCTGCGACGGCTTTGCTCTCGACTTTTGTTGCCAGGCGGACGTCTTGCTCGATTTGGTCAAGCGCATCTTCCATAGCATACGTCAGTGCACCGCGCTGGTTGGAAATAACAATCGAGCTCAGCAACCCCACCAGGGCAGCAACCAATACGCCAACCACCACCACAATAATGGGTATCACCACCAACATCTCCACTACAGTGAAGCCACGCTGTTGGTGCCGCGCAGGGTAGATGTGGCGGATGAGCTGCTGCATCCGCTCGCGGATATTAGTGGCTGCTAAGAATCGCATGGCGAACCTCCGATTGGCTAGAGCCTTGCCCGTAGCGTACCGTTACCGATACACGGCTTATCTGTGGCGCGGTAGTGCTATAGGGGCAATCAACAACAATAGTAGCACTAACAGGCTGAGGTAAGCCATCGGTATCCAGTGAGTGGTCGCTCGTAAGATTACGATTGGCTGCGCGGTTTGTGCACGGCGTTGGTGTGCCATCGCCAACTTCGCGGCGGAGCAGCTCATACCCCACAATGCTCGCCTTGGCATCGCGATTGGCCTCTGTGGCGCCCTGGATCGTCACAATGTAGAGCTGGTAGAGCGTCCCAACAAAGAGCACGCCCAGTACCATCGTCACCAACATCTCTACGAGAGTAAAGCCAGCGTCTGGACTTTGCTTCATTGGTGGTTACTCGTGATGGTTATCGTTACTGTTGGTGCGCGTTCTAGCCGGTAATAGAGGAAGAAGCGGCTACACTCTTGAATGGTGGTGACGCAGAGCGAACCATCGCGGGCGCGCGGCTCGTAGACGAAGCGATCGACTGTGGCGCTATCTTTGCTAATACCATTGCTTGGCGACTGGACAAAGAGCGCTTGCTGGCCACTGCGCGATGGGTATTGGTAACTATCCTCAGATAGCCCAGGGAGGATATGACGAATCGCTGTGCTATTAAGCGAGGTTAAAAATTGCTCGGCTGACGGGTAGCGGTGTCCTTGCTCGCCCGACGTACCAGTTGCGTCGCCGTTGTAGAAGGATTCAAGGCTGCGTGCTACCGTCTCAACAGTGGTCGTGCGGGCTGTATCGCGTGAGGAGCGCTGCGCATTATTGAGCGTCACCACGCCCAGCACTAGCAGCACCAGCATGATTGCCAGCACAATAATAATTTCCACGATTGTATACCCGCGTTGTACCCTCATGCAATTAGCATAAGGGTTTTAGGGTAAAAGTGCAAGAGGTGAGAAGGTAAATTGAGGTGGTTATGGCTTGCGTTGCCTCACATTGCGCCCCATGATTTATAGACGAAAGAATGAGAAGGGGTGTCTAAAGGAACGGTATTCAAGACTCTTTGACGCTCTTTCGTTATGCAGGCGCAATGTCAATCGTTGTCCTTATATCAAGGAGTGATTTGGTTAATATGAGAACGAACACCTCATGAGGTTATGTATTTTTAGCACAGAACTCCTAGCCTGCTGAGGGGGGCTTTCGTGGTTATCTAATAGAAAAGAAAATACAAAGTCGGTAGAGAATAAGGCAAAAGCAGCTAAATAAAGATACTCAAAAATAGGTATCTACCTTGCCTGCTTGACTACATCTATATCACAAAAACTATTGATTAACAGGGGTAAAAGATAAGATAATGTGCAGATGTTACGCACCATTTGACTCATCACGCCGCTGGCATTTCGAGTGGTTCTTGCACAATGGTGATGCCGAATTTTTCCTCTACCGTGCGAATAATCTCCTCACGAGCGGCAGCAAGGTCCTGGTAGCTGGTGGCCGATTGATTGATGAGCACCACAGCGTTCTTGTCGTGCACCTTCATGCCGTGGAGAACGCTGCCTTTGAGCCCCGCTTGCTCGATGAGCCAGCCTGATGGCACCTTAACGCGCCCATCGGGCAGGGCATAGTGCGGTACTGTGGGGTAGTGCTGCTGGAGCTGGGCGAATGCCTCGCTGGAAATAATCGCGTTTTTGAAGAACGAGCCAGTATTGGGGAGCTTGGCGGGGTCGGGTAGCTTATTAGCGCGGATCGTCATGACGGCCTGGCGAATGTCTTGCGGGGTAGGCTCTGCTATAGCGTGGGTGGTGAGATAATCTTGAACGGCTTGGTAGAAGGGTGGCTGCGGCAAACCCTTGCGCAGGCGGAGCGTTATGCTTGTGATGATATATCGCCCCATCTCGCGGCCCCGGAAAATGCTGTGCCGGTACGAAAACTCGCAGTCGGCGGCACTCAGCGACACAAACCGCTCTTGCTGGCGATCGTACGCCTCGAGCGAGACGAGTGTATCGGCAATCTCCTGCCCATACGCACCAACGTTTTGCACTGGCGCAGCGCCTGCTGTGCCTGGGATGGCCGATAACGCCTCAATGCCACTCAGGCCACTGGCCACTGTTCTTGCTACGACATCATCGAGAATCTCTCCTGCACCAATGGTGATTGTTGTCGATTCGGCATCCTCAGCAATGACCGAGAAGCCTGGGATACGGTTACGCGCTACAATGCCAGCAAAGCCGCTGTCTTGAGCTAGAGTGTTGCTCCCGCCGCCAAGGACAAAGAGCTCGGCCTGCTGCTGGCGGGCCATCGTGCACACTGCCACGACATCATCATTGGTATAGAGGTCGACCATAGTATGAGCGTTGCCGCCAAGCTGCATCGTCAAATATGGTTTGAGTGAAACGTCAGTACGAATATCCATAGGTATAATATATCACCCATGATATATATCTGCAAGCCGATCCAGCCAAAATCTGTATAATAAAAAACGACGCCACCCAGAGGTTTAAACATATTGCAAGCGATGATACTACCGAAGCCGGTAGATTGAGGTATTTATAAGGAGTATATCCAAGAGCAGGGCTAGCCCTTATAGTATAAACGAACAAAGAGACTGTGTACCGATAAAAGTAACACGAGAGAGCGATGAGGCAAATTCGGCTAGGCCACAGAGTCCAGCAATGGCTAATTCTTGCTAGACTCGACTGTTGCCTGCGCTGCCTGGATAACGTGGTCGATCATCACAGCGATAGTGAGAGGGCCGACGCCGCCTTTTTCTGGGGTGAGAGTGACATCGCTGCGCTCGCGCAAGCTTGGGTCGACATCGCCAACGATAACGCCACCTTCGCTCGCTGTGCCAGCATCGACTACCGCTGCACCTGCTTTGACCATATCCGCTGTAATGAGATGGGGCTGGCCAGTAGCGGTGACGATGACGTCACTTGCAGTGATGATCTCTGTAGTATTAGGCGTTTGGCGGTCGCACACTGTTACCGTCAAGCCGCGGTCGCGCCACAGCCGCTCTAGTGGTGCGCCTACTAACCGCCCTCGCCCGATGATGGCGAGCTGCTTATTATCGAGGCTAATGTTGTAACCTGCCAGTAGCCAATCGATTGCTTGTGCCGTTGCTGGCGTATAGGCAGCTTGTGGGCCACTCAGGCCATCGACATCCTTGGCGGGAGAGATGCGTTGCACGATAGCATCTGTTTGTGATGGGTCGTTGAGCGGCAATTGGACGATAATACCGTGAGTGTGTGGGTCGTTGTTTGCTCGGTCGATCACGCCCGGCATATCTGTCTCGGCGGTTGGCGCTACCTCTGTCTCAACGAGGATATCAGCAGCATAGGCTTGCTTGTAGCGCACGTAGGCATTGATTGGCCCCGATGCATTAAGCGGAGTGATAATGAGCAGCTTGGGGGTGATACCATGCGCTTGGCGTAAGTGGCGTACTTGGCGGGCTTGGCGCTGCTTGATGAAACTTGCGAGCTCGCGGCCGTTGAGTGATGGAGTGGGCATAAGGTGTAGTCCTTTCGTAAATATGTGGTTAATGCTAGTGATAGGTGTCTCTATAGCAAACAGTCCTCTGGCAATACCGAGGACTACATACTATGGAGGGCCAGGAGGGGCTCGAACCCTCGACACCCTGCTTAAGAGGCAGGTGCTCTAACCAGCTGAGCTACTGGCCCATGTCGTGCCTGCACTACCCGTGCAAAGCCCTTTTACTATAGCGGATAGCCTGGGGTTCTGTCAAGAGGCGGCGCGGTGAATTAAAAAGCTCTTTTGCTGCAGCACGTGCACTTGCTTGTCTTTTTGCCAAAAACGCATTACCATGGAGAGAGAGTTTAATCGGGAGAATAGCAATGGCAAACGAACAACCTACAGCACAACCAACACCACCAACTGAGGCAGCATCGCAAGCAGCTCCAGCTGCTAGCCAACCAGCAGTACCAGCCGCTGCGCCTGCACCGGTTGACACCTCGCCGCGCAACTACTTGGCGGTCATCGCCCTCGCTGCGTTTATGGGGCAGTATGGCTTGGCTCGTTGGTATCGTGGCGACGAGCTGGGCAAGATTCGCTTTTGGATTGCGGTGGGCTGTACGGTAACATCGGTTGTGCCGTATGTTAATATTGTTTCGCTGTTGGGGCTGTCTGTCTTGTCTGTCTGGGGTATCGTCGACTTCTTCTTGCTAACGAGCACCACAGCAGATGCAAACGGTACGCCATATGTTGCGACCGAGCGCGACAAGACGTGGGCGCAGGGGCTTAAGATCGCCTACATTGTTGGCCTTATCTTGGCGGCAGTGGCGATTGTTGTCTTCTTGATTTTGCTGGCAGCTGGGGTGGTTGCGTGGCATAATACAATGACCACAACAGAATCCTTGCAGTCATCGAAGATTTATTATCCTCGTTAGTGGCGATTGTGGCAGTAGTGTAACAAAAAGGGTTGGCAGTGCGCTAACCCCTTTTTGTATGGTGCGGCCACAAAATGAATAGCAAATAGTACTGTATAAAGAAACCCAGACAAGCTGGGTAATATAGAACAAAACTGGTACACCCGGCAGGATTCGAACCTGCGACCACTTGGTTCGAAGCCAAGTACTCTAATCCGCTGAGCTACGGGTGCGTGCTGCCTCTATTGTACCACCACTGGCATGAGAAGACAAACCGGCCCCAATTTGTGAGATTGGTAGCACAAGGCCTGCATGATTGTAATGTCAAAAAGCGGATAAGAGGCTTAACATAATATACGCGTCACATAGTATAGAGATGGGATAGGGGATGATGAGGAACTACTGGTGAGATGATTCACAAAGATAGCACATACGCCAAGTGTAGTCATTAATTTGTTGATTGTTGAAGAATGCGCAGACTGGTTATTGTTGGTTAAGCTGAAGTTTTTTGCAATTGCACAAGGAAAATGATGTGGTAGAATTAAGTAAAATAATAAAAGATCTGTGAAAACAATGGAGGTAAAAATGCCAAGCATACTATATCAAAAATGGACAAGTGAATCTGGACTTGTTCCCGATGAATGGTTCAAAAACACTGTCGTTAAATCTAAGGACTCGTGCGACGACCCTGTCTATCAAGAAGTGCTACAACTGTTCACCTTAGCCTATGGAGCAAGTTACTTTTCAGTACTTGAGTATGAAGAAGGTGAGCCGATGGCGCGTGAACATTATATCGATGCGCTATCGTACTGCCTGGAGTATAAAGAACGGACTGAACGCCTAAATGACGATGTAGCACCCCAAGCTCCCGACACCTTCGATGCACAGTCATTGCGCGACGGCGCAGACATCATTGTCGAAATTCTGAAACCTACAATCAATACAGAATTCTGCCGAGATGCTGTTCGTCATACGATGGAGTATGCCACCGAAACAGCACTTCCTCGCCTTGCCAAGGACATGAGTCAAGATTCAGTCGAATGGCTTCGTGAAGACTACGAGTGGTTCCATTACAATAGCTACTCTGATGAGTTCGATCGTGTACATAACGTGCTTGCAACACTCGAGTGGTTTGTCGACAAAGGACTGCTAACAGACGCGGAGCAAATACAGCAGCTGCAAGACTACCGCACACAGCTCGCGGCTTTTGATGAACAGATACGTCCTTTACTGCCACGACTCCGGGGCTTGCAATTTGATGGTTTTCAACTTGACGAGTTGGCCGCCGAGCGGTGTTGGTGGCTTCACTAGTAGTTTAGTTTGTTACTGTTCCGTTACCACCCCACGCTCCGTCAAAGCTTCCTCTACTCGCTTGACGACTTGGCTGGGGGTGAGCTCGGCTTTGACGATGTAGCTGTGGACACCGAGGTGCTGGAGCTTTTTGGGGGCTTCTTCGTGACCGAGGTTGGTGAGAACGATAACAGGGATGGCCTTACCCCATGAGTAAGCTCGGATGTGCTCGAGTGTGTCGGCACCATTGAGGTGGGGCATCTGGAGGTCGAGCAAGATGATATCGGGGTGAGTTCGCTGCACGAGCATGATGCCAGCTTTGCCATCGCCTGCAACTTCCACCGCAAAGCCAGCCGCTTCGAACTTCATGCGGTACATTTGGCTGATGGTTTGGTCGTCTTCGATGATGGCAATTTTAACCATTTGCTTTATAATAGCAGGTGTAGCATGAAAATGGAACAAAATCACCCAAAATCAAGTACCACATCTATACCAGCAGAGCCCCTGGTAGCACTAGGTAGCGCGCTGGCCACTGCAACCGACTTTGCAGAGGTGGTAGCAGCGGTGCGTTCGGCGTTGGAGGCGGTTGCCCAGCCAGCCTGGTGTGGAGTGATGGTAATGGTGGATGGAGCGCCGCCGCTAATTGACTTGCCAGATGAATGCGCTGCCTCTGTTAATATACTCTTGCCACTGTGTGAAGAAGCGACGGCTCGCACAATGACCGCCATGCTACCCAAGCGCCACGCACTTCGTCGTTACGACATTGCTGTAGTGCTGCGGCTGGTGTGGCAGGGCAACCACTGTGGATATATCGTGCTAGGCCCGCCAGCTGAGCGCGCCGCTTATACTACCGCACAGCGAGCCACTCTTGCAATGATAGCCCAGCAATGCGCAGTGACGCTGATGGCGCAGCAGTGCCACAATACCACGCAGCAGTTTCAGCAGCAACTCACCCAAGCGGTAGACCACGCAACGCGCCAACTGCGCGCCTCGAACCGTCGCCTGCGCGAGCTCGATGCCGCGAAGGATGAGTTCGTCAGTATGGCGAGCCACCAGCTGCGTACACCACTCACTAGTGTGAAGGGTTATATCTCGATGGTGCTGGAGGGTGATGCTGGTGAGATTAATGCCACGCAGCGCACCTTCCTTACTGAGGCCTTTACGAGTAGCGAGCGAATGGTGCAGCTGATTGGCAACTTCCTTAATGTGTCGCGCATCCGCACTGGCAACTTCACAATTGACTTCCGCCTAGGCGATGTTGCCGCGCTGGTGGCACAGAGTATCGAGTCTATCCAGCTCATTGCTGAGCGCCATCATTTGCGGGTGGATTATCGACCGCGTGGGGTTATACCATCTCTACTAATCGACGAGAATAAACTCCGGCAAGTCATCGTTAATTATATTGATAATGCCATTTACTATTCGCCTGGTGCAGATGTTATTACGGTACGACTCTACCGCAAGGACGGCTGGGTCGTGTGCACGGTGCAAGACCATGGCATTGGAGTGCCACAGGGTGAGCAGCGCAAGATCTTTACGAAGTTCTTCCGGGCGCACAATGCCCAGCTGCAGCGGCCCGATGGTACAGGGATTGGGCTATTTTTAGCAAAGAAGATCGTGCTGGGACACCATGGCGAACTGATCTTTCATTCGCGGGAGGGGCAGGGTAGCACCTTTGGTTTCCGTCTGCCGATCGATCGCCTCGCGCCGCACCAGAATATTTCGCCAAACGAAAATCACTCCCCGCGTGGGAAGTGAAAATCGCACATCTCCTGGGCTGGGTAAGATACCCAAGGAGTCCTCCTTTGCTTGGCACCTCT
Source organism: uncultured Candidatus Saccharibacteria bacterium (assembly GCA_963554165.1). Classification (GTDB taxonomy): domain Bacteria; phylum Patescibacteriota; class Saccharimonadia; order Saccharimonadales; family Saccharimonadaceae; genus Saccharimonas. Next base: position 125,312 of record CAUVQR010000001.1, on the reverse strand, counting down.
CGCACGGGTGCCAAACATGTAAAATTGCACAAGTATAGCCTATGGCAAACTCCCAGTAAATACAGTGTGGGTGCACCGTCGTTGGCTTGCTCTAGCTGTATCGCGTGCTGTTTGTGTTAGTTGTCTCCACCATGCATGTGCATGACACGATCAGTTTAGCATCATGATTATGGCATGTCAAGCCTTTTTTACAACATTATCGCTAGACAAGTGTCGATTTTTTTGCTATAGTGACTAGGCGGCCTCATCGTCTAGCGGTTAGGACACTGGGTTCTCATCCCAGCAACCCGGGTTCGATTCCCGGTGAGGTCACCACGGATTTATCACATGGCTCTTTGGAGTCATTTTTATATACCATAGATATGCATTTACTAGGCAAAACACCTGAGGTGCGCCATACTGCAATGTACGTGTAACACCCTTCTGCCCGTGGCCTGGCTTCTGCACTGGTATAATAAAGCATATGCATAAACCATTACGCGGTGTTAACTTGGGTGGGTGGCTGGTGCTTGAGCGCTGGATGACGCCATCGGTCTTTGCGGGTACGGATGCGAGCAACGAGCATCAGCTGATGATGCAACCAGATGGCCCAGAGCGCATTACCAAGCACCGGCAGGAATTTATGACCGAAGCAGACTTTGCCTGGCTGCATGCGCACGGTATCGAGGCGCTGCGTGTGCCGGTTGGTTACTGGGTGCTGGAAAGCCAGGACGGCTACCTCGAGGCTACTAAGCAGCTGGACTGGTGCTTTGCAATGGCCAAAAAATACCATATGCGTGTCTTGCTTGACTTACACGCAGCGCCTGGCGCGCAGAATTTGGGCGACCACAGTGGGAGTGGCAACCGCATGCCGCAAACCGGCTGGTACCAGGCCAAAAACCGCCGGGCAACCCGCCACATCCTCAGGCAGCTTGCCGAGCGCTATAGTGCAAGCCCGCAACTCTGGGGGATTGAGCTACTGAACGAACCCTTTACCAAGAACTGGCTGCAGCACTGGCTGCTGCGACTGTGGTCACGCCGCACAACTGGCCGGTTGCGCCGCATTGTACCGGGCACAACGCGCATTATTATTAGCGATGCCTACCAGCTGCCGCGGTGGCGCCGGGCGCAGCCCCGTGATTGGCTCGATATTCACCACTACCAGTGCTTTGGGGCGGCCAACTTAGCGCTGGTGGATTATGATCAGCACGCGAGTATTGTGGATGAATTTACCCACATGCACCAGTCGTTGCAGCGCCCAACCATCATTGGTGAGTGGAGCGCGATTTTGCCGCCCGCCATTGCCATGACTCCGCCGACCATCACCGCCTATATACTGGCGCAGCAAACGGCTTTTGCCAGCGCCGACGCCCACTTTTTCTGGAGTTATAAAACCGAATCGAACGATGGCTGGAACTACCGTTGGCTGGTAGAGCAGGGTATTATGCCATAAAAATTAGGCTGTGTTGTGTAAGGTAAGAAACGCTTAGTCTTCCTATAAGGGAAACAGATTGCTAATACAATGCTAATACAATAAGTTATTTTGCTGTTTGATATAATGTACCTAAAGAAGTACAAAGAAGTCAGTTAATGATACAACAAGCGAAAAAACGGCTACTTAACCTAGTACAGAATAACCGCTATCTCGTCCTTTCAACTAAACACAATGAAAGTACCTGGACAGCGGTTCTTGCTTACTCAGTATGCGGGCCGCGGCAGATATATTTTACATCGCAAAGTTACTCACGGCATATCGGTGATATCCAACATGATCCTAACGTTTCTGGTGTTATATTTGATTCTTCGGAGACGAACCCAAACAGAATTGACTGCGTACAGTTTTCTGGACGGGCAAGTGTCGTAAGCGATGATGAACTTGATTCATTTTTGTTGCGGTGCCACGAATTTGATTCGTCTATAGATCCAGAGCGAAAGGCGCAATCGGTTCGAAAAGGATATCATGTTGTGCTTGTTGCCTTGGATGTGACCGAAGCATTTGTGTTAGATCAAGAGGCATACCATACCCATCATGCTGATGCGCGGGTTGCAGTTGATGGTTTTTCGTTTGATAGCAATCAGTAATAATAAGGGTGAGAGGCGCTGAGCGATCGAGTATCCCTTCCAGCCATCCGCCAAATCATGTATAATAAATCGGGTACGACAGCCAAGAAACGGAGGAAATGAAGAAGTATGGCAATGGGTATGAACCAAATGAAGATGCTTAATGACTTGCGCAAGGCGCAGAAGGCATTAGCGAAGGAGATCGTGGAGGTCGAGGCAGGCGATGGTGCGGTGATTGTGCAGATCACTGGCGAGCTGAAGATTAAGAGTGTGAAGATCGACCCAACTAAGGTAGACCTGGATAACATCCACCAGCTGGAGCACTGGATCGAGATTGCAATCCGCGACGGTATGGCCAAGGCGCAAGAGATTGCTGCCAAGAAAATGCAGCCACTGATGGGTGGGCTTGGCAACCTCGGGTTCTAGCTAGTATGGCAGATATTCTGCCTCAGGCCCTGCAACGGGCGATAGACGAACTAGGGCACCTGCCAGGAGTGGGCGCGCGCACGGCGGAGCGCTATGCGTATTTTTTGCTGCGAGCCGATGGACGGACAAGCCAGGGGATTGCCCGGGCTATCACACAGCTCCACACTGCTGTTGCAACCTGCCCTGTCACCTTTGCTCTGATGGATCTCGACCAAGATGTTTCGCCGCTCTATAGCAGCCCAGAGCGCAATCGCAAGCAGATTGCTGTGGTGGAGGAGCCACTCGACATCGTGGCGCTGGAGCGCACTGGCCACTACAAGGGGACGTATCACGTACTGGGCGGCGTGATTTCACCGATTGATGGGGTGGGGCCAGAGCAATTACACATCCCCGAGTTGCTGGAGCGGATTACTCATGACGCAGTAGAAGAGGTAATTATTGCCACTAATGCAAGTGTAGAGGGTGAGTCGACCGCGCTTTTCTTGCAGCGGCACATTACCGAGGCAGGCCTAACGGTGCGGATGACACGCTTGGCCCGCGGTATTCCCGTTGGCGTTGACCTTGAATATGCCGACCAAATAACCCTCGGCCACGCGCTGGAGGGGCGGCGTGCGGTATAGTGAAGAGGCTATTGTGCTGATTCTGAGTGGAGACGCCGCTGCTCTTCGGCGGCTTCTTGTTTCTCGACGAAGTTATAGAGGCAGTCACTGACAGTACTTTCGAGTGTATTGAGATTCTCAACTTGCCGATCGAGCGCCTCTATAGGTGATGCTGCCTCGCGCGTAGTCGCTTCTTGCAAAAAGCGAAATACATCATGATCATAACCAATGCATTCGAAGTAAAGCGTTGCAAGCTCGCTGTTTGGGCTGTCGCGAAATTGCTGCGTAACCCACTGTTTGACTCGCTCAGCTTCTCCTAGCTCGTCCTTGAGCAAAAGCACATAGAAATGGATTTCCTCTATCTCATCTGTTTGGTAGAAATAATAATTCACCCTATCCCAGGCAGCCTTCCGAGCGATCGCTTGCTCGCCATGTTTTGCGCAGAGATTTACAATATAGTAGTCGTCAAACAATTGTGAAGAAGATTGCTCTGCTGGATGCTTGGTGATGATGGTAATGTAAGTATCACGAATCCGCTGATCGAAGATAAAGCGCCGGTCGTTCAAGGAATTAACAACAGGGTGGAGCGTATACTCTTCATCCTCGGGTGCAATAACATAAGTAGAGGCACGGGCTTGGCGTGTGCCGTCTGGATCTTTGCCATGTATGACATACTCGGCATCGATTTCTGCCTTGATGTAGGGGCTGATAACATAATGCTCGAGTTGCTGGGCCTTCGCTACACCATCATCATCGAATTCGAGAAGGAATTCGATGATCGTACCCAGTTCTCGCTGAGCTGATGAAATATATTGACTGACTTCTCGATCTTGCGAGGGTGTTGTTGTCGCAGGGTTATATCTAAAGTGCCGATAGGCCATTTCTTGGCAAAGGCTCGCAATCGTGCAAATGCGAGTAAAATCATGAGCATCTTGAGTGCGCAAGTGGAGGGTATCGGCATCGCCGAGAAGGTGATAAAAAGGCCAATCGATATCATCGCGCTGCATATCCCTGGCAGCAGCAATACGAGCATCGAGCGATTCACGTAGCTCCTGCAAGCGGGCTATTCCATCTGGTATATCACCCATTTTGATATACTCATGGTATCGCTGATGAAAGAGCTCCTGTGGCTCGAGATCGGCAGGGATGGTCTGGAGTGACACAGCGCCAGACTCATCGCGCTGGAGCTCAAGAGTGCTCGACCGCATTGCTTGTGTTGGCTGCGAATTTGGCATAATGACATCTAGAAACTCCCAGACGTCTTGCTTGATCTCGGGGAGCTTTGCAGCAAGACCGGGGATATCTTTGCTAATCTTCTGCAGGTCGCGTAGGAGATCGTTTGCGAAGCGTCTACACTCGGTTATAGTCTGCTCATTAAAATAACTATCAGAGTAGGGATCACAATTAGACTGGCGTAGAGCAGTGGTGAGTCTAGCAACTATCTTCCATATATTGATATCCCAGAGCATTTCATCCTCTGCTACTGTCTGCTCGAGCAAATCCCGATCAAGCAGCTGCTCGCGATACTCTGCAATGTAGTAGTCGATCATTGCTTTTATCTTGACTGGGTCGATTGGGAGCTGGCTTGCCTGTGGCCTTTGTTGCTGGGTAGCAGTGGTATCATCTGAAGGATTTGTCATGATATATACCATAGCGAGGAAAGGGGAGCCTGTCAATCAAAAGAAACTTAAATATCAAGACCTCTGCGTTCTCCGTTAGCTTCTCCACTTATCAGCGTATTCGAGTGGAGTGTAGCGCTCTGCCACCAGAACCGACAGACTCCAAGTCTGACGTAAAAGATTAATATCTTCCCAGGATTCATCATTATTAGCATTCTGGAGGGAGGCTAAAGAATTATTCAAAGTTGTGTCGCATCGAAAGGAGAACAATATGTGGTTATTTGCTATACTAAAACAATGGCAAAATCAAAGAAATGGACGAAAAAGCTAACACGTTGGGCGCAGAACAATCGCTGGGGGCTTATGAGCGCAGCGCTGGTACTTGTGCTGGTGGGTGGTGCGTATCTCGCGTGGCGGCATGGTATGTTGGCACGGTTTGTCAAAACATCACAGGACACTGCAAATGTAGCACTCACGAGCCAAGATAACACCTTGCCCGCCTGGATGCCAGATACCGTCAAACGTTGGCAGGGCGAGATTACCAAGCAAGCCCGGCAGTACAGTATTTCGCCGCAGCTGGTGGCGATTATCATGACGCTAGAATCCGGTGGTTACCCCAAGGCGCATAGTGGTGTGGCGAGTGGTTTGATGCAGGTGACGGATAGCACGGGCAAGGAGATTGCCGCTAAATTCGTAAAGCCGGCGCGCACGAACTATGATTTATTTGACCCAGCAACGAGCATTGCCTTTGGCGCGGCCTACCTGGCGCATTTACGCGATCAGCTGTGCGTGCCACTCGGCAATCTATCCGAAAATGAGTGCGTTGAGCTCGTTGCTGCTGGCTACAATGGTGGCCCGGGTGCAGCGGGTAACCTATATCATGGCCGTGGACTGGAAGCGATCGAGACTCTCAGTTACAGCCGCGATGCCATGAACCTGTGGCGCGAGCGGGTAAGCGGCAGTAGCCCCACCTATACACGCTGGTTTGAGCGTGGCGGCAAGAAGCTGGTAGAGAAGGCGCAGGCAGGCAACTAAGGAGTATTGGTGCTGGTATAGACTCTGGTATCTTACTTGGTTATCGCTCTACATCCATTTTCCTAAGAGGCGGTGAAGGTGAATATTTTTTGGTACTATTCATACCTTGCACGGGGATGTGAGAAATGCCGAGAGGCTACTCGCTCGCTAATCCTCGGGCGATACAATGGTGCTTGGCTGATTAGTCTCAGGTTTTCGCAGCATATGTTGAAACGTCTGTGTTTTGATGAGCTCTCCATTGTAGTAAATATGGGTTGTTGGTGAAGGTGCGTCATCCTGTGCGCCGCCCTCGTGGGTAAGCACTGCTTCGTGATGGGGTGGGTCGATTGAATCATGAGCTGTAGCAGTATGTGTCGGTGCAGCTGCGGTCTCTGCTCGAGCAACAACAGTAGAGAGAACGTCGTTTAGTACCTTCATTTCTTCGGAGGTTGCTGGGTGCCGTTGCCCTTCTTTTATATAAGGAGGGAGTGGGAAGCCGTGCCGGTTAATTAACCGTGCAGTGCGGAGTGTTTGTTTAGTGCGCTCGAGAGATTTCGCACCGAGTCCCCGTAAGGTTGTGATTAGCCCATTCTCATGTGATTGAGGGGTCTCGCCTGTGTTTGGTCGGTGTTGAGTATTCTCGTGGTTTGTCATAAAAGCCTCCTTTACGGGTACAACTAAAATTACTATACCATGTTCCTGTTATATTGTGCAAACAAAAACACCCCACTTGATTAGCTATGACGCAGATCGCCAAACGTGATAGTACCATACCTCGCTAATCACTCGGCGGAACTATCTTACCATTGGAAAATTTTCCGAAACAAATCCCATTCGCTCATGGTGCTTCCTTGTAATCTATAACTGTTGATTATTAGTGTATGACCTGCCGCGCTTATATACCAAGCCATAAATCCACCACACCATACCTCGCGCCTATCGGCAAATTCTGCTACACTAAAGAGGATGTTTGACGAAGTGATACGCGCGGTCCAACGCGCAGACAAAATTATTATTATCCAAGCTGAAAACCCCGATGGCGACAGTGTCGGCAGTAGCCTCGCGCTGGAGGAAATCCTGGGCGATTTGGGCAAGCAGGTGACGCTCTATTGCCCGGTGGCAGTGCCTAAGTATTTGCGGTATATCCGCGGCTGGGATCGCATTACTGATGAGTTTGATAGCAGTGCTGAGCTGGCGATTATTGTTGATACCAGTGCAGATATCTTGCTCAGTAAGGTGCTCGAAGCACCGAGTGCTCGCGCCTTCCTCACGACGCACCCAGTGCTCGTGCTGGACCACCACGCGACGGAGAGTACCCTAAGCTTTGACCATACACTTATCAATCAAGATGTGGTGGCGACTGGCGAGCTCATCTACAATCTTGCGCAGCATGCCCAATGGGCGATCAACCCACAAGCGGCAGAGAATCTCCTCATCGCGATCATGAGCGATAGCCTAGGTCTGACAACGCAAAACACCACAGCCGACTCCATCCAGACCGTCGCAGAGCTGACCCGGCTGGGCGCAAGCAATGCCGCCATTGAGGTGCGCCGCCGTGACTTTATGAAAAAAGCGCCAGAGATTCTTAGCTACAAAGGGCGCTTGATCGAGCGGATCGAGTATATGCTAGATGGCCGCCTGGCACTCATCCATATCCCGTGGGAGGAGATCCAGGAATATAGCGACCAATATAACCCCAGTATGCTTGTACTAGACGAGATGCGTCTGGTGGAGGGGGTAGATGTGGCGATTGCTATCAAGACCTACCCCGATGGCAAGCTGACCGGCAAGATCCGTAGCAATGCGCCAGTAGCGGCAATGATCGCTGGCTACTTTGGTGGTGGTGGCCATGCCTATGCAGCGGGTTGGCGGATGTATGAAGACTACCAACTGGCGATGCGTGAGATCGTCGAGGCAGCCAGTCGGGCCTTCGTTGAGTATGATGAGAGCGAGGCAGCCCATGGCGATTAAGTTTGCTAACACACTGACTCGTCACCTCGATACCTTTGTGCCGCTCCAGCCTGGCAAGGTGTCGCTCTACACTTGTGGACCAACAGTATATAACTATTTGCATGTTGGCAACTGGGCAGCGTATATCTACTGGGATATCCTGGTGCGCATGCTTCAGGCGGAGGGCTATGAGGTGGAGCGCGTGATGAATATCACCGATGTCGGCCACCTGACAAGCGATGCTGATGAAGGCGAAGACAAGCTCGAGAAGGGTGCACGCCGCGAGGGTAAGACTGCTTGGCAGATTGCTAAATTCTACACCGATGACTTCGTCCGCGGGATGAACGCGTTGCACTTAACACCGCCGAGTCAGCTGGCCCGTGCCACCGACTATATTGACGAGCAAATCCAGCTTGCCATTACTCTCAAGCGTAAGGGGCACACCTACCAGACGAGCGATGGGATTTATTTTGATACCAGTACCTTCCCAGCCTATGCAGACTTTGCCCGGCTCGATCTGCGAGCCTTGCGAGCGGGGGCACGGATTGGCCCCAATAGCGAGAAGCGCCACGCGAGCGACTTTGCTCTATGGAAGTTCTCGCCAACTGGTGTCAAGCGCGACATGGAGTGGCCCACGCCACCGGAGCTGCTCGACCAACCACCAACAGACGGCACCCCAGTGATGGGCTTCCCGGGGTGGCACTTGGAATGCTCGGCGATTGCAATGCACTTCCTTGGCGCAACGCTCGACATCCACACTGGTGGGATTGATCATATTCCTGTACACCACAGCAACGAGATTGCTCAGAGCGAGGCTGCGACAGGCCAACCCTTTGCCCACTACTGGCTGCACTGCAACCACCTCAAGGTTAATGGCACGAAGATCAGCAAGAGCCTGGGCAATGGTTACACCTTGACCGACCTCACTGAGCGGGGCTACACCCCCATGGAGTACAAGTTATTCGTCTTACAGAGCCACTACTCGCACGAGGGGAACTTTAGCTGGGAAAACCTCAGTGCAGCGCGCAACCGCCTGCGCAAGTGGTATGAGGTAGCGTGCCTGCGCCACCAGACGTATGAGAGCCTGGATGATGACCGGCGCAAGAGCGACGAACAATCGGGCCATGTGTCGCTCCTGGCAGCGAGCGGGGCAGTACGCGAGGCGCTCGCAAATGACCTTAATACCCCCGAGGCGCTGCGGCTCATCGACGAAGCGTTTGATCGGGTGCTCGCGCGACCACTGGCAGCAGTGTACCATCGTGGATTGGAGGAGTTGCTGGTGGCGATCGATCAGCTACTTGGTCTCGATCTCCGTGAGTCGACACCAGACATTACAGATGAGGCTAAGCAGCTCATCCTCCAACGCCAGCGTGCTCGCGAAGCCCGCGACTGGCCCACAGCCGACCGCCTGCGTACTGATCTCACCGCGCAACACATCGCTGTGCGCGACACGCCGCAAGGGCCAGTGTGGTGGTGGGCGGAGAAATAACGTGAATCACGAGACCACACCACACGCTCCATCAGTGGAACAAAAACTACGTACAGACCACAAGATACACGCGCTACATACAGTCTTTGGCACAGTAAACCGCTGGGGGTGGGAGCATGATGATACCTATAGCAATAATATTGCTCGGCATGAAGCCATTATTACCCTGAGCAACCTTATTGCCTGCGAGTCGTCCCTGAGCAGCGGGGAGCTGCCCAGGGATCTGCCACTGACTGAGCGGACGGGCTATGACATAGGCAAAACTCTACCCAAGAATATCGACCTTGCCATCGCGGCGTACCTGCCAGACTATGCCGAGAAGCTACCAGGCCTTGGCTACGACGGCAGTGGGCTGGCTGTGGGTTACGATGAGTATAATGTACCCGAGGAGACTGAGGAGATACCTGACGAAGCATGGCAAACACTCGAGCTCGGCGTAGCCGATGAGCCAATGGCAACCGCGCCGCTTGTCGATCCGCTACGTGCGCTGGTGCTGATGCGGCACTATTATGATCTGATCGTTGCACCGATTGAATATGGCAGTGAGGGAGGGCCACGCTACGATTGGTCGTCGCCCGATACACTCAAGAAAACAGGGGTCATTGCACCAGTTGTGCAGCTATGCATGCGAGGCCAAAAGGTGGTGCACCGCTGCATACCGAGAGTATTATGACGCGATGAACCACGCGCAGGGCAGTAGTGTGATGACACAAAATGGTGATGGTGTATAGGATATGATGGTGGTATAATACTATCACCATGACATGGAACAGCATTACCCCACAAAAATTTGTCGAACTTGTAAATTACTGGGTTAACCAAGATTGGCCACTCACAGAAGATAAGTTGACAGCGGCTATGGAAAAACTGGGTTGGGATGAAAGTGATCCAAGTACTATCGCAAAGGATATTCCAGTTAGTCAGCCGAGACTGAGGGCAACCACATCCGATCCGGTTAGAGGGCTTGACATAATCTCGTGGAGTTTAACAGATATTGATACAACAAAATCAGTTGAACAAGACAGATTTATGAACGACGCTTTTGTCGGTTATGTGGAAGCTGGCACTGCCGTTTGGGGTAGGCCCCGAATCAAGCGTGATGCTGAGCGTGAAATTGCATACTGGAAGGCAGAAAATGGTTGTGAGTTTCAAATATCCAATCGGCGTTCAGCTATCGCAGTATATATCCATTCCCCACAGTATGCGAATGTATTGAATAGCATTTAACACGGTGGTTTCAGCATGTACCAATTCTCCTGGACACAGTTTGAGAATAGACTTGCGCGCGCACTCATGCGCGCTGGCGATCGAGTACACATTGTACTGATTCCCGAAGTGTCTACAGAATATATGACACAGTACCTTCATTACGCCGTTAGCGACACGGCTATTGTCTGTGAACTACGTCTGTCTCCACAGACGCGGAATGTATTGAGTGCGTACAAGTCCAGTGCTATCAGCACTATGGTCAATCAAGGGTGGCAGCAAAGTAATGAAAATGAAGTTTACTCGCGCCATTTCCCGCTGCCAGCGTATTATAGCTCGACATATGCGTCACTCGCGGCACAATCGATCCACATTCTGCGTGACATCCTTCAGATCAGTGAACCGACTTCATTGACTTACTACGCATGGCGCGCTCCTGAAGAGCCAGAAGATGGTCGTTACTACTCCGCAGAAGAAGTAGATGAGCTGGACGTGGGCGAGGATCCACTTGAGGTTGATCTGGGGATTGAGATGGCGTCGAGGCGACCAAATCTATAGCCTATAGCATGTATCTTATAACCTATCTTGTACCGTCCGTTATCGCTGTACTATGCAACGAGTGGTGATAGCAAGGATTCTACTAACTCTCGCCCTTAATCTTCTCCACCAATTTAGCCAGTGGCTTGGTGGAGTCTTCACGAGCGTGGGCGTTGTGCTCGAGATAGTCGTCTAGTAAGACTTTGCAGCAGCCAGCGATGGGGATGGAGATGAGGCCACCGATGATGCCAAAGACGTAGAGGCCGATGGTGATGGCAACAAGGACGATCAGCGGTGTGAGCTCGATCTTGCGCGACTGGATGGTAGGCGAGATGAAGTTATTCTCGATCTGCTGGTAGATGATGAAAAATGCTGCAAAGATGAGGCCGCCTGGCAAAGCATTAAAGCCGAGCAAAAGGGAGATCATCACCCCGGCAATCGTGGCACCAAACATAGGGATGAGCGCTAGGACGAAGGTAACGGCAATGGTGACAAGTGCAAGGTTGCCTGGAATAGCCGAGAAAAAGAGGCTGAGCACAAAGACCGCTGCACCAGCAAAGAGGGCGCCAATGCCTGAGATTGTGAGCTGCCCTGTCACATAGCCCGCTACCACAGCGTGCATGCGGTGGGCGACCTTTTGGTGGCGCTCCATCGTGGCTTGGTCGCGGTAGAACCCCCAAAAGCGCTCAGCCCAGGCTGGCCCTTCCGTCAGCATCAAGAAGGTAAGGACAAGCACCAAGAACCCCGAACCAACTGCCGAAAATACAGAGCTAATACCAGCAAGGAGGTTGCCACTGAGGCCACGCGTCCATGACTCGACGCTGCCGCGCGCACTCTCGACTACTTGGTTGACCTGTGCCTGGATATGATACTGCTCGGCAAAAGTGCCAAAGCTGTGCCACTGCTCGCCTGCTGTGTGGATCATCCCCGGCAGGGCATCGACAAACTTGCTCGTCTGCTGGACGATAGGCGGTACCACCAGCACGAGAACTACTCCAAGCAGCGCCACAATACTAATGAAAGCGAGTGCTGTGCTGAGTGTCCGGCTACGGTTAGGTAAGCGCTCGACGATAGCATTGACTGGCCCATTAAGCGCCAGCGCGAGGAACCCCGCTGTACCAATCATAATCAAGGCAGTCTGCGCTAGATAAATCGCGAGGATTGCAAATGCAAAACCAATCACCACCAGCCAAAACCGCACAAAGGTCTTCGTGTCTATCTCTATCCGTACTCTCATGCTCTTTAGTATACCACGATTTGCCGATGAATTAGCGGCAAGGATACAACGGTGGGACGATGCTGACCCTGTGTATTTTTACTCGAGTAAGAAACGATCTAGATGATGCTGACAGTGTAAATCGCTTGTCCTATTACTGGATGTCATCAAATAGAATCCATGGGGAGCATAGCACATTTTGGCTGTGCTTTGATATTACTCTACAATCACTGTCATCCGCACCATCAAACACAGCAAGACAAGTCCTGTGCCAGCCAGCACTGAGACGGCGATAGTCATGCGGTTGGGGTAGTAGTCAACGGTCTTGGGTTGTTCGGCTTGGTGTAATGAGGAGTGAGCGACTGGTGTGCTAGTGCGCTTCGATGATTTTTTGGCTGCTGCCTTGGTTTTAGTTACAGTGGTGTGTGGAGCTTTTGTCATGGCTTTAGTATACGCCGATGTGTGGTAATTTGTCCAGAATGCTTATGCTTCTTGTGCTATAATAGATCTATTATGACATACCATGCCAAGACCCCCCAGCAGACGATGGCCGACCTATCGTCTAGCGTCCGTGGTCTCGATGACGCTGCTGTGGTTGAGCGGCTGGAACACTACGGCCCTAATATCATCCGCGTTGTGCATGAGCCACTGTGGCGGCGGCTCATCAAGCCATTTTGCTCGGTGTTTATGCTGGTGCTGTTTGCGGCAGCGGCGATTAGTTTCTTCCACCAGGCGGTGGTGGATGGGCTGATTATTTTGGTGATTATTGTGGTGAGTGCACTGATCGATTACACGCAGCAGCTCTCTACCGAGCGCATCATCCGCTCACTGCAAAAGCACGCTCCCTTGCAGGTCCGCGTCCGTCGGCATGAAGGTGAACAATCACTTGATGCGGAGCAGCTGGTGCCAGGTGATGTGATTATCATGGAAGAGGGTGATAAGATTCCGGCCGATGCGCGGGTGCTCGAGGCGCGCTCGCTCCGGGTGGATGAATCACAGCTGACGGGTGAGTCGCTCCCGATCGAGAAGAATAGTGCGGTTCTCCCTATGGCAACGGCGCTCTATGAGCGGCGAAATTGTTTGTATCAGGGGTCATTTGTGATTGGTGGCAGTGCGCTTGCTATTGTGACGGCGACCGGAAATGCGACTGAGTATGGTAAGCTAGCTGCTCTCTCGAGTCACCCACGTGAGACGAGCCCAGTGGAGCGCACGATCAATACGCTGGTAAGTCAAATCATCGTCGTTGTGTTGGTGGCGTCAGTGGTAGCGCTGGGGCTGGCGCTGTGGCGTGGTATGGAATTCACCGCAGCGCTGCAGTTTGTGATTGCGCTTGCCGTTAGTGCAGTGCCGGAGGGGTTGCCAGTGGCAATCTCGGTGATTTTGGCTATTGGTATGCAGCGGATGGCGCGGCGCAAGGCATTAGTGCGGACGATGGCGGCAATTGAGACAATTGGCGTCGTGACGACAATCGCTACAGACAAGACGGGCACCCTCACGCGCAACAAACTCACTGTCCAGGCTGTCTGGGCACCAGGTAATCGTACTGAGCCACTACTCCAGACACTGGCTGGCAGCACCTTACCTAATAGCCGAAGCAAGATGTATGATCCGCTTGATCGAGCCTTTGCCGCTTATTGCAACGAGCAGCGCGTCTCGCGGCCGCAGCGCCGAGCAGGTTTGACGCTCTTTCCTTTTGAACACAAGCTGGCGATGAGTGGCACACTCCAGGTGGTTGGCACTGGGCAATATCGTCTGTGTGTGAAGGGTGCACCGGAGGCGATTATCCGCCATGCCCGGCTTTCCAGCACAGATAAGCGCGCGACGCTCCAGGCTTTGCAGCAGCTCACGGGGCAGGGGCATCGAGTGATTGCCTTGGCGTATACGGCACTTCGCGCACCGATTGATTCGCTAGAGCAGCTGCCGGCGCGCCAGGGGTTGCAGTTTGTGGGGCTGGTTGGTGTGGCAGATAGTGTGCGGCCAGAGGCTCGGCCGTCGATTGCTCGGGCACGCCAAGCGGGCATCACAGTGCGGATGATTACTGGCGATCATTTCGAGACGGCGTATCAGATTGGGCGGCAACTCGGCCTTGTGCGGGGGCGCGATGAGGTGTATGATTGCCGGCGGCTTGACCAACTAAGCGACGGTGAGCTGGCTACTGTGGTAGCCCGGGCGCGCGTCTTCTCGCGGGTCATACCAGAGCACAAGCACCGCATCCTCACGGCGCTCAATGCGACGGATATTACTGCTATGACGGGCGATGGCGTCAATGATATCCCCGCACTGACCAATGCTAACGTCGGCATTGCGATGGGTTCGGGGGCGCAGATAGCACGCGATGCTGGTGATATTATCCTGCTTGATAACAACTTCCGCTCCATCATTAGTGCTGTGCACGAGGGGCGGACGATTTACGCTAATATCAAGCGTATGGTGGTGTATTTGCTTGCGACGAACCTTGGCGAGGTGCTGGTGTCGATTGGCTCACTGTTGGTGGGCTTGCCTATCCCGCTTTTGCCGGTACAGATCTTGTGGGTCAATTTGGTGACGGATACAACGATGGTTATCCCATTGGGTGTCGAGCCAGGCTCACCCCAGGCAATGCGTCGATCGCCGTATCATCCCAAAGCACCACTGCTCAGTCGCTTTATGCTGAGCCGGGTTGGGCTCATCGCGGTGGTGATGGCGGTTATCACATTAGGGCTCTACAGCATGTATTATCACTCGCACGGCGAAGGATATGCGCGCACTATTGCCTTCTGTGCACTGGTGGTGATGCAGTGGGCGAGCGCTCTTGCTGCCCGTAGTGATTACGAACCTGTCTGGCGGCGCGCTCGGCGGTGGAGCACTGCATTTTATGGTGGCTTGGCAGTGTCGATTGTACTTCAGCTGGTTGCGCTGTTTGGGCCGCTCGAGCAGTGGCTCCATGTGGCGCCTATCTCGTGGAGCGATGGCGTCTTCGTCTGGATCTTAGCATTCTTCGTCCCACTTGCGATTATTGAAGGACACAAGTGGCTTGGCCGCACCTACTTTGGCAAAGGGTACGCTGTGGTGCGTTCGCGCCGACGGCGTTAAGGCGCCATTTTGCACCCTTGCTATTGTTTTATGACAAGTGGTGTGGTTTCATACATATATGACAACACACTATGAAACTACCCCCCTCGATTGCTGACACCCATGATCAGCAGCCGACACCTACACCAATGACGCGCCTGGAGGCGATCGAGTATATAGTAAGTAGAACGGATTTTGATTATCCTGAGACACCATTTCGACGGAGAGATCCATATACAGTAACGGCTTCTGAGATTAGCCAGATGACAGATAACGAGCTGAGGGATTACACGAAAGCCTTGCAAATCGTCAACACTTTTGAGGCAACAGTGCCGCGTGAACGCCGCGCTGACGAACAGGACTAAGCTGCATTAGTTTGAATCATAAAACTATCTTTTCTATATGGTGAGTTTTTCTTACTAATTTTTGATAAATCACAAGGTAGCCTTCACTAGTGTGTAATAGGTGGCGTGAGAATACTACGCAAGAGAGCTTGTAGTTTTCTTATGCCCTCAGATGGTTGTAACGGTAATAAAAAAGCCTGCCTCTGCAGACGAAAAATGCTATATGGCTGGGGTGGAGGGATTCGAACCCCCGCATGACGGGACCAGAACCCGTTGCCTTACCACTTGGCGACACCCCATCGCTACAGAATACTGTAGCACAGGCAGGGGTGGTTTTCAAGCTGTTTGCGTCGAAACTACTCGGCTTTATGGTATTGCCCACTCACCCTCTTTCTTGTTGTTCATTCGAAGAGCGGTAGCTTGTCGCCAAGTAAACAAGTCCGCTAGCTTCGCACACGAAATGAAAACTCGATAAGGACATTCATTCTCTCATTGCGCTAGCAGGGAGCGTGGGGAGTAGACAGAGGGTGTAAGCCCATCAGGTGCTAGTAACTAAGATGCGGGTGTGTAATCTAGGAGTGTTAAAACTCATCCTTCACTTCGTGTGCAACATATAGTGCTGCCAGTGCAAATAGCAGCGACATGAGCGACACCAGCACGGCCAGTGGCATCATAAATATATTGAGGATGAAGCCAATCACCGCAAAGAGACCAATCACTAGCGCACTACACACCGCAAGCACCCAGCCCTGTTTGCGTCGTTCGCGCAAGGGGAGGACTGCAAGGCCAGCAATGATTCCTTGAGTAATAACGCACAGCAATGCCACGACAAGATAAACTCGCCGTGCGGTCAGTGACGAAGATGCTTGCGGCGCAACCATCATCAGCAGGGTACTTACCTTTGATGTAAAAGCCTGATATAGTTGGATAAGCAAGGATATTCCGTACCCAGCATTAACAACCGCAACCAGCAGCATCATAATCCAGAGGTTATCACGGAACCACTGCTTCATGGCAGCGCTCATGCGGGGGAGGGGTTGGCAAAGTTTGGTGAGAGTAGTCGTCAATACATCAATCATAATGCTAGTATATCATCTTGGGATAAGTCGTCAATTTTGCTCCTGAGCGAGTAGAATATCTCCCCAGAATTACCGGCAAATATGATAAAATATCTCCATGAAAGCAGAGCGGCTGCAAACAATGACATTTAAAATCACCGGTGGGAGCACAGTATGCCTCAATAGCCGGATTGTTGTGCAGCAAGCGCTGCGTGAGATTGCCTGGCGAGCGGGACTCTCAGCGGTACGCTCGGTGAGCCACGACTATGTACCGTATGGTATTGGTGTGGCGCTTCTTTTGCCCGAAGCGCATATTGCAGCGCGTACTTGGCCCGAGACCAGTCTGGCATACGTGACGATGACAACCTGCCAACCAGTTGAAAATGAGATGATCTCTAGCCTCGAACGCGTCCTAGGCGCTGCCTTTGTAGCCGAGCAGGTCGAGACGGGCGTGGTGAATTTATAGCAGCAGGGTAGGGCAGGGTACTCTCTCTAATGGGCTCATGTTCGTCGTCTTAGCAAATATATTGAACAAATTGCGTACATACCTTGTCAAAATACATGTCCCATGCTATAATCAAAGCGCGTCATTATGGCATTTTTTACGACGTTTTTCACGATTATTCTGCAGTGGTATGTGTGGGTGCCAGTGGTGATCCTCCTCGGTTATTTGACGTGGCGCAACAATCGGCAAGTTGATGTGCTGCGCGAGGTCGAGAGCGAACTGCTTATTCTCGAGATCCCTCGTGCCAATGACAAGTCTGAGCTAGCAGCTGAGCAAATGTTTGCCAGCCTCCATGGTATCTTGCGTGATGCGCGCGAGCTCAAGATTAATGATGGCTACCAAGAACACCTCAGTTTCGAGATTGCGTCAGTCGGTGGACAGATTCAGTTTTATGTTTGGACGCCGCGTGCACTGCGCAACTTCGTCGAGAGCCAGATTTATTCGCAGTATCCCACGGTACAGATTCGTACCGCCACAGCCGACTATACGGCGCACGAGCAGCAGCACAATGTCGTCTATACAGCAGAGGTTGTGCTGGCAGAGAGTGAGTTTTTGCCGATCAAGACTTTTCAGAGCTTTGAGGTTGATCCGCTGGCGGGCATTACAGGTACATTAGCCAAGTTGGAGGATACGGATGATGAGATTTGGATTCAGATTTTAGTACGCCCTGTGGCAGATGACTGGCACAAAGCATCCGATGCGTGGGTCAAGCGTGTGCGCGGTGGTGGGCTCTTTGGTGACGCATTTCACCCCAAGGCGCGGTGGTTTAGCCAGTTCCTCATGGCGCTGTGGCAACCACCCGAAGGCAACATGACGACAGTAACGGAGCTCTCCGATCGCGACAAAACCCGCATCGCCGAGGCCGAAAAAAAGGCTGCTAAGTTGGGTTACCAGGTCAAGATTCGCGTTGCATATCTTGGCGATAGCACCACTGATGCGCGGCTGCGCATGCAGGCGATCATTGGCACCTTTAAGCAATACAACAGCACTAACCTCAATGGTTTTACCATGAGTCACGATAGCTTCCGCAAGGAAGACCTCAACCGCTATAAGTTGCGCCTCTTTGCCGACCGCGGCTTTTTGCTTAATATTGAGGAGATGGCGAGTGTCTTTCACCTGCCACACACCAATGTTGAGACGCCCAATATCGTTTGGGCAAGTAACAAAACCGCCGAACCGCCCAACCGTCTGCCTGTCCTCACTGGTCATGCAGCTGACGACGAGAAGATCTCGGCCTTTGGTCTGACCAACTTTCGGGGAATCAATCACCAGTTTGGTATGCTGCGGAGCGATCGCTCGCGCCACGTCTATATCATCGGCCAGACAGGAGCGGGGAAGAGTGGCCTGCTGGAGCTCTTTGCCTTGAGTGATATTTATCATAATCAAGGCTATGCCATTATTGACCCACATGGCGATTTTGCCATCGAGAATATGAAGTTCATCCCCGAGGCACGGCTAGATGACGTCGTGTACTTTAACCCTGCAGACGTCGAGCACCCGATTGGCTTTAACCCACTAGAGGTTACTAACCCAGCGCAGAAATCGACGATCTCATCAGAGGTGATTGGTGTGCTCAAGCGGATGTTTGGCGACAGTTGGGGGCCGCGGCTGGAATATATTTTGCGCTATACTATTTTGGCGCTACTCGATCGGCCCGAGCCTACCATGCTCGATATCACCCGTATGCTGACGGATAAAAAATTCCGCAAAGAGACGATCGGCTACTGTAACGATGTGGTGGTGCGGCAGTTCTGGAATGTGGAGTTTGCCAGTTGGTCGGAGAAGTTCCAGACGGAGGCCATCGCGCCAGTACTCAACAAGGTGGGGGCTTTTACGGCGAATCCCATTATCCGCAATATTATTGGTCAGGCGCACTCGTCATTTAATATTCGCCAGATTATGGACGAGGGCAAGATCTTGGTGGTGAATTTGTCGAAGGGGTTGATTGGCGAGGATAATGCGGGAATTCTTGGTTCATTCTTGGTTACGAAGATCCAGCTGGCGGCGATGAGCCGTAGTGATATCCTCGATATTCACGACCGGCGGCCATTTTATCTCTATGTCGATGAGTTCCAAAACTTCGCAACTGATAGCTTTGCCACTATCCTGAGTGAGGCACGCAAGTATGGGCTTAACCTCACTGTAGCTAATCAATATATCTCGCAGATGGAGCCAACGGTGCGTGATGCGGTCTTTGGCAACGTCGGGACAATGATTAGCTTCCGCGTCTCTCCAGACGACAGCCCGATTCTTGCCAAGCAGTTTGAGCCACAGTTTGAAGAGAACGACCTCACACAGATGCATAATCGCAACTTCATCATCAACATGGTGATCAATGGCGAGAAGGCACCAGCCTTTAGTGCTACTACACTTAATTTGCCTGAGGCCAAGCGGAGCCATTTGTCGCGTATTATTGAGCATAGCCGCGAACTGTATAGTCAGTCGCGCCAAACAGTAGAGGATACCATCAATGAGCGGATCCACCCGGGCAGTACCGGGGTGAGTGTAACGTTGGCAGGTCAAACGGGGACTTCAGCAGCGACATCGTCAGCCACCACTACGGGTGATGGTACAGCCAAGCGCCGTCGACGTCGCCGACGCAAGCCAGCTGGTGGTGAAGCACGCGATGAGCAGGCGACTACTGGGCAATCAAGTGCTCAATCTAGTAAGCAGGTGAAGAAGCCTGTTGCTCCCAGTAAAGCTGCCAAGCCAGCCACTCCCTCTCCAAGCAAAAAACCAGCGAGCACCACGCCTAAGTCAGCTGCGCCACGCGATCCATCACTTCTCTCCATTCAGCATGCCAAGCCACGCACCACAATCCCGGCGCAGCTCTTACACCACCAGCCGCATACTGTGCAGCCTCAGTCAGATGGCCCGGTGCCACTAGCCAAGCAGCCTGATAGTGCAACCTCAGCGCATGCGCACGATGAGATTGATGACCCAACCTTCTTTGCTTTGCGTTAGATATGCAACGCTAATTTCTCTTAGGCCACTATTGCGTTACCTTACCCTAGAGGAGTGTGAGGGGTGTAGCGAATTTTCTTCTCAACACAAAGGTATAATATGATCAGACTTAAGAAAACCCTCGAGTGGGTAGCATAGTGAAGTAGCGCGAGGTAGGCCTTAGGCAGTCGGTGTAAACACCACAGAGGTAATCACGCGAAAAAGCCTCCTTATCCTGTGTATAACTCTGTTACCTCGCCTCACTAACCAATGTGGGTTATGCTATAATGGAGAGGATAAACGGAAATACGGGACATGACGGCAGTAATTTGTGTAACAAATCAAAAAGGTGGTGTTGGTAAAACGACAACGGCGATTAATGTTGCCTACTATTTGGCAAAGGCCGGCAAGAAAACCCTCGTCGTCGATTTCGACCCGCAGGGCAATGCCACGAGCGGCCTTGGCATTGATAAGCAGCTGCTCGACGCTACCATGACAGAGGTCGTCAAGAGCGAGAAGAAGCTTGCTGATATCATCCAGCCTACCGAGCACAAGAATCTCTTCATCGCACCCGCCCTGCCGCAGCTGGCTAATGCCGAAGTAGAACTGGCCAAGGCGCAGCACCGTTTTAGCCGTCTCAAAGGGGCGATCGATGAACTGACTGGCTACGACTATATCATTATCGACAGCCCACCAAGCCTCAGTCTCCTCACTGTCAATGGGCTCATTGCAGCACGCTATGTGCTATTGCCAGTCCAGGCGGAATTCTATGCGTTGGAAGGGCTCGGGCAGCTGCTCGAGACAATGAAGCTGGTGCGCAAAAATATGAACCCAACACTTGATCTTATTGGGGTACTGCCCACCATGGTAGATGGTCGCACATCGCTCTCGAGCCAGGTCTTGGCTGAGATTGCGAAGCATTTTCCGGCGAAGGTGTTTGCGGAGTCTATCCCGCGCAATGTTCGCTTGGCTGAGGCTCCGAGCCATGGTGCACCGATTGGGGCATATGACCGCTTTAGTCGGGGTGCACGGGCATACAAAGCCGTGACGAAAGAAATAATCGAACGAACGGGGGTATAAATGGCAAAACGAGGTTTAGGGCGGGGGTTTGATTCGCTGATTCCAGCGGAGCTACTGGACGAATCGTTCGACCCAACCGCCGACCAAGATGACCGGATTAGTGACCTGCGCCAGATCAAGCTTGCAGAAATTATGCCCGACCCCACCCAGCCACGCCGGGTGTTTGATGAAACGCTGCTTGATGAGCTCGCTGAGTCTATCCGTGTTCATGGTGTGCTGCAGCCTATCGTTGTTACCCCTGATAACAAAGGCAAATATGTCATTGTGGCTGGTGAGCGGCGCTACCGAGCTGCTACCAAGGCGGGGCTGGAGAAGATCCCGGCACTGGTGCGCACGTTGTCTGATCAGCACAAGCTCGAGCTCTCGCTTATCGAAAATATCCAACGCCAAAACCTCAACGCTATTGAGACCGCCACAGCGTATCTTAAATTGCGCGATCAGTTCAACCTTACGCTCGAGCAAATCGGCCAGCGCGTTGGTGGCAAGTCACCTAGTGCAGTGAGTAATACGCTACGCCTCTTGCGCTTGCCTGAGGTAGTGCGCCAAGCAGTAGTCGATGGCAAGCTGAGCGAGGGGCAAGTCCGGCCGCTGATTAGCTTGGATGAAGCGCAGATTGCAGATATTTTACCCAAGATTATTCAGGAAGAGTGGAGCGCGCGGCGGATCGAGCAGTACCTGGCCATTCTTAAGCGTACCGAGGCAAGTGACTCTGCTCAAAAGACCGCCAAGGCGCAGCGCCCAGCGCCACCTCCGCAGTATACGGCTGCTAGCCAGCGCTTTGAGCAGCAGCTGAGTGCACCAGTCCAGATCCGTGGCAACCGCCGCGGGGCAGGGCAGATCGTTATCCGCTTCACGAGCGACGATGACTTCGAGCGGATCATTGGCTTGCTTGAGCATACGCAGGATGAGAAGTAGCAAGATTAGAGTATATGTAATAAACCTTCTTACGACAAAGAAGGTTTATTTATTGTAGCCAAAGACTGTTGATGAATGCAATACAAGTTCTCTGTAATAGTGAATATATATCTAGAATATTCATATCCTGAACGAAAAGGTCTGGAGATAATAGTCAGTTTCAGTTTGTGGCTGGCTAGGCTATAATGGGGCTCAAACCAAACGAAGAGTAAGAGGGAAATCTAAATACTAAACTAACCATTTCCTATACAGGAGTAAAAGCAACAAGATGAGTTAGTAATAAATAATTATATCTGAAACCCTTGAACTTTCGTCAGCGGCCAGAGGCGCAGGCTGACGGGGCCAATCACATCATAGAGTGGCACGGTGCCGAGGCCATTACGTGAGTCGAGCGAGTAGCTACCTTGACGGTGATCACCCGCCACAAAAATCGATCCTTCGGGCACCGTCACCTCTGTATCGCCACTAGTGGGAGAGCCAGGACCATCCCAGCTGTCGTCTGGGTGAAAGCCCTGTGGGTGTTCTTTGTTATAGACAGTCAGCGTCCCATCTTTGACTGTGACGCGCTCGCCTGCAAAGGCAATGACGCGCTTAACGAGGTTCATATCCTCGCTGCCTGGACTGTAGAGCGGGTTCTTGAAAACGATGATTTGCCCCCGCTTGGGCGTGTATGAGTTGTTTTGCAAATGCGCCATCGTGACGGGCAGGCGATTGACAATCAGCCGGTCGCCAGTGTAGAGCGTCTGCTCCATGCTCGGACCAGTCACGCTAAAGCTGCGAAATACAAAGGTGTTGATAAGGAGTGTGCCAACAATGACGCACACCACAAAGATTACAAAGCCACCGATATCCTTGAGCCTGGGGTGGCGGGTCAAAAAACTTGCTTCCATCATGAAGTATTATATCACTAAATGCGGGCGGAGGGGAGGAATAATTGCAATGTATGCGCTCCACCACCGACCTAGCGGAGCGCATACTGTGAGGCTCAACGCGAGGTTGATGACGGAGCAGGGTTTCCGCCCGTTAGGAGCAGATTGTACTGCTCAGGAGAAAGAGTTATGGTAGCGCGAGCATGGCCATCTGTAAAGGCTCCCTGAATGACTTCAGGTAGGCTTACATTATCTGTAGTGCTGATAGAAGACTTCTCGAGCGTCCGGTGGCAGTACCACCAGCCGAAGCTAACACGCGCATGGCACGAGCCATAGTCCTCTCTGACGACGTAATTGTGGCCCGCATTAACAGCTGAGTCGATATGGATGCTAACAGAAGACTTTGCTTCGTTTGATTGAACAAACGTTATCTTAGATGTTGGAATCTCTAAGATATAGCTTTTGCCTTGCGACGCAAAGCCAACAGAAATAGCGGTAGCTGGCGCCCAGGAACCATTGCCGTGAACGAAGAAGAAGTTCCCATTCACCGTCATACTTCCAAATGTACCAGCAAAGCGCTGGCCTAACTTAAGCGGATATTGAGTATCCGGCTTGAGCCCGTAGTGGGAGGTAACCTGCACAATAGTGGCAGATGTCTGCTTTGTCTTGTTATTAGATGATATCGGATATAGCACTGCATTTGCTATGCCGTAGAGGACAAGCATAGTAGCGACTACCTTTGTAAAAAATCCTACTGTGGTAGATTGATTACTTTCCTTGTCATCTTGTTCTAACACAAGGCCTGTAGCCATAAAGAACCCAACAATAGTTGCAACAATTGCTGCAAACGCTGAGAATAGCCAGATAATCATGATGATCAGCTACTTTCTTTTTCTCTAATAACTCTGGGTGGAAACGTACCATCTCCTGCGGGTCGGCGCAAAAGATTAATATATATATATCAATATATGGAGGTGGAGTCAAGCAGACAGCTATAGAAATTTTATAAATAGAGTAGCTACTCAGAATGAGTAGCTACTCTCTCGGGCTACACTGTTTGCTGCTATCGATCTACTACGATCTTAAAGTAGTCGTGATTAAATGCGCCCTCCTCATCTTCTTCTACAATGGCAACTAAGGTTTCGAGTGTTTTAATCTCTGTTTCTGTCAAGTGTTTGTTCTGCTTAGATAAGTTAGAGGCGACGCAGAGACATATGTATTCTAACGAAATAGCCCACTCGCCGACCCTGGCGTATTCCCTTGCTTTTTCGGCTTGTGATTGAGACAAGTAAGGAGATTCGTCAATATAATTGTAAAGTGCTATCGTTTGTTTAACTTGTTCGCTCATGGATATAATTATAACATAAATCGTTAGTCTGTAGTGCATCGGTTATAAAGATAAGTGTAATTATTTAAGTAACATTCCAGCGGCTCTTATGGGACATGTTGCGATATAAAAATTATGAAATATTGTTGAGGTTCGTGTTGTA
Source organism: uncultured Candidatus Saccharibacteria bacterium (assembly GCA_963554165.1). Taxonomy (GTDB): domain Bacteria; phylum Patescibacteriota; class Saccharimonadia; order Saccharimonadales; family Saccharimonadaceae; genus Saccharimonas. The sequence continues at coordinate 100,961 of CAUVQR010000001.1, read as the reverse complement.
TCGTGATGTCCGTATGCAGAATAGTGCTGCATTGTGCAAATATGTGCTTATACTTCATACGACCACAGTCTCTCGCGGCATTCTTGGCTTGCAAAGTGCAAGTTTGGGTGCGGTTTCGTATTTATTTTTTGAGGCAGATCCAGTATAGTAGAGAGAGTTTATGGCGGGTCGCAATTCGATAGATGGTTTTCGGTCACAAGATGGCGGGGCGGTGGATAGACGTCCTCGCTCGCTTCGTCGTGCCGATGGCTCGATGCCGCGGATGGGTCGCTCGATGACGGGCACGGCTGGCTCTAGTCGCAGCTTAGCTACAGCAGAGCAGCCAAGGAATTATACACCGCGCCGCAGTGCATCTATCAGCACCAATAACCCCAGTAGTAGCCTAACCGACTTCGATATTAATCCAAGTGACAATATATTTGCTGACCTAGAGCAGGGCAGCGGCAAGCGTAGCCGCAAAGGCCGCAAAAAGCCGCAATCGACGCGACGCAAATGGATCAAGCGCATTATTATTGCCCTCGTCATCATTGGTGTGGGCTTCGGCGGTATGCTGCTATGGCGGGCCTTTATGGCGAGCTCACATATCTTTAAGGGTGATATCTTTGGCTTGATTCAACAAAAGGAGCTCAAGGCAGATAGCAATGGCCGGAGCAACATTCTATTGCTTGGTACGTCGGAGGATGACCCAGGCCACGAGGGGTCGTACCTGACTGATTCCATTATGATCTTGAGTATTAGCCAGAGCAAGAAGGACGCCTATATGATTAGCATCCCGCGCGACCTCTACGTCAAGTATCACCGGTCGTGTAACTCTGGCAATGCAGGTAAGATTAATGAGTACTTCAACTGCGTTAATAGCGACTGGTCGAGCACTGAGGCAGAGGATGAGCGCCAAGCTGCTTCGCGTAAGTTCTTTGGTAATATCGTGGGGCTGGATTTGCAATACAGTGTGCACGTGAACTACACAGTGCTGCGCGACCTAGTCTCGGCACTGGGTGGCATCAAAGTGACGATTGAGAGCCGTGACCCTCGTGGCCAGATGGATGGTAACTTCGACTGGAAGTGTAAGGGCGGTAATGCACGTGCGAGCCATGCCACGATGGTTAAGAATTGCCCGCCGAATGGTCACTTTATCGACTACCCCAACGGGCCAGTCAATCTCGATGCTGAGCATGCACTCTATCTAGCGCAGGCACGCGGTGCCTCAGGTATATCGTATGGCTTCGAGCAGTCTAACTTCGACCGCGAGAAGAACCAACAGAAGGTGCTCGTGGCTATCAAAGAAAAGGCGACAAGTGCTGGTACCCTGACGAACTTTGGTGCGGTGACGGGGATCATTGATGCACTAGGCAAGAACCTCCGTACCAACTTTGAGACAAGTGAGATCCGTACACTTATGTCGCTGGGGCAAAATATCAAGAGTGATGCTATCAAGAGTGTGAGCTTGCTCGATACGCCCGTTGGTGACTTAGTGGTAGCACAGACAGTTAACGGTATTAGCTCGGTCGTACCCGCAGCTGGCACATACGATTATAGCCAGATCCAAGCGTACATCAACAAGACGCTCAATGCCACAGAGGTATCTAAAGAGTCGGCCCATGTCGTCGTCCTCAATGCATCAGGTGCATCAGGGGTAGCCAAGCGCGAGGCAGATAAGCTAGAGAAGCTTGGCATGGTTATTGACAGCATTGACAATGCTCCAAGTAGCGGCAGCGCAGGGAGCAACAAGATCTACCAAGTGGCTGGGAGAGCTAGCGCGCCGCACACGAAGGCCAAGCTAGAGTCTATCTATCATGCCCAGGCTACCACTGGCACACCGCCAGTAGCTACTGGTAGCCACACGCAGTTTGTCGTCGTGGTTGGCCAGTCCACGACGGGTACTTCGTCGGCAATTAGTGATTAGTGAGTGGTAGTTTAATAAGCCGATAAGCTTCTGTGTTCGGCGTATAGTTACAAGGCCGTGCAGAGTATTAGCTCTTAACCTTCGAATCAAAGTAGATCATTATAATAGCGCTTTCCTTCGTCGAATAAGGTAGCGAGAAGGGGGTTATTTTCATCTGTGAAGCACAAAGACGGTGATTTGCCGATTGTATAGCATTACTGCTATTGCTAAAATATGGTAGTGTTTGCACGGTTTTATGTTACCCAGCCTTAGCTTTACCGACGACGAGTTGTGCGGGTAAGCTGCGAGATACGAAAATATCTACTGTCTTATCGCCCACGATACCAATATTGTTGCGTCTTCGTCCACTCAGGGTCCTGAGTGGAGAGCTTTGCGTTATTGAGTTCATTCCAGCATCGTTCAATGCTGGTACGAAAGAGTGATTCCTGGACCTGGATCGATGAGTTCTTTATGATGCGATGTGGCAACCCGCGGCCAGCAAAGCACTGAGCAGCTGCATCGAATAGCTTGCGATCGGTCACTTGCCGTACATTCAGTACCTCTTTGTACGAACCTGATGGGAAGTGTAGTGGTATCTCACTGCTAATGTAGCCAGTCAAAGCAAAGGCAGTCACCGGTATGGTAATAACAAGGAGAGGTGCGAGGACGGCGGCGGCCACCCAGTGTTGCTTGGTGTTGCGAAAATGGAATTTGGTTGCCATATATAGTAAGTATAGAACGTATAGCATGATTGAGTCAAACAAAGCCAATACTGCCTGAATTTCATAATTCTTCCTCCTCAGTACTTGTTTTACCTTCCTTCTGGTAAAACGCAACAAGAGCTAACACTCCTCGGGCATCAACTCTCTTACACTTATCTAAAAAAGCGCATTATTACAATAAATTTCACGCTCCACCGGAGGAAATGCGAGAGAAGCGGCGTGCGATCTTATGGTGAGACTCTGCAAACTGAGGCGTAGCAAGATAAACTACGGAACTAGCACAGCCGGTACAGTGGAGAGTATAATGTTCTCGCCCTAGGCTCTTATTTTTTCGCCCAAAATGGTATAATAAAAGGCAATGGATTTTTTGCATGGTACACATCGTCAGTCTCGAGTCAGTGAGGTCGTTTATGTGGCGCTCAATCTTGGGCTTGCGACGCTGCTGTTTTTGATCGTCCTAGAGGTGCAGTCGCCTTGGCTCGCGTTGGCACTGGTGATTGCGAGCAAGTGGCGCGCGCTCGCAGTGCGGCCACGCTTTTGGCTTGCCAATATTGTGGCAAATATGATCGACCTCACGGTAGGCATTAGCGTCGTGATGCTGATGTATGCTGCGAGTGGAGTGATCTGGCTGCAGGTTGTCTTGGCGGTGCTGCATGCGTTGTGGCTCGTAGTGCTCAAGCCACGATCGGATCGCCGTTCGGTGGCTATTCAGGCGGGTGTTGGTGTTTTTCTTGGGGCGACGGCTCTTGCTATGAGCTCCTATCGGTGGGATGCCGCCCTGGTTGTGCTACCGCTGTGGGTGCTGGGGTACTGTGCTGCACGGCATGTTCTCGGTAGCTATGAGGAGCCACTCACGCGCACTTATGCGCTGATTACCGCGACAGTCTTTGCGGAGCTTGGCTGGGTGAGCTACCACTGGATGTTTGCCTATACTATCTCTGGTCTGGGGGCGATCAAGCTTGCACAGTTGCCGCTCTTTTTGGTGCTCTTTGGCTTTGTGTGTGAGCGTGCCTATAATAGCTACTACCAGCATGGTGTGGTGCGCGGGGCAGATATTGTCTTGCCATCGACACTGGCGGTTGGGCTTGTGCTGACGCTTTTGCTGTTGTTTAACAGCCTAAGCGCCACTGGCCTTGCGTAGCCGAGGCAAGTGAGAAAAAGGGTAAGGGGAAAAGAGGTTATGAATCAACAACCGCAGATGACAGCGCAAGACCAGCGAGCGGCGCGTGCCATGCGTCAATCAAAAATCATGTCTATTATTGCAGCGGGTGCGCTTGCCCTCGTTTTCGTTGTGGCGATGGCGATGTGGGTTTATTTGCGAACAATTGACCGCAATGCGACCGTCACTGAGCGCGATCAGGTTAGCACCGATGGTAACCTCGCTCCCACCGCCGATGAATCTGCAGTAGCTAATGTAGCCGACAAAGCATCAAAGAGCGTCGTGTCTATCATCACCAATATCGAAGAATCATCATCGCTCCGCACGACCACTCGCCAATCAGCTGCAGCGGGCACTGGCATTATTGTCAGCAAAGATGGTTACATCGTCACAAACAAACATGTTGTGTCTAAGGCGAGCTCTATCCGTGTCATTGCTTCGGACGGCACGCGGTATGATGACGTTCGGGTGGTGGGTGAGGACCCGCTCAATGACATTGCCTATCTCAAGCTTGAGGTAGGCAATACGGTGCTCACGCCACTGTCGCTCGGTGACTCAGCAACGGTGCGAGTGGGGCAGTCAGTTGTGGCAATCGGCAACGCACTAGGCCGTTACCAAAACACCGTCACCAGCGGTATCATCTCTGGCAAAGGGCGGCCTGTTACGGCCGCTACATCGGGCAATAGTACCCAGCGAACGGAAAGCCTAACTGATCTTATCCAAACCGATGCTGCCGTGAATTCTGGTAATTCTGGTGGGCCATTGCTTAACCGCTCGGGGCAGGTGATTGGCATCAATGTAGCAGTGGCAACCAATGCTCAGGGCATTAGCTTTGCTATTCCTGTCAATGCGATGAAGGGGACGCTCAAGTCGGTCCTGGCGGGCAAGGGAGTACGTCGGGCCTACCTTGGGGCGCGCTATGTGATGCTCACGCCAGATATTGCTAAGCAGGTCGGTGCTTCGGCCAAGGAAGGCGCATATGTGATGACAAGTGGCGACAAAAGCGCGATTGTAGTGGGTAGCCCAGCCGACAAAGCTGGCCTCCGTGAGAAGGATGTCATTACCAAAATCAATAGCCTCGTTGTAGGCAAGCAAGGCGACGTCTCGAGCCTAATTGGCGAATACCAGCCTGGCGATGTCGTAGCCCTCACCATCCTCCGTGACGGCAAAGAGCGCATTGTACGGGTGACGCTGAGCGAGTATCAAGGTGGAGAGAGTGGGGAGTAGAGCTTAGGATACCGAGTATTTGCTCTACTAATTACCTAGATAACTTGATATCTCTAAGTCCTTTGTTGACCAAACGCTAGCTATACTGTAGGTGTCCGAGACTTAAAGTCTTTAATCAGCGTCTGCCATTCTCCCCATTCAGGTACGTCCATATACAGATCAGATACGTCCATGCCGCTGAATTCATGGCTGACGCGTTTTGTCGGGTCGTTTCCGTCGATAAACATAAATTCACCACTACCATCTTGATGGTTCGCGATCATGACTTCCATCGGCTTTTGTGGAAGCCATTGGCCGTTACCGAGAGTGTCGCCATAATCATAGAATTGCATTAGTGCACAAAATAGGCGACCGTCGCCCACGTTGTTCCACCAGAGTGTTTCTAGGGGCATATCAAGAAATAGGAAGCGGCGTACTGTGAAAGAGGGATTTTCTCCCGAATCAATGTTGATGTAGTATGGCGCGTACTTTACGCCCGCTTTCTCTTCGTCTGGTGCGACAATAGTGATATCTTTGAGCGGCATTGTGTAGAACTTTTTGGCTTCGTCTTCGCTGAGCCAATATGGCTTATAGTTCTCCGTTTCAAATAGCCTTGATATTGGCATTGCGTTCTGGAGTTTAACATTGAAGTTTTCGCAGAATTTCCATTGCATTTTAGTTGGTGTTGAATTTGTCATTGATGATCCCTACGTTTTGAAATTATATCAAGACTATTGTTCTATAGCGCTATTATATCATTATAATTGAGTCAAGGTGCTGCTGAATTTTCCACAACAATTTATGGTATAACCTCTGTTCTATAAATGTATGATCGCCATATGTTGCAAGATATGCTTGGAGCTCGGCAAAATGTATGCTATAGTCGAACATAGGTGGGGCAAACAATATGAGAACATAACACACAGGGGGCATTGTGGAAACAATCAACTTTTACCAACTAATACGATATTATGCACGAAAGTGGCCGGTGATGATTGTTGCCATTCTCGTTGGTGTTGGGCTGGGTGCGGCCTATGCGCTGTCCATCCAACAGCCGCAGTATAAAAGCTCGGCGACGTTGCTGCTAACAGGGGTAGAGCAGGGTCAAAACACCATTACGCTTACTAACTATACGACGCTCTTTACCTCACGGCGGGTGCTCGACCCAGTGATCGACCGCGCCCAATACAAGGGGAGCTACGAGACACTGCTGGCCAACACAACTGCCAAGCACGTAAAGAACACCGACATCATCACTGTCTCGATGAATGCTGGTGAGCCCAAGATGAGCGAAACCTTGCTCAAACAGGCGATTACCGAGTTTGAAAAGCAGACGAAAGCATTGTATGGCAAGACCAAAATTAGCATCAAAACAGTCGACGCTGTCAATACACCAAGTGCACCAGCAAGCATGGGGCTGTGGCAGGCAATGGCACTTGGTGGCGGTGGCGCACTGCTGCTTGCCATCGTAGGATTATTCTTTGCCTACGACTATGCGCAGTCGCAGCGCGTGGCCGAAGCAGCTGCAGCTACATCTACGGTGACCAAAACTAAGCGCTAGCTGCGCTACCTACACAGAACTTATTTTGCTGAAGTATACAGCCGCATGGGTACGCGGCACGATAACAACACAGGGTAACAAGGGGGTATACCATGTATCGGGAATACGGAAAACGCATCGAAGATGTGAGCATCGCGCTGGCTGCGCTGGTGATTCTAGGACTGCCAATGCTGCTGGTTGCAGCGGCAATCCGCCTCACATCGAAAGGGCCGGCCTTGTTCCGTCAGAAGCGCTTCGGCAAAGATAAACAGCTATTTACAGTTTATAAATTCCGCACTATGTCTACGAAAGCACCAAAGAATATGCCAACCAATAGTTTTACCAACGCAGATAGCTACATCACACCGCTCGGTGGGGTGCTGCGCAAGCTATCCATCGACGAACTGCCACAGCTACTCAATGTCATCAAAGGCGAGATGAGTATCGTTGGACCGCGGCCCGTCATCAAGACGGAGAAAAAGCTCATTAACCTGCGCCAAAAATACCATGCTAATTCCGTTAAGCCAGGCATCACTGGCTGGGCGCAGGTAAATGGCCGCGACGACCTAGACGACCAGCGCAAAGCCGAGATGGACGGTGAGTATGTGCAGCAGCTGAGCTTCCTGACCGATGTCAAGATTATGATAAAAACCATTGGAGCGGTATTGATGATGAGTGGCCACACGGAAGGAAGCGAGCGGACAGTAACAGGAGTCGATAATGCCCTCGAATAAGAAAAAGGTCCTCTTCACCTCACACACGGCCAACTTCCAGAAGTTCAACCGGCCCTTCATGCGGATGTTGCGTGAGCAGGGGTATGAGGTGCATTATGCCTCGATGGGCGAGGAGCAGATTGAGGATTGTGACAAGCAGTTTGTCGTGCCATTTACGCGCAGCCCTTTCACGCTCAGTAATGTCCGGGCTTATCGCCAACTCAAGGAGATTATCGACCACGAGCAGTACGACCTCATTCACACCCACACACCAGTAGGGAGCGTCGTGACGCGTCTTGCGGCTCGGCAGGCTCGGCAGCGCGGCACACGGGTGATCTACACTGCTCATGGCTTCCACTTCTTTACGGGTGCGCCGCTGCTCAACTGGCTTGTATACTATCCCATCGAGCGCCTGATGGCACACTACACTGATGTCCTCATTACGATCAATGCCGAGGACTACGCCCGAGCCAACCGCCACTTTGCTACCAGTGTGGTGTATGTGCCAGGGGTGGGGGTGGATCTAACGGTGTATAAATCTCTTACCAAGCGAGAGAAGCAGCATCTGCGCCAAGAATACGGGTTTCACAAGAATGATTTTATTCTTATCTATGCTGCCGAACTGAATAAGAATAAGAACCAAGGGTTTTTGATTCGGATGATGGCGCATTTGCTCAAGACTGTACCAACGGCGAAGCTTGTCCTCTGTGGGGTGGGTAGCAAAGAGCAGCAGTATAAAGCACTCGCTCAGCAGCTTGGCATTGCAGACCACGTAAAGTTCATGGGGTATCGCCGTGATATGCCGCAGCTGCTAGGGATATCTGATGTGTCTGTGTCAGCAAGTGGGCGCGAGGGGCTGCCTGTTAATGTGCTAGAGGCGGCGAGTGTGGGGTTGCCGGTGGTTGCTTTGCCGTGCCGTGGTATTCAGGATATTGCTCAGCAGACACCACTTGTGCAGATGATGCCCGATAGAGATACGAAGCGTATGGCAGATGTACTGGCGTCGATTGCAACAAGCGAGGCAGACACGTCTGTACAAAAGGTAGACTTGTCTCGTTACGAAACGCATTCGATTAAAAAAATGATGGAGCGCATATATGAATGATATTGCAAGCTACCTATTCTATATCGGTATCTTTGCAGGAGCGGCGTTACTCTTGCGAGCTGGCTACCGATATAAGAGTATGGTGCTCAAGATAGTTGCTGCGATCATTCCAATTATTGTCGCGGCACTGCGTGATAATGTTGGGACTGATTATGCAACATATGTTAAGGTATTCGAAGACTTTCGGACGCTGTCGATTGGCGATTTCTTTAGCAATCGGTCCAATGGTACTGAAGTTGGGTTCTATCTTATCAACAAACTCTCGCAGTGGCTGACGGATGGGCCAGGGCTTATGTTCGCCATTATGTCGATAATTTGTATCGTCTTTTTCTTCTGTGCGATGCGCCGCTGGCATGTTCGCTACCCGGCACTGGTGTATTTCCTCTATTTGATGCTCGTATTTCCAAACTCACTCAATATCGTTCGGCAATCTGCTGCTGCAATGATAGCACTATACGCCTTTTCGTTTATTCTTGAGAAAAAGCCAGCCAAGTACGTCTTTGCGATCTTGTGCGCGAGCTCTTTGCATACATCCGCGTTATTCTTACTGCCACTATATCTTGTGCGGTTCTTGGTGCAAGCAAAGCGGGGCACACACATCCGATTTGCCATCAAGACAGTACTTATTGCACTTATCATTGGTGGGGTGTTGCCATTATTGATTGCACAGTTCTCGAGCCAGAGTATCTTCTCGCGCTATAGTATTTATGACAACATAATTGGCTCAGGGATTAACCTCCAGCTCTATGTCCACATATGCTTCGTTGTAATATTTACTATGATATTGCGCTATCGATACGATGATATACACTACCGCTTTTTCTATGTGCTGGAAGTGCTAAATGTCATTTTGTTAGTAAATCTTGACCCAAGCCAGATCACAAAACGACTCGCTGTGTACTTTTCTATCGCACCAGTGATGCTGCTTGGTAAGCTGCCGTCTCTCCCTCAGTCGCCGAGTGGTAGGAGGGCGATGATGGTAGGGATTGTCTGCTATGGTCTCGTTATTTTCTACATATCATACGTTGTGTTGATGCAGGCCGATATCGTACCGTATAAATCAATGCTGTTTGGAGGTAGCTCGTGATGAAATTGGGGTTTGCCATCATTGCACATAATAACTTTGGCCAAGTATCGCAACTGATTGACCAGCTGCTAGCATATAAAAAAAGTCGCGTATATATCTTTATCGATGCGAAGAGTGATGCCACTGAGTTTGTTGCTCAGATGGCAAAGCACTCACGGGTTACGTGTATAGCTGATACATTTTCGCTCAATTGGGGTGATGCAAGCTTAAACAATGCTACCGAGGTGCTGCTCCAGGCTGCCATTGATGATGATAATGACTATATCTCGCTACTCAGTGGCGCAGACTTGTGTGTTCGGCCAGTGGCAGAGCTAGCGGCATTCTTGCGTGATGACGATAGGGGGCTGTATTGCTCGATTCGCAAAATGCCAGTTGCTGGCATTGGGCATGGTATGGGTGGTCTGGAGCGACTTGTGCTGCGCTATCCATCATGGATGCGGCGCAAGGGTACTCGACAAGAGGCAATGCCGTATATTCGTGCGCTCTACCAAATCGTTGGTTCGCGGTTACCGCGGCGTATGATGAAGCAGATTCCACATATTGATTTTTATTTTGGTTCGCAGTGGTTTACGGTAAGTAAAGATGTGGGTCAGCGCGCACTGGCATACCTTGCAGCCCATCCAGAATTTCGAGAGGTATTTCGAACGAGTTTGGCCTCTGATGAGATCTATTTTCAGACGATCTTTATGCAGCCAGAGGTAAGGGAGTGTGAGGCATATTGTGTTTCTGATAATCTACGGTATATCGACTGGACAAGCACTAATACGCAGGAGGCGGGGTCGCCACGATTACTCACTGAGGATGACATACCGGCCATCGAGCAATCACGGATGTTTTTTGCGCGTAAGTTTAATGCTGCAGTTGACACCGCAGTGGTTGATTATTTCGTCGATAAAACGACCAAAAGGAGCTAGCCTATGACGCGACCAGTCGTCTCAATCATCGTGCCTGTATACAATGCTGCTGCTTATGTGGCTGAGTGCTTGCAGTCGTTGATAGCGCAGACCTATCCAGCGCTTGAGATCATTGTCGTCGATGATGGATCGACTGACGATTCGTATGCGATGTGCCAATCGTTGTGTAGCGCATCTGACCGTATTCGGCTATATCATCAAGCAAATGCTGGTGTGTCTGCTGCCCGCAATGCAGGTATTGCCAAGAGTACAGGTGATTATATTATGTTCGTCGATGCTGATGACACTCTGCGCGATGCGACGACTGTCGAGACATTACTGCAGGCATACACCAGCCAGCATGATGTGCTTATATACAAAAAATATCATGCACAACACACCGATACACGCAAGACGATAACATGCCCAGTGCGCAAAATTGCTTGGCGGCTTGTGATGCGCGAGACACTCAATGCACCATGGAACAAAGTATATAGAGCAGAGATTATCAAGCGGCATAGCGTCGATTTCCCGGTGGGGGTGAAGATTGGTGAAGACCTGATGTTTAATATTGCGTACTTTCGGCATGTGCAGATGGTGGCGATGATTGACTACGGGGGGTATGTGTATCGTGAAGACAATATGCACTCTGCAACTAAAAATCTATCAGCAACAGTTGGGCGCGATCTTGCTCGAGCGCGCAAGAAGCTGCTATGCTGGGCAATGCAGCAACGCTCTCTATCACTTGGCATCGCCTATGGCTATATTGCACTCAAAAATACACGAGTTACCATTTTACAGTGGTGGAGAAGGACAAAACATAAGGGAGGCAGCGTATGAAAACAGTTAGCTTACGCTATTATGATGCAGTAAATTTGGGTGATGATTTGTTTGTGAAGATTGTACTAGAGAGGTATCGCAACTCGTTCATTATCAGCAGTCGGTCGCGGTACATCGTGCAGCGCTATGATAATGCTCGGGCGTCTGTGGTGAGCGATTTGCTCAATAGAGCGATGCGCTATGTGCGGCGTGGGCGAGCTGTTGTGGCACCAGCGCGGTTTTTTACTGGTGATCTTTTGCTGTATATCGGCGGATCGTTATTCATTGAGCAGGGAAATCCAACACTCTGGAGCCAAGAGCGGCAACTCTATCGTCGACTCTCGCATCCATACTATATTCTTGGCTCTAATATTGGCCCATATCGGTCGCCAGAGTTTCTCGAGATGGTGCGATCGATTTTTCGTGGGGCTGCCGATGTATGTGTACGCGATAGCTATTCGTACGATTTAGCCAAAGATATTCCTCAGGTGCGGCATGCAACGGACATCGTCTTGACGCTTGATGCTGTGCCGTACCCGACGAGCGATAATGGATCCTATGTGATATCGGTCATCGATGCAACGCAGAAGTTTGATGCTACAGTGGCTACAAAATACGACACGATGATCGCCGCCCTCGCAACCAGGCTGCTAGCTAACGACAACACTACTACCGTTACGCTCATGTCCTTTTGCAAAAAAGAAGGGGACGAAGCAGCGTGTGAGCGCATTCTCGCGCAGCTGCCAACTGCATCGCAGCAGCGGATGAGTATCCATCGCTACCGTGGTGATATAGACAGTGCACTGCAGACGCTCGCTCAAGCACGTGCTATCATTGGGTCACGCTTCCATGCTAATATAGTGGGCATGGTCTTTGGTAAAAAGATTCTCCCGATTGCGTATAGCGACAAGACGATCAATATATTGGCCGACATGCAGTATACAGGACCAGTGGTCGATATCCGTACAATTGATGACTTTGACCCCACCACTATTAATTTTGATGCGATTGCTGTGCAAGATATATCACACCTCAAGCCGCTCGCTGAGGAGCAATTCCAGGTGCTTGATACTGTACTCAAAAGGAGAGACTAGCTGTATTTATGTCAAAAACTACTGCCCTCGTCAAAAACACGATCATTATTGCACTCGGTAAGATCTCAACTCAATTTTTGAACTTTTTACTTCTCCCGCTCTATACGGCATACCTTGCGGCGGCTGAGTTTGGGGTTGTTGATCTCGTTACTGTAGTAGTATCGCTTGTTGCACCGGTGGTGATGTTATCGCTTGAGATGGCGGTGTTTCGTTTTTTGATTGATGGGCGGGGGTATCATACGCAGCAAGCGCGCGTGATCACTAATGCGCTGCAGCTGATGGGGAGTAGTATGCTACTGGCCGGCGTGCTCTTTGTGCTAGTGATGCAATGGGTGGCAGTGCCGTATGGCTGGCTTGCGCTTGGTGCAGTGGTGGCAGCGGTAGCCTCAAACTTTTGCCTGCAAGTCGCGCGTGGGTTTGGCAACAATACCCAATATGCTATTGGGAGCATGGTAGCGGGTGCGACGATTGTTGTGCTCAATATCGTTTTCATTGCAGCGCTCAAGATGGGTGCAACGGGTATGCTGTTGGCTACGGTGATTGGCAATGGTGTGAGCGCACTCTATCTCATTACAACTCTCAAGATACCGCAGTATATCGACCTCTCTTTGCGTGATAGAGACACGAGGAAAGAGCTTCTTCACTACGCTTTGCCGCTTATCCCAAACAACATCTCGTGGTGGGTGGTCAATGCTGCCGACCGTATGATCATCGCTGCCTTGCTGGGGGTGACGGCGAATGGCATCTATGCAGTGGCCTATAAATTCCCGCAGGTATTTACAGCAGTGTATAATTTCTTTGGCTTATCGTGGGCGGAGTCGGCCTCGATACATATTCGATCAAAGGATCGCGATGCATTCTTTTCGAAAGTGGCAAATATGAGTGTGCGGGTATTTGGCAGCTTTGGTGTGGTGCTGATCGTCGGCGTATCGGTTTTTTTCAATATACTCGTTGGGGTGCGCTATAGCGAAGCACGGCTTTATATCCCGCTTCTTTTGATCGGATCGTTTTTTAGTGCAATTGTTGGTGTCTACAGCGCGATCTACATCGCCAAGAAACGAACCAAGCAGGTCCTCTATACGTCATTGGTTGCAGCTGGTATTAGCATTGGGCTATCTGTAGTACTTATACCCGTCATTGGACTCTATGGGCCAGCGGTGGCGATGATCGCTGCGTATCTTGGCATGGCTATCTTTCGCCATCTCGATATCAAAAAATCGATTAATATCACGTACGATCGCACAGCAGTTGGTAGTGTTGCGCTGCTGTATGCGCTTGCAATTGGCCTCTATTATATTAATTCACCATATGCAACCATTGCTAATGTCGTTGTCTCGGGCGTGGGTGTCATTGCTATCAATCGCCACACACTGCGCACCTTGCAGCAGACGCTCTTTCGCAAGATGAAAGGCCTCAAACAAAAGCAGGCGGATAAATTGGCTCAGGCTTGGGAGGTAGACCGTGGGGCAGAGTAGAGCGTGGTGCAGGTTATATATCCTAGCGCCGGTATTTTGGATGGCAGTTATCTTCACTCTCTCCCACCAACCCGCCGCCGTCTCTAGTGGGCAGAGTGGGGTGATCGTTGGCCATTTACAGCAGGCTATGCCAGGGGTGAGCACGGCTATCTTGACATTTCTTGTGCGCAAGAGTGCTCATACCATTGCTTATTTTATCCTTGGTATATTGATGTATCGTGCTTTGCGCATCAATATATGCTGCTGGCGAGCGCGCACCGTAGCGAGCCTTGCCTTGCTAAGCTGTAGCCTCTATGCAGTAACAGACGAGATCCATCAGCTCTTTGTGCCAGGGCGCAGTGGCGAACTGCGCGATGTGATGATTGATAGTGTGGCAGCACTGGTGGGAGTGGGGTTATGCGCGTGGATGATGCGCTGGCGATCATTGCGCAAGAGCACTGCCACGAACGATCGATAACGACATAATGAGTATACGTACTCGTAATTTTTGTGATAAATTACAGGCGTATTTATATGTCATATTCTGTTGCAAGTCAGGTAGTAGATGAGATGATGGCTATGGTTGTAAGCAATGAGTAGTGTGATGCACAATTTGGTTGCAATATATAAAATTCGGTACAAAATTCCGAACAAAAATCTCAAAAAATGAAACAAACGTTTGCTAATTGTTCGATATAGTGCTACACTGTCGTAGGGGGTACTGATAAGGTACTTCGAACACATGTTAGCACAGAGGTAGCTATGGGTTAGGCTACTAGTGCAGCGATCAGCCGTGGGCGCTATCGCCAGTTGGCAACGGATTTGCCAGAGGTCTCCACCAAGGTGGATAGGCGCGATGGGTGATCATTCCTCCTCTTTTGCTCATGAGCGAGCCATTATGTTTGCGTTTCTCTCGTAGAGAAAGCGCTTTATTCTAAGCCAAGCTTAGCGCTATTCCTTTTTTCGCTTATAAAAATACCGCAAGCAATGAAGCTGCGGTATTTTTTGTATTTACATGGAGCATCTCGTTTCTGAGGAACCCTTTTTACGTAGAGAGACATAGACGATCTCATTGTTTCTGGTAGCGCCGGACAATTGGTGCCGTAAGATATAGCGCCCCAGGTAGGACGAGGAGCGCACCATCTCGCCCCAGCCAGTATAATATGCCAGCTGCCACAAGATGAAGCACGACGATTCCTGTCGTCAGCCACGGCAAAAAAGCTCGTGGTATGCGCGGCGCAAACAAGAGATAGAGAATACCGCCAAAGCAGTCGAGTGCCAATGCGAGATGTAAGAGGGATGGTGCCATAGTGTTAGACTCCTTATAGTAAAGTGATGTTATAGCCTAGCATACTGTGATTATACAGTACTGTCAAATGTTCGACACGTATATACTGTATCCCCTCCTATGTCTACCTCAATCTATCCACCTACCTCTCACCATTTCATATAGGTAGTATATGATGGCAGATTGCCATAATCTATGTTTAGTTCTGGTATAAGGGTGCATGACCGAGAATGACCCTTATCGTGTTAGAGGATAGGGAATGGCGAGCGACAAGGTGTGAGAAATGAATAAAACTCCGAATCTATTGCTCAATACACCTAGGCAAGCAATCTCGCTTATGTTTCACTATTTTGGATTATGCTGCTATAATATGTACGCAATGAATAACTCTACAAAACGTACAAAGATACTGGCTACTCTGGGGCCAGCCACCAACACACCAGAGAAAATAGAAGCGTTGATCCGGGCGGGCGCCAATGGCTTTCGTCTCAACTTTAGCCACGGCTCGTACGAAGAGCGACTTGACCAAATTGCGTGGATTCGCAAGGCAAGCGCTACTGTTGGTCGGACTGTTGCGATTTTGCAAGACTTGCAGGGGCCAAAGATTCGCCTCGGTGTACTCAAGGATAACCACTTCGACATTGCGGCAGGTGATGAAATCATCCTCGACCATGCGGTGGAAGAACACGATGGTAGCAACCGTCTGCCCATCCAATACAACCTTGCCGACAAGGTCAAGGTGGGCGAGCCCGTCTACCTCTTCGACGGCAAATTGCGTGGTGAAATGACCGAGCGCGTCAGCGATACTGCCATTAAGGTGCACCTGAGCAACGATGGTTTCTTGATGAGCCGCAAGGGGCTCAACCTGCCCGACACCGACTTTGGTGGTGATATTCTGACGCCAAAGGACTTGGCCGATGTCGAATTTGGGGCAGACAAAGATATTGACTTTGTAGCGCTGAGCTTCATCCAGAGCGCGGAAGATATCAACAACCTACGCCAGATTTTGCTGAGCCATGGTTCGACCGCGCAGATTATTGCCAAGGTAGAGACCAAAGCAGCCATCGAGCCAGAGACACTCAAGGCAATCGTCAAGGCCGCCGATGGTGTGATGGTTGCTCGTGGTGACCTTGCGGTCGAGACGAGCCCAGAGATTGTGCCAATCGTCGAGCGTGAAATTATCCGCCTCTGCCGCAAGTATGGCAAGCTCTCGATTGTTGCCACGCAGATGCTAGCCAGTATGGTGGATAACCCCGAGCCAACCCGGGCTGAAGTGAGCGACGTTGCAACTGCTGCTATCCTTGGGACAGACGTCGTGATGCTTTCTGACGAGACAGCCAATGGTGACTACCCAGTTGAGGCCGTTAAAATGATGGCCGACACCGTGCGCTACACTCAGTCGCGCTGGCCTATGAATGACATGCCCATCAAGGAGGGCCGCACCAACCGTCGACTCAATGCGATTGCTCATGCTGCCGTTGATGTTGCGCACAAAGTTGATGCAACAGTGATCGTTGCCGAGACACGCTCGGGTGCGACTGCTGCACGTATTGCTGCTTGTCGTCCAGAGTTGCCAATCGTCGCTGTGGCGCCAGATGCCCGCGTAGCGCAGCAGCTTGCACTGTCGTATGCAACGCGCAGCT
The DNA here is from genome assembly GCA_963554165.1 of uncultured Candidatus Saccharibacteria bacterium. Lineage (GTDB taxonomy): Bacteria > Patescibacteriota > Saccharimonadia > Saccharimonadales > Saccharimonadaceae > Saccharimonas. Next base: position 84,356 of record CAUVQR010000001.1, on the reverse strand, counting down.
TCGTCCGGCCCGACAGCCAGCAGCTGGGGAGCGACCTCACGCGCGAACTGCTCAGCCAAGGTGCCTTTGGTGATGTATCATCGGTGACTGCCGTTATTATCAGTGGTCGCCAGCCTGGCGCAACTGGTGGGACAGATACGCTGAGCGTCCGCACCTTCGAGCGCTAGACCCGCTAGAACACTCTATAGAAACACCCACCTATCACTATGGTGGGTGTTTTTATTGGCGAAGGCAAGGTAATTGTTTTTACTTCGCATACTGTACCGTTGTATATAATACATCATATATGAAAAAGTAGTGTAAAAATAACATCACGCAGCATGAGCACTCCTTGTGAAGTCATCGACTAATCGACCAGAGGTAGGCTATTGCTTAGAGTGCAACACGATGGTATGAGTATGCGAATCAGCGCATTGATACTTCGCACCAAATGAGCAAGGTGAGTTGCACCACAATGTCAAATAAGCTACACTAGAGAAAACAACATAAGCGATACATTGTGGGCATACGATTGATCAACAACCGAGGTAGTATCCAAAACTCGATACGAGGCTTCGGTTCGTTGTATCAGGGTGTGGACTGGTGTGTACCACACAAAAACTGTAGCGTTTATATAAAAACAAACAAAGGAAATCGTTCATGCCAGATATAGACTTCGACGAACTCGACCGCGCGGTGCACGACCTGATGCGCCAGTCTGGTCAGCTGCCAGCAACGCAAGACAAGCCGTCTGAAGCGCCTGCCGCCACACCAAACAAAGATTCGACCTCATCAAGCATGCAAGCTGCATCGTCCCAACAAGCGGCGTCGGCAGCCACCTCGGCTCGTCCTGAGGTGAATGACGACGCGCAGGATACAAGCACGTCAAGCGCTCAGAGCGATACTTCGACAGATGCTGCACAGCAAGCGGACTCATCAGATGATACAGCGTCAGCTAAGCAGTCACCCGCGCCAACACCTCAGGATGATGCTGATAGTACCGATGAAACGGTGCAGACCGATGACAATACTGCAACCGCTGACACCAATTCTGATACCGATACAAATAGTGCGTCAGCTCGCCATCGTGGCGTGACAATTATGCCATTGTCTCAGCAGGCGGACGGAGCGGAGCTAGCAGGGGAGTCATATGAGCCAGTTGAGTCCGAGCCGGTTATTGGCCGAGCCCGGGCACTGTCGGAGTTAGTCGTTGCATCGGAGCGCGAACCAGCTTCGATGCCTGCTACGCCAGAGCAACCTGATACGGCGCATAACGATATAGAGCTAGCCCAAACACCCTCTGTAGATATGGTAGCGCCAGTGCAGACAGCAGCAGAAGATACGCCATCACAGAGTCAGCCTGCAGCAGTTGTGACGGTTGACCCTGACGATATTATTACCCCAGCCAGTGATGACGACGACGAGAGCGACGACGTATATACTGATCGAGCGCAGTTCTTTGGCCGGTCGGCAGCGCGGCCGTTCTTTACACCGCCCCGCGCAGCAACGCCAGCAGATGATGTATCATCCACAACAAATTCAGATGCATCAGCTCCTATAGCAGAGACAGACAACATCGCGCCGTCAGCTCCGAGTGATGGAGCAGTGAGTGACGAAACATCTGCTACAGCTGTAGAGGAAGAGGTGCCAGCGACGATCGACCAAGTCGAGTCAGAGATGCCAACGATGCCGTATCAATTTGCGGGCGAAGATGCTGAGGGTGATGACGATGACGAAGCGCTTGTCCGTCACCTCAATGAGGTGAATCACACACAAGATAATGCGACTGAGCCAGCGCAAACATCCGTCGGTGATGATCTTGATGACACATTTGCCCCGCAACCACTCATCATTCCACCGCCAACAGAAGAGGAGGGTAACACGTCGCTACCCCCCGCCGAAACGGTGGTGCAGCCAATGAATGATACGCATACGGCTGATGATGAGGCATCTGTCATAGCATCACAAGATGAGCCTGATGACACAGCTGATACTCGCGGTGCTGATGACGCTAATGATGATCGCTTGCTCTATGCACCAGCGACGCCAGTAAATACAGATGTACCAGCAGCGTCGAGCGGAGGCGATGCTTCTGACGGTGACGCAGCGCAGCCGCTCGACGAGCCAGCGTGGCCTGAGCTACAATATGATGAGCCAGATAACATGCTAGGCGCGCAAACTTCTGACGCAGACCACGCTGCACCTGCGTGGCCAGAGGTAGCGGCAGAAAGTGCAAGTGCTGTGGATGATAGCCAGGTATCAGCTCCGGTGGCTGATGCGGATGTGCCGAGCGAGCATGAATCGTTTGATGGTGAGAGTAGATCTTGGGAGGAGCCCACTACTATGCCAGCTCAACCGCAAGCAGGTGATATCGCCTCGGCAGAATTGCTGACGGCCGAGCACACTATGCCTGATATGGCAGCAACCAATGACAGCCCATCGCCACAACCAGAAGAAGCGCTCGCTGAGGATGCTCTACCAGAAGCTCACGTTGATCGCCCATTGCCACTACTTGATACTTATAACGAACGTCGTAGTAGGGCTACTGAGCCATACTTTAGTGCTCCTTCTTCGTCTGAAACATACCGACAAGAGGAGGCGAATACTGATGATGTAGTTGACGCTGCGCATAGTGTGAACGATGCCGTCCAGAACACGCCAGCAGTGCAATCATCAGGTACTGCTGATAGCCAAGTAGAACAGCCATACGCACCTGCTCCACCACTGTTTACACCAGCTGATGATGTTGTAGCCAAGGCGCAGCAGATCATTGCTGCGAATCCTGAAATGCCAGCCAATGACGCGCCAGTGTCTCTGCAAGAAGAGGAAGATGTGTCCAAGAGTGCATCTGAGGCGGTACCAGTTGCTCTCTCTCAATCAGCCGACCAACAGACTAAACCGTCAGTTGCCAGCGCATCGCCCGCACATACTGCAGACGAGACAGCGTCAGCCGAGCCAGATAATGATCACCCAACTACCCCAGCCATTCAACGTCCGCGTGGTCGTTTTATGGACATTGTAGGTGGAGCAGCTCCAGCTGCTGCAGTTACTCAAGCGGCCCGCCCACGAGTACGCCGTCAGGGTGCGGTGGTTGAGCCGCTGACAAGTAGTGCACCAGTGGTTGGCATGGATATTCGCCCTGCGCCTGGGCATGAGCCAGCGCAGCATCACCTCGGAGCAGTGCAGAGTACTCCTCCGGCAGGTGATGAGGTTAAAGCATCTGATGTAGTAACGCCTGATGGAACGCCATCCGCGGAGACACTCGATCTCCAGCCTGGCGATGAAAAGCCGTTAAGCTACACACCATTCTTGCCCGATGCTGAGACGAAGGTCGATAAGCGCCCACTAGGAGGTGCTGATACGCTGGTGGGTGATGCACCAACATTAGCCGACACTGTCCCGATGGGGATGTATCATGATGAATCTGGCGCACTTGGTGTAACTCCAGCTGATAATAACGAGCCATCGGCACCGCCGCATCTTTTTGCGCCGCATGATGAGCATGCATCAGCTGAGCAATTCATTGATGCGCTGACAGATACGAGCGAGAATGCGCCATCACTCTATCCAACCGATGATCACTACCCATTGCCTGAGCAGGATACACGAGAGGTTGCTACGCCGCATGATGAACTCTCATACCAAGCAGAAGACTACGACAATGCTGACCAGTCGCTCTACCCAGATAAGCAGGCCGACTCTCGCGAGGCATCGGCCGATAGAGTAGGGCCGCAGTTTGCAGAAGATGAGATTGACCTGAGCTTGCCTGTGCCAGGCCCTGGCGAGCCAGATATCGACTACTACGGCGAAGCAGAGCGAGTCGAAGCTGAGCCAATGACGGTGGAGACTGAGTGGGATGATGAGCCAACCGCGAGCGACCAAGCACACGTCAATACCATCGAAGAAGCGGCTGCCACTACCCAAAATGGCGACACCGCGCTCGCCCTCCACCAAGCACTCCAAGAAGAAAATGAAGGCAACGTAGTCGCACCAATCTACAGTGCTGAGGAATTCACTCGCGCACCAAAGAAGTCGCGCCGCCGCCCCGAGCAAGCTGCTGGCTGGATTTGGCTGCTGTGGATCGTCATGTTACTGGCGCTTGGTGCTGGTCTTGGCGCGGTCTATTATACACTCTTTGGCTAGCGCCAGTGTAGCGGCATCCGGTATAATAGGCTACTATGGATATACTCGATGGATTAAATGACGCTCAGCGCTCGGCAGTGGTCGCATCTGATGGCCCGGTCCTAATTCTTGCAGGGGCGGGTAGTGGCAAGACAAAAACGCTCACACACCGCATTGCTTACCTCCTGACCGAGCAGGGCGTCTGGCCGAATGAAGTCTTGGCTGTTACCTTCACCAATAAAGCAGCCCGCGAAATGCGTCAGCGCCTCTGGCAGATTGCCGGGCCTACTCAAGCAAGCTCTTCTCACACACCGCCAGCCGACCAACCACCTCGCTCCTTTATGCCGTGGATGGGGACATTCCATGGTATTTGTGTGCGGATCTTGCGGCGTGATGGTGCGACTATCAGCATTCCACCAAATTTCGTGATTTATGACGAAGATGACCGTCAAGGGCTCATCAAACAAGCGATGAAGCAGCTCTCCATTGGTACAGACAAGCTCAAGCCGCGTGCTGCCAGTGCAGCGATTAGCAAAGCCAAAAATCAGCTCCTCTCGCCCAGCGACTATGCAGCCAGTGCGCGGTTTCCCTTCCAGCAGGCAGTGGCAGAGATCTACCAGCTGTATGAGCAGCTGCTGGCCGATGCAGGTGCGCTCGATTTTGACGACCTCCTGCTCGAGACGGTGCGTCTCCTGCGCGATCACCCAGCAGTGCGCCAGCGCTACCAAGCGCAGTTTAAACACATCCTGGTTGACGAATATCAAGATACGAATGCTGCGCAGTATCAGATCATCAAACTACTGGTAAACCCACGCCGCAATATCTGCGTGGTAGGAGATGACTGGCAGTCGATCTATAGCTGGCGTGGCGCAGATTTTACGAATATTCTCAACTTCGAGCGCGATTTCCCAGGGGCGCTGGTGGTGAAGCTTGAGCAAAATTATCGCTCGACAGGGGCCATTCTCGAAGCTGCTGGCAATGTGATTAACAAAAATCAGCAGCGGACGGATAAAACCCTCTGGACGGCAGCAGGCCCAGGTGCACCAGTGCAAGTACAAGCTGCCTATGATGAGGCAGAGGAGGCATATATCATTGCGAGCCAGATTGCTACGCAGGTGGCGACCGGTGAGCGCGACTATAGCGACTTTGCTGTCCTGTACCGCACCAATGCACAGAGCTATGCCTTTGAGCGAGCTTTCAACCAGCACCGCGTGCCATACCAGTTGGTCGGTGGGGTGCGGTTTTATGATCGTAAGGAGATTAAGGATATCTTGGCCTATCTCCGCCTTATCTATCAGCCAAATGACCGCGTGAGCTTTAGCCGGATCGCTAATGTACCAACGCGGGGGATTGGCGCAACGAGCCTGGAGAAGTTCCTCATCTGGCAGAGTACCAGTAGGCTCGATATCATTAGTGCACTGGTTAATGCCAGCCAGGCAGCAGCGCTAACCAAGCGAGCGCAGACTGCCCTGACGCAACTGGGCCAGTTGTTACGGGGCTTCCAAGTGCAGGTTGAGGCCGCGGCTGATCCAAGTCAACTGATCGATGATGTGATTACTAAGACGGGCTACCGCAATTATATCCTTGATGGCTCGCCTCAGGCTGATGATCGCGAGGCTAACCTCAGTGCACTGCTGTCTGATGCGCGGGCCTTTGCCAGCATGCCAGACTTTCTTGAGGAGGTTGCACTCATGTCCTCAGCCGACCAAGCAACGGGTGCGCACAGCGTGACGCTTATGACGCTCCACGCTGCCAAGGGGCTAGAGTTTCCAGTGGTATGTATGGTGGGGCTTGAGGATGGTCTGTTTCCCAGTGCCAGGGCACTCGAGGAGGGGCCAGCCGCACTCGAAGAGGAGCGTCGTCTCTGTTATGTCGGGATGACACGCGCTCGGCAGGAGCTCTATATGAGCTATGCACAGAGCCGCTTGCAATTTGGTAGCCGCAGCTACAACAACCCATCGCGCTTTCTTGATGATATGGGCATTGGCCTGTCGATGGTGCATACCGAACCAGCTACACCAGTGTATGACGACGCGTTGGATGAGGTCATGCCGTATGAGATTGGCGATATGGTACGGTCGCTCCAGTTTGGTGATGGCGAGGTGATCGACATTGATGGCATGGCAGTGAGCGTGCGCTTTGCAAATGGTTCTACCAAGAAACTCAATGTACAATATGCCCGCCTTGAGAAAATTACTCCCTAGAATTGCCCGCCATCGGCCAAAAAAATGCTATACTAAAAAAATGAAAAACACACTTGTAAAGCAGCTGCGCCGCCTCTTGCCCGCAGCGGTGATCCACACTCTCGAAGAAGCATATCGGCGGAGCCGCATTGCCCTGGTGGCAGCACGCTATGGCAACCCAGCCAAGCACCTGCGCGTCATTGCTGTGACCGGCACGAACGGTAAAACGACCACTGTTAATTACATCAATGAAATCCTTAAGGCGAGTGGCCGCCGCACCGCAATGTTCTCCACGGCACTGATCGAGGTGGCGGGCCAGCGCCAGCTGAACGACCTCAATGCGACGGTTGGCTCTACCGCGCGGATGCAGCAGTTCTTTGCCGAGGCGAAGCGAGCCAACGTGGACTTCGTCGTGCTAGAAATTACCAGCCACGCGCTCGATCAGCATAAGCTTGATGGTGTGCCAATTGACGTTGCAGTTATGACCAACCTCACCCAAGATCACCTCGACTACCACAAGACGATGGAGCGCTATGCCGCCGCCAAGGGCAAACTCTTTGCCCGGAAGCCGCGCTTTATTGTGCTCGACCGTGATGACGAATGGTTTCCTTTCTTCGACAAATACACGGCGCGTGAGCAGAAGATTACCTATGGTCAAGATGCAGCTGCCACAGCTCGGATTACGCAGGCAGCGACCCGTAAAGTAGGTGGCAGTGCAACGGTGCTTCTTGGTGATGCGACAAAGCTACCACTGACAACACATCTCCCAGGGGTATTTAATATTTACAACATGACGGCCGCAGCGGCTGCTTGCCAATTGCTGGGCGTCGCACCAGAGGATATTGCTCGGGGCGTAGCTAATCTCACTGGCGTGCCAGGGCGCTTCGAGCGTGTGCCGGTGGATACGCCATACGATGTGGTAGTCGATTATGCCCACACCCCTGATGCACTTGAGAAGCTACTGACCTCAGCGCGGGCCATCACCAAGCAGCGTATCATCCTGGTCTTTGGTGCGACGGGCGATCGCGACAAGGCGAAGCGACCCATCATGGGTGAGATTGCGGCTCGTCTGGCCGACCAGATCATCGTTACCGACGAGGAAAGCTACAACGAAGAGCCAGCCGGCATCCGCCAGGCAATCCTGCGCGGCATTCACCAGGCGGGCGGGGCAGACCACACTAAGGAGATTGCCGACCGGCGCGAGGCCATTGCCCAGGCGCTGGCCATTGCCCAGACAGGTGATACCATTCTTATCACTGGTATGGGCCACGAGCAATTCCGTATCATTAATGGCCAGCGCCAACCATGGAATGACGCGGCAGTGGTGCGAAGTTTGGTAAAGGAGTAGCTGCCTGACGTCAGTAATGCTTCTGGATGTAAAAGCTGTTATCATGTTTTTGATGAATAAAACTATACTCTAGAAACTGTAGCAATAGTATTGTATAATTGACCTACTTATGGCTCATCACGAAGAATCTGAAGAACATGACCAACGACACCCAATACGCGACGCAATGGTATTGGAACGAATAACATCGCCACTTGCGTTTCAGCGACTCCTTTCATTGGCGGAAGAAGTGTGTCTTTCTCGACCACTTCCACCAGTTGAGGTGTTGTCAGACATGGATGAAGCGCAGCAGGTCGTTGCTATGTATGGCGCACGAGGACTAAGGGATGCGATTGAGATCACTTTGCGTGGCGAAATGACAAATCATGCGCCAAACGCCTCGACATTGGCTGATAGCATGACGGTTCGCTACCCAGAAGCAACTGGATACGAACAAGACTCACAGATGCTTGCACAGATAGAAGCATTTGGCGCGGCACTCCTTGATGAATCATATAAAACACTCGGTGTCGATGCTAATGAAATGCGCGATAAATTCATGCACGCTCAAACCTACGAAGAGAAAGATGAGGTCTTTGTTTGGCTACAAACAAGGATTGCTAAGATGACCAAAGGCGCTATAGAAGAAACTGAAGATGATGATATTGATCCACTCATTTATCACCCAGCACGGCTCTCGCCAAAGTTCGTTGGCGTGTATCCAGACATCAAACTTCCGCCAACCTGTCTTGGAGTGAGTGTTATAGCAGCAAGTTTTTTCCGTGCAGCTGGCGCGCCAGTTATGCACGCAGGAGTAATGCGTCGGGCGTATGATGATGACATGTCAAGCATATCATCCATGGCTTGGTATGCAGCAGAGGAAACAAAGCGTATTGCAGGTGATACTGCGCTCGGGCGGTCGCTGTTGCAGCGCGCAGAACAGATAAACGAAGGGTTGAAGCAAAATGATATAGGATACCATGCCTCTACTCTTGTGCGTATTGGCGAAGGAGAATGGTGTCAGTTCGATCCAAATTATAAAGAAACAATACTATGGGATGGCTCTCAGGCTCAGGCGCGCAATCTTGATAGAATTTATGACGTATTGCAGGATTTTCAACACGTGGCACCAAACCTCGAGATCGCACTCTATAGTGGAAGCGCCTCACCCTTAAGTGTTTACGGCTATCATGGATATTATCACGACGAGACACAGCTCCACAAAGCACGCAATATAATCGAATCTCTCATGACTAATGCAGATCCTAAAACGGTGCGGCAGCAGCTTTGCGACGAGCTTGCTCATATTTATTTCGAACTATATAATCTCCCAGCTGAGCAGCCTATTCATGAGCAAACACTATTTTTTGATCTCAATGAAGCTAGCATTAAGCTCGCTCTAGAAGCCCCTGAAAATGATGAGTCAGAAGAAGAGCTACCGCTGACGCCCTTTGAAGGGATTGTGATGGAGCTGATTGATAAATATATTTTCTATGGCGATCCTATCGAAGAAGTACTAGAACGCTGCAAGCATGACACTGCCTATCGAACGCGACGAGCAGACGACGCTCTCTCGATCTTGTTTGCAGTGCGTGCAACAGGTATTAGCCCCATCAAGGATGTGCATCGCATGATTGAAGTTGGCAATGCAGAAATGCGGATTGGCTTTGCAGTGTTGAGTGATTTTGCATCGTATTTTGGGAGCGATCTCACAACAGGCTTTTGGCATAGCAACTGGCCAAGCCTTATTCCGGTTACTGAACGGCTTGATGATGCTCAAACTGATGGTGAAAAAGTATTAGCTATTCGAGCGCTGGCAACAGCCGCAGGCCGGTCTTTGACATACCTAAGGGAATATGATAAGATGATGACTGATTTTGCTCAGGACGCCTTGAGAGGAGGTGAGATAGATGAGTATAATCAATCCCAAGAAGCTCGAGAGGCTTCTTAATGATATTCCGGATCTCGACCCCGAGATCCGGAAGCAGGTCGAGGAGGCTAACAAATCTCCTCGACCAAAGCGATGGGGATGGGGACATGGGTCCCCTACCCCTAAAATAGTCAAGGTTGATCCTCTCTAAGGATCAACCTTGACACCACCCAGCACTGTGTCTCAATATCCTGCTTTGGCAGTAGAGGTTGATTGATGCAGTGCTGGGCATCACCCTTGATTCCATCGATGACACCTGTTAGGGTGAGTGTTTTACAGGCTATCCACTAGCTTTTTTACCCACATTTTGCTATACTACATCGTAGCGTACATTGCTACGCAGATTATGATACAGTCTATTCCATTTTTGAAATTTCTCTCGCCACGCAATCTTGCTATCGCTGGTATGGTTGCGTTGGTTGGTATTGGCTTGTGGCGGATTCCGTCCGTCCATGCAGCATCGCGCCAGCCAGGTAGTGGCGAGCATATCATCACATTGCACGAAGGCGCGGCCAAGCGCGGGTTCTACACCAAGGCGACTACCTTGCGTGATGCGTTGCGTGAGGCAAATGTGCGGCTTGACGACAAAGATCGCACCGAGCCCGAGCTTGATACACCACTAGAGAGCGCCTCGTACGAAGTAAATATCTATCGAGCGCGGCCAGTGGTGATTCGCGATGGTGGGGCAGATATGAAGCTTATTACCGCTTATCGCACAGGCAAGCAGATTGCTGAGCAAGCGGGCATTCCGCTGCACGACGAAGACCAAGCGGTGCTGGCTCGCTCGCGCGATATCATTGCTGATGGGGCGGCAGAGGTGATGACAATCCGCCGCGCAACGCCCTTTACCCTTGTATTTTATGGCAAAACCATCCAGGCATACACGATGGAGAAGACGGTCGGTGCAATGCTTAAGGCTAAGAAAATCACTCTAGGCGCTGATGATACGCTATCGGTGCCAGCTAGCGCGCCACTAACGGCTGGTATGACGGTAGAGCTCTGGCGTAATGGCAAGCAGACGGTCACAGTAGAGGAAGAAGTCGACTTCAAGACGGAGGAGATTAAGGATGCCGACCGCGAGCGTGGCAAAAAAGAAGTCAAGACCGAGGGCAAAAAAGGCAAGAAGGCCGTGACATACGAGATTATCATGAAGAATGGCCGCGAAGAGTCGCGTAAACAGCTCAGTAGTGTGGTAACGCAAGAGCCAGTCAACCGAGTCGAGATCGTTGGGACGAAGAAGAAGTCGGTCGACACTACCTTTAGTGGTGACTTTGCAGGGGCACTAGCAAAACTACGTAGCTGCGAAGGGGGTTACACCTCCAACACTGGCAATGGTTACTACGGTGCGTATCAATTTGACATCAAGACCTGGGGTGGCTTTGGTGGCTATGCCAATGCAGCAGAAGCACCACCAGAGGTCCAAGACCAAAAAGCCTGGGAAACGTACCAGCGTCGTGGCTGGCAACCCTGGCCAACCTGTAAGAATAAGATGGGACTGCAAGACATCTACCGCTAGCAGCCTAGCTAAGAGAACGAGATGATTACGAAGAGCCTCCATCGTCTGTGGCAGCATCGTCAACCAATGATTGCCTGCTTGCTGGGGCTGAGTGTCATAAGCGGCCTTGTCGTGGCAAGTTATGCTTCGGATCAGAGCCCAGCAGCGGTGCCAGCTCGACTGGTTACTGTAGTAGAGAATGGTCGAGAGCGTGCTGTCTACTCGACCGCTTCGTCTGTGCGGGAGCTCATCGCTACCTCAGGTATGAAGATCGATGCCTCGCATGACTCTGTTTCGCCCCACCTTGATGCGTCGCTTGCACAAGCAGCACCAACAGTGACAATCCAGCGCGCTCGGTTAGTCACTGTGATAGACGGCAAGAAACGTTCTCGTGTGCTCACCGCAGCACGGGTGCCGCAGGATATTGCTAAGGCGGCTGGTATGGTACTCTACCGCGAGGATAGAGTCAGCTTCCAGACACCTGGCAACATTGCACTGGACGGGCCAAGCGAGATGATGACTATTCACCGCGCACCGACGCATACAGTGACAGCGGAGGAGCCGATTGCATTTGCGACCGAGACGATTAAAGATAAGCAGCAGTTCATCGGTAGCAAAACAATCAAGCGAGTTGGCCAGCCAGGCATTCGCCGTTTGACCTATACAGTCGAGATGAAGGATGGTGCTGAGGTGCAACGCCGCCTGACGGCGCAAACAGTGGTAAAGCAGCCGATTGCGCAAGTAGAAGTAGTTGGGACCAAGCCTAAGAATCCATTGACGAAGAGCAAGGGTGCGCATCACTTTACTGACAGCAAAGGGGTGAGCCACCGCGAGACATACTACGATTTGCCGATGAACGTCGCAATGCATAACTGTGGTGGCGGCACTTACACCATTCGCGGTGATGGGGCTAAGATCGATAAAGACGGCTACATCCTCGTAGCGGCGAATTATAGCAACTACCCACGCTGCTCGGTAGTTGAAACAAGCATGGGTCCAGGCAAAGTGTACGATACCGGAAGCTTTGCTACTAAGCATCCGCATGGCTTCGACCTCGCGACGGATTGGACGAAGGTGGATGGCAAGTAGATACTACGCAGAATCCTGATATATTTATTGTGCCGCTGCGATGGTCTCAGCGTATAATTGTTCGAACGTCTTCTTTTTACCCTGACCTCGTCCACCAAATCGTTTGCCGCTCCTCCGCCGGAAGTTTTTGCCATGATGCCGCTTTTCTGGGTTGTCTCGGGCTGATCGTGCTCGCCCAACAGCATCTGAGCGGTTGATCTCGCGCATAATAGAAGAAATATCACGCGAAGTCAGTGACGTGTGAGCGGCCTCATCAGATTGTTTTGTTATGTGAGAGCGACGTTTTGTTGCTGCTGACCGCACAGTGTGTTTAGTATGATGTTTCTTGGGCGGCGGTGTTTGTTCTTGCGTGGTGGGTTGGTTCTGAAAATCAGGAGTATAATCCATTAAGACGAGATCGCGTTTTGCGAGACATGTAAAGAGCTCGTCTTGGGCGTAGCTAGGCATATCGATGCCAAACTCATGATAAAGAACACTGATAACACGGCGTTTTGTGGGGCGCTGTGCTGGGTCAAGCTCTGTTACTAATTGGTATAACCATATCGGCAATAGCAGTTGTATCAGGAGTGATAGTGTGCTCATACACTGTGCTTATTTGACTATGATCAGCCAGCGTCGTTGCTGAGTGCTTGGTATCTAGGTTATTAAGTTGGTGAGTATCCGAGGAGTAAGGCGCATGTGTTAGTGGCTCGTGAGGTGGTGGTGTGTTGGGGTGAGACGGGCGCGTATCATGATCAGTATCCGGACGGGTATCGACTACGACGACGGCGGGGTTGAGCTGATATGTGCGCCCACGCCGTTGGCCAAGTGCTTGTACAACAGGGGTTGACTCGTCTGTAAGCCAGGCAAGTTGTGATAGCAAAACGCGTGCGCTGCGGGAAAAAGTGGTTCGTCTTGTATTTTCGCTGCGTGCATGAGGCTGAAAGCCATGCTCGCGAATGTCATGAGGCCGCATAACTTTATCGCGATGGCAGAGGAGGGTATTGAAGATAAATAATTCATCTCCAGATAGGATGGTGCGATGATCTCCGATAGCAATAGTACTATCGCTTTCTATTGTTAGAGTGATTGGTTCAACATCCTCTGGTGGACTCACCGCAGGAATGTAATCGGGTGACACGATACGAGCGTAGAGATCAAGCTTTTCCTGCTTATCACGTGCTTCGACAGAGGATATTGCGGTGGCTGGTTCTGATGATAGCTCAGCGTTGGCCTCATCTGCTAGGGGCGTGGTCTCTGATGCCTTAGATGGTGACAGTGTTTCCAATGGTTGAGTTCCCTCAGATTCGCCTGCGAAAGAAGTAGAAGGATCTGCCTCGGAAAGTGATTGTAGTGATGATGGTATGTTGTGCTCTTGAGAGTCTGTAGCAGGGGTGGGATCAATAATAGACTTAGGGCTATCTGATAATAGTGAGACGTCTGGCTTAGTAACTGCCTGAGATCCATAACTAGCAAGCTGTGGGATAAATGACATGCTAAGCTCTGCTATGCGCGCGAGCTGTGCTTGAATTCATTCGTTGGTGGCGACGTTCTTCTGTTTCTTCGCTATGCTTATGAGTAGCCCAATATCCAACAGCGGCGGAGCCAATGAGCGCGACTTGCTCTTCAATGATGCGAAGCTTTTCTTCAAGTAGCTCGGGTAGAGATAAGTGATAAGAGTCTGAAGGTGTGTCTGAGGTTTCTTTGGTATCCATGTATGGATTATGCCATAGTACGTAGATTTACACAATATTATTTCACTTTAGCTACTATTTTTTATATTTTTTCATCCCAACTATAGTACAAATCGATTTGTACTATAGTTACCCTGTTTTTCTCTGTTACGGTCGATTCTTTTTCTCTTCTTTTATATATCTATATAATAGGAGAGAAATCGATATGGATATATGGATATATAGGTATATAGATGTATGGAGATATAGGTAAAAATAGAGATAGAGATAAATAAAGATAAAGATAAATAGATAAAGAAATATAAAAATAAGGATAAAGATAAGTAAAGAGATAAATAGAGATATAGAGATAAGTAGAGAAATAGATAGAAATATAGATAAGGATATAGATAGAGAAATATAGAGAAAGAGATGTATAGAAATAGATAAATAGTAGAGAAAGAGAGTTATAGAGATAAAGAGAGATGGTTATAAAGATATAAATAGATAAAGAAGGAGAAGATAGAATATAAGAATTATGACAAAAAAGTTATGGCTATAGAAGGCATCAGTCAGTTATGCAGAGCATACTATTGCTAACCCTGGTATAATACATACTATGGCATTACAAAACAAAAAATCCCTGGGGCAGCATTGGCTCAAAGACCCGGATATGCTGGCGGCGATTGCTGATGCGGCAGCGCTGACCCCTGATGATACAGTACTAGAGATTGGCCCGGGGCTTGGCACATTGACGAGCCGGCTCCTTGCTCGGGCAGGCAGGGTAACCGCGGTGGAGTACGACGCCGACCTCGCGCGCAAGCTACCAGGGCAGTTCCCTGGCAAGCAACTAACGGTTGTGCACGAGGATATTTTGCAGTTTGATCTTAGCCAGCTTCCCGCTGGCTATGTCGTGGTAGCAAATGTGCCGTATTACATTACGAGTAAGATTGTCCAGAAGCTGCTAACGGCGGAGAATAAGCCGCGCCGTACAGTGCTGCTGGTACAGAAGGAAGTGGCTGAGCGCATTGCCGCTGAGCCTGGCGCAATGAGCCTATTAGGAGTGAGTGCTCAGCTCTATGCCGAGGCGACGCTTGGCCCAGTGGTGTCACGCCAATTCTTCGTGCCACCACCCAAGGTAGATTCGCAGGTAGTGGTGCTCGAGACGCGTGCTCAGCCTCTCGTGTCGCCAGCGGACGAGAAGGACTTCTTCCGCGTGGTACGGGCGGGTTTTGTGGCCAAGCGCAAGAAGCTGCGCAGTGCACTGGCGGCAGGCCTTGCACTAGACAAGACAGAAGTCGAGACGATGCTGCAACACGCTGGTATATCGCCAGACTGGCGGGCAGAGGATGTGTCGATTGCCCAGTGGCTCGCTATTATGCAAGAGTGGCGCGCGCGATGATCCGGGCTGATCAGCCTACTTGCTTTCCATCAGAACTTCTCGTTAGCGTGTCATCGAGCAGTGATGGCACAATGCTTGATCGCACACTCAGTGAAATACATCACCCGCAGGTAGTGGCACACCGACAGGCCTTTTGTCAGGCGAGCGGGGCCGCATATACGGATGTGGTGTATCAGCGGGTTGTCTATGGCGCAGGCCGCAGCTATGACCAGCTCTGCGAGGTCGATAGCGCTGCGACAACTCGCCATACTGCCGAGATGGTAGCAGATGGCCTCGTGACGCGCTCACCTGGAGTGGGGCTATTGTTGCCAGTGGCTGATTGCGTGGCGACGGTGCTGTATGATCCGGTGCAGCGGGTGCTCGCGCTATTGCACCTGGGGCGGCATTCGACACTCTCACCACTGCTTGTTCGGACAATTGATCGCCTCGTCCACGAAGGCTCTCGGGCAGAGGATATCATTGTCTGGATGAGCCCAAGCGCGCAGCGGCAGAGCTACGTCATGCAGTATTTTGACCAGGCAACTGACCCAGCCTGGCATCCCTTTTGCTCGCACGACGCTGATGGTGTCCATCTTGACTTACAGGGCTTTAATGCTGCTGCGTGCCAGCGCGCGGGCATTGCGCCACGTAATATCCACATCTCGCCTGTCGATACAGTAACAAACCCCAACTACTTCTCGCACGCAGCGGGTGACACTGGTGGGCGGTTTGCGGTGCTAGCAATGATGCGAGAAAAGTAACGGCAATCCGCAGATAGCAGAACATCAAGCTCCTCCGCGGTATGATTGCGTCGGCTACTCCCATATATCTTGCAATATATAATTACATCAGCTATTCTGTGATAAGAAAAGGTTTGCCCATCAATCGACCGTGGGTGGATGCAAGAGAAGGAGTATGATCATGGGATGGTTTAAGAATTCGTTTGGCATTGGGGCTGGTGTAACGCTGGGGGATATGGCGGCTCAGACCGGTGTTGCTATGGCAGTTGATATTATTGATGGATCGACCAAGAAGCTGCAGGATGACTATCGCATAGAGCATTTTGACCCAATTGTCCGCGACGATATTTCGCACATTATTGCACGAAGCGCACTGAGTGAGATGTCATATCCCTTTCCTACTGAGCTCGATTCCAATGCGAAGGCCGCGCAGCAGCCAGGGGAGAAGAGTAGTTTCGTGCAGCGGCATAAAATCGCCGTCGGTATAACTGCTGCGCTTGTGCTGGTGGCAATATGCAACCCCAAGCAAAGCGCCATCGTATTGCTTATTGGGCTGTGGCTGCTGATTGTCGCCGTCGGCATCACCATATTCAAAAAAGCGAGCCGCACTGCCACAGGCATGATGGTTGGTGCGCTCAGTGCGCCAAGGGAGCAGCTTATCAAGGATGGCCAGCAGTATTGGCGTATTCGCGAATATGTGCGCCAAGCCCTGGCTGCATCTGAGCTCAGCCCACAAGATGCTGTGCTAAAACTTAGTCGCACCCAACTTGGGCAGCAATTCCCAGACACAGTGGAAGAGATCGAGGCAAACGCCTTTTACTACAAGCAAAAACTACAGCAATAAGCGAATAAAAGGAGCAACAGGCTAGTGATATCCCGACCGATTTCTTAGCTGCTTTAATGTTGTGTATAGATCCAGCAGTGTTGATGTATGAGAGACGGCTGTTGGTTCTTCTGGGTTGCATTTGTGTCGCGCGGAGTTGTACAGCCATACTAGCTGCTATTGTAGCATCTTTAATCTTTCTGCGTGAGGTCTTCGCCTAGCTTATCACGCAGCTTTGCTGGCACAGGATAGCCTTTCTCTTGAAGCTTAGTGAGAATGTGTATCTGCTGCTCAGGTGAATAATATACGGTTGGGCGTCGACCTTGCTCTTTGCGCATTATGCCGGTCAGATTATCCTCGCCTTCGGATTTTTCTTGATTAAGGGCAGTAATAGCTCGTCGCACTGTCATGTCGTGTACACCAAGTGCTCTGGCGAGTTGCGGGCAGGTCATTTCTTCTTCTTGTGAAGGGAGGAGTGTATGAGTATCGGCGTTGTGGGGGCGAAGATGCTCTTGGAGGCTCGGAAGTTGTTTGGGTGTGATGAATGGGCGCATTGAATTGCCGCGTGGAGCGACAATGACCTCACCAATCTTCTGGATGACCTGAGGATTCCTCAACGCTTTCTCGACCGCATACGGTGTTATATCAAGGTGGCGAGAAGCTTGGCCAACAGATATAAGTGGCTCTAGGCCATGATGATAGACGCCATGGAGCCGGTTGTTGTTAGTCTGGTCGGCAGCGATACGCTGATGCACATCAGCAAGTGGGCTCGTGAGTGCATCATACATATACCAGGCAAAATGATGATCGGTCGATAGGGCAACACCACAGGCCTCATCTTGCGCGAGCTCAGCAAGATCGTGTTTTCTATACTCATGCAATGGTTGATAGCTATTGCCCTGAGTCTGTATGGCTTGTTCTACAGCTGAGGTATCAAAAACAAAAGCAACATCTGGATAGGTGATAACGGTGCGAGCAGGCTGGGTGTCATGTGGTTGGATGGTTGCAATAAAGCGAAGGAGTTGCTGCGATGCAGATGTTTCTTGAATATGTTGTGACATATATGCCTGTGCCGGGTCGTGAGTAGAAAGGCCGAGATCATTCTCAAGCAAAAAGCGCAGAAGTTTGTGCAAGTCGTTGAGCTTTTCTGCTTGAGCAGTATGACTGTCAAATACCTCGGGTAATTGTGCTAATTGCTGGGGTTTTTCTATACGCATTACCATACTATAGCATAGGTAGTGGGAGCGTGTATCAAGCCTGAGTGCTTAGCAAACTGTTGCATCAAGCGATCGCCCCAGGTAAGCTGCCACTTGCTCGGCTTGCTGAGGTGAGAGGTGGTAGCCTCGCTTGTGAGATGGCTGGCCATTTTGACGTCGCGCACGGTATTGCTCGAGCGCTATACCAAGAGATTCAATAGCGTGATTAATCGTTACGTATATAACATGGGGTCGCTCAGCAACAGTCGTGCGGAGCAGATACCCCGCCGGCGCAGGAGTAAAGAGCCCTTATTTGCGTGCCTGGCTCTCGATTTTCCACTGGTCAGCGAGCGAGTAGTGCTCGGGAGAGTAGGATGATGGGTGGTATTCTATAGTAGAGTAGTGCGTTATATAAAATAGATTGCAGCTTTGTCAATAACATGACTGAATGGTAGCACGTTACACCAAAACGTGGTACGATACGAGTACTCTTATCTTCCAAAGAGATATACCATAAGTAAAAATACGAGGTACTATGCAGGCAAACCAATCATCAGCTCAGTCATCTGACAAGCCTAAGCCGATTGACGGCGCACGCCTTGTCTCACTCATTAATGCACTCCGCAAGCTCCCCTGGCCAATGATGTATGAGGTGTACGATAGTCTCATCCAAGAATTTGGTTGGCAGCTCGTCAAACCACGTGAGCAAGAGCCGCAGACGGGGCATGAGCAGTGTATGCACTACGATGGTCACATGCCATTGCTTGCCACAATAGAAAATGACGTTGTAACGTCGGTGGCGAGCAGCCCAGTTATCGATATGATTCACCAATTACCAGCAGACGCGTGCCGCACACTCTACGACGAATACTGCGCAGCTGGCACAGCAGCCTGGGGCTGGCCGACCGATGTACGACACACGGGCCATCTCACTGGTACGGTGTGGAAGGGTTTTGCTCCACAAACACCAGCTTCGCGGGAGCACGTTAGTATCAATCTCAACGAGGAAGACAAGACAATCATGTTTGTCCTTGTCAGCGAGCAAACTGGTGCACCGTCCGATGGTGCCCGCCGCCCGCGCACGATTCGTCCCTATCCTGGCCCTGATCCATTGCCACGCCTGGAGAGTGAGCTACACGAGGAGGCATACTTCTCTCCAGAGCAATTCACCGCCTGGATCGATCGCATCCTCAGCCAACCATCACTGCGCTCTATGCAGCAGTTTGATACTACAATGCAGAGCCAGGGTTGGCAGCTCATGAAGCAAGAGGAGAATACCTGGTGGTATTATGATGGGCCACTGCGGGTTATGGTGTCTGGCGAGGGTAGCACTGTATCTATGGTAGTGGCATGGTTTGCTAATGGTTCACCCGCGGCAGCCTGTCTTGATCTCTATCGCCAATACGCGCAGGCTGGGAAGGAAGCCTGGGGCGAGCCAGGCGACGAGGTGGACGAAGCCGAGCATGCCGCAGAAGGTCTCGCTATCTCAACCGTCTGGATGACCGACCAGGACGATACCATCACCCTGATGCAGAGCACAGATAAGCTCTATGTGCTGATTACTGTTGCTGCTCGGTCGTAGGGTGCTCCATGATACTCGTGCGATAGAACCAAAAGTGATATAGTATAAGGCACCTCATGAGATATAGACAGTAGTACAAGGATGATATATGAAGAAAAAACAATCATCGCAAATACGGAAAAAGCCTCCAGTAGCGTCATTGGAGAGTCCCACAGCACTTATTGAGTGGATTGATGCGATCAGAGCTATGCCATGGTCATCAGCTTGGTCTGAGATAGCGGCACTGGTCTCCTCGTATGGATGGAAGGCAAAGCTGGATGATGAGAAAAGTGAAGACCGTTCGCTTGTTTTTGAAGATGCTACTGGTCATATAGTTATCGTTCAATGTAATGATGACGAAAGTCGCTATAGTATCACGCGTACTGTCGCTCAAGCAAAGAACAAACGGTTGCAGCGCAAATCCTACGACGAATACCTCCAAGCGGCCCATGCCGCGTGGGGCAAGCCAAAGGAATATACCGATTACGGCAAATGGGGCCAATATGCACCACGTGAGCCAGTGACGTATCAGTGGCGATTTTTTCCTATTAAAGATGAGATTTCTTGTGTCAGAGATATCGATATCATACAGCAAATATGCACGATTGATTTTAGCCCAGTAGACACAAAAGCAAAGCAGTGGGACATCAAGGTATCGTTACATGTTGAGAGGAATCTCTCCACGCAGCAGTCACCACCGCACATGACAGGGCGTGGCTGGGTGGCAGCACTGAGCTGGCTCACGGCATTGCCATGGCCATTGTTTGAATATGAGCTTGAAGCTATTCAATCATCATTGGGATGGCATTGGTATAGAGATACGACATATGATGATTGGCACGGTAATGTCCTTGTTAAAGACACGGTAGGGAATGAGGATCAAGTTGGCGGAAAACGGCCGGTACGTGATCTGATTCTTGAGTATCGCTTACCTGGTGACGCAAGAAAAAATGAGATACGAGGTCTGCTCATCGAATATTATCAAGCAGCGACCAATGTATGGGGTGTCGCGATACCCCAACAATCAGCATTTGACTCATCACTATGCTGGCAGTGGAAAGTATCAACTGGTGTCGTCATTACGCTCGGTATGCGACCTGCCACCCCTGATGATTATGACCAGGGGCTGCCGTCGAGTTATGTTTTGTACACAATCATCGCCACAGATACAAAGCAACATAATCGAACAAACAATCCATATGGTGTTATGCCGCCTCCAGCAGTACCTCCAGCGCCAGTCACCGCTCACCAAGCATGGGACATCTTTGAAGAGGAGTTATATAAAACATTACGTCAGTTAAGTGAGCAGCCGCGTCACTACGCGTTGCTATTTGATAGCGATGAAACAGAGCTCCAGTGGAAGAATAATATCATTACACTTGCCAGCCGGGGGATTAACAATGCGACGGCGATGGTAATTAGTATAAGTGGCCTTCCGTATGAGACAGAAAAAAGCCAGCTACAAGCGTGCGGTTTTGTTGAGGATGTTGAGAGGTACTGCTTGGAATGTCGATTGCCGCAAGCTGCCACCAAAGAGCAGCTGCGTGCGGCGGCCCATGGGTGTGTAGTTTGGCTACGTGATAGCCAGGGTGTGAGCGAGCCAAGCCGGTTACTGGTGTGGACAGTACAAATTCCAGAGATTGAGATGGATATCTGGTGGCAGCAGCGAAAGGATGCAATTGATCCTGGCCAGCTCTACAGCGCAAATGATGACTTGCGACAAGCTGGCGTACGTAGTGTCAATTTGCACCCTGATAATGAAGCGGTTTATCGCCAGTATAGCGAGAAGTTCTCCACACTTGATCTCACGCAAATACCCAGGGATTATGGCCTCTCATCCCGTCTCGAGAGCGATGTGTTAGGGTGGTTTTATGGTATCGGGTCGCTATCGTGGCCCATGACAAAGCATGAGGTATTAGATGCTATTCGACAGGAGCTTGACTGGGAGATAGATACGCAGCCAGGATGTGTCAATAACGTTATTCACCTTGTATCTCCAGCGCAGCATCATCGAAGCATTATTTGTGAAGACAAGCGGAATGTGATGAACTTTTCCGTTGATGGGCTATCACCTGCTGAGGCGCAGGCGTTCTATGCTTACTGCACTGAGTATGGCGCGACTGCCTGGGGTGGAGTAGACTCATCGTACAGTACACCCCGGCAAAATATGATCACGTGGTGCCATCATTACGTGAAGGACAAGCAGGTTATTCGTGAGTCTTGCACGCTGTGGCATCATAAAACAGAACAGCAGCAGAGTGTCTCTATAACACTTAATATACAACAAGTTGCACAAGCGCAATACCATGACTACATGACCCCACGCAGTTTTGTCAATATAATCAATTGGCTTAACGAGCTGACAAAGCCATCAATGAGGCCAAACTTCACAGCGGTGAGCAACGTGTTTGGATGGTATAGTCATCGAATTACCGAGTCAAGCCAGTTTGGTGTGCTTGCTGAGATCGATTGGCCAGATGAAGATAACCCTGATGAATATACCCTTTCGTTCACGTTCCAACTGCCAGATGGTATGAGTACTGACGACGTTCATACACTATGGCAGACGTATGTTGAGGCGGGTAATCACGCATGGGGCACGGCGCAGCTGCAACGAGATGGTGACATCGCGCAATGGATTATGTCATCGTGCGACATGCCATCATACAAGCGCTTAACACTTGGCGTGAGACCACCGACTAAAGCAGATCATACCCTGAAGCTTTTCTCAGAGTCCATCTTGTATGCAAAGTTTGAGGTTGTGTGGTATGAGTGGCATAATCCAGCGTTAGATACAACGCTCGCAAGCGACACATCGCTAACTGCTGACTTTGTTTACCCAACATGGGAGGCGTTTGAGGATGCGTTATATCAGACACTGCAGTCGTTTTGCACGCAGCCGCGGCAGTATGCCATAATGGTAGATGATGCAATGGAAAGCTGGAAACAACGGACTGCCATAGACTTGAAAGGCCTAGGGGTGGTCGATGACGCGCATGTAGTCATCTCATTTGATGGATGTACAAGACGAACTGGCTTTACTCAACTAACAAATGATGAGCAACAACAATTATGCGCACTTGGATTCAGAAAAGGTAAGTATGACTGGGAGTGCCACGTGCCAAGAGCCGCTTCTGACCAAGCACTACGTGCAGCAGCACATGGTTGCGTCGTACGTTTACGAGATATAAGCGGCATTACGTCGCCAGTCGACATGCTTAATTGGACGTGGCAACTGCCACAGCTTGAGTCTGCAAGTCGTCAACTTGCTACTGCTCAGCTCGATAGCGGCCAACCGTATATGATCAATTTTGATCTTGCCCGTCTTGGGGTGCAGCAGCATAACGCACAAGGTGCGCCTGGTTTTCGCACATACTGGCTCATGAAAAAGCAGTTCGATGCCAAGATGCAGGTATATCCCACCCCAGAGCAATATACTACTCGAGTCAATCGTATTTTGAGCCAGGTATGGCCGCTGTCCATGGAGCAGTTTGATGATATGATGCGACAGCAGGGCTGGCGGATAATGAGCATAATGCCCCACATGAAGGCGGTACGGTGGTATCATGACGGGGCGCTGTCGATGCAGGTGTCTAGTTATAAGGATACTGTCACTCAGGTAACGATATGTTTTGCAAGTCAATTACCCGTCATGGATTGTCTTGGCCTTTATCGTTGCTATGCGCAGGCTGGGCGCGCAGCGTGGGGTGAACCAGTCGATGGTGATAATGCAGGTGAGATTGAACACATCACAAAGGATATACGTATCTCAACCACCTGGAGAACTAACATGGGCGATACAATCACCCTTGTGCAGCGTGCGGATCAGCTTGATGCGTCAATTGATATTGCCAAGCGGCAGCAGCCCAAGACACCCTAACTCGCCCCATGCTATAATACCCCTATGACCAAACAACACGCCTACATCACCACTGCTATTCCTTATGTCAACGGTAAGCCGCATATTGGCAATGCGCTCGACTATCTCCTGGCCGATATCTGGGCGCGCTATCAGAAGCAAAATGGCCACGAGGTACGCTTCCAAGTTGGCACGGACGAACACGGTAATAAAATCGCTGCTAAGGCTCAGGCGAATGGGCTCGACCCACAGGGCTATGTGGACAGCATGTATGGCAACTTCAAAGTCTTGATGGAGGCAGTTGGTGCAGAATACACTGACTTTATCCGCACGACTGACCCACACCACGTCGCAGCAGTGCAGTACATCTGGCAGCGGCTTGCTCAGGCGGGGCTGATCTACAAGCACACCTATGAGGGCTGGTATTGCGTGGGGCATGAGGCATTCTTTACCGACAAGGAAGTCCACGAGACGAATGGTATATGTCCTGATCATCAAACGCCGTATGAGCGCGTCTCAGAGGAGAACTACTACCTCAAAGCGAGTGCCTTTACCGAGCAGATTCGCCAAGCCATCACTGAAGGCCGGATGAAAATCGTGCCCGAGTTCCGCAAAAATGAGTTCCTCGAGCTTATCAAAAATGGTGTCCAAGATGTCTCAATTAGCCGTCCGCGCAAGACACTGAGCTGGGGTGTGCCAGTGCCAGGCGACGACAGCCAGGTGATGTACGTCTGGCTTGATGCCTTAGCCAACTACGTTACAGTACTAGGCTATCCAGATAGGGCCGAGTGGCAGGCGTATTGGCCAGCCGATGTGCAAGTCATTGGCAAGGATATTTTGCGCTTCCACGCGGGGATCTGGCCATCTATGTTGCTCGGGCTCGACCTCCCACTACCTAAGACACTACTCGTTCACGGCTTCGTTCATGTTGGGGGTAGTAAGATGAGCAAAACAGTTGGCAATGTGGTCGACCCAATGGAAATTATCCAGAGTTATGGGGCTGACGCCTTCCGCTACTTTTTTGCTCGTCACATTCCTACCCAAGACGATGGAGATTTCACCTGGGAGAAATTTGAGAAAGCGTACAACGGTGAGCTCGGTAATGACCTCGGCAACCTCGTGCAGCGGGTAGCAGCCATGCTGACGCGCTACCAAGCAGGAGTGATTGGCGATGCGCCACAAGCCGAGCACGATATGACCATTTACCGCGACATGATGCAGCGGCTGGAGTTCGACAAAGCACTCGATGAAGTATGGAGCTCCGTCCGCAGTCTCAATCAATACCTTGAGCGGGTCAAACCATGGGAGATCGCCAAGCGTCGCGCGACCGACCACGATGCCGAGTCGCACCTGAGCGAAGTCTTAGCCTATGCGGCCAGTACTTTGCTGCAGATTGCCGATGAGCTTGTGCCATTCATGCCTGCTACTGCTCAGGCTATCCACACTATCTTTGGCACTGGCGTCGTGCCAGCTGACGTCCCACCGCTGTTCCCGAAGCGATATATTCACACTCCCGACCCACGAGCTCGCGCCGCCTCATAAAACAAAGGAGTAAGCTATGACAAGTGATACGACACATACTCTTGGCAGTACGCCGCCCATGCCGCATCTCATCGACTCGCACTGCCACCTACACGATAGCGAGTTCTACGACGATGCAGCGCGCGAGGCAGCCTACCAGCAGGCTGTCCAGGCTGGTATTGCCATGATCTGCGTTGGGACGGATGTGCGCAGCTCGCGTCAGGCAGTGCAGTTTGCCCTGGCGCGCGACCACTGCTATGTAGCGGTAGGTATTCATCCCCATGATGCCGAAGCAGCGGGCGAAGCGGGTATCACAGCCATCCGTGAGCTCCTCGCTGAGAAGCCACTGCGGCAGGGCCGGCCCGTCATTGTCGGGGTAGGGGAGATTGGCTTAGATTATTTTTATGACAATAGCGCCCGCCCAGCGCAGCAGCAGTGCCTCCAGGCGCAGTTGCAGCTCGCGGCGGAGTTTCAGCTGCCCGTTAGCTTCCACGTGCGCGACGAAAAGCAAGCGCATGGTGCAGTGTGGCAGGACTTTTGGCCTATCTACGATGCCCAGCCAGTGCGCGGCGTTCTGCACAGCTTTACCGATACCCAGGCGCAGCTTGAGCAGGGCCGTGCTCGCGGTTTATTTATTGGCGTTAATGGCATCAGCACCTTCACAAAAGACAGTGCTCAGCAGCAGCTCTACACCGATCTCCCACTCGGTGCAATACTGCTTGAGACCGACGCTCCCTTCTTGACTCCGGTACCCTTCCGTGGTAGAATCAACCTACCGGCTTATGTGGAGGAGGTAGCCCGCGACCAAGCAGCCAAGAAAGGCCTGCCTATCGCGCGCGTCGCCACCACCACAACGGCAAATGTACAAAGGTTATTTCATATATGAGCGGTGAGAGTTTCTTTCCAATAGATCACACAAAACAAAAGCCCGTCAGCAAGGGCGATTTTGCGCAGGAGCAGCAAGCCCAAGGGAGTGAGAATCGCTCTGGTATTATGTCGTATGAGGATCTCATGGCAGAGCGACGGGCGAAGCGTGTTGCAGCAGGACTTGCTGATGCTTTGCGTGCATATAATGGCACGACAAAGGATGAAGACAAGGGTAAGACAGTATCCCCAGAAGCAATTTATCGTGAGAATATACTCTATGCTGCACAGGTAACGAGTCTTGTGCTAGAAATGCGTAAAGATCAGCTTAGGACGAGTGGCAGCCAAGATGCGAGCAAGCTACTTGAAGAGAATAGTGGAATGACTGGTGTGAATAGTGCTCTTAAGGAGTCTTTTACTGCTGATGATGAGATTAATTCCGATTTTTGGAACAAAAAGATTGACGAAGAAGAAGAAACTGGGCCGGATGATAAGTCTCGCTGGGGGCTCGCTGCCTAGTGAAAAAGCCAAGCTCACTCCTTGGCAAGGCCTATGCGCTGCTGGCGGGCGACACCAGCATTGGTAAGTCGAAAAAGCGGCCCTTTAAGCGCTATACCGAACGCGAGCTTATTACGCTTGAGAGCGAGATTGGGGCAGAGCTGTTTGGCCCGGTAGAGAAGGGGCGGCATCGCGAATTCTTTTGCTTAGACGAAAAAACCTGGATCTGGCACGAAGAGTGGACAGACGAGAAGCGCCACATCCAGACCAATACTATCCGCTACGAGATTAACGACCAAGGCATCCTCAAAGCACAAGAGGGTGCTCGCTACAGCTACCTGACCGGTGATGAACTACGTAATTTTGTCATGGCGACGCGCCTCTATTATGAGCGGGTGGCGCGCGAGATTTACCGCGTTGACCCCAATACTGGCCAGCGTTTCGCCGATCCGGACTAGAGTGCTATACTAATTGGAGTGAAACCAGAGATGATATATTGCGACCACGCAGCGGCCACGCCGATGGATGACCGTGTTTTGGCAGCGATGCAGCCCTACTTTGCTGAGCAGTTTTTTAACCCGTCCAGTCCTTATGCGCCAGCAGTAGCGGTGCGGCAGGCCTATCGCCAGGCAAAGCACCGTCTTGCGGTGGCGCTGGGCGGCAAGCCAGATGAGATTATTATGACGGCTGGTGCAACAGAGTCGATTAACCTCATGTTTGCTGGCGTACACGGCCATGTGGTAACGGCAAATATAGAGCACCACGCCGTCCTAGCAGCAGCGCACCAGCATGATGTGACAGTGGTAAAAGCTAACCCAAAGGGCGTAGTGACACCCGAGGCGATAGCCCAGGCGATTCGTCCAGAGACGGTACTCGTCAGTATTGCTTTGGCTAACAATGAGCTGGGGACAATCCAGCCGTTGCGAGCGATTGCCGCAGTGGTAGCCCGTGAGCGCCAGCGACGACTCGAAGCAGGCGAGTCAACGCCGCTCTACCTCCACAGTGATGCCTCGCAGGGGGCAGGTCAGCTCGATATTAATGTGGCGCGCCTTGGTGTGGATGCACTAACACTTAATGCGGGCAAGATATATGGTCCTAAGCAAGTTGGCCTCTTGTGGCTAGCTAGCCAGGTGCGGCTTGATCCGCTCATCGTTGGTGGTGGGCAAGAGCGTGGCCTGCGCAGTGGGACAGAGAATGTGGCTGGTGCGGTCGGCTTTGCAGCGGCGCTTGAGTATGCCCAAGCACACCGCAAATCTGAGGCGCAGCGCCTTGAACGTTTGCGTAATAGCATGCAGCGAACTCTGTGCGAGCATATCCCCACGGCAGTTGTCTCGGGTGATATGAAGCACCGCTTGGCGGGTCATCTACACATCTCGTTCCCGGGGGTAGATGCCGAGCGGCTCATTTTCTTACTTGAGCGCGATGGTGTGCTCGTGGCAACTGGCAGCGCCTGTGCGGCCAATAAGGGTTTGCGCAGCCATGTCCTCACCGCGATTGGCCTGCCGCCAGAGGTAGCCGACGGAAGTCTACGCATCAGCTTGGGACGGCTCTCGACCGAGGAAAATTGCCAGCGTGCGGCGCAGTGCATCATTGTAGCGGTGCAGCACGAGCAGCAGCGGATGAAGAGGGTGCAGCGATGAAGTTATTACGCTGGCTTGCCGGGATATTTATCGCCCTGATGCTCCTGGTTTGGCTTGGTGGGCGCTGGCTGACACGCGACGACCTTGCCACGTGTCAAGCAGCTCCGAGCAGTGCTGAGCAGTGCCAGGCTGCTGATGCTATTGTGGCAGTGAGTGGTGGCGATACCCAGGCCCGCACTGCCGAAGCGATTCGCCTCTACCAAAATGGATGGGCACGCTTCATCGTCTTCTCAGGTGCTGCCGCCGATAAGACTGGCCCCAGCAATGCCGAGGCAATGCGCCGCCAAGCTGTAGCAGCTGGCGTGCCCGACCGTGCCATCCTCACCGAGGAACTGAGCGAAACCACTCGCCAAAATGCCAAAAAAACTGGCCAGCTCCTCCGTCAAAAGAATCTTGACTCCATCATCCTCGTCACCAGTGCCTACCACTCGCGCCGCGTTGCACTGGAGTTTGGCCAGTATGTGTCGCATATCGCCATGCGTAGCCACCCTGTCGCTACCGACCGGCAGTGGTCAGACACCTGGTGGCTCACACCAAGTGGCTGGCAGCTGACGATCGAGGAGCTGGTGAAGATTGGCTGGTTTAAGGCGGTGCAATCGTGACGCAGCGTGTCTTTGTCGGGATGAGTGGTGGGGTGGATAGTAGCCTCACCGCCGCACTGCTGGTTGAGCAGGGCTACGACGTGACCGGCGTGTATATGAAAAACTGGAGCCAAGACCTACCTGGTATGCAGTGCCCCTGGGCGGAGGACTTGGCCGACGCCAAGCGGGTGGCAGTGCAGCTGGGTATCGACTTTATCGTCTTTGATTTTGAGCACGACTACAAGCACAAGGTGGTAGACTACATGCTGGCTGAGTACCAAGCTGGGCGCACGCCTAACCCCGACATTATGTGCAATCAAGAGATTAAGTTTCGGCTCTTTCTCGATACGGCGCGCGAGCGTGGGGCCGACCTCATCGCTACTGGCCATTATGCGCAGACCGGTGGTGTATGTACAGAGGATGATAACGCGGCGACTAGTCAAGAAGTTTCATTCCAGCCTGATCGCCTCTACCGCGCGACCGACGCGGCGAAAGACCAGACCTACTTCCTCTACCGCGTGACGAGTGATGCACTCCAGCATACACTCTTCCCGCTTGGTGGCTATACCAAGCAGCAGGTGCGACATATGGCCAGTGAGCGTGGCCTCTGGACGGCGCGCAAGCAGGAATCGATGGGAGTGTGTTTCGTTGGCAACGTTGGCATGCGAGACTTCCTCAGCCAGTATGTATCCACTCGTCCGGGTGATATTATCGACAAGCAAACAGGGGCGGTGCTGGGCCGGCACGACGGTGCGATCTTTTACACCCTGGGTCAGCGCCATGGGCTGGATGTCGGCGGCGGCTTGCCCTATTACGTCGTCGGTAAGGACATGGCAGCGAATGTAGTATACGTGAGCCGTAATATGAATGATGAAGCGATGTGGCGTCATGATGTGTTGGTGGGCGATTTGCACTGGATTCATGGTGCACCAGCGGCTAGCGACCAGCTGACCGTCCGCCTGCGCCACCGTGGCCAGCTGAGGTCATGCACGTTGCAGTATGATTCAGATCAGGCTCAAGCCACTCTCCACCTCAGTGACCCTGAGCGGGCCGTGGCAGCCGGCCAGTCGGCCGTGATCTATCGCGGAGCAGAGTGCCTTGGCGGAGGGATTGTCGTCGATCCCATGGCTTTATAGCTGTTTTTTGTCTTAGCAATGAGTGAAAACAGAGAGGTTATTCTGCAAGGCGTGCATTCTCCCTTTAAGTATCAGGAAATATGTCGCACGACCATTCAGAAGTTAACTCTGTTGACAACCCAAACGGCAGTTTCGTATACTGACACTTATAGACAACCATAAGGGGGATTATTATGAGGGTAAAACACACTCACTCTCGGATGAGAGTTATTGCCGCCGCAGCAGTCGTCGTTGGTGGCGTTGGGCTTGTGGGGCCGCAGCTTGTGGCGCATCAGGCGTATGCTGATGCTGACACTACCGCACCAGTCTTTACGCCAGCTAAGCCAGAGAAGCTCGTGGCGCGGGCGGGTCGCTCAATTGCCGATGCTGTGCGTACTGTGGCAGCGAATGATGGGGCGGACGGAACAGGTGTTAATAGCGATGGCGTGGTTATCGACGCAAAAAACCTTGACCTTGCAAACCCAAAACCAGGCACATATACAATCACTTACCGTGCGGTCGATAATGCCAACAATAAAGCAGAGGTAACGCGCGAGGTAGAGATCACAACCACTGAAAAACTCGAAGCGAAGCTAGCTGAGCCGATGGTGCTGGATGGCTACAGCCCACACACCAGGGCGGAGGCAATATCCAAACAGGTTATTGCCCGCGCCGTGGTGGCTGATGAGACATCTCCTCAGGCTATGATCGACAAAGCATTGCAAGAGCTTCAGCAAGCAATCGATGACCTCCGCGTCGACCACACCGACTACGACAAAGCCAAGCAAGAGCTTGCTGCTGCGCCAGCCTACGTCGCAGTAGACAAGGACGTTACTGCGGCAGCGACAGAGGCAGATCGCCTGGCAAATCTCAAAGCAACCACAACGCCAGAGCTTGCCAAAGCGACCAAGGCACTCACCACTGCTATAGCTACAGCTATCCAGGAGGAGCAAGCACGCCAAAAGACAGTCATGCAAGCCGTTGATGCTCTCGAAGCCAAACCAGATCTTGCGCTGCTTGCCACGACCCAGTCAGTAGTCAATACTGTCAAAGACGATGCAGTCAAGGCGGCACTGCAGCGACGGGTTGATGCAATCCGCACTGCGCTGCAACCGCAGCAAGCTGCCGCCGTACCAAAGACAGCAGCCCACACCCCCGAGCAGACGCATCCTGTAGTAGCTGCGCTTGCCGACACGGGTGCCAGCCTCTGGCTCCTTGGCGGGGCGGGCGTTGCTCTCATTGGTGGGGCAGTTGGCCTGTGGCGTTATCGCAACAAACTGTTCAAGCGTTAGCAGTAGTATAACACCGCAAAAATCGGCTCGGATGAGTCGATTTTTGCATGGAGGCATCCGCAGTGACGATACTCTTTTTGCGATGCGAGATGCGCGTTATCAGAGACGAAAACTTTGCAATACCATTACGTTACGCATGATCAGGAATAGTCTAAGAGCTTGTATTTGGTGTGGGGCTGAGGCCATACTAAAGCTTGAGGTAGGATTGTACTATCACCAAAGATGCATAGGGTAGTGTGTCCGTGCTATAATACCCCCTATGAATGCTCAAGATATCCGCAACAAATACCTCGAATTTTATGCCAAGCAGCAGCACGCCATTATCAAGCGGGCCCCGCTCATCCTAACCGACGACCCGACGACACTCTTTACTGGTGCGGGCATGCAACCGATGATCCCATATCTACTGGGTGAGACGCACCCGCAGGGTAAGCGCATTGCCGACTCGCAGACATGCTTGCGTGCTCAAGACATCGACGATATTGGCGACAATCGCCACACTACCTTCTTTGAGATGCTCGGCAACTGGAGCCTAGGCGACTACTTTAAGAAAGAGCAGATTACTTGGATGTGGACATTCCTCACCGAGGAAGTAGGGCTCGACCCAAATCGCCTGTATGTGACGTGTTTCATTGGTGCGCCTGAGTACAATATTGCCAAAGACACCGAAGCAGCCGAGCTGTGGCGGCAGAAATTTGCCGAGAAGGGGATCGAAGCGAAAAGTGCCGACATCGGCAGCGAAGAGCACGGCGCAGCCCGTGGCATCCAGCCAGGTGAGCGCATCTTCTACTATGACGGTAGCAAAAACTGGTGGAGTCGCAACGGCGGGCCCGAGACGACGCCAGTCGGTGACCCATGCGGGCCCGATAGCGAGATGTTTTATGAGTTTGATTTCATTGAGCACGACCCGAAGTTTGGTGAGCACTGTCATCCTAACTGCGACTGTGGGCGCTTTATGGAGATCGGCAACAACGTCTTTATGGCGTACAAGAAGGTAGCCGAGGGGCAGTTTGTCCCGCTGGATAAGCCGAATATCGACCATGGCTCTGGTCTGGAACGCATTGCGGCTGCGGCCAATAACGACCCTGATGTCTTTAAGATTAGCCTGATGTGGCCTATTATCAGCAAGCTTGAGCAGCTTAGTGGCAAGAGCTACACCTCGCATACCGAGAGTATGCGGGTGATTGCTGACCACCTGCGAGCGGCCACCTTCATGGCGGTCGATGGCTGCATCCCAAGCAACAAGGAGCAGGGCTATGTGATGCGCCGCCTCTTACGACGGGCTATCCGCTACAGCTTCGACCTTGGCATCGAGCAGAACTTTCTTGAGGCAGTGGTGCCGGTGATTGCCGACCTATACGAGGCAGACTTCCCAGAGGTCAAAGCAGCGCGCGAACAGATCATCGCCGTGCTCGTCAAGGAAGAAAAAGCCTTCCGGCAGACGCTCCGCAAGGGGCTTAAACAGATGCAGCAGTATGTCGCAGATGGCCTGACTGGTGCGGAGTTATTTACGCTATATGATACCTTTGGCTTCCCGGTAGAGCTCAGTACAGAGGAGGCATACAAGCAGGGGATCCCACTCTCTGAGGACTGGCGAGCAGAATTTGACGCCAAAATGGCCGAGCAGCGCCAGCGCTCTAAGACAGCGCGCAAAGGGCAATTTAGCGGCGGGCTAGAAGGTCACGACCCAATTCATCTTAAGTATCACACGGCAACGCACCTGCTCGGGGCAGCACTGCGCACGGTATTGAAAGCACCAGATCTGCAGCAGCATGGCAGCAATATCACCGCTCAACGCCTGCGCTTCGACTTCAACCACGATAAGCTCACCCCAGAGGAGAAGCAAGCAGTGGAAGATCAAGTTAATGCCTGGATCGAGGCAGACTTGCCTGTTAGCTTTGCCGTGTACCCAACCGATGAAGCACTGAAGCTCGGTGCAATCGGTGCCTTTGGCGAACGTTACGGCGACACTGTCAAGGTCTATTCTATCGGCGAAGGTGATCAGCGCGTGAGCTTCGAAGTGTGCGGGGGTCCACACGTCGAGCACACTGGCGTCTTGGCCGAAGATGGTATGCGCTTCAAGATTACCAAGGAAGAGTCGAGCTCAGCCGGTATCCGTCGGATCAAAGCGGTTTTGCGGTAGCGCTGCTAGCAGATAACCAGGAATGAACAATACAACACCAGTAACATATTTACTGGTGTTGTATTGTTGGCATTAATAACACCTACAAGGGCGCAGAAGAGGGGGTGCGGCCCTACTGGAGAGCGCAGCGCGCAGCAATCATATCCTCTGTTAGCTGGGCGATAGTGTTGCTTAGCTCTGCGATGTCTGGCTCAACATATGTACGGCGACGCTGCGAGGTTGTTTCGTTATGATCATAAAAGCAGGCAAGCGTGGTATATTCTAAGTCATCACTGGTAATACGGCAAGTTACTGGTGCGTCGAGCTCATCACAGCTGTAGGGTATTTCTAGGTTTGCTGTAGTGCCCATAGCAAGCTGGCCAAGCCGACGTATTGTCAGTGCAAGACGCACGCCAGACCACTGTTCGCCTTTGAGGGTAATATCATTATAGCAGTAGGTCGCATCACGGCGAACTTGCTCAGGATTAACCGTAGGGAGGACCGCTTCGTCGAGAAGAGCCTGGAGGTCGGTAGTAGTTGTGTCGCGGTTGGTTGCATACCATCTAAATAACTCCGAATCGCCAGGCGGGCGCGAGCGGTCAAGCAGGCGTGCCACGTGGTTGTGGGTGATAGGCATCTTGTGGCTGGGGTCGGTCCGGCTATACCAGTATTGCCGATTATCCGCCAGTGTTAGTGCAAAAGAATGATGCTTATCAGGGTCGGCAAAGGTGAGCTGGCCAGCGGTTAGGCCAGTGGCATCAGCTGTGAGGTCAACGGCCAATGTACCACCTTCGTTATATCGCCCAAAGGGAGCTTGGTAGGCTATCGTTGTTTCGTCGGGCATGGCATGGTGTGCTTCAAGCGCTGCGACCGTCTCGTATAGGTGGCGGCCAAGCAGAGTAAGCTCGGTTGGCTCGTAGTTCTCAAGCGGAAAGATGCCGATAGGGACGGCATCGACTGGTTCACGGTTAGTCATAGTGAGCGTATTGTACAGTGGTTACCTCTGTTTTGTTAAGGAGGGTGCTACCACTGTATGACTTTTCTGTAATATTTCTCAATAGCGACGCTTGCAGTGCTCGGTACAAAATGAATCATTTCATCATAAATTCGCCAATAATCACCGTTTAAGGCTAGCAGGCAGGCCTGTATATGGTATATAATAGAGATGATTATGGTTTTCGATCGATTTCTTACCCGAGCAGATAACAGTGCTAGCGAGTGCCTCGTTGGTCTTGATATTGGGACAGAGTACGTCAAGGCGCTGCTTGCCCGGGTTAATGGTGAGGAGATTGAGATCATTGGTGTGGGGCGCAAGCATCAAGACCGTAGCGATATGCACTCTGGTGCGATTGCCGACATTGCCGCAGTCGTGCGCAACTGCGAAGATGCTCTGGCCCAAGCCGAATCTGAGGCTGGCATACAGGCGCGCCGTGCAGTGATTGGCATTGCTGGCGAGCTTGTGAAGGGTGTGACGAACACCATCCGCTACCGCCGGCCACAGCCCGATCGTCCACTAGATGAGACCGAAATGGAATTCATCATCGAGAAGGTGCAAGACCGAGCTGCCATCAAGGCGCAGCGGCAGATCGCTCTTGAGACAGGCAACCAAGATGTGGAGGTAAAGCTCGTCAACTCTGCACTCGTCAGTATTCATATTGATGGCTACAAGGTGAGCAACCCGATTAGTTTTCAAGGTAAGGATGTCGCGGTGCAGATCTACACTGCTTTTGCTCCTATGGTGCACATTGGTGCGCTTGAGCGCGTGGCTGATGAGCTAGCGCTCGATCTCGTGGCAGTAGCAGCCGAGCCCTTTGCGGTAAGCCGGAGCGTACTAGGTACAGATGCGAATAGCTCATTTACGGCTATTCTTGCCGACGTTGGTGGCGGTACGACAGATATTGCGGTAGTAAATGATGGTGGCGTGGAGGGGACGCGAATGTTTGGCATTGGTGGACGCAGCTTTACCAATACGATTGCCAACGAGTGCGCTATTAACTACAACGAGGCTGAGAAGCTCAAGGTTGCGACTAATCACGAGCAGATGAAACAAGAGCTTAAGCAGCATTTTGATACCGCAATTGATAAAACCCTCGATGTCTGGCTAGCAGGAGTCGATCTTGCTCTTAGCGAATTTAGCTCGGTTGATCACTTGCCTAATCGTATCTTGCTCTGCGGTGGTGGGGCAAGCCTCAAGCCACTAGTCAAAGCCCTTGAGACGCGCGATTGGTATACCGACCTCCCCTTTACACGCCGGCCAGTGGTGCAGCATATTAAGCCCAGTGACGTCTCGGGTGTGGTCGACCTGACGAACAAGGTCAGCGACCACTCATTTATCACCGCGATGGGCCTCCTGCGCGTGGGCTACGATACGATGATTGGGGCAAGCGAAACAGAAACACTACGCAATAAATTGAATAAAATGTTGAGGATCTAAATGCAAAAAGATGTCATTTATATCGATACCGAGGACGACATTACCGCCATTATTGGCAAGGTGAAGGACTCCTCGCAAAAAATCGTCGCACTCGTGCCACCCAAGCGGATTGGCGCTATGCAGAGCGCTGTCAACCTCAAGCTCGTCCAGCGCGCTGCTGAGCAAGCAGGTAAGCGGCTCGTCATTATCACTGGCAACCAAGCGCTCTCGACTTTGGCGGCTTCGGCAAGTATCCCCACGGCGCGGACATTGCAAAGCCGGCCGGAAATGGCTGAGATCCCAGCGCTCGAGGTCGATGACGAAGATGTCATTGATGGTAGTGAGCTCGAACCAGAAGATCCTGAGCTAGTAACGCCTGATATTTCTGTACCGGCTCGTCCTGCCACCCGCTCGGCTGCTCGCAAGACGCCAGATGACGACGACAAAGCAGCTGATACGTCAGCCGCCTCAGATCTCAAGAAGAAGGTGAAGGTACCGGATTTCAACAAAATGCGCAAGAAGCTCTTGATCGGTGGTGCGGCACTCGTTGTCCTGATCGTTTTCTTGGTGTGGGCGATTTTCTTCGCACCACATGCGACCATCACGATCAAGGCTCGTACTTCTGATCTGCCGCTCAGCACTCGCGTTACGATTGGCGATTCGCTTGGCTCAAACCTGCAAGAAGGGACAATCAAGACAACAACCAAGACAACGCGCAAAACTATCTCGATCGACTTCACTGCCACCGGCAAAGAAGATGTTGGTGCGAAGGCAACGGGGACGGTGCGCTTTACGCCGGCTTCGTTTGACGTCTTGCGCAATGGAGCGACGATCGACGCTGGGACGACCATCACATCCGAAAATGGCATGCAGTATAAGACGACATCGTCGGTGGTATTCGACTCTAACGCGTCGGGTGGCGATCTCATGCGAGGCCGCACAACAGAGGTCACCGCAGTAGAGAGTGGCACGAAGTACAATGGTGCATCGGGCTCGGCCAAGGGCCCCTCTGGCTTCTCTGTTTCCTTTACGCATGATACTTCTGGTGGCACAGACAAGACGATTACCACAGTGCAGCGCAGTGATATTGAGCAGGCGAGGAATAGACTCCATAGCTCACTCGATAGCAACGGTGCTAAGCGCGAGCTTGCCTCACAGTTTAATGGCGACAGCTATATCATTCTGAATGATACCTTCAAGCAAAACGACAGCGACATCCAACCGAACGTCAAGGTGGGCGGCGAAGCAACTGATGGTAAAGCCCAGCTGACTGGTGCGGTGGAGTACTCCCTCTCGGCGATTGAGAAGCGCGAGGCAGGCATCTTCCTTGATGCATACTTCAAGCAGCAGATTGATGGCAAGGCCAACCAGCAAGTCCATAGCAATGGCGTCAATAAACTCTCGGTGACGAATGTTTCGGCTAATGGTAATGCCTACAATGCGACTATTACGACCAATGGCAAAATCGGTCCTAAAGTCGACGAGTCTGAGCTCAAAGACTACGCTAAGGGCAAGCGCTATGCCGAAATCCGCTCGCATGTTGAGAAGATTGAGGGGGTAAGTTCGGCCGATGTATCGTTCTCACCATTCTGGGTGCAATCAGCACCAAATGACACGAATCGTATAAAGGTGGTATTTGACCTCAATGAACAATAAGAGAACATACTTAGCGCTTGATGTCGGCGAACGGCGGATTGGCGTGGCAATCGCCGATCCGTCCGTGCGAATTGCTGTCGCATATGATACGATTGAAGTGGATGGTAGTGAACTTGAGCAGATCACTCAGCTGATTATGAGTGAGCGTGTTGGGGTGGTAGTCGTCGGCTACCCGCGCAATCAATCGGGCGAGCCTACAGCTCAAACCGCCTATGTTGAGCGGTTTGCGACTCAGTTGACAGATATCGCGCCGCGCTTGGCATTTCAAGATGAGTCGCTCACCAGCGTACAAGCTGAGGAGTATCTTCGTGCTCAAGGAAAGCCGTATAGCAAGGGCGCTATCGATGCTGTTGCTGCCAGTATTATTTTGCAAGACTATTTGGAGACGCACTATGACTGATTTTCGCCGCCAGCCAGGCCGAGGCTTCCAGGTAGGGAATCCAAACCCACCAATGTCGCCACCACCAGCAGAACGCATCACACCACGGTCGGGGCGCTCAGCTGCTTCGGGGCGCAGTGCATCGCCGTATATGCGCCGCTCAGAGCCACATCGTCCAACGGTAGGGCAACAACAGCCACAATCAACACAATCTATCCAGCCGCAGCCAGCACCGTCTTCTGAGTCGCAGCAGGCGTATGACCCCTACGCGTGGGTGAGTAGGCCTCAGTCTCAACCACAATCGCAACCAGCACCTCAGCCACAGCCTTACCGCGCACCAGCGCCGTCTCACGACACGTACGCAGTGCCAGTCCAGCAACCAGCGCCGCAATCTCAGCCTCAACCAACCACCATTCCAGTTGACGATTTTGCTGACGATACGCTGCCTTCTGGGCTTGATGATGATAGCTTCTATGGCTTTGATGACGACCAGCCGCCGCAGCCCGCACCAGAGCCGCAGCGGGGAAGTTTGCTTGGCAATGATGATGTTTCGCCACTCTTTGCTGATGATGCACCAAAGGGCCGGACGATTGGCTCCCAGAAAAAGTCTCCACGCTACAATACTGAGCGGCCACGCCACGGGCGTCGCCGATGGCTGTGGTGGCTCAGCGGCATTGGATTGCTAATTTTACTCATCCTTGCAATAGCATACTGGTGGTATCATCAAAACCTGCAGCCGGTCGACCGGACCGACACCACCACGAAGACGCTAACGATCGGTGAGGGTGACACGTTCAAGACCGTTGCTGCTACACTGAAAGAGCAGGGGCTGATTCGTGATGTTCACGCCTTTGATATCTACACCCGCCTGTCGGGCTCGCGCAATCAACTCCATACTGGCGTATGTCAATTTAGCCCTGCGCAGTCGTTGCCTGAGATCGTGACCAAGCTTTCGCAGGGGTGTCATGATAATCGTGCCGTCACATTCTTGCCAGGTGGTACTGTGGTCGATTCGCGCTACAAGCCGCAAGGCCAAGATGCCACCACGGCACTCAAGCGGGCTGGCTACAGCGAGGAGTCAATCAAAGCTGCACTGGCCAAGACGTACGACAGTCCACTCTTTGCCAATAAGCCAGCTGGCACTTCGCTCGAGGGTTATATCTTTGGTGATACGTACTCTGTGCCGGCCAATCAAGGTCCAGAAGCGGCTCTCAAGGCAGCCTTTGCGCATATGTATGAGCAGATTCAGAATAATGGCTTGATTGACAAATTTGCAGCCCAAAAGCTCAATCTCTACCAAGCTATCAC
Source organism: uncultured Candidatus Saccharibacteria bacterium (assembly GCA_963554165.1). Classification (GTDB taxonomy): domain Bacteria; phylum Patescibacteriota; class Saccharimonadia; order Saccharimonadales; family Saccharimonadaceae; genus Saccharimonas. The sequence goes on along the minus strand of CAUVQR010000001.1, from coordinate 45,630 downwards.
CCTCGCCTCCATCATCCAGCGCGAGATGGGGTGTGGTGGTGCGAGCCAGGACTGCTACCAGATCCAGCGGCAGATTGCCCAGGTCTTTTACAAGCGTTTGCGCGAGAACAAAGTACTTGGCTCGGATGTAACTTTCATCTATGGAGCAGACATTGCTGGTGTGAGCCCCAATGTCAATCTCGACTCGCCATACAATACACGCATCAAGCCAGGCTTGCCACCTGGGCCGATTGCCACACCTGGCCTCGGCGCGCTCAAAGCTGTGGCCGATCCAGCCCCGGGCAACTACGAGTTCTTCCTTGCTGGCGATGATGGTAATGTCTATTTTGCCAACACTGATGCCGAGCATCAAGCTAACATCAAGCAGCACTGTAAGAAGCTCTGTTCTGAGTTATAGATCCCAGCTGTAGGTTGCACCTGTTCTCGCATATGCCTTAGTAATATTGAAGCTATGTTTTGCACCCTGACAGTAATATGCCACACATAAACGTTGCTAGGCCAAAACTGTTGCAATTTTCACAAAATATCATCTCCCACCACTGTTGTAAACCATTGACTAAACTACAACCGCGTAGTAGAATGGATGGTAGCCAGTCGGGGAGTGATAATATGGGGAATGCAAGAGAGGGAAATTGCTCTACCAATGGCCTGCCTTTAAATGTCGTACGAGCGCCGAAATCAATTTTTTTAATATCATAATAAAATCGGTCGACATGTGTGCTCCGTTCTCGTGTATAAGAGAAGAAAGACAGAGTGAGGTAGTCGCGCGCTAGTAATAGATGCGCAGGAGAACGATCATTCGTCAACAACAAGCAGCCGAGCAGGCTTCACAACTCGAACTTTCGCCTATTACCGTGCGGAGTCGGCGCCCGCGACCACTGTATAAGTCATTATCGCCGGTACGGACATCGGCCTATGTGGGGGTTTTTGTCCTAGTACTTTCACTCGTCGCCATGAGCTATCAGCCAATTTTGGCAGAGAACACCGCTCTAGCTAGCGCTGCGCCCGTCAGCGCAACGCGCCAGACGGCAGCGACACCATCAGCAGATGGGGTAGATCAGCTCGTTGCAACCAATGTTGCTACATCAATTGCTGAGAGCACGAACCTCCCTGTCACCAACAACGTCGCCAACCTTTCGCAGTCAATTGCTGCAGAGAACTCGTTTACTCAAACGAGCGCCACGACAATTAACAAGCCGCAGATTGTTCAGCCAACAGCTGACAACCGCACTATCAAGAAATACACGACAGTTGCTGGCGACAGCGTGCCAAGTCTTGCTGATAAGTTCAAAATTAGCACGCAGACTATCAAATGGGTCAACAAGCTCACTAGTGATGCGCTTGAGCCAGGCAAAGAGCTGACGATCTTGCCAGTCAATGGCATCCTCTACACTGTTAAGGATGGTGATACACTCGATAGCATTGCTGCTAAATACAAAGCAGATAAGAACCAGCTCACTCTCTACAACGACCTTGAGTTGACTTCTACCCCCGCTAAGGGTTCGCAGCTGATCATCCCTGATGGCTCATTGCCAACAGAGGAGCAGCCAGGCTACGTAGCGCCACGCTCGGGTGCTGCTGCTCGCGCAGCCAGCGCAACAACTGGCACAAACAGCTACAATGGCACTGGTGCCTACGGCGGTGCTGCTGGTACAGCTCATGCCTGGACAGGCGGTGGCGACGGTGGTGGCTACGCCTGGGGTAACTGTACTTTCTATGCCTATGAGCGCCGTCTTGAGCTCGGCCGGCCAATCGGTCGCCAGTGGGGTAATGCTGCTACCTGGGCTAGCTTCGCTCGCGCATCTGGCTACGGTGTCGGCACAACGCCAGCCGTTGGTGCAGTGATGCAAAATGGTGGTGGGTATGGCCACGTTGCCATCGTCGAGAGTGTTAACCCTGGTGTTTCAGTCACGATTAGCGAGATGAACGGCTTCCGCTGGGGTGGTGGATTCAACCGCGTTGGCTTCGGTAACATCCCGTGGAACGAAGCAGTCGGTGGTCGCTACCAGTACATCTACTAGTTTGATACGCTAAGCATTATAAACACCTCTGTTGTCGCAGAGGTGTTTTTGGTATACTTAATAGTATATGTTTGTAGATACAGCAAAGGTAACAGTAGTAGCGGGTCGTGGTGGCGACGGTGCGGTGAGCTTTCGACATGAAATATATGTAGACAAAGGTGGACCTGATGGCGGAGACGGCGGTCGTGGTGGTGATGTTGTATTTGTTGCAACAGAACAGCTCAACACCTTGCTCAAGTTTCGCTACAAACCAGAGCTCAAGGCAGAGCCCGGCGTTGCGGGTGGCAAGAAGAAGATGGCGGGCCGATCTGGCAAGCCACTTATTGTCAAAGTGCCAGTAGGGACACTAGTGAAGCGAGATGGTGCGGTAATTGCCGACCTTGCTGAGGCAGGGCAAGAGGCCGTCATTGCCAAAGGCGGCGATGGTGGCTTTGGTAATGCGCATTTTAAATCTAGTGTGCGCCAGACGCCGCGCATGGCTGAGCTGGGCGAGGCAGGGGAGAGTTTTGAAGCGGAACTGGAGCTGAAGTTACTGGCTGATGTTGGTTTGGTAGGTTTTCCTAATGCTGGTAAATCAACCTTCCTTAGCGTGGTGAGTAATGCGCGTCCGGAGATTGCGAATTATGAATTTACGACACTCACACCTAACCTTGGTGTGGCCGATATTGATGATGGTTCGGTCCTGATTGCTGACATTCCTGGCCTGATTGAGGGAGCGAGCGAAGGCAAGGGTCTGGGCGATGCTTTCTTGCGGCACGTCGAGCGGACGGCTGTACTCCTCCATCTTGTTGATGTGTATAGCAATGATGTAGCTGAGCGCTACCAAGCGATTCGTCACGAGCTGCAGCAATACAGCACAGAGCTAGCTCAGCGGCCAGAAGTCGTCGTGCTAACGAAGTGTGATGGGCTCGATGACGATATTATCCAAATGCAGATAGACAGTCTGCGCCGGGTAGTTGACGGAGCAACGCCGATTTTTGCAATTTCCTCGATTGCGCATCAGGGAGTCGTTGATGTGTTGCGAGCTTTACGCCAGATAGTAACAGCGGCGCGGGCGGCTGAGGCGGCAACTGAAGAGGACGACGATTTTGCTGATGGTGAAGAGCTTGTGACCATTACACTTGGTAGCCAAGCTAAGGCCGATGCTTGGGCAGTGCAGCAACTGCAGGGGTATGCGGCGCAGCAGTGTGCCGAGGCGGCAATAGAGAGCGGCCTCACTAACCCGCGAGAGGATGGCGAGATACCGCGTGTCTTTGCTGTGTCTGGCCAAAAGCTCGAGAAATTCGCTCGTCGCACGAACTTCGCCCAGTTTGAGGCAGTCAATCGCCTGCGTGATATCATGAAACGCCTTGGTGTCACACACGAGCTCATCCGTCAAGGAGCGGAGGGCGACAGCATCGTGCAGATTGGCGATAGCCAGCCGTTCCCGCTGGTGGAGCAATAATATAATAGATAAAGCCTGCTGTCTCAACAGAGGTTTTTTTATGGTATAATAGTAGTCAGATTAATATAAGCTAGGAGGCAGTATGAGCAATAGAGAGAGAAAAGTGCCAAGTACTCTGGAAGTTGCGGCCTTGGACCTAAAAAGTACATATGCATTGAGTCGAGAACAAAGCTTAGGAACTGTTGGTGCGACAACATTGACGCTGGCAGTGACTGCACTAAAACCTCTGATTGGTCGGCGGAGTTTGGGCCCTAATAGTTTTCAACAAGAAGCGCTTCTTAATGTTCGATACGATGTCGCTTGCGCGCTCGCTGGCAAAGAGCCATCGCTTGGTGATCACCTTTTGAAGGCTAACCCTGAAGAGTACACTGAGCAATTACTTAAAGGAGTTCGCGAAGGTGATGTCGAGCCACTCCTTGACACGAATGTAGGTAAGCTAACACAGTATGTATTAGCTCAATTAGAGAAGAAGCAACTTCCTAATGAAAGTGCAAATCGGTATTTTGGTGACTGGCTTGAAGCAACGATCGATAATCATAAGAGAACAAAGGAACGGAGAGTCCTCAGTGCATCAGAGCTGGACGCTATCTATAGTAAAGAGGGTAGAGAAATGGATGTGCAGTTGGTTCTCGCAGGGACTAACCTCCGCACGAGAAGTGTGTTGGATTATTATATAGAGGGTGACGACTTCGGAAAGTATATTCGGCAATTGGAAGCTTTGAAGTATATCATGCCAAATTGGGAAAAGGGTAAGATTAATATACCGAGAGAAGTTCTTAGTGTAGTCGGTCTTGATGCTGAGACACCAGTTGACGACGTTAAATTAAATCAGAGTGTTTTCGAGTGGAAATGGGATACCGTAGCAGACATTATGAATAAAGTGAAGCAAGGTGTCTATGAGCTAGAGCATTATGAAAAAAGTGCTGGCACAAAAGCGTCTAAGAAGTTTCTGGCGAGACACGCTATAGAAGTTGTCAATCACGGCTGGCAGTAGTGTATGGTGGCACAAACATTCTTTTTCTACGACCTTGAGACGAGTGGCTTCCGAGCGCAGACGGATCGGATCATGCAGTTTGCCGGGCAGCGGACAGATATGGATCTGCAGCCGATTGGCGAGCCATATAACTTCCTCGTGACGCTCAGTGACGATACCCTGCCAAGCCCCGATGCCCTGATGGTGACTGGCATCACGCCGCAGAAGACGCTAGAGGAGGGCTATAGCGAGGCAGAATGTGCGCGGATGGTGAGCGAAGAGATCTTCACACCAGGGACGATCGCTGTGGGGTTCAACAATGTGCGCTTTGACGATGAGTTTATCCGCCATCTGCTGTGGCGGAATTTTTACGACCCATACGAGTGGAGCTGGAAGGATGGGCGGAGCCGCTGGGATATGCTCGATGTGGTGCGGCTGACGCGGGCGCTGCGGCCAGATGGCATTGAGTGGCCGGTGGATGCAAATGGCCAGCCCACCAACCGCCTAGAGCTCATTACTAAAGCTAACGGCATTGCACACGACAATGCACACGATGCCTTCGCTGATGTGGCAGCTCTGATAGAAGTAACGAAGCTAGTGAAGCGCGCTCAGCCTCAGCTCTTTGACTATCTCCTTGCGATGCGCGACAAGAGGGCAGTGCAGCGGCTCGTCAATCTCGAGACGAAGCAGCCATTTGTCTATACCAGTGGCCGCTACGATAAGCAGCATGCCAAGACGACCGTCGCCTTTCCGCTGGCACCAGCACCCAATAGCAATGTCTTGGTCTATGACCTGCGCTACGACCCAACGCCGTTTGTGGGCCTAAGCCAGCAGGAGCTTGCTAAGAAAATCTTTGCCACCTGGGAAGAGCGCCAAGCCGATGGCTTTGTGGCGCTACCTGTCAAACCGTTGCAATACAATCGCTGCCCAGCCGTTGCACCGCTCGGCGTGCTAGAGCAGGGTGATGGCTGGAGTAAGATCCATCTTGAGGCGGCTACTGTAGCGCGCCACCGCGATATCCTTCTTCGCCATCCCGACTTTGCTGAGAAGCTCCGCACACTCTACGAAAAAAAGCGTGAGTACAAAAAATCGACCGATCCCGAAGGGCAGCTCTACGACAGCTTTGTCTCGGACGCAGACAAGACGCACATCGCTGCAGTGCGCAATGCCGATACCACGGCGCTGGCAGACTTCCATCCAGCCTTTCGTGATGAGCGCCTGCCTGAGCTACTACTCCACTACAAGGCGCGTAGCTTCCCACAGAGCCTCAGTGATGATGAGCAAGCCCAGTGGGAGCAATGGCGGAGTACCCACCTGCAGGCGCAGCTGCCGAGCTTTATGGCATCATTGCAGCGTCTAGCCAAGGCAGGCACAGCAGATGAATTTATCATGCAGGAGCTGCAGCTGTGGCTTGAGGCTGTGGTGCCGGTGGATGGCTAGAAGAGCCTTGAGCATCCAAAATCTTCACTTTCTCTATTGATTCTCTACCATTTATTTGAGCAAGAGTAAGAAGCTGGTTGTCTAATCAGCTTTGAATCTGAGCAGCTACTAGTCAGTGAATGCCGACTCTTGTAATGTTCTTGAGGAGAAAGCGGTGGGAAAGAGGGAACCGCGAAAATTGGTGGGTAGCTCTTTGTGGATTGAATAGAAGAAGCATTATATAACGATAAATTTTAAGACGCTTAATTATGCATAGATATTAACCAGCCTGTCGAAGACGCTGGCAGCGTGGGCAAATCCCCTGAATTTCGAACGTGTGCGAGGGCTCGGCGAGGTGGTGAGCCTGAGCGATTACCGCGATTAACCGCTCAATCTCCTCATTCTCGGCAATATCAATCACTCGCCCACAGCGGCGGCACGTTGCGTGGTGATGATGACGAATAAAGACATCAGTCAGCTCGAGCTGGTACTTCCAGCCTATCGGTAGTCGCTGGGCAATACCAAGCTGCTCAAACAGCTCTACGCAGCGGTACACACTCACGCGGTCGGCCACGGCAGTGTACTCGGCAAGCTGGCGCATCGTGCATGGCCCGTGCTGGTAGAGAGCACAAAATACTGCCCGCCGCACAGCAGTTACGCGGTAATGACGCTGGCGCAAGATAGTGGAAAATAGCTCGAGCGAATCATCCATATGAGCAATAGTATAACACTTATTGCAACAAATTTGCAATAACTTACACACCTCTCGTATCATACGATCCATGATACAACAACCACTTATTATGATCACTGGCGCAAAAGTGACGCCAGCCAAACGGCACTTTACCTCGCAGTTTGGACAAATCGAGTATCTGACCTATCAAGGGCAGCACTATAAAATGAACGCTGCCGCTGGCGTTGTGAAGCAGCTTGCTGGGCAGTATGATCTTTTGGTCGTAGGATACCAACCAGATGATGCGGCAATCTTTGCCGAGACGTGCGGCGTACCAACCGACCGCTTTATCCCAGCTGACTTGTGCCGCGCAGCTGACATTGAGCGGGCCGCGAGCCAGGCAGCAGCTCTCCAGCAAGAGCTGGGTGTACCACTCTACGTTGTACACTATGGCGGGGCATCAGACACCAAGGTGGCATTGCCACGCAATAGCCTCCTTGCTCATACCTGGGATATGGAGGCGGCGGCTATCCCTGATTTGGTAGAAAATAATTGTGTCACATTAGTCAAACTGTTGCAAGCACTGCGTCAGCACGAAGTATTTGCCCGCCAACCATACACCAAGGTTATGAGCATCACGGCTGCGGCAGCAGTGCGCGCCAAGGCTCATCTTGGCCTAGATGTAGCCCAGAAAGCGGCTGGCCATGGCTTGCTGCGCTCGATAGCCCTTGATCTTACACCAGAGAATATCTTTATCACTGAGATCATGCCAGGCAGTACCGACACTGGATTTTTTGACAACGACTACACAATGGATGAGGCGATTCGTGTTACGCGCGACCTTGGCTATGATAAGACGCCAGAGACGTATCCACTCTTTACAGCCGAGCAAATCGGTGATGCAGTGAAGTATGTCATCACTGCGCAGTGCAATGTGCGCGAGATCGCCCTCTTGCCGTATGGACAGTTTCCACATCTTGGCGCGTAGTTGGCCGTATGTGTGGCTTTGCGCCCTTTGCTCTGTAATAAACCTGCAATACTCGTGGTACAGCATTATCAAGAGTGGTGTTGCGGGGGTTACTAACACATAATAAGAATAATCATAAGGAGAAACAATGGAAAAATATAAACAGACACCATCGAATGATCATTCGCTTGAAGTGCTCGGGGTGCTTGGGCCGCTCGGTGCAGGCAAGACGACAACGCTCAACCAGCTGATCGAACGTGTACCGCTCGATACAAGCTACGCAGTCGTGGTAAATGACGTCGGCCAGGACAATGTGGACGCGAGGCGGATTGCTCAGCACCCAGCTAATCGTAGTGAGCAGATTATTCCGCTCACGGCAGGCTGTATTGGCTGCTCGGATGCAACGCAGTTCCAAGCGGCGCTCGACCGTGTGCGCGATGCTGGGGTAGACATGCTCTTTATTGAGCCAACCGGGATTGCGCCAGGGACGGAGATCGCTGAGGTGGTAAGCTCAAGTGGCTATGATTTCTCGGCCCTTGCCTTGGTTAACGCACGAACAGCATCACGCGACATGCATTATCAAGTGCTACCGAGCCAATTGGCGGTGGCAGACATTGTTGGTATAACGCACGCTCCAAATGATAGAGCAGCACTCACAGTGATCGATTCTGTGCTCGAGCAATTACCTGCCTTGCCACCCGAGGTAGCTGTTGAGCTCATTCGCCCAGGTAGTACAGACTATACAGAGGTGCTGGCGAGATTGCGCGGTGTAGAGCGGCAACTCCATCTTGGCCAGCGAGCAGTTGCCCAGGTGTGCGGCAGCCACTGTCATGACCATCATCACAGCCATGATCATTGTGATCACGACCACAATGTAAGTGCACAATCGTTTGCTTTGCGTGGTGATGTTACCTCCGCACAGCTGCGCGATTTCCTTATGCCACTCACCCAAGACTCGAGCGCGCCACTCCTGCGGGCTAAGGGTGTGGCAGGTGGCAAGCGCTTCGATCTCGTGGGTGATGAGTGGAATGAGCAACCTGAGCCAGAAGGTGCGCCGCGTATCAATGTGATATTTGGTGGGCATATGCCGCAGCATGTAGCGACAACAATGCGAGCGTTTGCCTGCCAGGAGGCGATGACGGTGCAAGGAACGAAGAAAGATATCGTTGCTTCGGTGCGTGAGCTGCCGCTGGCTGATCGCATTGCGATTATCGAGCAGCGAGTCCAACAATACCCCACACCGATTAGCCGCGTGCACGGTGAGTTGATCACTGATTGTGAAGCAGATGAAGGCTACGAAATTGCCTTTTGGCGTCAGTCTGATGATATTCCGGATAATATCAAGCGCCAAGCTCTAGAGCACTATCTGGCGTTTCGCCTAGCTGGGCTGAGTGAGCTGCAAACACACCCTGAAGCGATTGCGCATGATGATGAAAAGCGTGCTTATTGGCAACGGCGCTATGGTGCAACGCTCGGCTGGAACTACTACCATCTCACCGATATGATCGACCCAACTATGCAACAGCGCATAACGGCCGCGCAGCCAGCTCAGCTGCTGTGTGAAGGGTTCATGGCGCTCGAGCATCTTACCTTTGATGAAGGCAGGGCAGAGGAAAAGCCAGAATTTGTCAGTGCGGTGCTGCGTGCGGCGCTGGCAGCAGAAGATGTGACTAGCGAGCAATGCCAGGCGGTACTGCGCCGCGGCCAGCTCCTCTCGGCGCAGCATCCAGAGTATGCACAGCGGTGGCAGCAAGCAGCTGCTTCTCTTGAGTGAGTCTTATGAAGACTTTTGCGTAGCCTAACTCACCCCATATAAAACACCCCAGCCATCCCCTGGGGTGTTTTATGTTGAAGCTAGCCTAGCCTGAGCTTATTTTTTGATAAGCTTGAGGATAACCAGCAGCACAACTGCGCCAAAGAAGGCGGTCAGCAGACTAGCGAAGTTAAAGCCAGTTAGCACATCGGCACTGCCGCCCATCAGGCTGACCAGCCAGCCACCGAGCATTGCACCGATGACACCAACGATGATGTTGGTGAGCGGGCCTGAGCCCTTGCCTTGATTAACCACCTTGGATGCCAGCCAGCCGGCAAGACCGCCGATGATAAGCCATACGAATATAGTCATAGTGTCGTTCTCTCCTTACTAATGGTTATCGTACTAGTATAGCATCCTCGGTGAGCAAAAGCTACTTGGATACCTGCGGGCTAAAGGTAACTCGCCCATCAGCTGCCCGAGCTACCACCGTCATGCCTTCGTGAATGCGCCCATCGATCAGCTCCAGCGCCAGCGGGTCAAGAACACGCTTTTGCACCAAGCGCTTGAGCGGCCGAGCACCGAAGCTCGGGTCGTAGCCATCCCGCGCTAGCATGTCGCGGACGCTCTCGTCAAACGCCAGCGTGATATCGCGGCTGTCTTTGACCTGGCGGGCGACGCGCTCGAGCTGCACGTCAACGATGGCCCGCATGGCTTGCTCGTGAATACGGTCGAAGATCACGATATCGTCGATGCGATTGAGGAATTCTGGACGGAAATGCTGGCGCAGTGTATCAAGCATTTGATTATCGAGCGCCGCCAAATCGTTGCCAGCAAAGTCCATAATCATCTGTGAGCCAACGTTGCTCGTCATGATGATAATGGTGTTACTAAAGTCGATCGTCCGGCCTTGGCCATCAGTCAGACGACCATCGTCTAATACCTGTAAGAGCACATTAAAGACGTCGGGGTGGGCCTTCTCGATTTCATCAAACAGTACCACACTGTAGGGGCGGCGGCGCACCGCTTCGGTCAATTGGCCACCTTGGTCGTAACCAACGTAGCCTGGTGGCGAGCCAATCAGGCGGGCTACGGCGTGACGTTCCATATACTCACTCATATCGATGCGGATCATGGCGTGCTCGTCGTCAAATAATTCGCGGCACAGGCTGCGGGCTACCTCTGTTTTGCCAACCCCAGTTGGGCCAAGGAAAAGGAAGGAACCAATCGGTCGGTTGGTATCACTGAGCCCAGCGCGCGAACGGCGAATGGCGCTCGCTACGGCAGCCACGGCGCGGTCTTGGCCAATAACCTGGCGGCTGATTGAGTCTTCAAGTTTGGTTAATTTACTCGATTCACTTTCCATCAGTCGCTCTACGGGAATGCCCGTCCAGCGCGCCACCACACTAGCGATATCGTCGGGTGTGACTTCTTCACGTAGTAAGCGGTCAGCTGGTGGGATGGCCGCTAGTTCCTGGCGAGCGCTCGCTAGCTTTTTCTCCAGCTCTGGCATATCGCCGTATTTGATACGGCTCGCGGTGGCGAGATCCGCATCGCGTTCAGCTATTTCTAGTTGTGAGCGCAGACTGTCCATTTTTTCAGCAGCGGTGTTGACGGTCTGGAGGATGTCCTTTTCGTGCTGCCATTTGGTATCGATGACATCAGCTTTGGCTCGGAGGTCAGCGATCTGCTGCTTAATTTCCTCTTTACGGGTTTTCGCGTGGTCGGATTTATCTTTTTTCAGCGCGGCCTCTTCAATCTCCAGCTGCAAGCGGCGATTATTGAGCCGATCGAGACTAATCGGCACGCTCTCCAGCTGCATCTTGAGAGCGCTGGTTGCTTCATCTAAGAGATCAACCGCCTTATCCGGCAAAAAGCGATCAGGTAAGTAGCGAGTAGAGAGTCGCGCTGCTGCTACAATCGCATCATCAGCAATCTTGACACCGTGGTGGACTTCATACTTTTCCTTTAGGCCACGCAAGATCGCGATGGTGTCGTCAAAGCTCGGCTCGCCGACGTAAACTGGTTGAAAACGCCGCTCCAGGGCTGCGTCCTTCTCGACATGCTGGCGATACTCGGCCAGCGTGGTGGCACCAATCATATGGAGCTTGCCGCGCGCCAGGGCAGGCTTGAGCATATTGCCGGCGTCCATACTGCCTTCGCCTTTGCCAGCGCCGACCATGGTGTGGATTTCATCAACGAAGAGGATAATCTCGCCAGCAGCCTCCTCAACCTCTTTCAACACGCCTTTAAGGCGCTCTTCAAACTGGCCACGGAAGCTAGCGCCTGCCAGTAAGCTGGAGATCTCCAAGCTAATCAGTCGCTTATCCTTCAGCGACGCCGGTACGTTCCCCTTGACGATGCGCTGCGCCAAGGCCTCGACGATGGCGGTTTTACCGACACCCGGCTCGCCGATCAGTACGGGGTTATTCTTGGTGCGTCGAGCCAGAATCTGCATGGTGCGGCGAATCTCTTCGTCTCGGCCAATCACTGGGTCGAGTTTACCCTCACGCGCCAGAGCGGTGAGGTCGGTGCCAAATTGCTCGAGGGGCTTTTTGTTGTCTTGTTGGTTCATGTTTGGTGGCATATATTCCTCCTTGTAGTTATCATTGTAGTTATATAGTGCGGGCAACAGGACGCCCGATTAGTTGCTTAAAAACGGGTGGCCGATCGCGCTGGGTATCAGCCGCGTGACCTATTGGTATAGTAGCAAATTAGCACTCTTGGTGCAAGAGTGCTAACTAACACGAGTTTTGATAGGTGCACTTGACTTGCTTAGCGCTGCTTTCTTAGCGTCAAGAGCGTATACTCATGAGAGTAATATAAGACATTGATGTTTTGGCAGCTCACCCCTCTGAGTGAGATCAAAAGGATATAGCAGCAATCAGTTTCCATTCTTTTGTGTATAATAGACGTCATGGCAAACATATATTTTACTCGGGCAATCCAACCGGAAAACAACCAACCCTATTTCTTAGCCAAAGCACTGATTGTTGATGCGACTGGCAAAATTCTCGTCCTTGAGCGCAGTAGTACGCATCCGCTCTTTCCGCACGGTGCCGACTTGCCTGGTGGTATCGTCGAGCCTGGCGAGACACCGCTTGAGGCAGCTCGGCGAGAGATAGAAGAAGAGACCGGCCTTGGCTTTGCGCCGAGCCAGCTGAGTGTGGCCTTCGAGCATGTGCTGCCGCACCCTGATGGCCGGCGGCTGAGCTATATGTGCTATGCGGCACTGGTTGATGGTGATGCGCCAGAAATTACCCTCAGCTGGGAGCACAGTAGCTACCAATGGCTCACACCAGACGAGCTTATGCAGCAGCCCATCACGCCGCGGACTGACTATCCCTTTGCGGCGGCCGTGCACTATATCAGCTCATTGCGGCACTATGTGCAGCAGGAGCGGCCAGAGCTGCTGTAGCCTGTAATGATTGAGAGCCACGCAGCAGCGCGATAATTTCGCTCGTACCTCAGCTTCGTCTGTTGGATAAAATAACAGAGGTGTGAGCTTTGAGTGTTAAGCAATGACAATAAATCAGTAACAACGAAGTAGTAATATGGAACGAACAAAAAATGACAAACCTGCTATTGCCGTCGACCTTGATGATGTCGTCTTTCCGTGTGCTGAAGGGCTGGTGGCAGCATATAACGAGCATTATGGTACCAACTTTTGGCCCAACATATCACAGACGACGTGAGATGTATCGCCAGAGGAAGTGCAAGAGCGATTTAATGGATTGCAGCTGGGGACGACACCAGGCATGGCGAAGCCTGATTGGTTTGAGGAGATGCAAGTCCCAGACAGAGAGACGATCGAGGCGTTGCGAAGACTAGCGGCCACGTATCGACTCTATGCAGTCTCGGCCCGGCATTATGGTTTAGCAGGTGTGACACAGCAGAGCATCGAAAAGTATCTGCCTGATGTCTTCGAAGAGGTTATTTTGACGCGGCGGCCAGTCGAAACCGAGGATGGCATCAAGATAATGACCGACTCCAAGACAGAGATATACCGGCAGTACAATATGACGATTGCGATTGATGACTCGCCACATCACCTCGAGCGTGGCCTTGCAGGGGATGATGCGCCGCTTGGCTTGGCAATTTTATTTGGCGAACGGCCATGGCACCCAGGCGCTACGATCGACGATCCGCGCGCTATTGAGTGTCGCACCTGGGCGGAGGCGGAAGAGGCTATTGCCCGGTATTTCGCTCGGTAAATTTGAGTGAGAAACATCTGGCTATGGATAATACACTGGTTGCCTTGCAATTTGTCTATAGAATGGGCTACTATATTTTCTATGAATTTAATGATGAAACTAACGAGACTCTTGAGAGTTGTCTGGCCAGTACTGCTCTGCGCAGTGGTGTGGCAGCTGCTGCAGTTTGCCCCGGCGGACCAGTGGTGGTGGTTGCAAAAAGTAATGAGCCCACTCACAACGATGATGATTTTTCTTGCAGTTTGGCGCTATAGCGATCGGCAGCAGCCAACGACGTGGCTCCTTCTCGTAGCGCTTGTGCTGTTTGCTGTGGCCGACTCGCTGGTGGCGTTCTTGCCCTTCTCGCATCTCATCGTTGGGCTGGGGGTGTCTTTGCTAGCGTATCTGGTGCTCTGTGTTATAAATTTGTGGCGTCTCATCTTTGCCCTTGCGAAGGGAGCTGCCAGGCGCATAAATTGGGGATTGCTGCTAGCTACCTTCATGGGTAATGCAATAATGGTATATTCGACACTGCACAACGTGTTGCCGCGTGTAGGAAGCCCGCTCCTTGCTGGAGCAATAAAAGTGTATGCTGCTGTACTTATGGTGCTGATGACGAGTGGGGCAGCGGCAGCTCTGACAGACTACCGGCTACGGTGGAGCGTGGGCAGTTGCAATGGGACAATACTTGCTGCCTCGGAGTCGGCCCTTGCCCTGCAGCTCTTTGGTAAAGCATCTGAGGCATGGATTATCTATAGTATTATGCCATTGTATTGGTGTGGCCTCGTCTCCTATGTTGCGGCAAGCCGACCAAAGAAGGAGCGGCTTACATCGCGAGTGTAGCGCCCTAAAAGATGTGGGGAGGCTCAGTTGGCCTCTTGCACAAATCTAGTATCTCACCAGTATACATGCTACAATAAGACGATATGTCGGAGCAGATACGGATTATTGGGGCGCGCCAGAATAACCTCAAAGATGTCAGCGTGACCATTCCACGCGATCAGTTTGTGGTGGTGACGGGCCTGAGTGGTAGCGGTAAGTCGAGCCTCGTCTTCGACACGATCTACGCTGAGGGGCAACGCCGCTATGTGGAGAGTTTGAGCAGCTACGCACGGCAGTTCCTTGGCATTATGGATAAGCCCGACGTTGACTCCATTGATGGCCTGAGCCCCAGTATTAGCATCGACCAAAAGTCGACGAGCCGCAACCCGCGCTCCACTGTCGCTACAGTGACGGAGATCTACGATTATTTGCGCCTGCTCTTTGCTCGGGTAGGGGTGCCGCATTGCCCAGCTCTTATGCCCGATGGCACGCGCTGTAGCAAGCCTGTCCAGCGCCGGACAGCTCAGTCTATTATCGACGAAATTATGAAACTTCCTGAGGGGAGCAAACTTATGTTACTGGCACCGATTGTGAGCCAAAAGAAAGGGGAATTTGCCCACATCCCCGAGCAGTACATGCGCAGTGGCTTTGCGCGAGCTCGGGTAGATGGCGTGGTGTATGCACTTGATGAGTTCCCAGAACTACAGAAGAGCTATAAGCATGATATTGAGCTGGTGGTCGATCGTTTTGTGATGGCGCCAACGATGGTGAGCCGCATCTCGCAGTCGGTTGAGCAAGCGCTGGAGCTCGCGAGTGGGGTTGTGCAGGTGCTGGATGCCACGAGTGGCGAGATCACAACCTATAGCCAGCGCTATGCCTGTATGGATCACCCAGGCGAGGAAATCCCCGAGCTTGAGCCGCGGCTCTTTAGCTTTAATGCGCCGCAGGGGGCATGCCCAGTCTGCACGGGCCTGGGCACACGCCTGGAGGTTGATCCGGAGCTCATCCTTAACCCTAATCTGACGATTGCCGAGGGAGCGATCCGCCCCTTCAACCGCTTTAATGCCGAAGCGTGGTACATGAAGCGTCTCGCCGCGGTGGCTGAGGAGCAAGGCTTTAGCTTGCACGTACCCGTCAAGGAGCTAAGTGATGATGCCGTGCAGAAGGTGCTCTATGGCACGGGTAAGCAAAAGTATCGTATTCACCTCAGTGGTAATCGCTATTACGACTCAACGTACGAGGGAGTCATCCCTAACCTTGAGCGTCGCCATCGCGAGACCGATAGTGAGTTTATGCGCAAAGATATCGAGCGCTTCATGCGGGAGCGTAAGTGTACGGCCTGCAAGGGTGCACGGCTCAAACCAGTGGTGCTGGCAGTGACAGTCAATGGCCTCTCCATTATGGATATTTGCAATCTGGACGTCGCCAATGCGCTGGATATGATAGGCCAGCTGGAGTTTAGTGCAGAACAGCAGCACATCGTTAAGCTTGTTGTCAAAGAAATTATGGCACGGCTAGGCTTTATGAACAATGTCGGGCTCAGCTACCTCGAACTGGGGCGGGCAGCCAACACACTTAGCGGTGGTGAGGCGCAGCGTATCCGCCTCGCGACGCAGATCGGTAGTGGCCTGCAGGGGGTGCTGTATGTGCTGGATGAGCCATCAATTGGCCTACACCAGCGTGACAACGATCGCCTTATCCAGACGCTCAAGAACCTGCGCGATCTAGGCAATACCGTGCTGGTGGTAGAGCACGACGAAGATACAATTGCGGCGGCTGACTATCTGGTGGATGTTGGGCCAGGTGCTGGCGTGCACGGCGGGGAGATCGTGGCATATGGCACGCCAGCAGAGGTAGCACGCATGCCGCAGAGCATCACTGGTCGATATCTGTCTGGTGTGGAGAAGATCCCAGTGCCAGCTCAGCGCCGCCCGATTGAGCAGGGCCGTGCACTGATAATCCGCGGGGCACGCGAGAATAATCTCAAGAATATCGACGTCACCATCCCGCTTGGCGTTCTCACGCTGGTGACGGGGGTGAGTGGTAGTGGTAAGTCGACGCTTGTCAATAGCATTCTCGCGAGCGAGCTCACTGCCCGGTTACATCGCGCCCAAGCAGTGCCAGGTGCACACGATGCAATCGATGGGGTCGAGCAGCTCGATAAAGCAATTGTCATCGACCAGTCGGCAATTGGCCGCACCCCGCGCTCCAACCCTGCTACCTATACCGGTGTCTTTACACAGATTCGTGAGCTTTTTGCGGGCACGCCTGAGGCGAATATCCGCGGCTACAAGCCAGGGCGCTTTAGCTTCAACGTTAAGGGTGGGCGCTGCGAGCACTGTCAGGGTGATGGCGTCATCAAGATCGAGATGCACTTCTTACCCGATGTCTATATCCAATGTCCCGAATGCCATGGTAAACGCTATAATCGTGAGGCGCTTGAGATCACCTACAAAGGTAAGACGATTAGCGACGTCCTGAATATGACGGTCGAGCAAGCCTGTGAGTTCTTTGCTAACATCCCTGCGATCGCTCGCAAGTTGACGACGATCAATGAAGTGGGCCTTGGCTATATTAAGCTCGGCCAGCCCGCCACGACCTTTAGTGGTGGTGAGGCGCAGCGTATCAAACTTGCTACCGAGCTGAGCCGGCGCACGACTGGCAAGACACTCTATATTCTCGATGAGCCGACCACTGGCCTGCACACCGCCGACGTCAAGAAGCTACTCGAAATTCTCCAACGCCTCGTAGCGGGTGGCAACAGCATGGTTATCATTGAGCATAATCTTGAGGTTATCAAATGCGCCGACCATATTATTGACATGGGCCCCGAAGGCGGGCAGGGTGGCGGCACCGTCATCGCCAGTGGTACACCCGAGGAAATCGCGCATAACCCAGCATCGTTTACGGGGAAGTATTTGCGGCCACTCTTGGGCTAAGGTGAATCTATAAGTCCAGTACTTTTTGCTGCACCGAAACTCCCTAGTTAAGGCTGCGTGAGGTTCTTTATGATAACTAAAAATAAAAAATGATTTCTTTTAGCATAGCAAAACCTAGGTGGCCGAACTGGCAACTCGGTAATATCTGAGTCTCTCAATCTCACAATCCTCACACTTAATCGGATGAAGTGATGAGAAGGTGAGGCTTAAACTGAGAAAGGAGGCTGAGGGCTTTAGGAGCCAACCACTTGCCATTCATTATTGCTGATTGAGCAGTGGATTTAATTCACGACAGAATTTCATACTACTTCGCTCATCACTAACGCGCGGTGGAAGGAGTTTTGCGAGACTTCTGGCGTATGATTCGCCACCGTCGGAGTCCGGTTGCTCATGACGTGTTACAGCTCCACCCTGATAATAGAATTTCCACACATCACAAAACCCGGATGGATGCTCGTGCTTCTTCTCACGGCAACTTACGCCAGCGTAGATTACCTCATTATTGTGAGCAAAAACGTACGTTTTGCACGTTTCACCCTGGCGGATCTGCGCCAGATAGCGTTCGGTCATTTGGCGTGCCGGTGCGTCGTTGCCATACGCTAGGCCATCTGTCCACCACCAGTAGACTGCGAACCCGCCCGCAACCAGTGCCAGAAATAGTATAAGGAGAATGAGTCGTTTGATGCGAATGCGCGGGAGAAATGGTAGCTTCATAACTATACAATACCGCGCAGTAAGGGATAATGCAAATTTGCTTGCTATCAGTAATCGGCAACAGTATCTGCGCTATGACCCTTGAGGCATGATAGGATAATGAGAGTAATATATACGTATAAAACCAAGGTAGAGTATATCCACTATGAAATCAAAACAGTCACAACCTGATAAGCAATCATATCGCACTGCCATCCTCCGCTATGCCCAGCGCGATCAAGCGATGCGCCAGCAGTACTTGGCTGGTGGTGGGGTGTGGGATGCATCGCTCGATGCTGACTCGACTGAATTTTTGCGTACGATTGTGGCGGCAATTGGCTGGCCAACAATACGTATGGTGGGCAGTAAGGCTTCGACCGCGGCATGGTTGCTACTGCAGCATTCGCCAGATATCGACTTTATGGAGTACTGCCTTGAGCTGATGAAGGCAGCGCCACGTGGCGAGGTCGCGCTGCGCGATATCGCCTTCCTCGAGGACCGGGTGTGTTTGCTACGTGGTCGGCCACAGATATATGGCTCGCAGTTTCAGGGGCGGGGTAAAGCCCTTCGTCTCTATCCAGTCCAAGATACTGAGCGGCTTGATGAGCGCCGTGCGGCGATGGGTCTGCCGCCATTTGCAGAGTACGAAAAGCAGATTCGTCAGATGTATGGCGACGAACCGCCAGCTGCTAGATAAGAGGTATAAGGCAAAAATCTCGGATAGTCGAACAAGACAAAACAAAGAGTCAGCTGTTCATGCGCTGACTCTTTTTACACAATATGTACTGAGGTTATTTCTTTGTTCGCTTGCCCGTACTGAGTAGGACAGAAAATTGGTACTTGAGCTTATCACGGGTTGATTGTTGCTTAAGTGCATGGATGACCATTGGTGCAACGGAGACAAGGATGATAATAATTGCAGCGACCTCAATATTGACCCCAGCTTTGGTGAGGATTGCGCCTGCAAAATAGCCAAGATAGGTGAATATGGCGGCCCATAGCGCACCCCCGACGATGTTAAACAGGAGGAACGTATTGTAGTGCATCTTGCTGGCACCAGCCACAATTGGGGCAAAGGTGCGCACGATGGGTACAAAGCGCGCTAGCACAATCGTGAGTGAGCCATGCTTTTGGTAGAATTGCTCGGCTTGCTCGAGATACTTTTTCTTAAAAAAGCGCGAGTTTGGCTTGAGAAAAAGCTTGCGCCCGACTTTGTGGCCAAAGGCATAGCCAGTGCTATCGCCAAGGATTGCCATAAGAGCGATCGCTGCAACGAAGAGGTGAATATTGAGTGGGTGGCCAAACAGGCGAAGGATCTCTTGATTCACCATATAGCCTGCCGTAAAGAGGAGGCTGTCCCCCGGTAAGACAAAGCCGATCAAGAGGCCAGACTCTGCATAAACCACGAGCAAAACCGCGGCAATGCCGAGGCCAGTAATTGCATGTATAAGTGATTCCATCGCGCTTTAGTATACCATACTTTGCTCGGGGAAGGGAGCTTTCTATCGCTTTTGGCCCGTGCGGCACAAAAATGCTATACTAAGGAGGCAATATTACTTAACTCCGGAAACATATCCGAAAGGAGAACTATGGGAGATAAGATAACACTAAGGATCGAGACACGATCAATTCACGGCAAGAAAGTTCGACAATTGCGCCGCCAAGGCATAACGCCAGCGGTGGTGTATGGTGCTGGTATGGAGGCTGCTGATGTGCAAGCACCGAGCGGTGAGGTGGCAAAGGTTGTGGCCGCAGCTGGCCGCCACACACCGATTCATTTGACAGGGGTTAAGCGGCGCATTGCGCTGATCAAAAGTATCGATTACGACCCAACGCGAGTGGGTGTGATTCGCCACATTGCTCTACATGCGGTACGCGCAGACGAGCCGGTCACGGCAGAGGTACCAGTGCGCCTTATTGGTATGGGTGAGTCTGAAGCTGAGAAGAATGGACTAGTCGTGCTGCAGGCAATTGAGAAGGTTGAGGTGAAGGCCTTGCCGATGGATTTGCCTGAGGCGCTGGATGTGTCGGTGCTTGGCCTGGCCAGTGAGGGTGACCGCGTGACAGTGGGCGACATTACACTGCCTGAGGGTGTTGAACTGGTCGAGCATGACGATGGCCGTGAAGGTACTGCCGATGATGACGTGACGGTGAAGGATCTCGTCATTGCGAGTGCCTACGAGCCAAGTGCACTTGCCGCCGCTAATGAAGCTGCCGCTGGTGCCGCCGAAAACGCGGATGCTGAAGACGTTGCTGCCGAGCAGGGTAGCGACGATGATGCAGTATAGCACTTAGCGAGTGATCTTCAAGTAGCACAACACTTACAAGAGCGATAATCATAAAGAAACCAGTCATATGAGGCTGGTTTCTTATGCTATGCCGGCCGTAATTATGCAGCCGCTACACCGCGAGAAATCCGCCATCCACCACAATCTCCGCCCCATTGACATACTGGCTCATCGGCGTACCAAGCCACAGCGCAGTGCAGGCAACGTCATCGGGCTGGCCCAGATTCTTGGCAGGAAGGCGGAGGTTATAGGTGAGGCCAGTCTTGATGATGGAGAAGTCGAGCTTCTTGAGCGCCGCAAGCCCCATCTTCTGAGCACCTGGTGTGCTGATGCCGCCCGGCAAAATAGTATTGACCTTCCAACCACTCCGCCCGAAGTCTTTGACGAGCCCACGGCTCAGCGCGAGAACACTGGCTTTGCTCATGGCGTAGAGCGTCATGTCGTAGGTCATACCTTTGAGGGCTTCAATGGAGCTGATGTTGATGATAGTACCTGGCGATGTGCGCCGGGCGATCATTTCTTGACACATGGTGAGCACGGCCCGAGTGTTGATCTGCATTGTCTTGTCGAAGGTTGCCTGGTCGATACTAGCGAGCTTGACTGGCGCAAAAATACCGGCGTTGTTGATGAGAATATCTGGTGTTGGGGTGATGTCGTGCCACAGCGAGGTGACAGCGTTGTGGTCGGAGAGGTCAACAATATGCGTCGTGACGGCGGCGTTAAATTGCTCACGTAGCTCGGTAGCGGTTTGCTGCAGTGCGTCGGTATCGCGATCAACGAGCTGGAGGGTAGCACCAGCCTCAGCATAGCGCCATGCGATCGCCTTGCCAATGCCCATCGCGGCACCAGTGACGAGTACCGTCTTGCCGGTCAGTTTCAGTAATTCGTGCAGGGGAGTTGGATGTGTTGTCATGCCATTAGTATAGCATAACCAATATGACGCGGGTGTAGTATCTATTGCAAGAGTTTCATACCTTAGGCTTTGAAGCCCTATGCCTTCCTATGCTCGTAATATACGAGTTGATATTTCTTTGAGCGGATTGGCTTCTCAAAACGAACACTAGAAGTAAAGGGTGCTCGCACTGAGCAGATAGGGTTTGGAAAATAATCGAAGAAAAGCATTGTCTTTTTATTGTAAATCAATTACAATAGCTGCATGGAGCAAGCAGTGCAACGCCGAACGACGAAATACACCGATCGAGTGATCGCGATTCTTCGCCAGCTGCAGCATGCCACCAACGCCGAGATTGCGGCCGCACTACGCCACGATTACCCCCGTGTCAGCGCGACTACTGTGCATCGCATTACCCAGCGGTTGCAGGCGGATGGGGTAATTGGTCTTGCACCAGCAACGGCGCATGGCTGCCTGCGCTACGATAGCAATCCTGTGCCACATGACCACTTTGTCTGTAGCTCCTGCGACGGCCTGCACGATATCACCATCGCGCCAGCGCTGCGGCATGAGCTTGCGCGGCAGGTAGCAGACTGCCTTGTCGATGGGCCGCTCATCATTACTGGCACATGCCACCCCTGTCATCACGATAATCATAATTCATAAGGAGAAAAATCATGGCACTATACAATACCACTACCAAGCAAGAATTTGAGGAGCATGCTCTTCAGAGCGAGCGGCCAGTGCTGGTCGACTTTTGGGCACCGTGGTGCCCACCGTGCCGCGCAATGGCACCACTGCTTGAGCAGATTGCTGAAGAGACGGAGTTCGACGTCGTCAAGGTCGATACCGAAGCAAGCCAAGACAATGCAGCACTTGCCCTGCAGCACCAAGTGCAGAGTATCCCCAACATGAAGATCTTCAAGAGTGGTGCTGTGGTGGCAGAGCTGGTCGGCATGAAGCCAAAGCAAGTACTGATCGATGCTCTGCAGCAAGCAGACGCTTCAATCACTTTCTAACAGATTTCCTCCTCAGGATCAGCACAGATGTGCTGGTCCTTTTATTATGGAGTGTCGTTACTTTCATTAGTGAGGAACCCACCACTCTGTCGCGACCATAATCGTGCATATATACCACCTCTTGCCAGTAACTCGTCATGGCTTCCCTCTTCCACAATATGACCCTCATCAACTACAACAATTCGATCTAGCGCTGCAATCGTACTCAATCGGTGCGCCACCACAATTGATGTCTGTCCCTGCATGAGTGTCTCAAGCGACTGCTGAATCAGCGCCTCTGACTCAGAATCTAATGCACTAGTCGCTTCGTCGAGCACTAATAGAGGCGCATCCTTGAGAATAGCTCGTGCAATCGCAATCCGCTGCCGCTGCCCACCAGATAGCTTCACGCCGCGCTCACCAACTACTGTTTCTAGCCCCTCTGGCAACTGTGTAATAAATTCCCAGGCATGAGCTTGCTTTGCCGCCAGTATAATATCGTCCTGCGTTGCTTCTGGTCTCCCGTAGGCAATATTCTCCCGAATTGATCGATGAAACAAGAGTGGCTCCTGTGGTACGTACGCAATCTGCTGTCGCAAACTCTCTTGTGTTACCATCCGAATATCCTGTCCATCGATCAAAATCGCTCCACTGGTTGGGTCATAAAATCGCAACAACAACTTCGTCAGTGTTGTCTTGCCTGCGCCACTGGTGCCGACGAGGCCGAGTTTTTGGTTGGGTTCTATTTGGAGCGAGAAGTCACGAAACAGCACGCGATTTGGGTCGTCATCGTGTGCAAAGCTTATATGATCAAACGTGATAGCGCCGCGTGAGACATTCAGTGCTGCATCACTCGTATCAACCAGTTGCGCTGGAGTGTGCAAAATCTCGACCATGGTCTGGGCGTCGCCGAGGATGCGGTTGTAGTTGCGCATAATACCATTCATATTCCACAGCTCACGCACTGCACTATTTGTGTAAGTGATGATAAGATAAACTGTTGCAACGGAAATTGTGCTGTGCTGAGCGGCATAAACTGCGAAGACGATAGCACCAATCTTGATGGCAGTATTGACTGTAGAGAAGAAACTGCTCGTGATGATATATGTACGCATAGTGCTGAGGCCAGCAGTGCGCCAGTTTTCTACTGCCATGGCGAAGCGTTTCTGCTCAAGTATCTCACTACTAGACGATTTAACAGCTAGAATGTTTGATACCATATCCGTCAACTGACCACTGATGGCATTACTTGCCTCAGCTTCTTGCTCACTCAAACGAGCGAGTGGCTTAGAGCCAACATAAACCACAACGCTAAAGATCACAGAAAAAAGTGCCAAAAACAGTGCATACTGCCACAGCATTGTGGCTAAAACGATAATTGATCCGACAAGTGAGATAACCAGTGGTAGGACCGACCAAATGATTACATCCCAAAAGCGATCGACTGCGCCAGCCAGTTTATTTGCTTGACTCACCAGCGCTCCGCCAAAGCGATTAGCATGGAATGAAACACTCTCGTGGCTGAGTTTAGTAAAAATCTTGATATAGAGATCACGCTGCATTGCCATGGTGAATGGCCACATAATGCGCATCGTCAAGCGCCAACCGACTACTTCTGACCAAAGTTGACTCAGTGTATACATTCCTACAAGCGACCACACATCACTACTGTTATATAGATGGCCACTTTGGATAATGTCGAGTAACCGTGCAATAATGAGCGGCCCAACAAAAGTACTGACTATAAATGTCGTTGCCGCAACCACCAGCGCTGCTGCACGCTGCCATCGATATGGCTGAGATATTTGCAATAATGTACGAAATATAGTTCTGCTCGTAGTAGGTTGCAAGATAAACTCCTTCGTTGTATAGACTTATAAATATTATACCTTAGAAAAATACCGTTTCGCTTGTTGAATCATACATGCTCCAATATCTCCTTGGCCAATAATGTGGTTTACGTCATTGATATCAACAAGGGTATGCGCAATGATATCACCACCAGGATCGTGAGTAAACTCGCCAATTTTCTCGAGCTTTGTATAGACACGAAACTGGTATACGCGCATGCCGTTTGGCTCAAGGCAGCACTGGTATCCGAGTGGTTGCCATTCAATAACGCGCATATTGCACTCTTCTACCATCTCTCGTGTGATGGTTTGCTCAATTGTCTCTCCAGATTCAGTTTTACCGCCTGGGAGATTATAGCTCCTCTTGACCGCATTATAGACGAGCGGAACGGAACCAGCTAAATCACCGATTGTATAGACTTGTTGCCAGGGGAGATCGGGTATAGCAGATTTTTGACGTATAGTACACCAAGAAACAAAAATGGTTTTGCCGCCATACTGAAAGGAAGATGATATATCGTATACCATAGACAAAACTATATTACGAAACGGAAAAAGATAAAATAGCTTTTGATAGCTACTTTCGTGTATACTATGCACTAGAGAATGCGTCAAGAAAAAACACTCCTACCAATCTGTCAAGCGGGCGATCCGGTGCTGCGTGAGAAAGCGAGGCATGTGAGCCGCGAAGAAATCACCACACCAGCAGTGCAGCAGCTTATTGCAAATATTAAGCACACCGTGGCGGAGAGAGACTATGGGGTTGGGCTGGCTGCACCCCAAGTGGGGCAGGCCTTGGCGCTGAGCGTGATTGCTATCAAGCCGACGCCAAACCGCCCAGACCGCGAGCCATTTGAGCAAGTTATTATCAATCCATCATACACTGGCATTGGCCAGACAACGGGTATGTGGGAGGGCTGCGCCAGTGGTGATGAGGGGCGGCTCTTTGCACAGGCGCAGCGCTATCAACAGATCAATGCTCAGTGGGATGATGAGTGGGGTGAGCATCATACTGCGGTGCTGGATGGCTTTGTTGCTCATGTCTTTCAACACGAAGCTGACCACTGTCAAGGCATACTTTTCTTTGACCGAGTGACAGATACGACGACCTACATGACGGCAGCAGAGTATCGCAAGCGCATCGTGCGGCGGTAAGTTGCATTTAAGTCCCGCTTCACTTCTCTCAAGATCAGTGATTATTCGCCAAAAATGATTGCTTAACTTGCTGGTAGGCGTCGCGGAACGGCACACCTTTTTCCACCAATTCATTGATTTTGGCAACAGTATAGAGCTCATCGGTCATCGCCTCAGCCAATTGCTTAGTGTTGGCTTCTAGCTCGCTTACGCAAAGCGCCAAAACCTCTAGCGTATTGAGGGCCGAAGTGAAGGCATCCATGGTGATCTTTTTGGTTAGTTGTAAGTCGCGGTGATAACCACTGCCAGCACCTGTCGAAATAGCTTGCAGCTGCAAGGCATAGTTCGGATAGGCGTGAGCAGTGGCACGCATGATCTCAAAGACGTCGTAGTTACGCTTGTGCGGCATGATGGATGAGCCCGTGGTCATAGTGACGGGCAATTTGAAATAGTTAAACTCCTGCGAGGTAAATAGCAACATGTCTTCAGCAAATTTGCCAGCAAAGACCATGATTGGGTTGAGCGCCTGTACGGCAATCAGTTCAAAAACGCCGCGCGACAGGCCGCAATACATTGGATTTTCCTGTACTTTGGCGAAGCCTAACTCACTGGTCGTCATCTGGCGGTCAAGTGGTAGGGTGACGCCAAAACCAGCAGCACTGCCCAGCGGGTTTTGGTCGATGGCGGCGATGCTGTGCGTGACTAATTGCTGGAGGTCGTTGAACGCATCGTGATATGAGCCAAGCCACATACCGACGGTAGTGGGCATGGCTTTTTGGGTATGAGTGTAGCCAGGCATTTCGGTCTGGCCAATGGCAGCGATTTTGCCAGCATAGGCCTGGGTGACTGTCTCCAATTTGCTCGCTACTGCTTCAAGTTCCGTTTTGATGAACAATCGCATCATCACCAAGGCTTGGTCGTTGCGGCTTCGGCCAGTGTGAACCTTTTTGCCAATTGGTCCGAGTTTTTCTGTTAGATATAGCTCAATGGCAGTGTGACCATCTTCGTGTTCGCTAGTGAGGATGAAGGTACCAGTTTTCCACTCGTTAAGTAGCTCGTCCAAGGCCACTGCCAATTGTTGATATTCATCGCTAGTCAGCACGCCAATTTTTTCCAGCATGTGAGCGTGCGCTTTGGTCGCAGTGATGTCGTGACCGAGTAAGTACTGGTCCAATACCTGATCATCGCCAACAGTGTATGCCTCGACCAATGGATGGAGTGAGCCAGTTGCGGTTGATTGCCATAGTTTACTTGCCATATGAGTATGCTCCTTCAGCTGTTCGCTGACTTAATGAATATAATTCAATGAATCCGGCGGACGAATTCTGGTTGAATGCGTCGTTGGAATCAAAGGTTGCAAGATTGATATCAAACAATGAATGTGGTGAGTCTACACTGACGACGGTGATGGTACCTTTGTACAGGCGGACCGTTACCGTGCCAGTGACTTTTTGGTTCTGGTCATCAATATAGGCATTGATGTGATGGACGGCTGGCTCGTACCACTGAGCTGCGTAGGTGAGGTAGGCCCATTTTTTGTCCATTTCGGCTTTGAGTTCATTTTCAACGCGGGTCGACACCAATTGCTCAAGCTTTTGGTGGGCAGCAATCAAGATGGCAGCGCCAGGGTTTTCATAGACGCCGCGTACCTTCAGCCCGACTAGTCGATCTTCAATAAGGGTTGATACGCCGACGCCGTGTTTGCGGCCGATCTGGTTGCAGTGCTGGATGAGTGCTTGAAGTGAAAAGTGACGGTTATCGACAGCGACAGGCACGCCTTTGATGAATTCAATGGTGATATCTTCGGCTTCGTCTGGCGTGTATTTGATGGTTGAGCACCAATTGAGGATAGCGTGGTAGTTTGGCTTAAGTGAGGGTGATTCTATCTCGCCGCCTTCGCTGGTGATACCCCACATGTTTTCGTCTGTCGAATAGGGCGAATCTTGGGTGTGTGGCACGGGGATGTTGTGTTTCTTGGCGTAGGCAAGTTCTTCCTCTCGGCCCATACTCCACTCACGTACTGGTGCCAAGATTTTGAGTTTCGGATTGAGCGTGGTGATGTAGGTTTCGAAGCGAACTTGGTCGTTACCCTTGCCGGTGGCACCGTGAGCGATGACCGTGCAATCGTATTTTTCGGCATACTCGACGGCCAACTGGGAAATGATGATGCGCCCCAGTGGCGTGCAGAGGGCGTAGCCGCCTTGATAATCAGCATTGGCTTTGATGGCTAGCGACAGCAACTCATCAGCGAAGCGGTCGCGAGCATCAACTGTGATGGTTTCTATAGCGCCGAGCATTTTGGCCTTTTCGGCGATGGCGTCGAGATCGTCAACAGTCTGGCCAATATTAACCGTCAGGGTGATGACCTTGCAGTTATATTTTTCTTGGAGCCACTTGAGCATGACAGATGTGTCGAGGCCTCCCGAGTAGAGTAAGAGGCACGTGTCAAACTCGCCATTTGCCGCCTCGTGGCTGGCAACTTTAGTGTAGTGAGGTGTGTCGTGATTCATATCCTTCCTTTCTATAATAATTAAAAAGAGCCGCTCGGATGAGGGCTCTTTCGTTGGTTTTATACTATACGACTAATTAGCCCTCTGAATCAGAGCGGCGACGACGAGCAACGATAACGATGTTGTGTCGATATGTCATACTAACACCATAGCACACCGCGCATATTTTTCACAATACTTTTACGTAAATCTTACGATTACCTCTTCCAGTGTTAGCTTCTCCTCACTCACACTTCATCCGATGGAGTGTGAAATCGATCGTTATGATCGATTTCAGCCCAGCGCAAGAGGTCGATGTCTAGGAGACGTCGACCCTTATAGTGTTCCGTCGGAAGGAGTGCGGGTGGGGAGCGCGAGAGAACGGTGAAGTTTTGAGACTCAAGCACTTTTCATATAAAATTGCGATGCGCTACAATAGTCCTATACATTGGTATGACGAGGGGATAAAATTGTGCAGCAATATAACGAAGAAGGGCTTAGCATGGACGTATGAGTGGACGAGCAGTGAATATTCTCCTCGTTGAAGACGAACCAATCCTCCGGACTGGCACTGAGCAGTTCCTCGCGCAGCGCAGCTTTACGGTGTTGGCGGTGGCTAGCGGTGAGGAGGCGCTGGAAAAATTTGCTGAGGCGGATGTTATTATCCTCGATATTATGCTGCCAGGGATGAGCGGGATCGAGGTGCTACACCAAATTCGTCAGACCAGCGACGTGCCGGTACTCATGCTAACGGCACTACATGATGAGCCGACGCAGATCGCTAGTTTTGACGAGCTGGCGGATGACTATATGAGTAAGCCATTTTCGCTCGTGATTTTGGAGAAGCGAATTAAGGCGCTGCTGCGCCGCCAGCAACCCACCGTAACCTTATGGCGGCGTGGCCTAGCCTCGGTGGATTTTGCGGCCTATCAAGGGTTTTATGATGACAATGACGCGCACCTCAAGCCCAAGGAAGTGCAACTACTCAAGCTACTGGTAGATAATCCACACATGGTCTGGAGCCGGCAGGCTATCATCGATAAGCTGTGGCATGGTGACGAGGTGCCGTTTGACCGAGTGATCGACGTGTACATCAAAAATCTGCGCAAGAAATTACACCTGGACTGCATCGTCACGGTGAAGGGAGTGGGTTATCGCTATGAAACGGCTTAAATTATTTCCTAAAACATTTTTGGTGTCGATCGGCCTGTTTGCAGCGCTGATCATCCTCGTGCATGCGCTGGTCTACACCTTGATGCCACAATTTTATCTACAGCAAAAAGAGCGCGAGGCGGCGGATAGTCTCACGGCGCTGACGACCAAGCTGCGCGGCAAGTCTACCGAAGACATACGCCGCCTGAGCCAAGAGTTTGCTACCATGAACAACGTTAATATCACGCTGACGATTAATGGGCGCGACCAGTACTTTCAAGGCTTTGAGTCCATCAATATCGTGACAGACAGCGGTAAATCGGTCGACACCAGCGTGGTAAAAATTGCTGACGGGCAAACGGTTGATCCGCGCTCAGCCGTTTTGCGACAGGGCAGCGCGGTGAACAACCAAGGCCAAATGGTCGCGGTCAAGCTGCTGGCCGACGTAGCGTCTGTCACTCAGGCCAAGCTCGCCACGCTGCACGTATTACCCTATACCATGCTTGGCTCGCTACTGGTAGCGCTGCTGTTTTCATACATCTATAGCCGTTTTGTGACGCGGCCGATTCGCCAGATGGCGGCGGTGACCACGACTATGCAGCGGCTAGAAAAGAACGCGCATTACCCAGTGAATAGTAGTGATGAAATCGGTGTGCTGGGGCGAAATATTAATGAGCTCTATCAAAACTTGTGGCAGACGATTCGCTCGCTGGAGCATGAAAATAAGCGGATCACGCAGCTCGAGAAAGAGAAAATCGCCTTCCTGCGCGCAGCCTCGCACGAGCTAAAAACGCCACTAGCGGCCCTCAGGATTATGCTTGAGAATATGCAACTCAACATCGGTGAGTATAAAAATCGCGATCAGTACCTGGCGGAATCGGTGGCGCAGGTTGACCGCGTGGCGGCGATGGTGAATGACGTTTTGCGTTCTGGCAGCGTGGCCGAGCAGGCTCTGCGTCAAGAAAAGCGGCTGCGGGTTGATAAGCTAATCGCTGAGGTAGTTGCTGACTATACACTGCTGGCGAAAACGCGCGGCATGACTTTCACGGTTGACGCGCGTCCGACGACCATTCGTGCCAACCGCGATATGATGCGCCACGTCATCTCGAACCTGGTATCAAATGCAGTGCGCCACGGCGACGAGGGGAGTGTGATAAAAATTACTTGCAACCAGCATGAGCTAGCCATCGAAAACGCCTGCACACCACTGACTACGCAGCAACTCCAGCATGTCTTCGACCCGTTTTATCGCAGCCCTGGCGGCACAAAGCAGCACGCTAATAGCAGCGGCATTGGCCTCTATACCGTGAAAATGCTGCTCGACGCTAAGGGCCTGGACTACGACTTCACGCCGCACGGGCGGGGCATGCGGTTTGTGGTGAGGTTTAATTAAAATACCTGAACTTGATGTGAACTAAATTGAGCAACTTTTATAATAGAATAGCAAAGACCGCGCGCTGCGCTGATAGCTCATGTTATTTATTCTGATATAATAAATTCATTATGATTACACACCAATTAAAACTAGCAACAGAACCTTTTGACGCAATAGTCTCTGGTAATAAAACCATCGAATCACGACTATACGATGAAAAGCGCCAGAAGATACAGCTTGGCGGCATGAGCTACTACTTATAAAGAAATATGCCATGACTGAACACCCGAAGATATGTCCCCAGGAGGACATGCCACGACAGTGTTGTTCAATAGTGGGGAATCAGTCTCAACAAGAAAGGAGTGTCTATGCGTAAGATGCGCATCAAGCGTCCGTACTACGACGCAATCATGTCGGGTCGCAAGACCTTAGAAGTCCGCATCGGCTACAACAGCATCAAGCGCCTTAAGGAGGGTCAGCTATTGCAGCTCGAAAACGGATATGCGTCTGGTGTTGTGCGAATCAAGTCAATTCGAATTTATAATACATTTGCCGACATGCTGGCGGCTGAGTCATGGCAGCAGATCGTGCCGCAAGCGAAAAGCAAAGAAGAGGCGCTTCGCCTCCTTCACAAGATCTACCCACCGCATAAGGAACGCCTCGGTGTTCACGTTATCGAGATTGAGAAACAGGACAGCAAGTTAGGGAAACTCATCTGAATACTGCCCATTTCACACTCCCTTCACACACCCCTGCTACACTGACATAGAACCAAGAAGGGAGATCTATGTCATTTGTGCAACGTGCCTGGCTCTATATCACCAGGAAAAAACTCAAAACGCTGATTTTGCTGGCGATTTTGCTCTGTATGTCGACGATTATGCTGAGCGGATTTGCCATCAAGCATTCGACCGACGCAGCAGCGCAGTCGCTGGATAAAACGCTCAAGGCCGGCTTCACGCTGGGCAATAATCCGCGCACCAATCCAGGGACGGCGCGCGGTTCAGGAACGGTGTCGAATAAAGACATCGACGCGGTGAAGAATTTGGAGGGCGTGACGGACTATGTCAAACGCCAGAATGCCACGGTTGACTTCATCAATACCAAACTCGTGCCTCTGCCAAGCGGTGGCAGTGGTTATGATGTCGAGAAAGACAAGCAGTTTGGCAACGCCGCGACTATCATCGGCGTCAATACATCTGAGCTTGAAAGCAAGTTCCGGGCTGGTGCGCTCAAACTCGTCGCTGGCCGGCACATCACCGAGAACGATTCGCACACAATTTTGGTGCACGAAGATTTTGCCAAGGCTAATAACCTGAAGCTGGGCAGCAAAATTAAGTTAAAGGCCAATCAATACGACACCGATAACGAGCATCCATCCAAGGACGAGGTGGAGGTGGAAATCGTCGGTATATTTACCGGCACAAACCCAAAGCAGGCGACCTATCAGGTGGAGCTGTTTGAGAATTTGTTCTTGACTGACATCGCGACGACTCGCCAGTTGAATGCGTATACCGAGCAAAATGAGATTTACCAGGACGCTACGTTCTTCACCAAAGGCACTAAGCAGTTGGATGAGGTAATGGCGCGGGCAAATAAATTACCAGTTGATTGGCAAAAGTACCAGTTGAATAAGAATAGCCAGGAACTGGCTGGCGTGACTGGTGCGGTGAACGGCGTGTATGGCCTGATCGACGGTATGTTGTGGGCGACGGCGCTGGTCAGCGTCGCAGTGATTGGCATGGTGCTGTATTTGTGGATGAACGAGCGCAAGCGCGAGGCGGGTGTACTCTTGGCGACGGGTGTTCCGCAGTCAAAGATTGTGCTGCAATACATCGCTGAGCTGGTGATGATCGCGGTGCTGAGCTTTGGTGCGTCGTACGTTACCGCAGGGCTAATTGCACAACAAATGGGTGATCACGTGGTGTCGCAGGCGGCACAGAGCGCCACACGTCAAGCGGGTAGTTCCCTCAACGGTGCATCGCTTGGTGCTGACGCTGACTCGGTGACGTCATCGCGCACGCTGGACAAGGTGACGGTTGGTGTGCAGCCGACGGATCTGCTGGCGGTGTGGGGTGCTGGGCTGGCGGTGATTATCATTGCGGTGCTGCTGGCTTCGCGGCCGATTACGGGGTCGACGCCAAAAGAATTACTAACCGAAGTGGACTAGGGGCGAATGATGACGATTATCACACGAGCCTGGATGGCTGTGGCGCGGCGGCGGCGTCGCAGCCTGACCATCGCCCTGATCATGACGCTGATTTTCACGCTGCTGATCGGTACACTGACGGTGCAGCAGACGATGGCGCAGCTGAAGCAATCGGTCGAGCGGAACATCCGTGCCGGCTTTAGTATCGCTAGCAAGCAGCCATCGGGCGAAGTGCCGATGGACATCGCGCAGTGGGTACAGCGCCTGGACAAGGTGAAAGCGCACAATTTCCAGGCAGAAACCACCGCGGGGCTGCCGGTCATGCAATTGGTCGACACGGCAGGCAGTGGCGTGCAATTGGACGCTGGGATCGCTGGCGAGGCGAAGGTGACGGGTACCACACAGAGCGATTTGCTTGGTGAGTTCACTGGTAAATTCTACCAACTAGAGCAGGGTAGGCACTTGACCGAGCATGATCAAAACACTGCCCTGATTCACGAAACCTTCGCCGAGAAAAATAGCATCAAGCTAGGCGACAAGCTGGACATCACCAAAGACGGCAGGCGGGTGACGGTGACCATCGCTGGTATCTTTAGCGGTAAAGGCGAAAAGCCAGCGGTCTTACAGTCCGACATGGCGGAGAATCATCTCATCACCAACTTGGCTGCGGCGCAGCAGCTGACAGGTAGCCAGCAGTTGACGCGAGCGACGTATTTCGCCGAAAATCCACATCAGCTGAAGTCGTTAACGGACCGCACCAAAAGCCTACCAAACGTCGATTGGCAAAAATTTAGCTTAACCGACAACGGGGCCGTGTTCGCTGGGGTTCTCCAAAACATCATTGGCATTCAAAACATGTTGACGATTGCCACCATTGGCGCAGCCGCGGCGGGGCTGGCGGTGCTGTCGCTGGTGCTGGTGTTCTGGGTGCGCAGCCGCTTGCATGAAATTGGCATCTTGCTATCTATCGGCACACCCAGGCGGCAGATCATCGGGCAGTTTGTGGCGGAGCTCGCCATCATTGCCACAGTTAGCTCGGTGTTCGCACTCGGTATCGGCTCGGTCGCCTCGTCGCAGATTTCTACCGCCCTCACAGCACAAACCGACCAAAGCCAGCGCGTCGAAACAACCGTGGTGCAAGCCGCGCCACCAGCAACTTATCTGCAGGCTTTCGCCTTTGGCTACATGGTCGTGCTGCTATCAGCCATCGCTGCCACCGCGCCAGTCATGCGCCAATCACCAAAGCAAATTTTAGCAACATTAAGTTAGGAGATAGTATGTCACTACTTACGTTACGCGATATTATTTATTCATACCCAGGCGGCACCAGCAATGTGCTGAATGGGATAAATTATCAATTTGAAAAGGGCAAGTTTTACGCCATCGTCGGTAGTTCTGGCGCTGGTAAATCGACCCTGCTGGGACTGCTAGCGGGGCTAGACACGCCAACTGGTGGGCAGATTTTGTTCGACGATGAAGATATCGCCGAGCAGGGATACTCGCATCATCGCAAGCACAATATCTCGCTGGTGTTTCAGAATTATAACCTGATCGATTATCTGACGCCGCTGGAAAACTTAAAATTGGTTAACCCTAAAGCTACCAACGAAACGTTGCACACCATGGGCCTAGACGACGATCACATTCACCGCAACGTCATGAAACTTTCCGGTGGTCAGCAACAACGCGTGGCAATCGGCCGAGCCCTCGTCTCGCACGCACCGATCATCTTGGCAGACGAGCCGACCGGCAACCTGGACGAAACTACCGCTGCTGATATCATCACTATCCTGCGCCGGGCCGCCCACGAAAACGACAAATGCGTCATCGTCGTCACCCACAGCAAGCAGCTCGCTAAAGAGGCGGATGTGGTGTTGAAGCTCAAAAACAAATTACTCCAAAAAAGCAAGGAAGATAAAAAATCAGCCCGTAAGAAAGCTTAATCGTGATAAGTTCTATGATGTATTGGTTGTAGTATGCTGCATGCTAGCGGAATGGGGCGAGGCCAAAGCATCCTTAGCTCACGACTGCTTCTTCATATACCTCGCGGTCTCCTCCCAGAGCGGGTTATCCTTGTATGGTACGCCATCGTGCGCCCAATACCACCAAAAGTACCCACCAACGTAGCGTGGGGTATACTGCGGCATATCATAATAATGCCGAAATAGCTGCAATTTGTGTGCCAGTGGGGCGTGCTCGCTGGGTGTGCCGCACTCGCCAATGCCAAGCTTGGCCTGTGGGAAGAGTGTCTCAAGCTCAGTGAAGACCTGCTGCCAGTTGGGCTGGTAGCCATTGTTGTCATCGTCGTAGTAGCTGACGAGGACATAATCGACGCCCTGCCTCAGATCATCTGGCAGGTATGTCTGCAGCCAGTCTTTCATGCTGAGTGTGCTCCCGCCTGGTGGAAAGTAGTAGGGCACAAGCGCCGCCACGGCATGCTTATCCTTGATGTATCGGTAAGCACTGGTCACCTTCGCGGCAGTAAGGCGCGGGTCTTCTTGGATCCACTCTTGGCCATTCATTTCGTTGCCAATTTCCCATATCGCGACGTAGTGAGATAAATACTGGTACGACTCAGCAAAGCGCTGCTGGTAGCGCTCAGTGCTGTAGCTGTGCATGCTTGAGGAATCAACGGGCTGGGCCATGATATCGGCCACGCGATGAATCGCCTTGAATAGCCCCCGGTAACTCTGCGGTGATCGATCCTCGGACATAACAATTCGCACCGTTGGCCGAGCAGGCAAATGCTGAATGGCCTCGACGATATCAGCAAGCTTTCTCGTACCCTCCCAGCTGTCGTCGATCGTTAGACCATAGAGCGTGCGCGACGGAGAGGCGTGCTGAGGATGTGGATGATCTGTGCCGCTCTGTGGGCTGGAGTTTGGTGCTGGCGTGAGAGTACGCAGCAGCGCGTACATCAGCAAACAGAGCAATAGAATAAGACCAGCAATATGAACATATCTTGACATAGGGCGGAATCCTTAGGGCCTAGTATACCAAGACGTAGTTTTATAGCAAATGCAGAGTGAATTGCGCAGTTCACTCTATTGCTCGTGTGTTCCTCTGGTGTGGTAGCTATTCCTTGTTTTATATCTGTATAATAAAATAAATATAAGTCAATAAAAAGAATGCAGAGTGTCTTGCGGGCAGTAACGTTCGATCATAATATACACAGAGGTAGTACAGGACAAGAACGCATTATCATAATTATGTCATAGTGATAATAAAGTGGTATAATCATACGCATGAAGAAGCATATGATATATAACCATATTCCTGATTTTTGTCTCTTCGGCTTCGGCTTTGCTGCTTTAGCAGTAGCGTGGACGTGGCCAGGGACAGTAGTGATTGCCAGCGAATGGTGGCTGGTAGGTGCTGCTTGCATTGTTGTGGCTGTGTTTATAATGCATGCAACGATGCGCGCTTTGCGCCGAGCTGCAACCTCAACCAACCCGCTTGATGAGCCAAGCGAGCTGCTCACCACGGGGCCGTTCAATTTCTCGCGCAATCCACTTTATCTTGCATATATCTTGGCGGTACTTGGTTGCGCGTTGGTGAGCGGCTCATGGCTGGCGCTGCTGTGCCCAGTGGTGTGCTTTGGCGTGCTAAACTGGCTCATTATTCCAATCGAAGAGCACACCATCCATCACGTCTTTGACGAGCGCTACGAGTGGTACTGCCGACGGGTGCGGCGCTGGCTTGTAGTGCCTATGGCGTGCAAGCACATGAAACCTATGCGCTTTATGACAATACGGCGAGCGGCTCGGCCATATATTTTTGCGGCGATATCTGGCATTGTTGTGGCAGGAACGGCTTTTGCTCCACATTGGCTTCTGCAGCTACCAGTATTTTTTGCATTGGCATTGCTATTTATAGCAGTGCGACGACTGTCGGGCATCCATCTTTATGGCGTTGGTGCTTGTTTCTTGCTGGCATGGCTCTTACCAACGACCTATTGGTATTACTACATTATGTCGCCCGGCGTGGCATTTGGTGCAAGTGTTGGATGGGCGCTTTTGCAGGCTAATCTGTTTTGGATTATAGCTCTGCGTCGGTATATTCGGACATACGGTGCTGTAGTGCTCTTTGTTATTGCATGGTGCACATTGACATATATACGAACTCATGCACCAGTGGTAGAGGATTGGTGGATTCCTCATCTTGGCTATAGCGTGTGGCGTAATAGCAGTATCACTGCGTGGAGTGCCTATGGCGGCGAAGCAGTGCTCGAAGCGATTGTATTACTCTGTGGCGTGAGTATAGCGTGGCTAATAGTGCATGCTCGTATGAGCGTATGGATACGTATGAGCTGCGGGCTTGTTGTACTCGTGGCGATAGCAAATAGTATTGCTGTGCATATGCCAGCCAAGCCACTCCCTCCAGTGATTGCACTCCAAAAGATGACACGTGGCGGCGTTGATATACCTGCTACTAAGGCTGATGTGGATGACCTCATACATCTGACAAAGCACGCAATTGCACAGTACCAATATCCTCATGCGACAATCGTCTGGCCAGAAAATTCTATCCCACCTGCGCTGCACACAACAATTGCAGCCTTTGCACAAAGAGAATCGATCAATATCGTCTACCATACAACAGAAAAAGACGATACAAGAATATACAAGAAAGTCGTACTGGTAGATCAGTCTGGTCGCAGTATACTGACAAATTACAAAGCGCATCTTGCGCCAGATGAATCAATTGGTACAGCGCGTTATTCACGCGTAATTGCTACGCATAATGCTACGAAAGTTACGGCATATGTTTGCTATGACATACACTACCCAGATATTGTTGAGCGGCTCAAGGGGAGTGACGTTGCCTATATTCCAGTGAGTGATCCTGAGTATGGCTATCTGCAAAAGCAATTTCACGCAGCAGACAGTGTTATTCGTGCCAGGCAGGCGCAAACAGCCGTTGTTTTGGCGGGTACAGATGGGCCAACCATGATTATTAATAGCAACGGTATCATCGTTGATCGCCTGACGGGGAATGCTGCTGGATTTGTTGGATATAGCAAATAAGAGCAGGTGCTTTGCGCGGCGTACAATAGCTTGAGATGGGCCGCGTATCTTTCTTGCTGGCCAAACAGGGATAAGGCGTGTAGTGTTGGCTGTAAAGTGCTCATAATCCATGCTGTGATGAGAGACACGTATGCCATCTCCAAGAATCTACTGATATACTAGATACTATGAATGTTATTGCACTTGCATTTGGCCTTGGCATGGCTGGATTTGACGTGTTTGGTGCAGTGCTGGTTGTGCTACTGGTGGCGAGTAAGATACCTAAACAAAGAATCGCTGCATTTGCGCTCATCGTCCTAGTGGGAACGGTTACCGCTGGTGTGGTGGCATCGCTCCTGCTTGGCAGTAGTGCCGAGCTATTTGCCCAGGTACTCCATCGTATACCAGCTTGTGTGTGGGTAGGCGCAGAAGGTGCGGCAAGTGTGGGGTTGCTTGGCTGGGCGGCAGCTCGCTTGCATAGGCATATAAAATCGGATAAGGAGCCAAAGGAGACGCAGGATAGCCGAGTCTTGCAGTGGCTGAGGCGTAGCATTGTGCTTGGTGGCATTATCTATGCGGCCAGTGCCTTTACCGACCCATCATTCCTCGCAGTGATTGCTGTAGCAAGCCGGGAGCAGTCACTGCTTGTCGTTATCATAGCGCACGTCGTGTGGTTGCTTGTCAGTCAGGGGTTATTCTTTGGCCTTGTCATCGCGATTATGTGCGATAGACACCAGCCTCTCATAAACTGGTTCGAGCGGGTGCGAGCCCAGTACAGTACGCTGATTCGCTCGAGTATTACAGTGGTCATTATACTGTGCGGGCTTATCTTGCTTGCAGATATGGCAACCTTTTTGCTGAGTGGCCATTGGCTGTTGCCTGAGTAGTGGGCGGTAACTGTCACCCAGCAACGTGATGCTCACCGTGCATCCTTGTATAATAGAACTATGCACACGCTCCACCGCACCACAGCACAACCAATGCGCTACGCGCTGCTGCTCCGCGGTATTAATGTTGGCGGCAAGCATAAGGTGAGTATGGATCGCCTGAAGGCGGATCTGGCGGAGCTGGGCTTTCGCGATGTCGTCTCGTATATCAATAGCGGCAATTTGTTTTTTGATAGCAGCGAGCCGGAGGAGGTGATCCAGCGCACATTGGCGTGCTATTTTGACGCGACCTATGACTTCCCAGTGCCGTTTATCATCATCAGTGCTGCTACGTTCCGGCAAGAGGTGGCTCAGTTACCGAGCTGGTGGCAGGATGACGCGGCCTACCGGCGGGATGCGCTGTTCTACTTGCCAGAGGCGGACAAGACGGCGGTTGAAGCAGAGGCAGCCACCTGGGCGAACGATCGCGAGCAGCTCTATTTTGGGCGCACCGCGTTCTTCTACTGCAATTACGATCAAGCCGATTATCTCACATCAAACTATCATAAAAAGCTACTCAAAGCCCGCTTTTATAAGCAGCTCACGATCCGTAACGGCAAAACCTTCCAGAAGATAATCGAGCTAACGGTGGGGGACTGATGAATATTTACGCCTATCAACGCCCACTTGGGCCTATTGCCGACAACGAGGCTTTGCGCCAGCAATTTATTGCGGTGTATGATACCAAGACGCACCAGCAGATTGTGCGTTTTTGCCACGCGTATGGTCATCGGCTACACAAGCTCATTGGCTATGACTTCCCGTATAACAGCGATATTGCTGACGCGTATGCTGGTATGGAGCAATGGCTTGCTGGCGAGGCGAACTACCATGCGGCCCGTAACGCAAGCTTTCAGATTGGCCGCCACGCGCGCTCTACAACCGATCGAGCAGTAGAGCGTTTCCTGCGCACTATGGCGCAGCTCACGGCGAGTCCGCATGTGAAATATCACGGGCTGTGGGCAAGCGACTTTGCCATCACCCTTATCAACACCATGCACCCAAACGATGAAGCGGCAGTGCGTAACGAACGCATGGCACAGATACAACTTTTGAAAAGCATTGACTAAATTTTAAATATAGTTGCGTGTATAACAGGTGTGTTTAATACGGTAGCACAAACTGCGGCTCGTGAACAATTGAGCCAGCTCCACAACTTCGCTATACTAAAGATATGACAAACGAGCAAATACAGCCGCTCCTCTACGAGCAGATTTGTGCCGATCCAATGAATGCTGATTTTGCGGCGCAGGGTTGGCTGCCGGTCTATAGTGCCTCGGCTAGCTCCCGCATCGTGATTGTTGGCCAGGCGCCGGGCCGTATCGCTCAGGAGACGGGAGTGCCATGGAATGATGCTAGTGGGCGTCTTTTGCGGCAGTGGCTTGGCGTGAGTGATGAGCAATTTTACAACCCCGATCTCTTTGCGCTTATCCCAATGGATTTTTACTATCCTGGCAAGGGTGCACATGGCGACTTGCCGCCACGTAAGGAGTTTGCTGAGAAATGGCACCCAAAGCTCCGTGCCCAGATGCCAGCAGTGCGCCTAACGATTCTGGTTGGTGCCTATGCGCAAAAGTACTATCTTGCTCGCCAGGCAGAGAAGAATCTAACAGAAACGGTAGCGCATTTTGCGCACTATTTACCAGAGTATTTTCCACTAGTGCACCCATCGCCGCTGACTGCTCGCTGGAGAGCGCATAACCCATGGTTTGAGGCGGAGGTTGTGCCGGTGCTGCAGCAGAAGGTTTACCAAGCTTTAGAGTAATTATGAAGGTGTGTGAGTACTGCCGGGTAATGGCTCGACTGTATTCTGTATCCGTATAGAACGCACGATGAATATTATTCGAACAAGATAAAAACTAATACAACAGAGTGTACAAATAGTATGCAAAACACTTCTCGCGCCTACAAAAGTATGGTATAACCAAGTGTATGAGACGATCCCCAGAAACAACCCTAGACAATTCATATTTCACATTAGTTGCAGCAGATTTTCACAATCGGATGGAAGACGTGGGAGATGCTCGCTATACTGTGGTTGGTGGGCTCGGTTTACACGCAGTGACTCATGCTGAGGAGATCGATTGGGATGATCGTGTGGTGCGGATTGGTAATATCTACCTGCCGCGGCGGCGTGAGAATAATGGCACGGTGCGAGATCTCGACACATTAGTGCATACGACAGATACAGTAACAGCATATCGAGATGAAATGGAAGATGCGCTGGGTGGACTGCTTGTCCCTTCGGCATTTGGCCTCAAGCCGTATGGCACTCCACTAATGAATACACTCAAAGGTTTGAGCCATTTCACTGGTGATCGCTATCTCAAAGAGGACGAGGGAGGTGAAAAGGAACTTTACTGGCGTCTTGCTGGCAGCGAAACGAAGATTCCACTTGAAAGCCTTGACCCTTGGCGTATTGAGCAAGACGGTGAAACAGTTTGTAATATCCTTGGCCCCGTTGCTCAGCTTGGTGCGTATATGAATCGATCGATTACTGGTGTGCGCAAAAAGGACGAAAGAAAACTAACAGGGCTCGAGAACGTTGTCATGCCAAATGGCAAGATCAGCGATATCCCAACGGAATATCGCGAGCAATTTTTTGCCTTTGTTGAGCAAGCAGAGAAGGTCAAACAGGCGCGACAGAAACTTGGCTTGACTGCGCTTAAAGCACATCTTTTGGCAGATCTCGAAACGAGAGACTGGGCTGTTAAGCTTGCTCAAGGCGAGCACGATGGTTTGTTTCGGCTGTTTACCGGCAAGCAGTAGCTTCGCGCTATAATAGAAAGTATGAACGCTGCCCTCCATGCCAAGCTCAAAACATTACCCCGCAGCCCGGGGGTGTACTTCCATAAGTCGGCCAGCGGGGAGGTGATTTATGTCGGCAAGGCGGCGGTGCTGCGCAACCGAGTGCGGCAGTATTTTCAGGATTCGCGCGGGCGGGACAACAAGACCATGGCGCTGGTGGCGGAGATCCACGATACGGACTGGATTGAGACCGAAAGCGAGGTGGACGCCCTCTTTCTAGAAAGCGAGATGATCAAGCGCTATATGCCACGCTACAATGTGCTGCTGCGCGATGATAAATCGCAGACCTTTGTGCGGATCAATATGAAGAGCCAATGGCCAGTGGTGAGCTTTACGCGCAACCCGGCGGATGATGGCGCTGACTATTACGGCCCCTTCTACAATGGCTTTGCGCTCAAAAAAGCTCTGCGCTACCTGCGGCCAATCTTCCCGTACCTGACGCGTGAGCGCCGCCCTGGGCAATCAAAGCTGGACGAAGATTTAGGCCTGAGCCCCAAAATCAGCGACGGGCCGCAGGCCTATAAAGCCAACCTACGTACGCTCGTTAGCTATATCAAAGGCAACCGCAAAGCCATCGCTGCCGAGCTTGAGCGCGATATGAAGACGGCCGCGGGGCTGCACAAATTTGAGCGGGCGGCCCAGCTGCGCAACAAGCTGCGCGCCATGCAGGAGCTGCAGCGCCGGGTGATGTTTGGTGATAAGGAATTTTTGGCTATTAGCAAGGATCGGGCCCTGGCGGACTTGACCACGCTGCTGGGGCTAGCCGGCGAACCAACCCGCATCGAAGGCTACGATATCAGCCACATGAGCGGCCGCCAGGTGGTGGCGAGCATGGTGGTGTTTCGTAATGGCGTCAGTGACCGGGCTGAGTACCGTAAGTTTAAAGTCAGCGAAAAAAACGACGACACTGGTAATATGCACGACGTCATCTTTCGCCGCCTCAGTGAGCGCCATATCAAGAGCTGGGGCAGGCCGA
Organism: uncultured Candidatus Saccharibacteria bacterium; assembly: GCA_963554165.1. Classification (GTDB taxonomy): domain Bacteria; phylum Patescibacteriota; class Saccharimonadia; order Saccharimonadales; family Saccharimonadaceae; genus Saccharimonas. Next base: position 3,690 of record CAUVQR010000001.1, on the reverse strand, counting down.
GCCTGCTCCTGATTGACGGTGGCAAAGGCCAGCTGGCGGCAGCAATTGCGGCCCGTGACGCGCGCGGGGTGCATGTGCCGATCATCAGCATTGCCAAGCGCGAGGAAGAGATCCTGGTGCACAAAACTAGCTCGCAGGTGGGACTGGCGTATATTCACCAGCTGCAAACCGAGCGCCCGAGTGGTATTGCCGTCTACGAGGATGGCGATGTCTATGTGATTAACCTCCATCCGGGGCAGCGCAACGCTGGTGCGCACTCCAAGAACTTGCGGGGTAGTGCCGCGGTGTATGAGCCAGAGGCGCCCCACGCTGCCTCTGCTGTGCAGGAACAGCTAGGTAGTAGTACCGGCCGGGTGGCCGCTTCGCCGCTTGCAGCCAGTGACATTACCAAGCTCTTTCAGCGGATCCGTGATGAGTCACATCGCTTTGCCGTCAGCTACCACACAGCGTTGCAGCGCAAAGCTGGCGTAAAAAGTGCGCTCGATGGCATCCCCGGCGTTGGCCCTAAAACAAAGCAGAAGCTACTGCGGCAGTTTGGCAGTGTGCGCGGTATCATGCGCGCCAGCCAAGCAGAGCTAGCAGCGGTGGTGGGGGAGACGCGTGCGGCGCAGATTCGGCAGGGGCTGGCAGTCGATCAGAAATGAATGGCTACCTCATTATAAAAGCCAGCATGGATACTATACAGATATGCAATCACATGATATAGTATTGGAATGGAAAATCTCAAGACTACCGATGAAATTGATTCAATAGCAGCACTCACAAGCGAGCACGAACGGCAATGTAAGGCCGATGCACTCCTTGTCTTTAGTGATGAGTCGGGTCAGCAACGCTGGCATGATTTGCGCAGGCGCTGCCAACGGCAAGAGCGCGCTGCAGTTGATGGGCATCAGCGTTATGCATACGCAATCCAGACCAACGCAGCAATGGACTTTGCTGCTGATGTTGCAAAGGATATACAGAGAGGCTTGCACGAAGCAGGGCTTCGTAGCTCGGATAATGAGAAATCCGCGGCTGCGCTGCTGACTCCAGAGCTTGTCCGTAGTGTGTTGGCAGATGTATTGGAGTATCAGCGCTATAGTGACATCGAGCCTGAGACGTGCTACATGGGCCTTGATATGCTTGCACTTGCTGACTGGAAGTATAGCGAAGAGCTTCACGTAGTATTAGACCAACTTGCTGCCGAAGAAACTACCGAACGAATAGCATCATAACAAATAGAAGACTATAACCTAGCAAACTTGCTGATGCATACACACACGCAGTTAGTGATCAGGGTAATACGACTCGAATAGCCTTTGCCGGATCTTTATACGCGCGAATTGTCGATACCGCCGGCAGTGCGGCGTGTTCTCCCTCGGTCTGGGCGAGGATGGTGGTTGACTCACGGAAGTTGAGTGTGATATCAGTGATTCTTTCGGCTGGTGTGTGGCCCGCTATGGCGCTACAAGCAAAGGGGATGTTTTTCCAGACCGACGAGAAGTCGGCTTGACGGTAGCCAAAAAAGTCGGTCTGTGGGTAGTCGATTGACGAGCGAATCAGGCGCCCCATACATTGGCTGTTGATCATCATCACATCAGTTAGACCAGCCTGCTCATCAGCAGAAAGATTGGTCGTGAAGGGCGGCAAGAAGGTGCTATGCGCACGCAAATAGGTGGTGGCAACTTGCCCCATGCTGCGTACAAGCTTGGTGTGGGGTGGTGTGTGGCGCAGGCGTTCGCGCGATGCCGTGCTGGCGAAGCCGCTGGCAACCAGAGCAGTTAAGCCAAGTGTCATATACCCAGGGGCGTATCGCCATGGCTCGCCATTTACCTCAATAGAGAGCGGCTGATGAATAATAGTGTGGCGATTGGCCTGCAACAGTGGTAAAGGATCGCGCTGGCCTCTCGCTAGATCGTTACAATTACCATAGCCAATAAAGCTATACATTGCGCCATCAAGCTCAGCCCTCAGCCCTGCATTTACCACCTGCGTACTCGTCCCATCACCTGCCGCACTGATGATATGGGCGTCATCTGGGAGGCGATCGGCAAGATACTTGATGTTGTCCTTTGCCTGCGAAAAACGCGTCGTTATGGTGTCGTATGTAATGCCCGCTGCATCGAGCCGGTCAAACACACCAGCTTGCACCTCGCGATGGCGGGTGCTATAAGGGTTCTGAACGATAACAAGCTTACGATCATACATCATAGAAATAAAAACACACTCCTATACTGAGTGTGATCCTCCTTGTGGTGCGGGTAGAGGGAGTCGAACCCTCGTCTCATGCTTGGGAAGCATACATAATAGCCGTTATACGATACCCGCGCTGGCTGTATTATAGCACCTTGCAGAGCAAAAGGCTAACTGTTTATTGCGAGGCGCAAAATGCGAACGTGTTTTCGTGCTTGGTAGATAATACAGTAGAGCGGGGAAGACGAGATAACACAAAACTTCGAAGAATTGAGACTTTGAAGCTCTTGCCTGAGCAGTAGTTTTTTAGTACAATAGGGAAGAGCAACAGGTGTTGCCTGTGGCTCTTTAGCTCAGTTGGTAGAGCAGAGGCCTGAAGAGCCTTGTGTCACTAGTTCGAGTCTAGTAGGAGCCACCAGTAAAACACTCTCTTTGAAACAAGAGGGTGTTTTTCTTTTAGTATGATACAACTCACCCACAAACAAGACGTCCGTGTATAATAAACACTATGAAATCACTCCATCAGCCCACACCGCTCTCCTGGCAACGCCTTGCTCTGTTTGCGCTCTGGGTTATGCTTGCGATTGTACTGTGCAGTGCTATTGTGTATGGTGCCCTGTTTTTTATACCGCGCCGCGTGCAGTCCCATCCAGTCCAACAGCTTAGGCAAAAAGAGGAGTTCCCAGCGATAGATACGAAGAAGCTATCGCCCGTCCGAGCGAAGATCATCACGACTGCCCACCAGCAATTTGACGCTCCGCAGCCTGGTGCATTCTATAGCCAGGGCGAGCGGCAAGATTGGTGTGCAAACTTTGTCAGCTGGGTGCACCAGCAGGCAGGTGTGCCATTCGTCAACCCACACAATGGTGGTTGGCGCATCCCTGGTGTGCGTAGCCTCGAGGCATACTATCGCGCCACTGGTCGCTGGCACCCAGCCGACAGCGGCTACACACCCCAGCCAGGCGATGCCATCCTCTACGACACAACCAGTCGACGTGGTGAGCACGTTAACATCCTTTTGCGCTACCAAGATGGCAAACTCACCACCGTTGGTGGCAACGAAGGCAACGCGATCCACGTTAGCACAATCGATCGAGCAGCCGTTGGTAAAATTCGTGGCTTTGGTGCGGCGGAGTAGAGTATATTTTCTGCGTACTTAAATTTGCAGGAGATTCTTGCGTGAACCTTCCTGATGTATCCGATAAAAGGTGAGGATTGAAATATAATTTAGTTTCCGCTTCTCCAAAAGTAAGAGGCTAGCATACAAATAGCCGCCCATACATTTCCTGGAATAGTGGTGAAGCCGAAGTGCGCACGAGCGAATAGTGTGCGATTTATACAAGAAAGGGCTTGAAATTTTACGCACTATTCTATATAATACAACTCAGCAACATGCGGGTTTAGCTCAGTTGTTAGAGCGCTTCCTTGCCATGGAAGAGGCCAGGAGTTAGAGTCTCCTAACCCGCACCACAGCATCGCTATACAAACCCTCACCCTGAGAATCAGCCCCGGTGGCTG